>CAXBMA010000024.1:0-3165 GCA_963976855.1 uncultured Aureibaculum sp. | reverse complement strand
TACTTTTTCTTCTTTATAGGATAAAATTTCAGCGTTTAGTTGTTGATTTCCCGTTGTACCATCTTGACTTGTCCAGTTTTCTTCATAAACCCACTTTTTACCTACTTTTAGAGGCCAATCGTATTTTGGTGTATTACTTACTTCGGGTTTTACAATTTCTGTAACAGGAATCGTATCCTTCCCAATAGTCATTAGTAATTCACCATTAACCTCAATTATTTCCCGTTTATCTCTCCCTTCAGACCTTACCTCTCCTTTGGTAGTTACTCCTTTATACTTCCATACCCATTTTTCTCCTACTTTGTAATCTGAAATGGTTGGCTGTTTTGCAAAATCAGGATTCGTCCAATTATTACACCCACTAAGCATCATTAATGCCAAAAATAATTTGATATAAATCTTCATCTCCTTAAATTGAATAATTTGTTACGAGACAAAACTAGCACTAAGGCTGATCGTAATAGTTCTATTTTTTAAATCCGAACTAATTAGCTTGGTTTGACCTAAGGTAGCTATTGGGCGTTGTACCTTCTATTTTTTTAAAAAAGGTATTGAATACTGTTTTAGAATTAAAACCACTGTCGTATGCTACAGCCATTAAGGTTAAGCCTTTGTATTCTTCAAGAAGTACTCGTTCTTTAAATTCGTTTACTCTATAAGAATTCACATATTCTGAGAAGTTTTTTTGAAATCCTAGGTTCAATAATTGTGAGACATAATTGGCAGGAAGTTCTAGGTAGGAAGCTAAATCCTTTAATGATAAGTCTGGATTTAAATACAATTTATAATCCTCCATAATCAGCTCTAGTTCTTTGCTGTAATTTTTAATTTCGTCAGTATCCAGTAATGATTGTTTATACTTTTTATTCTGTTCATAATTGACATTATCCGGAATTGCCTGAAGCATAATGCTTTTAAAGCGTTCGTGATCTTTTACAGGTTTAAGAATTGGGGATGGATTTAATAATAAAATTAAAGGTAAGCGGCTATGGTATGCTTGTGTTACTAAATCAACTACCTTCTCATTATTTCCTAATAAGGCATTAACTAATATCAAAAATGTAAATGCCTTATCTACTAGTGCTGTTGTTAAATAGGTTTCTAATTCTTTTAATCCATCATTGCACTTTTCCGTTTCATTGAGCTTTGCATAACACATGGTTTTACCTCCTAATTTGGTGAGGTCTTTCACAGAAACTCCTTCAAGTGAACCGAAATATGTCAAAGCTTCATTTGGTTTGCCCGACATTAATAAACAAATCCCTATATAAATTGGAGGAAAGGGTAACATTGGATCTAGCTCCAATGCCTTTTTTAAGAAAGGTATTGCAGTGCTGTAATCTTCTTGTAAGTAATATAAAAACCCCTTATAGTGATGGTTGATAGCGGCATAGGGGTCTAACTGCAAAGCTTTGTCAAGATAATTACGTGCTGCATCTAATTTTCCTTCCACTGTCAAAAAATTAGAAATAGTTAAGTAAATATCGTCTGCTTGTTGAATCTCCAAAGCCTTATTGGCATGTTCGAAAGCTTTCTTAAGATTCCAGTTTTGCCAACATTCTATCCAGGATAAATTTAATTGTACTCTTGATGAATTTGGATTAAGAGACATTGCTTTTTCAAAAAACGGTTGTGCTTTTTGAAAAGCTTCAAATGCTGGCAACAATCCCATAGTTCCCATAAAGGTATAGGCTTGATTAATATCTAAATAAGGGTTTGCAAACTTTGGTGATTTCTTTATAATACTTTTAAAGATTTCGATAGCTTTTAATGAACTATCATAATCTAATTTCATCAAGTAATATCTACCTTTCAGATATTCCCTATAAATATTTACAGGCACATCAATAGGTTCTACTAGCTTATCTTCTATCTCAATATGACCCACATGCTCACGTAATTTTTCTGCTATAAACAAGCTTATTTCATCTTGAATTTCAAAAATATCATCTGGATTTCTATCAAAAGTTTCTGACCAAAAATGAAAGTCCTCTAATGTATCAATCATTTGCACCGTAATACGCATTTTCTTTTTTGATGCTCTTACACTGCCTTCAATAAATGTAGCCACCTTTAATTTCTCTCTTATCTCATTAGCAGTTACTTTTTTGTTTTTAAAATAAAATGAGGATGTGCGAGAGGTTACAACTAAATCTTTAATTTTTGCGAGCGCATAAATAATTTCTTCTGTTAAACCATCACAGAAGTATTCGTTATCAATATTATTACTCAAATTAACAAATGGTAAAACTGCAATGGATTTATTTTTTATCATTTGTTTTTGTTTATCACAACCGTTTTTAGGATATATCAAATTCTAATTTTGGTAAAACGTTGACTATATCGGTGGGCTTCCTTTAATTAGAACTGATTATTAGTACAATATTATCATTTTTTGACGGCCTCCCAAATTTAGGTGACGTTCATAACTAGAGAATCCGAGCTATTTTTATTCTTTTTAATGTATTCGTAGGTGGAAAAGAGAGCAGGTGATGAAAGTGTAAATACCGCAAAAGAAGGAAGCATGTACTCAATCTAAAGATTGATTAGTAACAAATGTCATACATTTATACAACTAGAAAAAACTTAATTTCACATGGGTCTATTAAACAAAATATTAGGAAACGCGAGTGAGGTCTCATCCGAGAAACTCAACCAAAAATACGCTAGGTTACTTATCAACGGTGAGCAGATAGAACTCGGATTTACCTTGTTCAGGGATGTATTTATGTTCACCAATAAAAGGTTGATTTTAGTGGATATTCAGGGCCTTACGGGAAGCAAAATAGAATATAAATCTCTGCCCTATAAAAACATCTCTCGCTTCTCCTTGGAAACATCCGGAACATTCGATTTGGACGCAGAGCTAAAGATTTGGATTTCCAGTGAGGACACACCTAGTGTAAGTAAGAAATTCAATAAAAGCATAGATGTGTATGAAGTACAAAAATATTTAGCCAATAAAGTAATGTAACCTATTGTTATTAAAGCCATAATAAAGTAGCACTAGCTTAGCCATATAAGTGGTTTATCATCAATAATTTTAGGCTTCCCTGATTAGAACAGTTTTTGTTTTCCAATACTTCATTAAGGTGACCTCATCCCATTGATAATGGCCGTGACGGAATTTTTTACTAACTTATGCAATAGTCACCCAAGTTGGGA
>CAXBMA010000023.1:0-6100 GCA_963976855.1 uncultured Aureibaculum sp. | reverse complement strand
AATATAATGATCAAAATGTTAAAACATTCGTTGCGGAAAATTGGACTTTAGAATACGCCCTATTAAAATCCACATCGCTTTCTAAACTCTTTTCAGATGCATTTAAGAAAGTGCATCCACAAATTAACCTTGACATAGTTGAAGAAGAGTTAGGGAAAAAGTTAATAGGTAAATTATACAAAACTCAAATTGCTTATGAAATAGCTGCCAACATTGAATTGAATAGTGTTCTTCCAATTATTGAAGATGATGCGAGCATAAAATATATTATAGATGCCATAAAACACGCTTGCAATGATTAGTATTTCTGAAGCAGATATCACTTATGCAGAAGGAATACTTTTAGAGCCAGGAAAAGTATTTGATTGCGAGCGTCGAGCCTTTATAAAAAACTTCAATACTTTAGATTTGCAAGCGGTTCCTGGTAGTGGTAAAACTACTGCACTACTTGCTAAATTATTGATACTTGAAAAAAAACTACCTCTACTTAACAACCGAGGTATTTTAGTCATATCACATACAAACGCTGCTGTAAATGAAATAAGAGAAAGAATTGGACACCACTGCCCCAAATTATTTTCCCATCCTAACTTCGTAGGAACCATTCAAAGCTTTGTTGATACTTTTTTGGCTATTCCAGCATACCTTCTAAAATACAAGCAGAAACCTGTACGCATAGATAATGAACTTTATAATGAGACAATTTTGAAGTTTTTTAATTATGGAAAAACTGGGTTTTTAAGACAAGAAAAAAGTAACGCAATCTATTATAATAAAATTTTTAATGTTCTTCACAATTATCGTTTTCAATATACTATGGATGGTATATTATTAATGGAAAAAATTAATGGGAGACAGCTAATCGTCAAAACACCGAATGCAAAGAAAGTAGAGTTTACACCATATGAAGTATCAAGAATTGAACAGTGGCTGAGGATAACAAAAGAAGAAACGTTTAAAGCTGGGGCGCTGTGTTTTGATGATGCGTACTTTCTAGCTGATTTGTTATTGGCAGAAATTTCAATTTACGATAAACTACTTCAGAAAAGATTTAAATATGTATTTGTAGATGAGATGCAGGATATGGAAGTTCATCAAATGAATTTAATTGAAAGATTGTTTACTGGTCACAGTTGTTATTCAAAGTTACAGCGACTGGGCGATATTAATCAGAGCATTTTCTCAAGTAATGTTAACCCAAAAATGATATGGAATCAGAGACAAGAAAGATTATTTTTTAAAGGAAGTCATAGGTTAAGTCAACCGATAGCACAGATAGTACAAAGTACTTCTTTGACTCCAACTGAAGTTGAAGGTCGCGGTACTGATGAGAATGGAAAAGCTATAGACTTAAAGCCAATTATACTGGTCTTCAATGCCGCTGATGCAAATAAAGTAATTCCAACGTTTTCCAATAAAATAAAAGAGCTTCAAAAAGTTGGGGTACTTCCGCTGACCAAACAAAATTATCACGCATTTGGATGGCGTAAAGAAACTGATAGTGAGCAAAAACTATGTATCAACACTTATTTACCTATTTTAAAAAACCAGGCAACTACTAATCCAATCGATTTTCAAACATTAGAAGACTACTTATTATTCTTCCCAAAAGGTGAGGAATCTTTGAGAATATATAGAACTGCTATTTTGAATGGATTTGTTAAAATACTTCGAATTGAGAATGTCAGAGATGAACACAGAAGATATTTTACACCGCAACGACTATTGTATACTATTAAAAAGGTCGATCAATTAAAATACGAGCTTCTGAAAAGAAAAATTTACAATTGGAGTATTGAGCTACTAGAATTTAAATTAAACAATGCCTTAAAAGAAATGAGAGCTTTTACTCCTGATTTACTTAATTGGTTAGGTTCAGAGATAAAATATTCTAAAGAGTTTAGCAATACACCTTCTACTAATAAACCTGCATCTAAAGAGGAGGAAATTAAAAATTATTATGATAATGATGGTTTCAAAATCAATGTTGGAACAGTTCATAATATTAAGGGACAAACTCATACAGCTAGTCTTTACTTGGAAACCTTTTGGAATGGAAAGTATGAATCTGAACGTTTAAAGGATCAATTTTTTAATATTCCAATAAACGTTTCTCTTCAAGGTCTTACGGATGCCGCAAAAGAAAAATTAAGACAAACTTCTAAAATGGTGTATGTAGGGTTTTCGCGCCCTACCCATTTACTGGCTTTCGCAGTTGAAAAAGAAAGATATGAAAAAAACTTGAAAGATATCGATAGAAGTATATGGGAAATTCTTGAAGTCTAAGAAAAAAAAAGGAGTGCGCAGATAGTTATTATTATATAAATAGTGTGGTGTGACATATATCGAGAAATACATAAGGAGTAAAGGTGGTATTCTGTCTGGAGACCTTGCGCGTTATATACAGAAAAAACAGGGTATAACGAATGAAGCTGCCCGTAAACGTGTTCAAAGACTTCATAGTCCAATTCATAAAATATCTGGGCTCTTTTCTGATAACAAAGTTTTTGTTTATCATTCTGATAACTTTCAAAACCCAGAATATTATACGGATCTGGTAGAGTCGTTCAAGACAGACGGAAAGCGTTGCTATTCAATTATTACCGCCATTAAATATCACCACGGTTTAGTTCCTATTGATGAATTAGCTAATTACTCTATAAGTCCAGTAAATCCGATAAAGGGTCACATGAAGTTCTCTTCAGTTATAGAACTACTTAAAAAGCATAATTTAATCCGCGAAACATACACAGGTGAATATGGACTTAACATTTATGTAGCGGAACAATTGAGCCCAAATGCTAGTCATATAAAAGGAATTCAAATATCTAAGCGTTTGGTAATCCAACAATTCGAAACTTGGAGTAAAAATATTGGTCTGGTCTCATTCAAAAAAGGTAAGAATAATAATATTGTCGGTGGATTCCAATTTGCATTTACTGCACCGACATATATAAATGGTTTAGTGGGTTATGCCAGTAAAATGAAAAAGCCAGGGTTTCTAGTTGCTGATATCCTCATTGGAAATATCACTAATGAAAATACAGTTAGCTTTTTTTTGAGAAAAATAACGGCTATAACAGCATCAAATCCTACTTTAAAATTATTCCCTGTCCTAATAGTTGATGGTATTTCATCTGAGGGTCTAAATCAGCTAAAAAGTAAAGGTGTTCTTGTTGCTTCCATAAAAGAACTTTTTGGTAAAGATTATAGTGAATTGCTTAAAAACTTAATTAATACGGTAACCAATGCCGGTGCAATTCTCAAAAAAGAGCCAGATAAATATTTGCAGATGATGGACAAGTTCACAAAACTGATAGACGGGAAGACAAACAATTTAAGAGGCGATTTATTTGAGCTAGCGGTAGGTTTCTATTATAGTAAATATTCACAATCACTAGATATTGGAAAAAGGGTACCTGTCACAGATTCTATTAGAACAAGAGAAATAGATGTACTGGTAAAAAATGAGAATGAAATATGCATAGTCGAGTGTAAAGGATATAATTATCCAGTTGATATTGATTACATTGAAATTTATCTGTCAGATAAAATTAAAGATATAAGAGGGTGGCTAGCTGTAACGCATTCAGATAAGAGGCATCGATTTGAAATATGGAGTACTGGTGGTTATACAAAAGAAGCATTAGTACTACTTAAAGAGACAAAAGAAAAGGTTAGAAAGTTTGATTTTGATTATCTCGATCAAAAAGATATTAAGGAAAGGGCCAACAAGCTAAATTCTGAAAAATTCAAAGAAATTCTAAGAGACTATTATTTTAAGGAAATAACTTAATTTCAGTAATATATGATGCTTAATACAAGATTCTAATTCTAAGGTTGAATAAAGATAAAACCGTGAATAAAAAGTGCGATTTAAGGGATTTGTGAAATACAGAATGAGCATTTACCACAAGGTTATGCTTGAGATATTTTTTTTTCAGGAAAGTGCAATACAGATACGGCATTTTGCCAATTAAGCGAGGTAAAACAAGGATTAATTTAATAATATAAGTTCAATGGAATCACCTAAGAAAGAAAAAAACGCACCGGGAGATTATCTTAGTAAAAGTTTTCTAGAGGAATTAAATTTCAAAATGTGGTCTACGAAAGGGGCTCGCTTCAATAGTGATAAGCGATTACGTACAAAAGGAAATGCTTCTAACGGTGGACTGTCAATAATATCAGCCTATTTAATTATAGCAAGTTTAATAACGGTTTTTAACCTAGAGCTAGGAGTTAGTCAAGAGGTGCTCAATTTTACAATTACTGGTTTATCTATTTTAGTTCTAGTATTTACACAGTTTGAAAATGCGCAGAAATATGATTTACTAGCAAAGACACACCATGATAGCGGTTTAAAAATCTCTGAACTCTATAATGAATTAAGGATATTTAAAACATTGCAAAAAGATTCTACGGACGATGAAATTCTAAATTTCGCAAAGGATATTACTAGAAGATATGAAAACGTACTGAGTACCTCTGGTAATCATTCCAGAATAGATTATGATCGCTTCTTAATGACTAACATCGAATGGATGAAGAAAAATGAACCAGATAAAATCAAGCATCTTAATAAAAATAGAATTTCTTTTCTATACTACTGGAATGTTTACGGTTGGTACTTCTTGCTAATATTGCTACCCCCGGTTTTATTCATATTATTAATATTGTTTACCAAGACAAATTGTTAAAAAATCAATCCTTTTTATTTTCAAATCTTGTTCTTAAAATCTGTTAGGGCATTAACAATGGCAGATTCCAACTCCTTGTATTCCTCTTGAACATCATTCTGGTACACTACATTCTCCCCAATATTGTCCTTAGGAATAAACTCGTTATCCTCTGTTAGAATCCATGCCGGATTATACCCTAGCGAGTAATAATATAAAACCAATTTTATGGTGGTCAAGGATATGGCCCCACGTTCTACATTAACCAAGGTATTATAGTCCATATTAAAACGTTCGGTAATGGATTTAATAGAAAACGCGCTCGAACGTTTATTGCCGGTATCCTTTTCGATAAGCTCTTCGCGAATCAGCCTTAAACGTTCGCTGATGTATGCAAAATCCTCAGTAGAGGCTCTCATCATCTCGTCAATATCTTTCATGTTTTTTAATTTTAAATATAGATTATTCCTTAACCATTTCTATAGGATAGCTTGATAATAAACTTTCCAAAGAATCAGTAAATACATCTGTTTGGTTAACGGCAGAAACACTTTCAAAAGTAGGTGTTTCATATTGCCTACGAAAGGCATCTGCCAACTCTCTGCTGGATTTACTGCGGTATTTCTTCATAAAATTTTTTGCAATGACCTCGTCCCTTTCCAGAGATCCCGCTATTTTATCGCCAATTTTGTGTTCGTCAAAAATAGCCAACTTTGGTTTATTTCCAGTACAAAGAACATATTCCCGTTCAACAAGCTCATTGATATCTTTGATCACCTTTAAAAAATTAGCATCCAGAATCCTATCTATTTCCTTGTCTATATACATGCGATTTACCAACGCAGTAATATAGTGCTCCATATGTTCCGTAGAACCGGAATCATCCTTTGTCAATTCCTCCACCTTTTGTAGATGGTCGAACAATTTTAGCTCATGTGCCAAAGGGACAAATTGCATTTGCTTTATATGATTATCGTATTGATCTGCTGCAAACTTCTTAATGTAAGTGGTATAAAATTCTAAATAATTCGTTTGACCAAAATCGAGGTTCCGTACAACATCAAAAAAGTCAAGGCTGTGTATCAGTTTCATCTTCGAATCCACCAATTCCTGATGATTTTCACTTTTAAATTTGTTATGCACTGGCATTTCGTATTTCCCTTGAATTTTTTTGGATTCCATATTCGGCTTTAGCAAACCAAAACACAGCTTTTGCTTTATAGGATTTTCAAAGGTATCTGCCACAATGCCCCCGAAGTGGCCTGTGGACATGCTGGTGATCTTGCTTTTTGGCAACAATTCCGAAAGGATGGTACTGAAATTAACCGTGGTGTCGTTGTTGGAAATTGCCTTGCTTTTTTTTCCTTGATGGATACGTCCAAATATCTCACTGATCCTTCGGGCCGTTTCCCCTTTTGCAGCTC
>CAXBMA010000022.1:0-13738 GCA_963976855.1 uncultured Aureibaculum sp. | reverse complement strand
TTTTCTTGCAAAGATCTTATTCTATTTTCAATTCACACACAACTTTTGGGATTGACCCAGTTTAAGCGCATTATAGCTAAAGATGCTGGCATAGGCTCAATATCTAAAACGAAACGCTTAAATCAGAGCCGTTGTATGGTCTGAAACTTTAGATTTTTTTCGACTTTAAATCCACTTATTAGGTAATTCTTCATTTTTACAAACATTTAATTGAGTTGTCAACAGCTATTTTGTTGAACAATGGCTATTGTTACTTAAAAAATACATCAAAAAAATGTGGTTGTTTTGTAGTCAAGGTAATTTCAATAATGTTTTATAAAATTAGACATGGTAAAAAAGCAAACTCAGGTAGATCACGTAAACGCCGAGGACCTAACCCGCACCATTCTGGATGGGGTTGAGCAGAAAATAAATGCCTTTGAACAAAGGTTAATTTCTAAGGAGCCTCAGGAGTTCTTAGATCGGAAACAAGTGGCTAAACTTCTTGGAATCTCCTTAGTGACCGTTCACGATTGGTCAAAAAAAGGAGTGTTACAGCCATATAGAATTGGTCATAGGGTTAGATTTAAGAGGGAGGATATCATTGCAACCTTGGAACGGTCACGGGAATCATGAGGTTTAAAAAAATGGAAAATTTTATTTAACTATGTGGAACTGGACTAGTGCTTTTCATAGGAGCGAGTGTTGTAAAACATTTTTAATATTAATCAAAATCGACTATTATTGAATCTCCCTCTCTGCCATTATAATAAATAAAAACTCTGGTTGGATAATTTTCAGAGATACCAGCGTATGATGGAAACATTGCGGGATTAATGGTCATTGGAAATGTCAATTCAGTTTGTTCATTATTGACACTTAAATATGGTGGGAAATAAACATAATCCGATCCATTGTATGCGTCAACCAATAAACTAGAGACTAAATTACTCCCGCTCAGAATCATCGTTTCTCCTCTTTTATAAACATCTTGATTAGAGGAAGTTATGATAGGGATGTTCTCTGCTAAAATATCTAGATTACGGTCTGCTTCTGCCTTAATTACATTATTTACCTTATACCGCAATTTATAATCACTTGCGGAAACAATATTTTCTGGAAAAAGAAGACGAAACGTACCATCAACCCCAACTACAGCAGTAGAAGGTTCAACCGAATAATCTGAATAGTCAAGGATGTATGAATGGGTTTCATTTTCTAATACTAAAGCAGAATTAGGAACTGTTAAATCAATATTAAATCCACCAATTATTGGATTGGCATTGCTATAAAAACTTAAATTCCTAGGATTAAATTGGCATATTTTAGGAGTCATTACATAATCGTTAGAGGTACCATCTTCCGCTGTTACGGTATAAGTAATTGGTAAATGAAAATTTTGATATCCACCTGGGCTAAATGTATATGTAGCACCTTCAGAGATTGTTATAGAAAATGCAGCGCCTATCACACCAAAATCTGTTTCAACATCTATGGTTAACGCATCGTGGTCAATAATACCTTCATATACTTTATTATCATATTCAAAACTATAATTCAGAATTTTTTTCTCATTGGATAACAAAATTGTGTTATCCACAATTATTCTGTAAATAGCTTTATTTCCATTTTCTGCGGTAACAGTATATTGAACTTCTTGTTTAAAGTCTTGAGCTACAGATAGGCTAGGGGAAATTGTTGCATTAGCAGAAATTGAAATTTCTGGAATAATTGATGAGGTTAATTCTAAGCCGATAGTTTCAATATTTATTGTTTTTGATGACTGATTTATTTGACCAATATAAGTTTCTCCATTAAAACTCAAATCAAATGAATTAATCTTATTCTCGTCACTCAAAATTGTGTTGTCCACAACTATTCTGTAAATAGCTTTATTTCCATTTTCTGCGGTAACGGTATATTGAACTTCTTGTTTAAAGTCTTGACCTACAGATAGACTAGGGGAAATTGTTGCATTAGCAGAGATTGAAATTTCTGGAATAATTGATGAGGTTAATTCTAAGCCGATAGTTTCAATATTTATTGTTTTTGATAACTGATTTATTTGACCAATATAAGTTTCTCCATTAAAACTCAAATCAAATGAAATTATCTTATTCTCGTCACTCAAAATTGGATCTTTATCCTTTGAACAATTAATTAATATAGAACTAAATATCAGAATAGTTAAAAAATATTTCTTTTTCATGGGCTAAATAATATTTATATCGAAACTAATTACAATAATTTTAATGAAGGCAAATTTATATTTTATTTATTGGTTACAACGGTTTGGCTAAGAGTAGTGCGGAGGCAAGGAAACTTTTCGTTTCCATCTGTGCACGAAGCTAAAGCTTATTGCCCGCCCGTACCGAACGGCTACGTTCGGGCGGGTTTAGTTTTATTTTTTCTATTCTAAAGCTAAATCCATAAGATTTAGCGACATTATAAATATACACAGACCCTGGGGAAAAGGCCAAATTCCTCATTAATTATAGGTGTTGCCAGCAAAAGTAGTGAAGCAAACAGTAAGCACAGGCTCTTAACGTACCTTGGATTATGAAGCCGAATGTTCCTATTTATGCAATTGATGTGCAAATGATGTTGCAATAAATTGTAGCGGTTAGCGTTATTTTATACTTAAATTGTGAGTGCTTGGATGTATTGATAGCCGGGCATAAATACTAATTCCTACACATGTTTAGAATAAAAATTCTATTTATCGCAACCCTTTTTCTATTAATTGCGTGTACAGAAGAAGATTCTTCGACTGAAAAAGAGAAAGAGATAATTCAAAATATTCTGATCGAATTAAATATTGAGAATGACGTTGTTATCACTTCAGAGGAAATTACCATTACATTAACTGGAGATGCCCTTATATCGAAATTAGAAGTGCTTATGGATAATGGTGTTATTCATGATTTCAACTCTCCACCTTATACTTTAACGGTTGAAACTCAACAATATGAAGATGGTGAACATGCTTTCAGAGTTGATGCTTATGCTGATGGAAAAATAATTGGAACTAAAACAATTACAATCAAAATAGATAATCAAGGTCCAATTCTTATACTTGATAGTATCTCTGAAAATGAAATTATCTGCGATGAGATTCAGTTATCACCAAGCATTACAGACCTTGTTTCAAGCGTTGAACAATTGCAAGTATATCTTGATGATCTATTACTGTTGGAAAAAGAAAATACTACTGATTTTACTTTCTCATTAAATCCACAAGAATTACCAACGGGCATGGGGAATCTAATATTTGTAATGGAAGATGCTTTAGGTAATGTCTCAAAGGATTCTATGGCTATAGGAATTGCAAACAAATTCTTTAAGATTAACTTTCCGAATGACTTTATGCGGAAGAATGTTGAGAAAGTGCATGTCGTGATATCGGATATTGATGGGAATTATATAGATAGTAAGACACATGAGTCCGGTGAAATAGAAACATTGTCATTTTGCACCACAGAAGAATTAAACG
Source organism: uncultured Aureibaculum sp. (assembly GCA_963976855.1). Lineage (GTDB taxonomy): Bacteria > Bacteroidota > Bacteroidia > Flavobacteriales > Flavobacteriaceae > Aureibaculum. Next base: position 10,266 of record CAXBMA010000022.1, on the reverse strand, counting down.
ACAATACGGAGTTTACAATATCTTTCATTCATGACTTTGACAATTCAATATTTAACTTCTATGTATACAATAACCTTACATTGAATATGCTTGGTAACGAAATAACCTTAAATCAAAAATCCGGAGGTTTATCACCTTCATTTCCAAAGATTAAAGTACCTTTTTTTGAGGCGGGTTACCAGATGAGGGCTTCAGGTCCATGGAATTCTTTGATTTACTACGACGATGAACTTTCAGGTCATGTCTCAACAGCGTTCAGTAATGATTTAGCAACAAATATGACATTCATAAGCTATTTTAATTCAGATATTGAAAATAGTTATCAATGGGCATTCATTAGTGATATACAGAATCGTACCTCGTTAGTGCAGGAAGATTTTTCTAATGCTAATGTCGTTACAAATACTTTTGATTTAAATAAAAGATTTCAAAGACCGTTAGTGAAGATCACAGGATACGAGAATGAAGCTATGTATCGAGCTAGAAGCGGTCATTTACTCTATGCGGATTACCTCCAGTCAAGTACTTCGTATACCAAACAATACATTTTTCCTGACATATTTGAATATACCACCTATTGGGGTCAGTTGTTAAATTATACTTTCGAAGGCTCTGGCACTATACCAGCTACGGTTACAATACCCAATTCAACTGTTGATTACGATTTCAATAATCAACAATTAAGCTTTTCTGGGTTACCTGATTTTGAAGTTGGTCGTCTTCGTCTAGTTGGTATAAGGTCTGGTACTGGATTAACTTCTCCGGAAAATCCTTCGGTTCAATTGGAATTCATTTTTGATGGTCAAAATACGAATCCGACCATACCTGAAATACCTGAAGGGTTATTTCCAGAGGCGGTTACTGAGATTTTTGCAAATAAAGCTTTTGAAGTAAAACAAGGCGCTGCAGAAAACTATTCTACCTTTAATTCTTATCAGGATTATATTGAAAATGTATTGGTACCATCCGTTCCTTTTTATATTCCTTCGCCATTTAGAGAGCGCATATTTAAGTCAGAAAGCGCTCAATGGTCACCATCTTATGAATTTCCATTTTGATTAGAGGTTATTTAACTGATGGCAGTATTACCATCACTAATTATCCAAAAAAAAGCCTATAACAGGGAATGCATCAGTAGTTGGCCGTTTTGTACGTCAGTTGAAAAGGTCACCCATATTTGGTGCATTTGAATCTGTTAATATTAGGGATAGAGAAAAACAATGTTTTTTATTGTGAAATCAAATATGCCCAATTCATATGGAGGTTCATACGCTCAGAGTTGTTAAGGAATGCATTTCGGGTTTGTGAAAAATTCTTTAAAATTTGAGTCAGAAGCTTTCGATTTGCGATTAATTGGCTCATAAAATTTATGTCTTGAGCTATGATCGGTACGGGAGCAAACTAGCCCTGACTTTCCGCCAAGCAAATAGCGAAATCTTTTTGCCCGCCCGTTACGAACGGTTACGTTCGGGCGGGTTTTGTTTTTTTCCTGTCCAAAGCAAAATCCAAAAGATATGGCAGACTTAGTAAACACGCCCAAGCCTTTAAATATAGTACTTTATGCCCTATTTGCTATAGGCATTGTTCAACGTTTTTCTGTCAAAGTTGGTTTTGATTATGAGTGATAAGTCAATCAATTCCACAGTTGCATTCGAAAAGTTTGCATGTTTAAGCCAGCTAGCCTTTACTAATTTTAACTATTTGTTTCCCGCTATCAATTAATAATGTCATAATAAATGCTAAAAACCGGTCTTTCCCATCAAAAAAAGGGACTTATTGGCTGCAATTTCCTTTTAAAATGTCTTGCTGGGTTGGATTAAAAGAATTGCTGGCTATATCAAATGAGTTCGAAAAACCATTGTCAATCAAAGGTTTAATCCCGCAAAAATTATTTAAGGCAAGATTGTAACTGATTATTAATTTGCCATTTAAAGTACTTAAATTATTTAATCCATTTATTTCAACTAATGATTTATTACTACTAATTCCCAGAAAGTCGTCAATTTGAACTATATTCTCAAGCCCATCGAGATTGATCAACGAATCATTGTTATGGATTACTAATCTATCATTAATTATTTCAAGCTTGTTAAGCCCCAAAATATTTGTCAGAGCGTCATTGTAAGAAATTACAATATAACTGCCAACTTTTGTGAGACTTTTTAATCCATCAAGATTAGTAATTAAGGCATTTTTATCTATTGTCAATTCATAGCCCACTGAAGTCAAGCTGGAAAGCCCATTAATGTTCTTTAATGCAGGGTTGGACTGGATTGTAAGACCATATTCAATGGATTTTAAATTTGAAAGGGCATCAATATTCTCGAGTGTTTCGTTAAAATCAATGCCCAACCAGCGACTAATAGTGGTAAGATTTTCAAGACCATCTAAATTCTTTAAACTAGGATTAGAATCAATATCTAAAAATCCACCTATTTCTTTAATGCTAGTTAGATGGTCTATGCTGCTTAATTCATTATTATATTGAATTTGAATATTTCCTCCTACAACGGTTAAATTATTCAATCCCTCAAAACTTGTTAAATTTGTATTATTGATATAGAAGTCACCATCTACGGTTTTTAAACCCTCAAGTGGTTTTAAACTATTAATGTTACTGCCAAAATCAGCAAGGATTAGCAAATTACCCGAAACCCTTGCAAATCCATAGGCGCCGAAATCATCAATCATTTCTTGTGTTCTCAAATTGACATCACCTTCGATAACAAGCTCAGGCTTTTCAAGTGTTTTGAAACTTAATTCATTTCCATAGGATGTTCCTTTAATATTTGTAGCGTAAGCCCTTAAATAATAGATGGTGTTTTCAACCAAATCGTTTAATGAACTTGTAAAGCTTCCAGCATTTGTACCATCCAAGGTGCTATTGTCACTTGTAGTAGGGTTGGCTGTAGTACTCCAGCAAATACCCCTTGCGGTAATGGGGGCTCCGCCGTCATTGGTTATGTTACCGCCACTTTTTACTGAGGTCTCAGTAATTTCTGAAACAGCGGAAGAGGTTAATTCTGGTAAAGTAATAGATTTTGCTTCTTCTATTTTATTAGTGCTATCTTTTTCGCAAGAACAAACCGCAAAAACAAGGATAATTAATACAAAGAGCTTTTTCATATCAAAAATGGGGAGTTATTTTTTTATAGAATAACGAATCGTTCACAATCCTATTGTGGAAAAGAAATAATCTATTCAAATACTTTTTATTAAGTCGTAGGCTATTCTCAAAAATGTTGTACAACGATTGAGCTCGCATAGGGCGGAGGCAAGGAAACTCTTCGTTTCCGCCTTGGCACGACGCTAAAGCTTATTGCCCGCCCGTACCGAACGGCTACGTTCGGGCGGGTTTAGTTTTATTTTTTCTTTTCTAAAGCTAAATCCATAAGATTTAGCGACTTTATAAATATACACAGACCTTTAGATTTTGCCCTAAAGTCCGCATTAATTATAGCTTTGTTGAAAAAGCAGTAAGTCGAGTATCTTTAAGATGAACTAAAAATTAAAGATATGAACACTCAAATTACTGCCACACCTAAGTTATATATTGGCATCGACATTCACAAGCGAAGTTGGAAAGTACATTGTGCAACGGATTTGTTTGCAGGCAAATCATTTAGTATGTCTCCTGATCCACAGCAATTACGAACTTACGTATCAAAACATTTCCCTGATTATGAAGTTACGACTGCTTATGAGGCTGGTTGTTGTGGCTATTACGCACATCGCTGTTTCGAGAATTATGGTTGGCGAAGTTTGGTAGTGCACCCTGCCGACATTTATCGAAAGGGCAAAGAACGCCATACCAAGACCGATAAGATAGATGCACAGTTAATTGCCAGAGAACTCAAAGATGGTCGTTTGGCGAGTATTTTAATTCCAGATAAAAAGCGAGAGGAACTTCGAAGTCTGTTTAGGCGCAGGAATGATTTGGTGAAAGATTTTAGAAGGGTTAAGAGTTATATCAAGATGCAATTATTGTATTTCGGTATCAAGGAACCTGAAGAATTCGATAACGACCATTGGAGTCATAAGTATCGTAATTGGTTGGATGATATGATTTTTGAATACCCAACGGCAAAGGCTACTTTAGAAAGTCGAATGCGTTTCTTCCGTTTTGTAGATCAAGAGCTTCGCGATGTTTCCACACAACTTAGAAGATACTGCAAGGTTCATTATAAGAAAGACTATCTCTTACTTAGAAGTATTCCTGGTATCGGAGGTATAGTAGCCTGCGGTATTCTATGCGAATTAGGAGATTTACGAAGGTTCAATACTATTAAACATTTGGCTGGTTATGTTGGTTTGGCACCAAGTGTACATCAAAGTGGAGATCATCAACGAACGATGGGTATGACCACTAGGGCAAATCGTTTAGTACGGAGTTATTTTGTGGAGGCTTCCTGGCAAGCTATCCGTGCAGACCCTGTGATGCAGGCCTATTATAGAAAACATCAAGGAAAGAATGTCAAGCGTATCATTATCAAAGTAGCCAGAAAGCTACTGAGCAGAACCTTGGCTGTTATTAAAACAGAAGTCCCTTATACCATTGGAGTGGTTGAATAATAAGAGAACAACAAACAAGACTAAGGATCATAACATAGCTCTGAAATAGCAGTGAGAACCGTATCACAAAACAAAACCCGTGACCTGTGTTTTCAGGATCACATTTTTAGCAAGTGAACTGTTCTATTATAATTTATAATCATACGGATGCCGGTGAACCCTTGAAGAAGGTGTATCACACATAGGAGCGGGAGCAAGTTATATAAAAAGAAAAAAGGTGGTTTAAAGCAAAAAGGAAATATTAATTATCTTTAAGGAACTGGACTAAGGCTTTTCATAGGAGCATTGATGATTAGTTATTTTCTAACACTTGGTAAAGATTATAAACGGTCAATCCTACGGTAACTGCAATTATCAAAATATAAATCGGTAGCATAGATGATTTTCCATACACTTTTTTTCCGTTCAATTCCACAATCATGGGGTTGATTCGGCTATTATTAGTTTCCAGATAAACTCTTAACTCTTTACCTATTGCATTTTTTGCTAAAAACTTATTCCAATGGGTTCTATAATGGTTAGAAAGTTTATAGGTCCTGTCGGTCCTGTCGGATGTAACTAAAACAAGTCTTTGGGCTTCCCGGTAGGTGAATGATTTTCTAGGCTTATACTTATAAGTTTCTAAGTAAGCTTTTCGCAATGTTCCATATTCCTGAGTAAGTTCTTCCTTTTCCGCTATAATATTGGGAATGGCGTAAACCATAGACATGAATATCAATGCTAGATTGATGAATAGCCATTTAAATTTATCAAACAAATTTTTTTCTAATTAAGCACAACGGTCTCGGCTCGTATGAGTAGTTGCGTGGTTTAACACTTAATTCTGTAAATCTCCATACGCTAATTAATATTTTTTAATGTGTGTAGCCTATGGTTATGATATGGTTAGCCAATGGTGTTTGATGCAATTTAGTATTGGCGAAAAGCAGTTCTTATCTGGTTACAGTTTGGTGAGCCTATGGTGTTTTTTTATGACCTGGAAGGATTAATAGTGGTTAACATAGGAGATTCGTGGTTAGTTGAACTGATGTACAAGTGTGGTTCATCTATGGTGTTTTTTAAGTACGCTTAGGGTAAAAGTAGTAGTGAATTTTCTATTTTCATAGAGTTGGAGGCTAGTTCCTTGGGATGAAAGTGTGGTGCACCTCTGGTGTTTTATACTTTAAAACTCCAAATACATTTTTTTTTGGTGAGGTGCGGATTTTATGTATAGGTTACATGGGATATGTTTAGTTAAGTGTGTCATAATTCGAAAATCTATTAACTATTCTTCCTTCCAGACAATTGCTCTTTCTTCAAAATCTACATCGAATTCTTGTTCGTTGGGACCAAAAGACTTAAACAAGAATTTTGGGTATGGATCTGATTTTAAATACAAATGAGTCAATGTCATTTCTAAGTCTGATGTTGTTAGGTTAGTATATTTGTTCAAAATTTCTAAGGGTATTTCACCCATTTTTGGATATTTTTCTTGAGTTGAATGAACCTTCCACTTAATTGAAATATTATCAGAGTTCAGGTTTGTAAAGGTGGATGACCATTCGTTCGTTTTCCTTACATAATTTTGATTTACTATAAAATTGAAATCATAAATTGTTGTGTTTTCCATAACAATGGATGGTTTTTCTGGAATAATAAAATCTTCGGCAAGAGGTTTTTTACCTTGTTTTAAAAATCTATAGGTATAAGATTCATCGCTACTCTCGACTGCATAAAATGTCTTGTAGTTATTAAATCTGTCTAAAAAGCCTATTGGAACGTCACTTTGGCTAGTATTTTCGAAGGCCATAAGAAAGTAACCAATATCCGTATTTTTAAAACTCTGCGTTTCATCAAATCCTGTTAATCTAAATGAATTGAATTTGTTTGGATTTAATTTTAATGAGATCTGACTATCGAACGGGGAGAATTCATCATAGTTCAACGTTATATAATCTTCGCCTTCAGGAGCCTCAAAAAGTTGGTATTTAAGCTCATCATTTTTATCCCAAACACTGAATAGATACTCCGTGCCACTATAATTTGGGAAAGTACCTAGCTCGAGTTCTCTAGTGCCACTATCTACTGTAAGATTCGTTGAAGCTGAATATAATGAAAACTGGATTGGAGTGGTTACATGAGGTGTTCCGAAAAGGGGGTGTATGTTATCGCTCATAAGCATAATACCCGGAAAATTTTGAACTTTAACGGAAAATTCTCCATTTTTTTCTACAGCCCTTCGTGGTATTCCTATCGGCTTGTAATTCCAGTGACTTCCTTTTTCAACATCTGGAAACGTCTCAAGAGTATATCGTTCTCCACTCCCGAATTGATTACTATAGCTGTCGAATTTAAGGATTGTTATTGTGATTTTTTCTGTTAAGTAGGTTTCAAGTGCTTTAAAAACTTGTGAGTTACCTACTTCAAAAGGTTTAAAGTCCAATAAATTACCACTATCATCATGTAATATTATCCAATCATCGCTTTTATCTGTTTGAAGGTTGTTAGCAACGTTGAAGGTAAAATAGACTTCTGAAGCTGGTTCTATCGGTTCTTCTGGCTTTGGCTCCAATTGTTCTTCCGTTTCAAGTTCAAGGGGTGACGTTTCATTCTTGGAACAATTTAATAATGTTAGAATTGAAAGCAAAAGAGGTATATATTTTTTATAAAACATGAGTGCTATAGGTGTTTAGAATTTAAAGATTTCGATAATTGGATATCTAATAAGTTAGTGACTGATCTTTCATCTTGCATAGCGCATAATTATAGCGCGCGTTATGTTAAATAGTGTAAAGTCTTCTCAATTAAGGATTGCATTTGCCATCAAAAAAATCTTGATATGAAGGATTGTAGGCGTTTCCATCCACTCCATATTTGTCTTTTTGCAATCCATTTTTAAATATGGGCGTTAGCCCGCACAAATCTGACAACTTTCTGTTATACCAGATGGTCAATCTTCCTTCAAAACTGGATATAGCTTCAAAGCCACTGATTGAAATCAAGTTGTCATTGTTGGAAATTGAAAGTGCTTGGGTGACAGATTGAAGATTATTTAGTCCCGTAATTTCGGTAAGACTATTATTACCTTCAATGGCTAATTGTTCTATACTCTTTAAATTTTTTAAGCCGCTTAAATCTGTCAAATTATCATTTCTACTTATCTGTATCGATTTTATTACTTCGGTATTAAGGGCTAGAACACTTATGTCTATCAAACTACTATTATTTGTAATTGCTAAACTCTCTGTAATTCCGTTAACCGATAAAACATGTTCGAGACCATCTATATTGGATAAGGCGTCATTATCATTTATTTCAATTCCTTGTACTTGAAAGAGGTTATCCAACCCATTGATATTAGTAAGTAATGGGCAATGTTCTATAGATAACATCCATCTTACTGTTTCTAAACTATGAAGCCCAGATATGTCCGTAAGCACATCATTTTTATAGATTGACAGGTATCTATCCACATCTTTCAAACTACTTAGGCCATTTAAATTGGTTAATGAAGGGTTGTATTCAATGTTTACGCGTCCAATGACGGAAGTAATGTTTGTCAAGGCGTCGATCTCAATGAGATCAGGATTGTAATCGATGATGAGATCTCCGTTAATTTTAGTGCAGTTTTCTAGACCAGCAAGGCTTTGTAGGGAACCTAGCCGGCGTAGGGTCAATGAGCCATTATACTCTTTAATGTTTTCTAAAAAAGTTATGGAGGGTATATTGGTCCCTATTATTTCAATGTTGCCCCCAATCCAAGAGATATTGGTAAGGCCCTCACTACTGGTCAAATTAGCTGTTCCATATATGAATAAACTCCCTCCAATGGTAGTCAAACTATTTAATTTGGCCAAATTATGGATTAATTCCCATTCAGGATGATTATTGTCATAAGCTATGGTTAGGTCACCAGTTATTTCAGAATAGTTGTGAATGGCAAATTCATCTACCATTTCTTGTGAATTTAAAGTGACATTTCCTTCATAGATCAAGGGTGGTTTTTCCAATGTGGTAAAGCTTATTTCGTCCCCATACATTGTACCTTTTTCATTGGTGGCATATGCCCTGACGTAAAATCTGGTCTTTTCATGTAGCTCCTTAATCAAAGTAGTAAAACTCCCTTTTCCAGTACCGATTTGGCTAAAGTTATTTTTAATGGTTGGGCTATTAGTGGTAGCCCAGCAGACACCTCTTTCTGTAATAGCGCTACCTCCATCATCAGGAATATTTCCTCCTAGAGTAGCGCTGTTTTCCGTAATATCGGTTGCTTCCAAGGTTATCACTGTTGGTGGTAGCACTTGAGGAAGAACTTCTGCCGTTTCATTATCACTTTTACTACATGCAATTAGGAGTAATAGGATAAGAATATGCAATAGGAACCTTGTTTTTTTCATAAGAGTTATCCATTGATCTTTACGGTGGTCAAATTAAAGTAATTTAATATATTATGGGGATGCAAAAAGGACATAATAAACGATATATTCGTTAACCCGACGACTTATTTGGCCAAACATTATATGCGAATTTTCTTTCAGTAATTCGGCTCTATCCCTGTGTCTTAATATTCAAACAGTTTGAGATTAAGCAGCCAAATGTTGGAATGGGTATTATTGTCTATAAAGAGATGGTATTGGCCTGTAGATAAATGAAAATGTCAAGCAGCTAATAGAGGTAAATTATAGTAGTTGCTGTCAATTACATAATACTTTTAATCTAGAATCATGGTTTATGACCGAATTGTTAATTTTTTTAGACCTTCTTAATTTTGTATAGTTACTTGCGTGCATTGCTCTCAGAATCGTAGATGTTTTTCCGTTGCCCTATAAAGGAATTTAACATTTCCAGAATAATTTCAAAAGGATTTTCCATGGCTTTTAATGTTAGGATTAAAGTTACACATCTGGAGGCAGGGAGAAGGTGTAGTGAGCCCTTGGTGCATCTATGGTGTTTTTTTATTTGCCGTATGGGTTAATAATGGTGAAAAATCAATTTAGATATGGTTGGTTGTAGCCTTCCCTAAATCTAGTTTATTATTGATATAATTTTTATCCAACTCCTCAACTACATTTTTAATCCGCATGCCTTTTGGATCCCAATTTTTCATGTTTTGGATTTTTAATCCTGTGGAGTATCTAAGCCTGGAATTTGTGCCATAGTTATAATGCAATTGAATGGTGCCAGATTTGTCATTTGACTTACGTATTTTATAATTCAGTTTTGCCATAGAAAAATTGATTATTCAATGATAATAAAAAAGTGGCACACTTTCAAAAGTGTGTCACTTTTTGTGTCACTTTTCTTCGAAGTTGGATGTTTTGGGAGATTCGGTTAAAATTGAGGTGTCCTTGTTAGCCTTACTAAATACTCATATTTTATCGGGTGTGGAAGGTAAAGGGGGCTATGTTTGGCCATGATGGGATAAAGTAGTTTGTGATACCTCCGGGGTCACGAATAAACCACAAAAAAGTGGTTGTGCAAGCGAGCTTCAAATAAGAAGCTCGCTTCTTTTTTGAAGTAAAGCGAAGCATAACTTTATGTGGTTTTCAAAGCGGGCTTTGTAGGGAGGGGCGCAGCCAATCCCTTTTTCGATCTCGCTTCTTTTTTGAAGTAAAGCGAGGCATGACTTTTTGTTGTTTTCAAAGTTCAATGACTACTAAGATTCAACAGACTTTTCTTTAGTGTTGTCTTTTGAGCTTTTTGGCATTGGTTGCC
>CAXBMA010000021.1:0-15920 GCA_963976855.1 uncultured Aureibaculum sp. | reverse complement strand
CAGAGTTTTTTAAAAAATTTCTTCTTGAATTCTCTTTCATAAAAGCTTTCTCTAAACTCGACTCATATGAAGTTCGTTAATTGTTGATAGCCCTCGGTCAAATTGTTAATTTGTTGATAACTCAATTTCTTTTCGATGTAGTAAAAATTTAGTATAAAACTAGTTATCAGTAATTTATATCCACTTTTTAATTCTTATAAATTTAGTCACTACAGTTTTAAAATTAACATAAAGATTGTTAATAATTGTAAACCGATGTACTTAAATAAGCATTATGATTCAATTATTTTAGATTTATAAATTTAGACCTTTTAATAATGTATTATTTAGGTAGGAGTGATGGTACATTAGATGTTAAACTAGATTTAAAAAAAAAGAAAAATGAAAGAGAATTCAAGAAGAAATTTTTTAAAAAACTCTGCGTTTGCTGGAATCGTTGTTATTGCGAGTCCTAATTTAGCTTTTACAAGTACTTCTACCCCTAACTTTACTGAAAAAGAATTGATTGGTAAAGGAACTCCTGTACTATATGGATCGGGTTATAAAATGCAAAGGAGGGCGCATCAAGCTTTTTTAGAAATGAATTATGAAGCTAGAAAACACGATATGGATATTCGTGTGGTTTCTAGTTACAGAACATTTAACCACCAGAATTTAATTTGGACACGGAAGTACAATCGTTTTAGAGCGAAAAACTTAAGTTCAAAAGAGGCGGTTTTTAATAACATTCGATATACTGCAATACCAGGTAGTTCTCGCCATCATTGGGGGACAGAAATAGATGTAGTGGATGGGAGCATAAAAACCTCAAGGTATCCATTAAATACTCAAAATTTTCATGGATATGGCATTTATAAATCGTTTAGAGAATGGATGGACTTAAATGCCCATAAATTTGGGTTTTATCAAGTGTATACCAATGACTATGCTAGAAAAGGGTTTAAATATGAGCCGTGGCACTATAGTTTTGCAGAAATTGCAAAACCCATTTTAAAAGAATACAATGAGCGTGATATGCAAAATGCATTGAAAGAGCAACAACTCTTGGGTAGACAACACTTTACGGAACCGTTCATTAGCAAATATACAGAAGATAATATTTTAGGAATCAACAGAAATTTACTGTTCTAATTTAACTTTCTTCCCTGATTTAAAGCCTAGATACCAGTATCTAGGCTTTTTTTGTATAAAAAAGCGGATTGTTTTGGCTATGATTTACTTTATAACACAATCTTATGAACCAAATATAGGTGCAATTGTAACTCGTTTATTTTATTAAACTTAATTTTCTCAGCAATGCATTTGACCTTAAATCTAAATTGGTATTTCCAAAATTGTAGTTTCTCATTATGACAAATTAGTGAAATAGTATTTTCATTCAATGTAATTTTAATATCTTTAGTACTTAAATAATTAAATACTATGATAATATTATATGCATTAATTGGTCTTGTATTATTGGCAGCATTTTATGGTGTTGGAATTTACAATAGATTAGTAAAACTAAAAACACTGGTGGCGGAAGCTTGGAGTGGAATAGACGTACAATTGAAAAAACGTTATGATTTAATTCCGAACTTAGTAGAAACGGTAAAAGGTTACGCAAGTCACGAGAAAGAAACCTTTGAAAACGTAACAAAGGCGAGAAGTCAAGCACAAAGTGCGAGTACTGTTGAGGGGCAGCAAGCTGCTGAAAATCAATTAAATAAATCGTTGTTAAATTTATTTGCTGTAGCAGAGCAATATCCCGAACTCAAGGCAAATCAGAATTTTCTGAGTTTGCAAAAAGAGTTGTCTACGGTGGAATCTGGTATTGAAAAATCACGGAGGTATTATAACGGAACCACTCGTGATTATAACATATTGATTGACTCTTTTCCATCAAATATTATTGCTGGAATAACTAATTTCAGTAAGGCTGCATTTTTTGAAATCGATACAGAGGCAGAAAAACAAAATCCACAAGTAAAATTCTAAGTGTTGAAGCAACTCTTTTTTCTAATAGTATTAACTACCAGCACTTTTTCGCTGTTTTCGCAAAGTGAAAGGGTTCTTTCTTTTCATTCTGAGATTGTAGTGGATACTTCAAGTGTAATCACTGTAAAAGAGTCCATTAAAATTTATGCTACCGGAAACATTTTTAAAAGGGGAATTACACGGACTATTCCCACTGAAAGAGTCGATAGTTTAGGAAAAAGAAGTAAACTTGATTATAAAATTATATCTGTAGAGAAAGACGGAAAAGATTCGAAATATCACACCGAAAAAGGATCTGGTGAAATTACCATTTATGTAGGTGAAGAATCCGTTTTTTTAAACGAAGGTGAATATAAGTATACCATAACGTATCGTATGAGTGGTCAAATAGGTTTTTTTGACACTTTTGATGAAATTTATTGGAATGTGAATGGTTTTAAGTGGGATTTACCTTTTAACCAGGTATCAAGCCAAATTACACTTCCAATTGGTGGAGAAATTATTCAGAACGCTTGTTATACGGGAAGGTATGGTAGCGATGGCACCAATTGTAATTCAACAATCCTATCTGAAAATAGTATTCGTATTAGTGCTGAGAATTTAAGCGCCGGAGAAAACTTAACAGTATCAGTAGGTTTTAAAAAAGGGATAGTTCATCAACCGCCACCACCGCCACCACCTACTTTTTTTCAAAAATTTGGAGCCCTTATTTTAAGTGGATTCATGAGTTTTATTTTGTTGTTTTATTACGGATTCACTTGGTTGAAATGGGGTATCGATCCTGTAAAGCCTACGGTGTACCCACAGTTTGAGGTACCAGAACAAATGACACCTGCATCTGTGGGAATGATAGATAAACAGCACTATTATGGCGATTTGATTACGGGTGCTATTTTAAATTTAGCGGTTAAAGGATACATTAAAATTGAAGAAGATATAGAAAAATATATTTTTGGCTTGTTCAAAAACAAACAATATATACTTCATAAACTAAAGGAAGACACGGGATCGCTTAATAAGGAAGAAAGTGTATTACTATCAAAGTTATTTTTAAATGAATCCACTTTAATATTAGATGGAAAACATGATAAAAAAGTAGAAAATGCAGTAACCGCCTTTAGAGCATCCTTAAAAAAACAGCATAATAGTTTAATTTATCAGGGTATTAATTTGAAATTTTGGGTGGTTCCAATTTTGGCAATGTTTGCTTTTGTTTTCTTGTTTGGTTTTCTTACTTCGCAGTATTTTCGAGGAGAAAATGATGTGTTGGTGTTTTTTTTATTTGTCATTTTAAACATTATTTTCTTTTTTATCTATCAATATTTAATTCGTAAACCCGCTGTAGAAAAATTGAGACTTAAATCTTTGATTGAAGGGTTTAAGATGTATATGAGCGCTGCAGAAGAAAAACAAATTGCACACTTCAATCCACCAGATTTAACACCAGAAATTTTCGAAAAATTATTACCATATGCCTTAGTATTGGGAGCAGAAGATGTTTGGGGAGAAAAATTTCAAAACTTGATCGACAAATCAATTATTGACCAAAATTATCAGCCTACATGGTATGCTGGGAATATTGGAAACTTTTCAGCATTCAATCATTCATTAAACTCCTCATTGTCTAACTCTATTAACAGTTCTGCAACACCGCCATCAAGTAGCAGTGGTTCTGGCGGAGGCGGATTCTCTGGCGGCGGCGGTGGCGGCGGTGGAGGCGGTGGCTGGTAAGTTGCTATGTATTCGAATTATATGTTTTCACTTCTTTTTTGACTATTAAATACAAATCTTGTAGTTGTACCGTAAGTTTTTATAGCTTTTTATAATGGAATAGAAACTCCAAGAGCAAATGCACCAGCGAACTGTTCAACGGTTGGCTGGAAGTAATAGGTAAAGCCTAAATCAATGTTATTCGTACGGCCCAATTCCAATCCGAATGAAAAAGGAATATGGTATATAACGCCATTTTTAGTGATATTAGTGAAAGAGGTATACGTTTTAAATGATCCAATCGAAGCACCTATGCCAATTTCAATATATGGTGCAACCCAGGGGATTGGTGCTCTAATTCTTCCTTTTCCACCAACTAGGAAGGCTTTAGATGTGGCTTCTTCATCAGTTTGATTGCCATTGATGTCTTTACCATTAGCGCTTGTTATAATTAAGCCTGCATATGGTTTAAGTTCAATCCAAGAGGCAACCTTTAATACATACTCACCTTGTAGAAAGAATCCGTCGTCTGCAATTTCATCAATACTGTTATATGGTAAACTTAGTCCATATCCAATTTGAACATTAATTGCCCTTTCCTTAATAAATTGCGCTTCTAATTGATTTGAAATCAAAAACAGTATAACTAAAATTAGTGTGTTTTTCATAGGGCATTATACCGTTTGATATGGTTCGCTTCGCTCATGTTTTGTATTTACTGAGTAACTAAAATATCAAAAAACCTGAACTCTCGGGAAATAAGTAAGATATCCCGAGTAGCACAGGCCCTTTTAATTAGTTATATTGTTCTGGATGGTTTTTTCAGAACACTATTAATAGTCTTTAGATTTCTTCAGTCTTTTTTCTGCCTTTTTCTCTTTAGCAGTTTTAGTCGGTTCCTTTTTAACATTCTTTTTTGCATCTTTACTTTTAGCCATAATCGTTTCTTTTAAATTTTATTTAGTATCAATTTGAGTATGAATCATACTCGGTATTTTATTTATTATCGGTGTTATTTAGCGGCCGTTTTTTTCAATTCAAAAATATCTTTTCTTCTGTCTTTTAAGTTTCTTACGCTACCAAATTGATTTAATTCTCTTAATAAATCAATATCGCAATCAGCAATTAAGATCATTTCTGTATTGGTTGTAGCAGCAGCTTTGATTCCATTTGCGGGAAATGAAAAATCGCAAGGGGTGAAAACCATGGATTGGGCAAACTGAATATCCATATTATGCACTTTTGGTAGATTACCTACGCTTCCAGCAATTGCAACATAACATTCGTTTTCTATTGCTCTTGCTTGTGCACAATGACGAACGCGAGAATACCCATTTTGAGTATCCGTTAAGAACGGTATAAATAAGATGTCCATTCCTTCATCTGCTAATAACCTACTCAATTCAGGAAATTCAGAGTCATAGCAAATTAGGATTCCTATTTTTCCACAATCGGTATCAAATGTTTTTAATTCACTACCTCCTTGCATACCCCAAACTTTGGCTTCATCTGGTGTCACGTGAAGTTTTTCATATCGTTCAACGGTACCATCTCTTTTACATAAATACCCAACATTATAAAGGAGATTATCCTTTATTTCAGGCATACTTCCTGTAATAATATTAATGTTGTACGAAATGGCCAATTCAGAGAATTTATCCACTATTTCAGGGGTATGTTTGGCCAATTCCCGAATTGCTTCTGATTCAGGAAGGTGATTATCATCGGCCATTAATGGAGCGTTAAAAAACTCTGGAAACAGCGCAAAATCTGATCGGTATCCCGAAACAGCGTCAACAAAATATTCTGCCTGTTGCATTAGTTCCTTTAAGTTTTTGTACAGCCGCATTTGCCATTGTATCAACCCCAAACGAACCACTTTTTTCTTAGTAGTTGCTTTTGTAGTTTGTTTCTGATAATAAATATTATCCCATTCCAGTAACACCGCAAACTCACTAGAAGCTTCATCTCCAGCTAAATATCCTTTTAGTATTTTTGAAGGATGAAAATCATTTGATATTTGAAAATTTAGAACCGGATCATGAATTTCCTTTCTCTTTACCTTTTCTATATATTCTTTTGGGGTTAAGGTTTCAGAAAATTTATGATAATTGGGGATTCTTCCTCCAAAGGCAATGCCTCTTAAGTTTAATTTCTCACACAATTCTTTTCTGTAATCGTACAGTCTTCTCCCGAGCCTGAGTCCTCTATATTCAGATTTAATAAACACATCGATGCCGTATAATACATCGCCGTTATTATTATGAGTGTCAAAAGTGTATTTCCCAGTGATATCTTCATAGGTATGCGACTCGTCAAACTCCTTATAATCAAGAATAATTGATAAGGCACATCCCGCCAATTCATTATTAATCTTAATTACAACTTGACCTTCAGGGAATTTTTCTATTAGCGATTCAATTTGAGGCTCTCTCCAATAGGAATCAGGCATATTTGAATATGCTTCAATCATTACTTCTTTCAACTCTTTATAATCATCTAGAGTTAAGAATTGAAGTTCTATATTTTCTATGTTTTCTATCATTTGTTTCATGGATGCCAACGATTTGTGTATGGCTAGTTATTTAACAACTAAATTAGTAAAAAAACTAGGAGGGAAGATAAAATTCGTTAAGGTTTACTGAAATAAATTTAAAGGTCAATAAGTTATTAAATCAGTAGCTTATTAGGTTCAGTTTTATTTGCGCCTGTGATCTATTAATAATACTGACTGAGATTCACTAAGCGAGGGTCAACAATATAGGTATCTTAAAGCTAACTATTTTTCTTTTCAACTATTTTTTCAATATTTTTAATTTAAATACTATCTTGCTTTTTTTTAATTATATAATAATTATTGGGTAAAAATAACTTCTGTTAAATAGTATTTGTGATACCTTCCAATTTCTCTAAACCAATCGATGTTTCTCTTAAATAACTATAATTTATAACTATGAAATCTTCAATATTAATTATCATAACCACTTTGTGGGTATCTAGCATTACAAGTTGCTCCGTAAAAAATGACAAACCTATTTGGGTTGACCCTGCGTATAATGCGAAAGACAGCTTACAAACCATTGTAGTGTGGTTTGACGAGCAATATTTGGAGCATGAAGATTCTTTTTTAAAAAAGGCGGAAGAATTCAATGATAGGAAAAGGGGAGCGTTAAGAAAAGAAGTGATGTTAGCATTGAAGACATTGAGTAATACGTCTTTTAATAAAATTAAAAATGAGTTAAGTGCTCTAGAAAATACTGAACAGGTCTTAGCTGTGAAACAGCATTGGATCATCAATGGTTTCACCTGTACTGTTACAACAGAAGGGTTCAATAGTATTAAAACATTAGAAGGGGTAGCCAAAATATTTATTAAACGGCCTCCGAACATTTCTAAAGGGACGGATATGGGGCCTGAATTTATCGAAGCCAAACCCGCTTCTCGTTTTGATATTAAAAGTGTAGCTTCTTATCCTTGGAACATTAAAAAAATCCGTGCTCCGGAAGTATGGAATGAGTTTGGAATCACAGGAAAAGGAACACTAAATGTGGTACATGATTCTGGATTTAAACTAGATATCCCACCTTTGGAAGAGACTATTTATACGAATAACGGAGAAATACCTGGTAATGGTTTGGATGATGATGGTAATGGTTTCATAGATGATTATCATGGCTATAATTTTGATGCAGGCCTTGCCAACCTGAACGAACCTACTATTCGAAGAGGAACCAACATTCACGGTAATATGTGCGCAGCGTTGATTTCAGGGACATTTGCAACTGATACTAATGAGGCTATAGGGATAGCTCCAGACTCTCAATGGGCGCCTGTAATTGGATCTTCAAACATTGAACAAGCGGTGGAGTGGGCTATAGAACAAGGTGCTGATACCTATAGTATGAGTTTTTCGCATCCAAACCTTGGTGAATACCGAACACATTGGAGGAAATTACTAGAACATGGGACCTTATGCGGTGTTGTATTTATTTCAGGAGCTGGAAATTTTGCAGCTGGATCAAGTGCAGTAGAAATTCCTGTTCAGATGCGAAACCCAGAGGATATTCCAAATGTGGTTCTAGGGGTTGCCGGAGTTGGTGAAGATGGAAAACGACCAGCATTCAGTAGCCAAGGACCAGTTGAATGGAATACTGATTACTATAAAGATGGCACGGTAGACAAGCCGGATTTTGCTACATTAAACGCTAAGATTCCTTGTGTAGACCCAGAAGGTAATTTAGCAAACATTGCTAATGGAAATTCTCTTTCAGGCCCGCACATGGCCGGTATTGTTTCGTTAATGCTCTCGGCAAATCCTGAATTACTGCCATGGAAAATTAAGGAAATTCTACTCAACACGGCTGAAGATATAGGCGATAAGGGATTTGATTACCAACACGGGCACGGATTTGTAAATGCGTATGATGCGGTGAAGGCTGTAGTGGAACATTGATTTATCAATTCATTTAGGAGATGTGTTTTATTTACGTAAAATTTTCTCCATTTTACGTCCCCTTGCTAATTCATCCACTAGTTTATCTAAAAATCGAACTTGTTGTGTTAGTGGGTTGTCTATTTCTTCGATTCTATAACCGCAAATTACTCCTTTAATTAGGTGCGCATTTGGGTTTAATTTTGCATTTTGGAAAAAGGTCTTGAATGTTACCTTTGCGTTTATTAATTCTTGTAGCTTCAATTGATCGAAACCTGTTAACCAGGCTATGACTTGGTGTAGTTCTTCAACTGTTCTCCCTTTCTTTTCCACCTTTGCCACGTAATGAGGATAAACTGAGGCAACAATCATTTTTGCTATTCGTTCATTATGTTCAGCAGTGACCTTCATATCCTTTTTGAATTTTTATTACCATTGCAGCTTTCATTTCTATTAACAATACCCATTTACATGAGCTAAATGAGGATGGATTATGCTTAAAATAAAATTAAGTAATTTTCTTTTTTATCATTTTCTGCAAAAAGACGTTATTTGGCAATGACACTTCTTCACCTTGTTTTGTTTTTAATTTAACAAAAAAAAGACCAATATCACTTATTCTACCTTCAATTTCATAATCTTTATCCAGTATTGAGATAGTATCATCTAATTTGACTGAATGATTAAAAAAAATTATTATTCCTGATGTGAGATTTGATAGATGCGACCATTGTGCGAATAATGCGATCCCAATAACTGTTAAGACAGAGGCCATAAACATAAATAATTCCGATTGATTTACGCCCCAAACGGTTAGAATAAAAATCAAAGTGATTAAAGTTAGAACTATTTGAAAAAGTTTTTTGATAATTTTACCGCGTGTTTTTTGCAAAAAACTTTTAGCGACAGTTCTATCAATTAATTTAATACTTACTATTCGAATTAGAAAGAATAGAATAATTGATATTACAGTTTCAAGTATTTTGATTTCAGTTAAATTCATTTTAGTAAATATCCATTGAGAATTACGTAGGTGTCGTTAATGTAAAAGTACTAAAATTGAAGACATAAAAAACGGATAGTATGTTGGTCAACCGTTTATTTCTATAATTTAAAAAAAATTGAAATTACGTTAAAATTTGTTTAGAGTTTTACACCAAGCATCTTGACGGAAAAAGTGTTCGTTGTATTAATACCTCATTCTTAACACGTTGCAGTTTGACTCCTCATGGATGTATTCATTAATCTTTTTAAATCCGTATTTTTCATAAAAAGGTTTTCCAATTTCATTTTGTTCAAAGACTTCAACTTCTAATGTTGTGTGAAATTGATTAATGTGATTGATTAAGGCTGTTCCAATCCCTTTAGAATGATGTTTTGGATATACAAACAATCCTCCAATTTCATTTTCTGCCATTGATATGAATCCTACAATTACATTAGATTCTTCATACACCCAGGTATCTGAATTAGGAAGATACATTTCACTCATTGCCTTTTTTACCATTTGCGAAAATTCTGCATCTAAAAAGGGATGTGCAACTTTTGAAGCTTGTTCCCAGATATCCAAAAGAATTGGAATCTCTATTTCCTTATATTTTCGAATCATTTTGATATTTTTTAATTAGTTCTTCTTTAATAATTTCTAAAGGATAGTTTTCAAAAATTGATAGATAGTTTAAGGCAATTCCATCAATTTCGGCAATGAATAAATAACTGAGCACTTCACTTCTTTCTAACGATATTTGATCAAAAATTCTTTTCACTGAATTAAATAAAATGCTAGCTCTCTTCTTTATTTGATCGCTTAACAAGGCTCTTGTTGTTGGCTGAAACATGAGGTTAAGATTGAATTGAAATAAGAGTCTGTCTGTCTCTAACTGAGAAAAAAGTGTGTGAATTAACCGTTGTAATTCAGCATTCGGATTTGTTTTTGGTGTTAAACTTTTATTTAGTTCAACCATTTTTTCAGTAGTTTGGGTGAAAATTTCTATTAAAATTGCTTCTTTAGATTTGAAATGATGGTATACCAATCCTTTAGAGACTTTTGCTTCTAAACAAATAGTTGCCATTGATGTTTTTTCAAATCCATATTTCGCAAATAGAAGTGTTGAAACTTCAAGTACTTTGTTTTTTTTATCGCTCATAATTTACTTAAAACCGACCGTTCGGTTTGTAAATATAATACATATTTTATAACTAATACGTACTAATCAACAAATTTCAAATCGCTGTTGTTCGAATAGATATGTGTTTAGCTAACTAACTTAATTAAAATGTACCAAACATTTGGAAATCTTCAGGGTGTTGGGAATAGGAGTGGAGGAGTAATTATTTTGCTAATTCTATCATTCGAATTATTTTTTCTGATTTTGCTTTCATATTTTCATAAGCTTTTATGTAGCCGTCTGAAAGAAATGTCATTATAAATAAACCGTTTTTATATTCTCTAATGTTTAGCAAATCTTTAAAACTATCCAATGTGATTTTCTGTTCTTCAATTGTTTTAAGTCCCATATAAACAGGGATTAGTAGGTCTACATCAATATTTCTATTCGCAGATTTTGAAATATATTCTCTATAATCAAATGTTTCATGTTCAATACTCAATTTGTTCGTTTTATAAAGCTCTTCTAATTCAAGTAAAAGGAATTTTATGGAGTCATTTGAAATTAGATTAAGATTTCCAGAATTTGAAAGTTCCAGAAAAGTAGTATTGTTTGGTGTAAAGTTTCGCTCCATCATAGAATTAACAATATTTTTTGCTAATTCATTCAGGTTGTCAACTGGAATGCCATTCATATGGTCGATGATTTTTTGATCTCCAATAAGTCTGTTTTTTCTGAACTCCATAAGGTCATTCAAACTTTTGATATCTTTTTTTAAATCAAGAACTATATTTGTGAGATATTTTAATTCTCTCTTTTTATCCGTTTTATCAATGTTCCAGTTGTTTACTTGTAGTGCAATTAAAATCCCAATTACAACAAGAATAATTTCACCAATAGCATATTTTAGGTATTTACCTGTTTTATTTTTTACCATAAGGTCTTTTCTGATGTGACGAAAAATTTTAATCATAATCTAATTTAAAAAACGATCCTAATAATCTAAATATCTTTCGGTTTAGTGAGCTCAATAATCTTAGTTAAGCTTTCAATTACTTTTTGTTTTTCCCCTTTTTCATCCATTAAATCATTGAGATTACCTAATCTTAATTTCATGAGGTATTCAAATTCTAAAGACTCTAAAGCTTTTATGTTGTTTCTCTTGTTATTAAAATCAAAGTCATAGTCAAAATTTTTAGAAAAATACGGTTCTATTAAGGTCGCATAATAATTTTTACTTGCCACTTCTTCTTCATTGAAATCTTTGGCCAAATCGTTCCAAGACAATAAGTGATAGCGTAATGTTCTATTTTGAATGATATCAAATGAAGATGTATTAATAATAGCGTTTGTGGTTCCTTGAGAAGGATTGAAAGTAAAAAACCAGAATGAATCATATAAAAAAGCGCTTATCGAATCTAAATTGTCTTTTTTCGTATCTATTGGAAATAAATCGACTAATTTTTTGATGCCTTTATAGGCTCTATTATGATAAAACAACACTGTGTCTAGCTGTGTTTTATTTTGTAAAAATTCTTGGTGGATATCTGCTAAAATTGATACCTCTAATGCTCTATTGGTCTTTTCAATGTTCCAATTATTAATTTGAAGTGCAATGAGGATACCAATCACTACAAGAATAATTTCACCAATAGCATATTTTAGGTATTTACCTGTTTTATTTTTTTCCATAAGATCTTTTCTAATATGTCTGAAAAACTTAATCATAGTTTCAAATGATGGTTAGGTTATGTCCGGAAGGGGCTATCTCAACCTAAGTTCTACCAGACCTTTGATTTTGTTTCACAAAATTGCGTTTCGATAATCTAAAAAATTTAATCATTGATTGTTTCATTTTTATAAATTTTTCCACCTTTCATAACAAACTCTACGTTTTCTAATATTTTGATATCATTTAGTGGATTTCCACTTATTGCAATAATGTCTGCTCGCCTTCCAATTTCAAGAATTCCTCTATCATTTTTACCTAAAAGTTCAGCTGCATTTACGGTTGCTGTTTTAATGGCTTCTGCATTTTTCATTCCTAGGTTAATTAATGCATTAAACTCTTTAGCATTTTTTCCATGAGCAATTTCATGAGGAGCACCAACATCGGTTCCAAATGCGAATTTTACACCTGCTTTAATGGCTTTTTTATGACTTACTCTGGCTTTCGGCATAATTTCTTCCGCTTTTATTCTCATTGCTTGTGGTAAGTGATCTAAATTTCGTGGCTCACTTAAGTACGCAGTCGGCACTAAATAGGTACCATTTTTTTTCATTAATTCAATGGCATCATCATTTAAAATAGAGCCATGTTCGATTGAAGCAACACCTGCCTTTGTCGCTGCAATTATACCTTCAATTCCATGTGCATGCGCAGCAACCTTGACATCATGTCTAGATGCTTCATCTACGATTGCATTAAGTTCTTTTTCTGAAAACTGTAAAGCACCAACGCTTCCTTCTAAACTCATAACGCCAGCTGTTGCTGTAATTTTTATCACTTTAGCTCCATGTTTAATTTGGTATCTTACCGCTTGAATAACTTCGTTTTCACCGTCGGCAATACCATGTTCAATACCATAATCTAATACACCATATGTAAAGGTGTCAAACATAGACAAATCATAATGACCTCCAGTTATGCTAATTGCATGACCTGATGGAATGATTTCAGGTCCGTCTATGAGTCCTTTTTTTATTGCTTTGTCAATTTCGACATCTAATAATTCAATCGAAGGATGGTCTTGACCAACGGTACGAATAGTAGTAAAGCCAGCTAAAAGGTTCAATTTGGCATTTTTAGCACCTCTAAATGCCGCTTCTGATGTACTTTCCTTTAGTAGGGTTGATGTTGGGTAGTTTTCGTCCCAATGCAAATGAACATGACAATCAATTAAACCAGGTAAAAGCGTCTTGCCTTTTAAATTTACAGTTTTGTAACTTGAAGGAAGCTCTTTAGGATTTATGCCAATAATAATTCCGTTTTCAATTACGATTACTGCTGGACTAATCAAATTTCCAGTTTTAACATTTAACATTTGATCGGCTTTAAGAATAACATTCTGTCCAAAACAAACAGATGTAACAACAAGCAGTAAAACAGTTGTGATAATTTGGTTAGTTATTTTCATAGTTTTTTTAATGGTTTAGAACGGTTTGTGTATGGTTTAGCTACGCTGATTATGTTCTCAATCTTTAATAATTTATAGTTGATACGAAAGTGACTAAGATAACTAAAAAGCGTCGCAGTTAGGAAATTCACAAAGTTTTCTGTGATACACTTTGCTCACTGTTAAGCAATTAATTATACACGGTGTTGCGTTTTCGTAATTATTTTTTAGTCAATAGCATGACTCTTTGATTGGTTAATTATATCTATTAATAACATTTTTGCTTTGTTATATCTGTTTTCCAGTTCACGAGCTGCATAGAGATTGTTTTCTAATTCATTTTCAAATAGAATTTCATTTAATAAGTTTGAGTTACTAACATTGAATTTTGATTTATGTATGTTGTCTTGATTATAGAAATCCATATTGACTACAGAGCCTTTTCTTTTTAAGACTGTGAGTGGCCCTTCTAAGGATGATGTAAGAGTATTCTGCCATTCTATAATATCTTCATAAAGTCTTTCCCATTGATATAAAAGCAATTTTAGTTTTGTATTTTTTATATGGGATAATTTTCCGGAATTTTTAACCTCATTCAAAGTAAACGTACTTGGATTCCACGTTGGTGACATAAAAGCCTCATACAGTAAGCTATCAATCTTGAATTCAGATATTTCAATCTTTTCTATTCCAGTATAAGTTTTTATTGCATTACCTGCCGAAATTTTTCTTTTAAGACGATTTAAATCTATTTCTAATTCCTCTAAATTGGTTTTAAATTCACTATGTAAATTCTCTGTGAGGACTTTAAACTTATTCAATTCCTTTCTATTCTCATTCCAATTATTTATAGATAACGCAATCAAAATTCCAATAACCACTAGAACAATCTCTCCAATAGCATATTTAAAGTATTTACTTGTTTTATTTTTTTCCATAAGATCTTTTCTAAAATGTCTGAAAAACTTAATCATAGTTTTAATTGAGGGTTAGGTTATGTATGTAAGTGGCTATTTACACCAAAGATCTACCAGAACTTTGATTTTTCTTCTACCAGCGCTGCAATCTGGTCTGTTCTCTAAAAAGGTTTACGAAACCTTTTCTATACGTTTCAGTCTGTTTCGATTATAAAAGAATTTTTTCATAGTTATTTCCCGAGAAAGCGGGAACCTTATTGGTTGGTCATAATGAAGGTTAATGTGTTCGTGTTTGGTTTGATTCGCCAGTTCGCTTCGCTCGTGTGTTGCGATTCTCGCGCAACTAATTTAGCAAAAGGAAACCAAACCTTAGGAAAATCCGCAGGATTTTCCGAGTAGGGCAGACCCGAGCACTGAATTATAGCCCGTGTTGTGTGCAGTTTTTATTTAAATTCTGCGAAAACAATATCAAATTCCAATTTGTCTGGAATGTTCAATCGCTTTTTTTCGAAATCAAATTGTTCCAAAGTCAAAGATGTACTTTGTTTCGGATTTTTTTCCGCGACAATAATAATGTGGTAATTCGTCACACTTTTATTAATTCCGTTTTTTAAATCTTTTGGATGGCTTTTGGCAATTATAAAGTCATTATTGTATCCTACAGCGAATACGGTTTCTGGAACAATCAACTGATTAGAATATTCTTCAGCTTGAAACCAAATACTCATTTCGTCTTGTGAATTATTTGCAAATAAGAAAAAGTCATTTGGCAGATCTTGCTCAACTAAACCAGCTCCAAAGTAGCAAGATTGTAAAATGAGTAAAAAAGGCAATTCCGAGTATTTTTCCTAGTTTTTTCATTCATCCAAGGCATGGTTTTCAAATTGCACACAACGGTTTGTGTATGTTTTGCTTCGCCAGTTCGCTACGCTCGTGTGTTGCGAGTCTCGCGTAACTAATTTAGCAAAAGGAAACCGAACCTTAGGAAATTCCGCAGGATTTTCCGAGAAGGGTAGACCTGAGCAATTAATTATACACGGTGTTGTGGTGCGTTTTTTATTCTATTATTAAATTCCGATTTCAGTTTAATTACTTTTTTTCTATTCGCGAACCAATGGTAAGGCGAAGGTGTTGACAAAAGTCCGTAAGATGTGCAATTTACAAGTATATCTTCTTGATCATACAGAATGGTTATTTGCTTTCCCCAATCAGTTCCAGCCTCTTTCCAAGAGAAATTAATTATTGTCATTTGCTGGTTGTTCGAATATATTTTCCAGTTATTTTTTTCGACTATATCATTTATTTCCTTTGAATTTTGACTTCTTGAATTTCCTTTTATTCTTTCCAATGAGTTTAGAGTTGATATAGAATAAATAATAAGTCCAGAAAGAGTTAGACAAAGAACAAACAAAATTAAAGTTCCAGCGAACGGTTCTTCAGTTGTTATTTTTTTAAATAATGCAAATCCGCAAAGGATTGGTATAAATACAATAATTGGTATTTCAATCAACAAATCAGAGAACTTTTCAATCAATGATTTTTTAAAAACAAGTTTGTCGTTCTTTTTTGATTCAAGTATGTTAATTGGATGAATATTCATTTCTCAAATGTTCGTTAAGATACATAGTTTACACAAGTTATAGATTAGACTTTACACTAA
>CAXBMA010000020.1:0-16424 GCA_963976855.1 uncultured Aureibaculum sp. | reverse complement strand
TCATTCACTTCAAATGCCACTTTATAAGCATTCATAATTGAATTATCTGTATCGTGAATAATTGAAAAACCAGCCTTAAGATTATCGGAAGTCTCTTCCGTTTTTTCCGACTTTTCAGGGGAAACAACCAGTACAGCATATCCTTTTTTCGTAAGATCCTCCAAATTCTCTTGTAGTGATTTTAAATGTTTTCTACAATATGGACACCAGTTACCTCGATAGAAAATTAATAATATTTTATGCTCTTTTAGTAATGTTGCCGAATTTATCCGTTTTCCAAATTGATCTACTCCTGCTATTAAAGGAGCCTTCTCTCCAACATTTAAATGATCCTTATTAATTTGAGCCGTGCTCACTAATGAATAAAAAACAATTACTAATACTACTCCTATTTTAGACATCTCATTAAGTTTGGTAGGTAGTCGGTACCTCAAAATAATCTTACATATAAAAAGAATATATTTGTATAAATGCCAAAAATAAATCATTTAGTTATGAAAAAAATACTCATTTTACTACTAATAAGTATTAGTAGTGCCAGTTTTTCACAAGAGAGTACGAATCCTGATTTTGACGAAGAACTCGCTAAAGAAATGCAGGCAGACGACTACGGTATGCGAAAATATGTGATGGCCTTTCTAAAAAAAGGACCTAATAGAACAACTGATAAGGTGGAAGCAGACAAATTACAAGCTGCTCACATGGCGAATATTGGCAGACTTGCCAAAGAAGGTAAATTAGCGATTGCAGGACCGTTTTTAGATGATGGTGAATTGCGCGGCATTTATATTTTTAATGTAGAAACCGTTGAAGAAGCTAAAAAACTAACAGAAACAGACCCTGCTATTAAAGCGGGCAGTTTAATTATGGAACTACATCCTTGGTATGGTTCTGCTGCTTTAGGATTGGTCAATAAAAATCACGATAAAGTAGCTAAAATTAAATGGTAAAGAAAAAGGGCAGCCATCTGGCTACCCTCTTGTTTATTTTAGTAATTCTTTAGCTCTTCGTTTCGCCTCTTCATTTTTATCAATGCGGTGCTCAGGTCGCGTCCATTTTGGTTTTTCACCCAACGCTTCATATTTTGAGTCTGCCGCTTCCACCGTTTTTGGTTGCATTTTTTTAATAAATGGTTTTTGCGGATTTAAGCCCAATGCTTCAAACATTTTCATGTCTTCATTGACATCCGGATTTGGAGTCGTCAACAATTTATCTCCTGCAAAAATAGAATTGGCACCTGCAAAAAAGCACATGGCCTGCCCTTCTCTATTCATTTCTGTTCTACCCGCAGATAGACGCACTTGTGTCTCTGGCATTACAATACGTGTAGTGGCTACCATCCGTATCATCTCCCAAATTTCCACCGGTTTTTCAGCTTCCATAGGAGTTCCTTCAACAGCAACTAATGCATTGATTGGCACCGATTCTGGCTGTGGATTTAAAGAAGATAAAGCAACTAACATTCCTGCTCTATCTTCGGGTTTTTCACCCATTCCAATAATACCTCCACTACAAACAGTCACATTTGTTTTACGCACATTACCAATAGTATCGAGTCTATCTTGATAACCTCTTGTAGAAATAACTTCTTTATAATATTCTTCTGATGAATCTAAATTGTGATTGTACGCATACAATCCGGCCTCAGCCAAACGATGTGCTTGATTTTCTGTGATCATACCTAAGGTACAACACACTTCCATCTCTAACTTATTAATGGTACGTACCATTTCTAGTACTTGATCAAATTCTGCCCCATCTTTTACATTACGCCAAGCTGCTCCCATACATACCCGTGAACTTCCTGAGGCTTTGGCACGTAACGCTTGGGCTTTCACCTGATGAACCGTCATTAAATCGTTCCCTTCAATATTGGTGTGGTACCGTGCTGCTTGCGGACAATAACCACAATCTTCAGGACATCCACCCGTTTTTATTGATAACAAGGTAGAAACTTGAACTGTATTAGGATCGTGATACTTCCGATGCACCGTAGCGGCTTCGTAAAGTAATTCCATCAAAGGCTTGTTGTAAATCTCTAAAATCTCTTCTTTCGTCCAGTTGTGTCTCGTCATACTCATAAATCAGGTTGGTTATAAAAATCAAAAATAATAATTAAATCGTTTATAGCTCTATTTTTTACTTAATAATACTGAAACGGCATTTCCTCCGAAACCTACAGCATTTACTAATATTTTGTTTAAAATTTTTGGCTTCATTGAATTCTCTAAAAATGGAATTTCTATAAACTGCTGATGTTGCAACATTAAAATAGCAAATTCTATACTTAACATTCCTGAGGCTCCAAAAGTGTGTCCTAACTTCCATTTGTTTGTTGTTAAGGAGGGAACAGCTCCACCAAAAACTTTTTCAATGGCTTTAAATTCGCTTAAATCACCTCTTTTCGTGCCCGGCGCATGCATAACAATTACATCAACCTCTTCTAGTTTTGTATCAGCCAAAGCCATTTTCATCGATTTTTGAAAACAACGGGCCTCTGTAGAAATTGAAGTGTTGTGTTCTAAAATTTCTGTTGCATAGCCAATGCCTTCAATAATAGCCAATGCATTTTTTTTCTTCCCGCTCTCTAAACAAGCCATACTCGCCCCTTCGCCCAACACCATACTATTTTTCTTTTTTGAAAGATCTAACGCGCGACAAGGAAAAGATGTTTCGACAGGCTCAGGATGACCGTCGTTATCCAATTTGGTTTTTGCATAAATTTTAAGCGCTTGCATTTGTGCAATAGTAAATGGCGTTAAAGGTGCTTCGCTCCCACCCACTAAAAATTTATCGGTCATTCCACTCGTAATCCAAGCAATCCCGTTTAATAAAGCATGTAAAGCTGTTGAACAGGTAATTGAGTGGCTAATTTCGGGGCCTTTTGTTTGTAAATCATGTGCAACCCAAGACGATATATTACCTAATGTAGTAGTTGGTGAAGCCAAGGTTTCTGTTTTTTTAGTACTTAAGAAATCTTGGTGGTATCGTTCAAAAAGTGCCGTTGCCCCTCTTGAAGAACCGATATTAATTCCGAAATTATCTGTTCCTTTCCAATTGGCTGTTTTGATGGCCTCTCGCGAAGCACAGATGGCAAATAATACGGTATCATCCAATCTTTTGTAGTTGGAATCAGATGCTCTTAGCTGTCTTACTACGGTCTTTGCACTATCAGAAAGTTCAGAAACATAGGTCTCCCTACCGTCATAATCCCTTAATCGAATACAATGCTTCGGTTGAAGGTAGTTTTTCCAGGTCTCGGCTAGTGTACTCCCTAAAGGAGAAATTGAATTTATGGCTGTTATGGAAATAGGATGTTGCAAGTATTTTTGTAATTTCAACAAAAATAAGGCAACTATTTTTCATATCATATGTCAATCAACTGAAAATAAAAAATTATTTTAGTTCATAACAATCTAAAATAACACAACTAAAACAACAATTATGAGCGAAGAAATACAACAAAAGAGTTGGTTTGGTAGAAACTGGATGTGGTTAGTGCCCGTTGGTGGATGTCTCACTGTAATTTTGCTTTTTATACTAGGTGTTGGAGCTGCCATTTTTGGGGTCACCAAATTATTTACAAATTCCGTTCCCTATGAATATGCGCTTGAAAAGGCATCTAGTGACCCGACCGTAATTAATTATTTAGGAACTGACATTGAAAATGACGGCATCATGCAAGGGAATATTTCTTTGAGCAA
Organism: uncultured Aureibaculum sp.; assembly: GCA_963976855.1. Classification (GTDB taxonomy): domain Bacteria; phylum Bacteroidota; class Bacteroidia; order Flavobacteriales; family Flavobacteriaceae; genus Aureibaculum. The sequence continues at coordinate 12,720 of CAXBMA010000020.1, read as the reverse complement.
TGATTCAGGAAAAGCAGCACTTACTATTCCTATTAAAGGTTCAAAAGGAAAAGGGTCAGTAACCATTAAAGGTGAAAAAACAGATGGAGAATGGGTGTATGAAGAGTTATATGTATTGATTAAGGAAACAAACGAAAAAATCAACCTATTAGACAAATCGCTAGAAGGTTTCTAAGGCTTTTTCAATAGTAGCATAGACTTTTTTTAATTGCGCATCGGTTATTACAAATGGTGCTAATATATAAATGGTATTTCCCAAGGGGCGTAAACACACGCCATTTTCCATAAAAAATTGGAAGAGTTTATAACGCAAGTCGCCATACCGTTCCATTTTAATATTTAAATCTAGGGCATAAATAACTCCCAATTGTCTGGTAGCAGCAACTTTCGGATGGTTCTTTATCCGCAAATCAAACGCATGATGTGAGGCCGTTATTCGTGTAATACTTTTTTGAATGGAATCAGACTGTAGTAATTCTATTGCTGCCAACGCCGCTGTACAAGCAATTGGGTTTGCAGAATAGGTATGCCCGTGAAAAAAACCCTTGGTCATATCGTCACTTAAAAAAGCATTGTATACCTGTTGCGTACAGGTTGTTAATGCCATTGGAACCAAACCTCCTGTCAATGACTTTGCCAAACAAATAATATCTGGTTGGTTTGTTAAATATTCTGAAGCAAAATTTTTGCCTGTTTTGCCAAAACCTGTCATTACCTCATCGGCGATTGCCAAAACCTGATGCTCTTTTGCGAGCGTCAACAATTCGTCAATCAAATTTGCATCATACATTTTCATTGCGGCGGCGCCCTGTACTAATGGCTCATAAATAAAAGCCGCAACTTCATTTGTTTCGAGCAGTGTTCTAAACTGTTTCTTAACCGATTTAAAATTTGCTGTAGTAGGGACTGGAATACGCGCTACGTCAATAAAAAATTCTTCAAAAGGCCCGTTGTAAACCGACAAACCTGAAACAGACATCGCACCAAAAGTATCTCCGTGAAAACCATCTTCTAAAGCAATTATTTTTCCTTTTTTATCACCTTTATTAAAATGATATTGCAAGGCCATTTTAATCGCCACATCAACCGACGTGGATCCATTATCACTAAAAAACAACTTCTCTTGATTCGTGGGCAAAATCTCAATTAAAGCTTCTGATAATTTAATAGCAGGTTCATGCGTAAAACCCGCAAATACTACATGATCTAATTGTTGCATTTGGTCTGAAACACGCTTGGTCAGAAAATCATTACTATGACCGTACATACAGGTGTACCAAGATGCAATACCGTCTATATACTCGTTGCCTTGCTCGTCAAATAATAAAGCGCCTTTCGCCTTTACTATGGCTAAGGTACCTGGATGTAGTTTGTGCTGCGTTAATGGATGCCACAAATGTTTTTTATCGCGTTCTTGTAAAGTCATTTTTTAAATAGTTCAACTAGCGTCTTCAAATGTACAATAGAAATACATAAAACTACTCCCAAATAACTCAGAAATAATAACCACATCACTGAAGTGGAAAAGAAGCTGGAGGCAGTAGCTGGAAAAACCAATATAATTTCAGAGGCTATCAATGCCAAAGCATATACTATCCATATCCATTTAGCAATTTTAATTCGAGACAAAATCCAAATAAATGGTAAGTACAATCCTAAAAACAACAAATGCAACCAAGCGATTAATACAAATCGATTTTCTGATACTAAATCTGCCATGTAAGTCGTACTTCCCAAGCAGTTCAACAGTGCAATCAGCAATATAATCTGATAAATTATTTTATATTTTAGATTCTTTTTCAGTAAGTGCTCTTTCAATCCTAAAATAAAACCTAACAATAAAACAGCTCCTAAAACTCCAGAAATTTGAAGTAACCGATGATTAAAATTATACACTAAAGTATGTGCGTACAGCAATACAATACTAACTACAACAACACCAATTTGTCTTTTAGAAAGTGTCACTTTTAATTGATGAAATAATATTGCCAGCATCCATAAAAAGAAAGACCCAAAATATTGAAAGTGTAAGTAAAAAAATATGGCTTGTTGATACCACGGAGACTCTTGCATCTCTAGCGCCATTAATGGGCCCAACGCATACGGACCTATAGAGGCTATAAAATGAAAAATAATACCCAGTTTAATGAGGCTCAATGTACTTCCTTCAATAGTAAGTCGTTTCCATAGCCTTATGAGTAACACATAGCTAATCCATAAGTGCAATGTAGAAAATAAAATAGTTACAAATGCATAGCCCTGTATTATAAATGCTACTAACAAAATGGCCATACACCCTTGCAGTGCCATATAAAGCTTATATGATTTTTTATCTATTTCATCGGTAAATTGTGTCCAAAGTAAAACAACAAAACTGTTTAAGACAAACCCCAATAACATTACATGTGAGTGTGAATGTAATACATATTTAAAAGGAAATCCAGCAATGTTACCTGTAAAAGCGAAGCGTAACACCAAACCGATGAACGCGCCTAAGAGTCCGAAGAGGAACGGAAAAATCCAAAGTCGTTTTATAGTACTTAATTTCACTTATAATTTTTCTAGTGCTGCTTTGAACAAATTGGCATATTCTCTAACCACATTCTGATCAAAATAAGGCTCTTCTTCAATGCGCCCTATTACAGGCACGTTAGTCATTTTCTTGATTATTGCCTCGGTCGTTTTATGCTCATTTCCAGAAAAAATAAGCGATACATCAAAGCCCTTTTCTTTTAATAAATTAACGGTTAACAAAGTGTGATTGATACTCCCTAAATAGTGCCTAGAAACGACTAACACCTTATATGCTGGTTTGATTAGATCGAGTATTGTTTGTTTGTCATTTAGTGGTACTAAAATTCCTCCAGCACCTTCTATTACCAAATGATTTTTTGTTTGAGGTTCTTTGATTTTTTTGATATCAATACGAATACCATCTATTGCGGCGGCGGCATGCGGACTCATAGGAGTTTGCAAGGCATAGCTGCTTGCATGCATTTTAGATTTTGTATTTGATACTAATTTTTCAACCTTGTGTGTATCGGTATTTTCTAATTCACCTGCTTGAATAGGTTTCCAATAATCTGCTTTTAGCGCTTCGGTTATAATTGCAGCAACGACTGTTTTACCAACCTCAGTTGAGATTCCTGTTATAAAATATTTTTTCATTTGAATTCTGTCTTACATTCATTACACCGATATTTTTTCTTTTCAAAAAATGGAAACAACTTATAAAAAACATTGGTTTCACTTGGTGGTGCTATCAAAATACGGGTAGCATTACAGTTTATACAATAGATATCATTGCCATTCGTATCTTTCTGGTACGCTCTTATCTCATTATAAACTGCCGTGGCGCGTTCTAAATCGTCATTGTATACCTGTAATTTAACACCTCCTATGGCCTGACTCAGTAAGGGGTCGGTATCAATGGTTACTTCGTCAGTTAGCATCACGCGTATGTCTTCCGATAGCAATTTAGATTTTACCAATTGCGCTTCGGTAGAATATTCAAATACGGCAAGCGTGGTATAGTTTGGATTCATAGTATTAAATCTTTGCCTACAAAGGTAGAAAGTAAGCTCAAAACTTCTTTCATTTCTTTTTCAGAATTAAAGCTGTGTAAACAAAAACGCAAACGTTCTTGCCCTTCTGTAATGGTTGGCGATAAAATAGGTTTGACATCAAACCCATTTTCTTGTAGCTGATATGCTATTCGTTTTACATTTTTAGTTCCAGAAACAATACAACATTGTATCGCTGAGTTACTTTCAATAAACCGCTCCTGAAGATTATGATTTTTAGCTGTCGTTTTAAAAAATTGTATGTTTTCGTTCAATTTTTTTTGCGGAGAGCCTTGGTGTGAATCTAACTTAACAAGTTGATCATACGCAATTTTAATCGTTGCCAATGCATGTGGTGGCAATGCAGTAGTGTATATAAAGCTTCGGGCAAAATTCACTAAGTAGTGGATTAATTCAGTACTTCCTAAAATGGCAGCTCCATGGCACCCTAAGGCTTTTCCAAACGTACTAATTCTAGCAAAAATAGCTTGCTCTATTCCTAATTCTTGGATGAGCCCACATCCATTTTCACCAAAAATACCTACAGCATGTGCTTCATCTACAACAAAATTTGCATCATTTTCTTTACAAATTGCTAACATTGCCACTAAATCTGGTGAATCACCATCCATAGAAAAAACAGATTCGGTGACCACATAAACAACAATGGGTTCGGTTTGATTGGTCTTATGCCGTTTTAATTTTTCTTTTAAATCATCCATCGAATTGTGCCTAAACTTATATGCTTTGGCATTGGATAATTGAATGCCATCACGTATCGAAGCATGTACATATTCATCATATAAAATGATCTCTCCGCGTTGTGGTACTGATGAGAAAAAACCCACATTGGCATCATAGCCTGAATTAAAAATCAATGCGGCCTCACTATGGTGGAATTTGCAAAGCTGCTGTTCAACTTGAGTATATAAACCATGATTACCAGAGAGCAAACGCGACCCAGTTGCCCCATTTTTCTTTAAGTTATGATCAACTAGGTATTGATGAACGGCATCGTATATTTCTTCAGATGCTGAAAAACCCAAATAATCATTTGATGAAAAATCGACCCAATCATTTTTTTCATTCAATGAGCGTAAAGCATCTTTTTTGATACGCTGATTTATTTTTTCCTGTAATATATTCGAAAGTCTTTTCATTGAATAACAAAGATAGATAATGTCTTTTAGTTACAGCTTGTCTTACCGTCTTCTATTTGCTAATAATGGTGGTGGCTCTCCTGTAAAAGGATTCCACCGACTAATACTTTTGGCATCCATTCCGGAAGCACTTATCACTGCCCTATCGCCATAGCGTTCACGCATAGCATCTATTGCTTGGCATAAATTGATTTGTTTTTCGTTGTCTTCAAATAAATTAATTTGATGCCCTCCTTCCACCAAATGGCTAAACCGAACCCCTACCAAACGCACCAATAATCGCCTGTTATACAGCGCATTGAAAAGATCTAACACTTTTGCTATAATACTGCTATCTAGTGAGCTATACGGAATGCGTTTTTGTTGGGTATAGGTTTGAAAATCGGAATAGCGAATTTTAAATGTAATGCAGGCTGTTAACTTATTACCACGGCGTAACTGATAAGCTAAATTTTCGGTCATTGCAATAACAATACTCCGCAATTTATGCATATCTGTAGTGTCTTTATCAAAAGTACGTTCGGTTGAAATCGATTTGCGTTCATGGTATTGCACTACTGGTGTTGTATCAATACCGTTTGCCTTCTTCCAGATTGACAAACCATTTTTACCCAACACTTTATGCATCAATTGCATAGGCATTTCTTGTACTGTTACAATCCGTTTAATGCCTAAATCGCATAATGATTTATACGTAACTTCGCCAACCATTGGTATTTTACGAACAGACAATGGTGCTAAAAATGGTTTTTCATTTCCCTTTAAAATTCGTATTTCATTATTGGGTTTTGCTTCGCCTGTGGCAACTTTAGAAACTGTTTTATTAACCGATAAACCAAAAGAAATAGGCAAACCTGTTTCTTTAATAATGCGCTGTCGTAATTCTGAGGCTAATTGATGGCAACCAAAAAACTTATCCATTCCCGTAAGGTCTATATAAAATTCATCGATAGACGACTTCTCATATAACGGAACACTTTCTCTAATTACTTCAGTAACATTTTGGGAAAATTTAGTGTAGGTTCCTGAATTGCCCCTCAACACAATGGCTTCTGGACACAATTGTTTTGCCATACGCATTGGCATCGCCGAATGCACACCAAATTTACGTGCTTCATAGCTACAAGAAGCCACCACTCCACGATCTGACGTGCCGCCTATCAATACAGGTCTTCCTTCTAAACGGCTGTCTAACAAGCGTTCACAAGACACAAAGAAAGTGTCTAAATCCATATGCACAATAGCTCTGTCTTCCTGACTCATACAGCAATTGGTTTAGTGGTATCTGCATACCTGGGGTCTTCAATAGTTGCCAAACGATACATGCTAACAACTTCTATATTAATACAATCAAACTCTTCTAATACTTTTCCTGTAATACTATAGACTCCTTTTCCCCGAAAGGGAAATTTAGCTGCAACTGGTGGAAAATGTACCGTATCTATAAAAGCTCCATTGCGATCTAAAAAAGTACCAAAGTACATTGCGTTCCCTGTTGAAGTTGATGTGCTTTTTGTACATATTAAATAGCCTTCAATAGTAATTCGCTTCCCTTTATAAAGAGGTAAATCTTTCGCTAATAACCGACTTCTACAAGGCTTTACTAATAATTGGAAGGGGTTACACAAAGGGAAGCCTAATAATTCAAACTCGTCAAAAGCATTTTCTAAAGCGGTACTTTTTAATTCTGGAATTTCATAAGAAATACGCGTTGTTTTAAACAAAGTAATCTCCTGCTCCTGTAAAGGAACTTTACTAATTTTTAAATGTGCTTGCCATAACAATTCTCGTTTGTTAATTTCTGTACAGCGAAACGCATTGATTTTAATTAGAATCGCAATTTGGTCTATTGATATCGATACCCGATCTATAAAATCATCTAAGCTTTTAAAAGCCCCATTGCGGGTGCGCTCTAAAAGAATTTTCTTAATGGTATTTGATTCTAATGAATGTAACAATGAAAAACCCAAATAAATAGTTGTGCCTACAATACTCGTTTGAAAAGTGCTTTTATTTATACAAGGCGCTTCTATAATGGCTCCATGCATTCTCGCTTCATGTACATACAGTTCAACGCTATAAAAACCACCTCCATTATTTAGTGTAGCCACCATATATTCTAACGGATAATAAGCCTTTAAAAATAGACTCTGGTAACTTTCTACAGCATACGATGCAGAATGTCCTTTTGCAAACGCATATCCCGCAAAGCTTTCTATTTGTCGCCAAATATCTGCTACAAGTGCATCGGGTTTATCATCGACCTTACAATTGTCAAAAAACTGTTGTTTTACTTTTAAAAACTCGTCTCGAGAACGAAATTTACCAGACATGCCTCGTCGTAACATATCTGCTTCCCCTAAGTCTAATCTTCCAAAATGATGTGCCACTTTAATCACATCTTCTTGATATACCATAACACCATAGGTTTCGGGCATAATACCCAATAATACAGGATGTGCATCTTTTCTTCGTTCGGGATTTCGATAACGTAAAATATACTCGCGCATCATACCCGACTTTGCCACTCCTGGACGAATGACTGAACTTGCAGCAACCAATCCTAAATAAGTAGTTACTTGTAATTTTTTTAACAACATACGCATGGCAGGAGATTCTACATAAAAACAACCGATCGCTTTGGCGTTTTTCAATAAATACTTAATCTGTTTGTCTTCTTTAAATCGCTTGATGTCATGAATATCAATGGCTTCTTTATCAGGATGGTTGTCCTTTACAATTTCTACAGCATCTTTTATTTTCCCTAGGCCACGCTGACTCAAAATATCAAATTTATACAAGCCAATATCTTCAGCAACAACCATATCAAATTGTGTTGTAGGAAAGCCTTTGGGAGGTAAAAATGTAGCGCCATAATAATGAATTGGTTTTTCTGAAATTAGAATCCCTCCAGCGTGGATTCCTAAATAATTAGGAAACCCTTGAATGTATTGGCTGTATCTCAATACTAGCTGCGAAAGTTTATCCAATGAACTGACAGTATACTTTCCTCGCGTTAGCATATCTATTTCAGATTTAGGCAAGCCAATTACTTTCCCCAATTCACGAACCGAAGCTTTAAATTTAAAGGTGTTGTACACTGTAATTAAAGCGGTATTCTTAAACTGTTTGAATATAAATTTAGTGACATCATCACGGTCTGCCCAAGAAAAATCAATGTCAAAATCGGGTGGATTGGTACGGTATAAATTAATAAAACGTTCAAAGTACAAATCCAATTCAATAGGGTCTACATCTGTGATTCGCAACAAATAGGCAATAATACTATTGGCGCCACTGCCCCTACCTACATAAAAATAACCTTTACTGCGAGCATACTTTAAAATTTTCCAGTTGATTAGAAAATAAGAAACAAAACCCTTTTCTTTAATAATTTTCAATTCTTTAGCAATCCGTGCATAAATAGCTTCATCTGGCTGTTGATAGCGATAGGCCATTCCTTGATAAGTCAACTTTTCTAATAAGCGACAATCGAGTTCTTCGCTATTGGTATAACTTTTTTGATTGTTGGGAATTTTTTGCGAAAAGTCAAATGCTATAGTACATTTATTTAGTAGCTGTGCCGTATTTTTAATTAACTCAGGATAATCTGCATAGTACTTTTTCAGTTCATCAAGTGGCATTAATTGCGCTGTTTCACAAGCTTGCTCATTTACAGAAAGTTTACTCAACAAGGTATTATTATCGATGGCTCTTAACAAACGATGGGTATTAAAACCTCTTTTGTTTTTAAAAGTAACCGTTTGCAATACCACAAGTTTTTCACGTTGTTGATTCCATTTAGAAAATTTTAAGTGATTTAGATCTTTGATACCGATTCCTAAATATTCATTCTTTTTCAATTCATAATCCTTCCCTTGCTGATACGGATAAATGACAAATACTTCTTTAAGTTTTATCGGTTGTTCAGGAATTTTTAGTTGTTTATCATATAAAAAAGTAGCGAGGTAATTATTGATTTGTTGAAAGCCCTTATTGTTTTTTGCTAAGAGGATAAACTGTTGTTTTACTCCATTTCTAAAATCTACTCCTAGAACGGGTTTGATACTCTGTGTGGCAGCCAATCGCACAAAATCTAAACAGGCCGAAGTGGTATTAATATCTGTCAGGGCCAGTGTTTTCAGGTTGTTCTCTGCAGCTAACTGTAGTAAATTTTCAGGCTTTAACGTTCCGTAACGGAGGCTGTAATATGTGTGGCAGTTTAAAAACAATGTATCTATTTTATTTTTACAAATTTAGTTTCATTATGAAACATTAATTGTTTAATTTTGAAACATTATGAAATATATTGCAACAAACCTTCGTCACCTTAGAGAATTAAAAAATTTCTCTCAAGAATATTTTGCTGAAGAATTAAAATGGAGTAGAGCTATGATTGCTTCTTTTGAATCAGGAAGAACCGAACCTTCTATTGATCGATTGTTAGAGCTCTCTAGTTACTTTAATATTCCGATAGACATCTTGATAAAGAATAATTTAAAACTCGCTAAAGACACCTCTTTTATTGAAATTGGCAATAAGCGCGTTTTATTTCCGATCGCTGTAAGTGAAACCAATGAAGATCTTATTGAAATTATTACTACTGAGGCTTCTGCGGGTTATTTAAAGGGCTATGCAGACCCAGAGTATGTGGAGCAGTTACAAAATATAAAACTTCCTTTCTTACCTACTGGCAAACACCGTACTTTTCCTATCAAAGGAGATTCAATGTTACCTGTAAAAGACGGTTCGTATATTGTGGGCAAGTTCGTTGAGGATATTAATGATTTAAAAGAAGGGAGCACCTATGTCATACTGACAAAAGAAGATGGCTTGGTTTACAAAAGAGTCTATCCTAGAATAAAAGACCGAAAAAGCCTGTTGTTGTATTCTGATAACAAAGCCTATGCCCCTTATGAAGTAAAGCTAGAGCAGGTGTTGGAGTTGTGGGAATTTACGTGTTGTATCAACACGCAAGAATATGATAAAGATGAATTAAAGCTCAGTAGTATAGTAAATATGTTTCAAGAATTAAAAGTAGAATTGAAGTCGATTAAAAATTAATTAGAAGATTCAGGTTTATGATACTTATCTTTCAACTTGACCATATCCAAATATTTATAATTGTTCTTTTCAGTAGCATCTAACAATTTTATATTTAATTGATTAGCAATATAATAAGCTGTTTCTAAAGACTCTTCTTCGTCATGGTAGTTATAAATATTAAAATGTTTGTTTCTCTTATACCAAACATTAATTTCAAAAACATCTCTACCATTTTTAAAAACAGAAACATATTCCAACATTGGAAGCGCTTTCCATTTACCCACTTTAATTGGCCCTACAGAGTATTGATTTTTATATTTTTCATCTTTTAAATTAAAAAATTTGGTATTCTTACTAGAAAAACCAAAACCAAATAAAAAACAATAAATGGCTAATTCAATTAACGCAGCAGGTCGTTTAGTAAGCTCATTTTCTACATTAAATTTAAAGGTATAAAAAAAGTAATAAATAAAAAAAATAGAAAATGTATAGAACAAAGCAGCAATAACTTTCTGCCAAATAGGTCTTTCACCTTCTGAAATTATAACACTTTTGCTTTCCATACACGCAAATATAAAAAAACGCCGAACATTTCTGTTCGGCGTTTTTACTATTTATGCTTGACCTGTCGGTCCGAAATTCATCGGAATCGGCGGTTGTTCATAATCTTTAATCTCACCATGTGCTTTTTCAAATCTAGTTACGTTCTCAGCCAATGCTTTCGTCAAACGTTTTGCATGTTGTGGCGTTAATATAATTCTAGACTTTACTTTGGCTTTCGGCGTACCCGGCATCACATTTACAAAATCTACAACAAACTCAGACACTGAATGATTGATAATTGCTAAGTTAGCATAGGTGCCATCAGCAATTTTCTCATCCAACTCAATGTTTAATTGATTCTCTTGTTTTTTTTCTTGTTCTGCCATAATTATTTCGCGTCCATTTCTTCTTTAGAACCTACTATTAAATGATCGTAATCTCTCATACCTGTACCTGCTGGTATTCTCTTACCTACAATTACATTTTCTTTCAAGCCTTCTAGGTAATCAATTTTACCACTTACAGCAGCTTGATTTAATACCTTCGTTGTTTCTTGGAAAGAAGCAGCAGAGATAAACGATTTCGTTTGTAATGACGCTCTCGTAATACCCTGTAAAATTGGTTCAGCAGTTGCTGGAACCGCATCTCTAGCTTCAATCAAGGCTTTATCAGTTCTACGTAAAATTGAATTTTCATCTCTTAATGTACGTGCAGAAATCATTTGACCTTCTTTGATATTCTCAGAATCTCCTTTACTTTCAACTACTTTCATACCGTAAATTTTATCGTTTTCTTCAATAAAATCATTTGTATGAATCAATTGGCTTTCTAAGAAGATAGTATCTCCAGAATCAACAATTTTTACTTTACGCATCATTTGACGTACGACTACTTCAAAATGCTTATCGTTAATTTTCACCCCTTGTAAACGATATACTTCTTGTATTTCATTCACTAGGTATTGTTGAACCGCTGAAGGGCCTTTGATATTCAAAATATCTGACGGTGTAATTGCTCCATCTGATAAAGGCATACCTGCTTTTATAAAGTCATTCTCTTGTACTAGTATCTGACTAGACAATTTCACTAAGTACTTTTTAATATCACCTAATTTTGACTCTACGATGATTTCACGGTTACCACGTTTGATTTTACCAAAAGAAACCACACCATCAATCTCAGAAACAACTGCTGGATTTGAAGGATCTCTCGCTTCAAACAACTCAGTTACACGTGGAAGACCACCTGTAATATCGCCCGCTTTACCAGATTTTCTCGGTATTTTAACCAATACTTTACCCGCTTCAATTTTCTCTCCTTCTTCAATCATTAAGTGAGCACCTACAGGTAAACTGTAAGAACGTAAGGCTTCGCCTTTCTTATTTTCAATAATTAATGTTGGAATAACTTTCTTCGCTTTCGATTCAGAAATTACTTTCTCTTGGAAACCAGTTTGCTCATCAATTTCAACTTGATATGTAACACCCTGATCAATATTTTCAAAAGTAATTTTACCTGCAAATTCAGAAACAATTACTCCATTGTATGGATCCCATTTACAAATAACATCACCTGCTTTGATTGTATCTTTATCACCGACAAAAATATACGAACCGTAAGGAATATTATTAGTACTTAAGGTAATACCTGTTTTCTTATCTACAATTTTAATCTCTGATGTTCTCGAAATAACGATATCCACTTTATTTCCTTCGTTATCTAACCCTTCAACAGTTCTTAAATCGTCAATTTCAACACTACCTCCAAATTTCGCTGATAAAGCATTCTCTTCAGAAATATTTCCTGCAATACCACCCACGTGGAACGTACGTAATGTTAATTGTGTACCAGGCTCTCCAATAGATTGTGCAGCAATTACTCCTACCGCTTCTCCTTTTTGAACCATTTTTCTAGTTGAAAGACTATGACCATAACATTTTGCACAAATACCTCGATCTGATTCACATGTTAATGCTGAACGAACCTCAATAGTCTCTAAAGCTGAACTTTCAATCTTTTTAAGAATATCTTCAGTTACTTGCTCTCCAGATTCAACTAAAACCTCTTGTGTTAACGGATCAACTACATCTTCTAAAACAACTCTTCCGATTACACGTTCACCTAAAGTTTCTACAACCTCTTCGTTTTTCTTTAAAGCCGAAACTTCAAGTCCTCTTAAGGTACCACAGTCTTCTTCATTGATAATTACATCTTGAGAAACATCAACTAAACGACGTGTTAAATATCCTGCATCGGCTGTTTTTAATGCGGTATCGGCAAGACCTTTACGTGCACCGTGCGTAGAAATAAAGTATTCTAAAATTGATAATCCTTCCTTAAAGTTAGAAAGAATTGGGTTTTCAATAATTTCTCCACCACCAGCTGTAGATTTTTTAGGCTTTGCCATT
>CAXBMA010000019.1:0-22181 GCA_963976855.1 uncultured Aureibaculum sp. | reverse complement strand
GTATATAACAAGCCTTCAGTTATTGGAGATTCTGATAGAGAAGTAAGCGTTGCATATTTTGACATCGCTCCAGTATCGTAAAGTGCGTCAACACTCCACACACGATTGTCTATCGTTTCAAGTTCATAGCGATTGGTATTGGTTGTTAGATCCTTGCTGATAGGCGTCCATGAATTTCCTTGGTTATCACTTTTCCAAACACGTTGTGATCCAAAATAAATACGTTTATTATTATGCGGACTAATTTGAATCGGACTATCCCAGTTCCAACGCTCAGGTGGGTCGTTGGGAGCAGGTTGTGGCTGGATTCCTATGACTTCTTCACTACGTCTATCAAGACGTTGTAATATCCCCTCTTGGTATTCAATATATACAATATTGGGATCTTCAGGATCAAAGGCAGAATCATAGCCATCTCCTCCAAGAGGCACATACCAATCTTGATTGCGAATCCCTTCAGTATTCATTGTTCGTGAAGGTCCTATTAAAGAACCCAAATCTTGTGCGCCCCCAACAATATTATAAAAGGGTTCTGCATTATCAAGCCCGAGCTTATAAAATTGAGAAATTGGCAAATTAGAAAAATGCCGCCAAGTGGTACCTTCATCATACGTTTCATACAATCCACCATCTGTTCCAGCAATTAAATGCTTACCATCTTCTGGATCAATCCAAAGGGCATGATTGTCGCTGTGTTTCTCTCTACCTGTACCTAAATAATTAAAGTTCTTACCTCCATCACGTGTGACATGAAGAAAAACATCCATTTGATACACCAAATCTTGATTTTCTGGTGAGGCTTCAATTTCTTGATAGTAGTGGGGACCTGTTCCTCCAGAGATATAAGAATTTCCTTTGCCCCAGCTTTCTCCTTTATCACTAGAAATATAAAACCCTTTTTCCGCATCACTTGCCTCTATAGTAGCGTATACCCGATCAGCATTTGCTGGCGTTACAGCAAGTCCAATTTTTCCAATATCACCAGTTGGTAGTCCTGTTTTTAGTTGGCGCCATGATGTACCGTTGTTTATAGATTTATAAATTCCTGAGTTCGGTCCACCCGCTAGTAGCGACCATGTATGTCTGCGACGTTGGTAGGCCGCAGCATATATAACATCAGGATTCGACGGATCAAATTCCAAATCAGTAACACCCGTATTTTTATCGATTCCCAGCACTGAGTTCCAAGTTTTTCCCCCATCGATTGTTTTATAAACCCCTCGTTCGCCACCTGAAGACCACAATGGCCCTTCCGCTGCAGCGAATACAACATCACTATTTCTCGGGTCTACTAATATTTTTCCAATATGCTCCGATTTTTCAAGCCCCATTTGATTCCATGTCTTTCCGCCATCCACACTTTTATAGATACCATCTCCCCATGCAACGTGGCGACCACTAACATTTTCTCCTGTGCCTACCCAAATGACTTCAGTATTATTAGGATCTATGGTGACTGTACCTATAGAATATGATTTTTGAGTGTCGAAAATAGGCTCCCAAGTAGTACCTCTATTCGTAGTTTTCCATAAACCTCCAGACCCCACCGCAACATACCAAGTACTTTTATGAGTAGGGCTCACCGCAATATCAGCAATACGTCCACCCATAACAGATGGGCCTATGCCACGAAGTTTAAGTCCTGAAACTACTTTAGCAAGGGTTTCTGTGTTTTGTGATTGCGCAAAAACAGTAGAGGTTTGAAAAAAATAAGTAACCATGATTACTAATGCGATAGATAGGCGAGCTTTATACATAATAAAATCAGTTAGTTAGTAGGTAGTTTTATTTTAGTGTAATTTAATTAATGTGAAGGCAACTACCAAGTAGAAACTTAACTAAGTAACTAAATTAGTCTTAAATTGGCAATACTATAGAATTACAAAATCAAGAGACAGGTGTTTTTAACTTAAGTTTTAGTAACAAATCCATATATTTGATTGGACATAAGCAGCTATTCTACCTTAAACATAGCATGTTATAAATTCTTTTGAAAAATACGTTACAACTTAATGGAGAAAAACAAAACTGGAAAGTATCTGAAAAATGCAATATAAAAGCACTTATTAATCTAGAATTTAACGTAAAATAACGAAAGCGCAACAACGTGGACCGTCGCAACAAACAAAATAAATGGCTAAAGAAACAGATGAATTAGATAATTATTTAGAAAATCATTACATACATAGAAGTAATTGGTTGAGAGCTGCAGTTCTTGGAGCTAATGATGGAATTTTATCTACCGCTAGTATTGCTATTGGAGTAGCTGCAGCTAGTGATATGCGAGAACCAGTTATTTTGGCAACGTTAGCAGGACTAGTTGCTGGTGCTTTATCAATGGCAGCTGGAGAGTACGTTTCAGTAAGTTCACAAACAGATGTCGAAAAAGCCGATATCGAACGTGAAAAGAAGGAACTTAATGAAATGCCCGAAATCGAATTACAAAGACTAGCAGAAATTTATGAGAAAAGAGGGTTAAAAAAAGAAACTGCTTTAACAGTAGCTAAAGAATTAACCGAACACGATGTTTTGGGAGCACATATTAGAGATGAATTGGGAATTAATGAAATTAATCAAGCCAAACCTATCCAGGCGGCATTCGCCTCTGGTTCGGCATTTACGGTTGGCGGATTACTTCCTTTTTTAGTAACGCTCTTTATTCCTTTAAAGCATATGGAATATGCACTTTATGGTTTTGCTCTATTTTTTTTAATCCTTTTAGGAGCTTTAGCAGCTAGAGCTGGCGGTTCAAGTATTGGCAAAGCTATTATCCGAATTACATTCTGGGGAACTGTCGCCATGGGCTTGACGGCATTCGTTGGATATCTATTTAATGTTAGTAATGGATAAATTAAGTATGTACAACCATGTGTATAATTAATAGTGGCTATAGTGTAGCACAATAATTTTTTCAAATTTCCCAAGTGTTTTCTCTTTTTGTTAGCTTAATGCCAACGTGACAAACCATACCTAAACAAATTACCTGCACATGTAACCAAACAACAATCTATTGAACTATCATCAAATAATGATTTTTGTAGTCATTTAGAGCACGCTAGTAATCAATAATTCGATACTTTCAACAAACGGAATATAAGGTGACTATTCGTTTAGAAAAAAAAAGGACTATCCCTTAATTAGGGTATCTTTGTCAACTAGAAATTTTATGTTGAAGAAGCACCTAAAAAACATCGAGTTATTTTTAAAAGGCTCCAACTTTTACAGAGGCATTAGACTCACGTTTGCAGTTGTGACGCCTTTGGTTATACTCTCTTTTTTAGGCTATTCACAGTTCGCGCCGGCATTAATTGTAGGTGCATTTTTAAATGCACCTGGCGATATCCCTGGTAGCTTAAAACGAAAAGTCAATGCCATTTTAATTAGTATTGGTTTAACCATGCTCATTACTGCCATTATTCTCTTTTTAAAACCTTACTTGCTACTTTTACTCCTTGCGATAGCTATAATTTCGTTTCTAATTTCACTTATTTCCGTATACGGCTTTAGAGCGTCATTAGTGTCATTTTCTGGCTTGTTGGCAATGGTGCTTGCGTTTGCTATTCATAAAGAAACCGTTCAAGATATTTTAGTGCATATAGGGCTTATGGGTATTGGTGGGTTTTGGTACTTATTAGTATCCTTCACCTTTCGGAAATTGGCGCCAAGAAAGGACGAAAACCAACTGCTATCAGACACGCTACTGCTCATTGGCGAATATTTAAAATTAAGAGCTAGACTATTAACTAAAAAAGACGAACGGGAAGCGCTCATGCAGCGAACATTCATGTTACAAACACAAATTAATGAAAAACATGAAACCTTAAGAGAAATCCTGTTTGCAGGTCGAAAACGATCAGGGCGTTCGCATTATGATGAAAAACAATTATTAATTTTTATTTCATCGGTCAATATATTTGAACTTATAGAAGCAAAACACCTCGACTACCATGAAATAGATCGGTTATTTAGTGATAAAAAACAATACCTAAAAGCCTCTAAAAATCTAAATAAAATTTTAGGCAACCACCTAATGAAACTTTCGGAGTTACTCATTCAAAATGAGAAACTCCCAAACCAAAACACCTTACTAAAAGCTTTATCAAAAGCTAACAAGGCCATTTCAGCTTATGTTGAAGACGTAAAGCTTCCAAAAGCGCGTGAAGGCGCCTTGGTTTTAAAAAATCTATACGACTATCAAGAATTACTACTAGAAGAAATTAGAGCCATTAGACGTGTGATGGCGAATGTAAAAGAAGCTTCAAAAGTATCCCTAAAACGTCAGGATGCGAGTCAGTTTTTAACCTTGCAAGAATACCGCTTAAATGTAATCATCCAAAGTTTTAGCTTCAATTCAAACCTGTTTAGGCATGCACTGCGATTTACAGTAGCCATGGTATTTGCCTTTGTATTAGGCACCATTTTAGACATTCATAACACCTATTGGATTCTCTTAACCATCATTGTAATTATGAGACCAAATTACGGTTTAACTAAAGAGCGTTCTAAAGACCGTATTATAGGAACACTGATAGGTGCCGCCATAGCTATTGGCATAGTGCTCATAACTCAAAACCTTATCGTGTATGCGGTATTAGCCATTATATCCTTAACCCTAGCATTTGCATTAATTCAACAAAACTATAAATCTGCAGCCGCGTTAATTACCATCAACATCATTTTTGTGTATTCATTAATCAACCCCAATGCCTTTCAGGTCATCCAATACCGCGTTATAGATACTATTATAGGAGCAACTATAGCAATAGTTGCTAATTACATTTTATGGCCCAGTTGGGAAGTCAACAGTTTAAAAGATGTACTATTAAACACCCTCAAAAAAAACAAAAGCTATATACTCGCTACAAAAGACTTATATCACAATAAAGAACAAAACCAACTAGCTTATAAAGTAGCAAGAAAGGAAGTTTTTTTAGCCATAAGTAATTTAAATGCTGCATTTCAACGGTTAACACAAGATCCTAAATCAAAACAAAAGGAATTTCAGTTAATTTACAATCTAGTCACCTTAAATCAAACTATTGTTTCGGCTATAGCATCCATTGGTAGTTTTATCATTAATCATAAAACCACACCGGTATCAAAAGAGTTTGATGTTATGATATTAAAAATCGCCCACACATTACAAATGTCTTGTGACCAACTAGAAGGAGTGTCTCCTGATCAACAAACAAATACGGAAACGATTGAAGATGCTCAAGAAATGTTACTAAAAACCTTTCATGATCTATCTAATGAAAGAGATGAAAACATCCAAAAAGGTAAAACACAAATTAATACCGACACCTTACATCACTTACAGGAAGCGTATTTAATATCAAATCAGCTCATCTGGTTAAAATCGCTATCTGAAACTTTAAAAAAAGCCACCACCAATTATAGCAAAGCATTGGAGATTCATTAACCGATTAAAGCACTCAAATACGTTTAAAACACTTTAATGCAATTCAGAGCAACAGCTTACATCTTATTTAAAAGGTTTTATAAATTGTAGTTACTATACGCCCTTTACCACCTTTTAAAATAACAGATGCTATTTGTTTTTCCTCTTTTACCTTAAAATTAAATGGAGGGTCTAACAAATTAATGCCACTTTGTTTTTTTAGTCGTATTCCTTGACCAGAAATAAGCTCTTTATTGGGTGTAAAATCTCCCATAGGCAAATGCTCTGTTAAAACAACATATTTAAAAACTGTTAATTTTCTCGCTATTTTTTGTATTTCAGTATTTGATAAATGCTGTAACACTTGTCTCAGCAAAGCACAATCTCCAGAAGGCAAATCATCAACTGCAATATCCAAACAATGGAATTCTAGATTTTCTTCTTTAAAATTTGCTTTATTATACGCGATAAGGTCTGATACGATATCTACAGCAACGTACTTCTCCGTATATTTTACCAATTCTTTTCCTATGTTAAAATCACCACACCCCAAGTCACAAACCACAAGAGGGCTTATAAATGATGTTAAAAATGATGATAACATGGCAATATATGGGTTCACAATCTCAGGATTATGCGACCCTTCACCTGAATAAAAGCAAGATTCATTATCGCCCCACAATTTCATAGCATACACCTGCTCCATAGCAGCTTTCGTAGACCAAGGCTGTTTTATTTTTTTAGCTCCAGGTTCTTTCTCTTTCCTTTCCATGCTATTTGGGGATACAAACTGTAAAAGCATTTTATAGGAATTTAAATGAAAATTTTA
Source organism: uncultured Aureibaculum sp. (assembly GCA_963976855.1). GTDB lineage: Bacteria > Bacteroidota > Bacteroidia > Flavobacteriales > Flavobacteriaceae > Aureibaculum. The sequence continues at coordinate 15,951 of CAXBMA010000019.1, read as the reverse complement.
ACTCCTATACTTTGTCTTTTTATTAGATTAATCCTTTACCGTGTTATCATAGTTTTCGATAACCTGAATGATTAATTTCACTGCTTCAATATAAAATTCTTGATTTATATTTTCGAACGTGTCGGTGGCTTTATGATAGTCTTTATGATCTTCTACACCAAAGTATATAAACGGTATTTTTAATTTGTGAAAAATTCTATGGTCAGAAGAAAATGTCCAATCATCCAAGTCTTTATTATCAGGGTCATCATGTCCAAACAGTAATGAAATGGGTGAATTAATGTTTTCCATTGGTTTTTTCAATTGCGGATAATGATACAAACCCGATGCATACAATTGCAATGAATCATTGTGGGCGATCATATCCATATTCACATTCAACACCACTTTTTGAATATCCAACGGAAAATTATTTACCAAATAATCCGCACCCAACGAGCCTATTTCTTCCGCATCTACTGCTGCAAACACCAAGGTATGCTTAGGAGCTTTGGTTTTGAAATACGCAGCGATCGCAACTAAAGCTGCAGTTCCTGAAGCATCATCATCAGCGCCATTATATATTTCACCATTTCTAATACCTAAATGATCTAAGTGTCCAGTAACAACTATTACCTTGTCTGTTTTACCCTTAACCATTGCCAACACATTGCCTCCAACAACTGTAGTATCGGGTACGTTTTCAGCATCCTTCCCTAAACTGTCTATAGGAAACATACGTTGTCTTCGCTTTCCTTTAAAAGTATATGGAAACTGTTGAATATAACCTGAATCTAACACAGACGCTAATCCCAGTGCTTTAAATTGATTCGCCATTAATTGTTGTGCTTTATAATTACCTTCTTTTGAAAAGCCACGTCCTTCAAATTCATCACTGGATAATTGTTGTAGATTCTCTAATAACAATTTTTCATTAATTTTTATTTCTTTATCCTGCCCACAACTTATGAGCATACATAGTAAAAGCACAATACAGATAAAATAAGATGGTCTTTTCATGATGTTTTTGTAGTTAATATAATTAGTTTACTGTTTTATAAAATGGGATATTTCTTTGAAAATGAATACTGTCTTTACTCGTATAGTTGCTCTTTATCTGCAAGGTATGCATTCCTGTTTGTAAGGAGTCAATTGCTATAAAAATTTCAAATCCTTCCTTATTATTGTACAATTTTCGTCGGTATTGATAATTGACATCATATGGTTCTTTTCCATCCAAAGCAAGTTGATAATATTGCGATGCACATGCTACTTTAAATTGATCTCTTAATCTTCTATTTTCGGCTGTTGACAGGTCATTATTCCAATCAAATGTACCACAATTGGTGGTCATGGTCAATTCTTCGCGTTTATAGATAGGAATGTATAATTTAATAAAATGATCTCGAATAATTTCACTTTGAATTACGGGGTCTAAAATTCGTTTATTTTCCAATTTATCTAGGTAATTTCTAGAAACCACATACGATTCATGTCCGTTCATCTGTACAAAACTAGACGCTTTGTAATAGGGAATAATTTTTTCAAATCGCGGCATGGATAGTAACATGCTGAGAATCAAAATGACCATCATTCCTACAAAAAACAACTTAGAGGTTACATTGGTTCTGATGGTTTGTGAAATATAGCTAAAGGCTCTGTAACCAAAAAAGTACATTATCCTACTCCATTTTTGATTCATTTTATACGCATACTTTTTGGCAAACGCACTTTCTTTATACTTGCCTTGCACAAACAATCCTGCAAAAATAGCCGATACTAAAATAACGGCTATAAAACCAAAACCTATATAATTAACGATGGCTACTGGTAAAACTAAAAGTAGTAAACCGCTCAAAATTAAATACGCTAAAATCCATAATGAGGTACATGCCAAAACGATAATCATGGCGCACAATACTGAAAATATCATACTGCATTGCTTGTCGAGTTCTAATGAATATGCAGAAAGATCAGGGAATTCCCTTTTCAATTTTTCTTTAAAATGAGGTGCATAAGCTTTGGTATCCAAATTAATCCCACCAGGGTATACCGAACTAAGTCCTAAAATACCTGCCCATAAAATACGCAATGCCAAATGTGAAATAAAACTAATTACTAGAACGGCATGTGCAGCATATACATAAATAAATAAAAAATACAAGATGTTCAAAATACGATCATCAAAACGTAATACTGCCCATTCGGTAAGGCTATCAATATAAACACCCATTGAAAGTGATCCGTATATTGCCAAACCAGAAGCGATTAGCTCTGCTTGCCAAGATTGCGCCTCTAACGCCTGTAACCATTCCGGTTTTGTTTTTTCCATTGACTAAAATTCTCAATCACTAAAGTACTTTTTATAAGGTGTTTTCCAGCCAATTGCAAATCATAGTTTTAAACATTTTATTAAGAGAATCATACTAAAAGTAGCTAACAACTAGTTATAGATGGTATACAACTTAAAATTATGAGTAGAAAGATAAAATTCTGGACACTCCCCTTCTTATTTTTAATATACTCTTGTTCTCAGGATCCTAGCGAAATTATAACGGACGATGCTGGTTCTGCAATTGTCAATGAGGCTTCAATAACCCAAGAAATTCTAAAATTGGTCAATAGTCATCGGAAAAGTGTTGGTAAATCAAGCTTAGCTAGAAATGATTTTGCGGATCAATTGGCTACTGACCACACCAATTATATGATTTCCAAAAACCAAATAAGTCACGACAACTTTAATCAGCGATTTCAAGAATTACAGCAAAACGTAAATGCAAAAAGTGCTGGTGAAAATGTAGCATCGGGATATCCCACAGCAGAAAGTGTTATGGATGGTTGGATAAATAGCTCTGGTCATAAAGCCAATATTGAAGGTGATTTTACGCATATTGGTATCACGGCTATTAAAAATAGTCAAGGCAGTTATTATTATACTCAATTGTTTTTTAGAAAATAAAAAACCCGCTCAATGAGCGGGTTTATATGAATACGGTCTTTTATTACCGTTACTCTTCTTTTACTTCTTCGAAGTCTACATCTTGTACATCATCTGCTTCTGTAGCACTTCCTTGCGCACCAGCATCTGCGCCTCCAGCAGCACCATTAGTTTGTGCTTCTTGTTCTGCTTTGTACATTTCTTCAGAGGCTACTTTCCAAGCTTCATTTATCTTCTCCATAGCCGCATCAATTTGCACTAAGTCTTTAGATTCATGTGCTTTTTTCAACTCTTCTAATGCTGCTTCGATTGGCTCCTTTTTATCCGCAGATAATTTATCACCAAACTCTTTCAATTGCTTCTCTGTTTGAAAAATCATTCCGTCAGCTCCATTGATTTTGTCAGCTGTTTCTTTCAATTTTTTATCCGATTCGGCATTTGCTTCCGCATCAGCTTTCATTTTTTGGATTTCCTCATCAGTCAAACCAGAAGAGGCTTCAATACGAATATTATGCTCTTTACCTGTTCCTTTATCTTTCGCTGAAACATTGATAATACCATTAGCATCAATATCAAAAGTTACTTCAATTTGAGGTACTCCTCTTTGTGCTGGTGGAATTCCATCTAAGTGAAAACGACCAATTGTTTTATTATCAGCAGCCATCGCACGGTCACCTTGCAACACATGAATTTCTACAGATGGCTGATTGTCAGCAGCTGTTGAGAATACTTGTGATTTTTTTGTTGGAATCGTAGTATTTGACTCAATCAATTTTGTCATTACATTACCCATCGTTTCAATACCTAATGATAACGGAGTTACATCTAATAACAATACATCTTTCACATCACCAGTCAATACACCACCTTGAATGGCAGCACCTACAGCCACAACTTCATCAGGATTCACCCCTTTATGTGGTTCCTTACCGAAGAATTTTTTCACTTCTTCTTGAATTCTAGGCATACGTGTTGATCCACCTACTAAAATTACCTCATCAATATCAGATGTTTTAAGATCTGCATCTTTTAATGCTTTAGCCACAGGATCCATAGATCTTTTTACTAAACTATCAGCCAATTTTTCAAAACTAGCTCTCGTTAATGTTTTCACCAAGTGTTTTGGTCCACTAGCAGTAGCAGTTACATATGGTAAATTTATTTCAGTCTGTGTACTAGATGATAATTCAATTTTCGCTTTTTCAGCAGCTTCCTTCAAACGTTGTAAAGCCATAGGATCTTTACGAAGATCCATATTTTCTTCTTTATTAAATTCATCAGCTAACCAATCTATAATTACTTGGTCAAAATCGTCACCACCTAAGTGTGTATCTCCATTTGTAGATAATACTTCAAATACACCATCTCCTATTTCTAAAATAGAGATGTCAAAAGTACCTCCACCTAAATCGTATACAGCAATTTTTTTATCAGCACCTGTTTTATCTAAACCGTATGCTAATGCCGCTGCTGTTGGTTCGTTAATAATTCTACTAACTTTTAACCCTGCAATTTCACCAGCTTCTTTAGTTGCTTGACGTTGTGCATCATTAAAATATGCAGGAACTGTAACGACAGCTTCCGTTACGTCATGTCCTAAATAATCTTCAGCAGTTTTTTTCATTTTTTGCAACACCATTGCAGAAATTTCTTGAGGTGTATACAATCTACCATCTATATCAACTCTTGGTGTATCATTATCTCCTTTCACCACTTTATAAGGTACACGTTCCGCTTCTTTTTTACATTCAGAATACTTGTTACCCATAAAACGTTTAATAGAATATACCGTTTTAGTAGGATTAGTTACTGCCTGACGTTTTGCAGGGTCACCAACCTTACGCTCACCACCTTCAACAAAAGCTACAATAGAAGGCGTTGTTCTTTTTCCTTCAGCATTTGGGATAACAACTGGTTCATTACCTTCCATTACAGAAACACATGAGTTGGTTGTTCCTAAATCTATTCCTATTATTTTACTCATAATATAATTTTATTTATTTTTTTGATTTTTAAATACTAATTCGGTTTGTAATAGTCAATCATTATGCCATTGCTTGTTTTTCTATATTTTGACAGAAAAGCTTAAAAAATAATGACAGAGTGGCAGAAAAAAGCCATTCATATAGGCTCGATTGATTTAAACAAAGACACTACTTACCATCTAATGCGGCAAAAAATTTGATTCATAATTTAATTTCGGCTAATTTCGTAAAACTCAATTTTAAACCAATTGCAATGAACTCGTTTCCCAACCAATTCTTGACAGTTCTTTTCATTGTCTTTCTTATCACATGCGCTTCTTGTACAAAAGAAAAGACCTATGATATCGGGCAGATTATAACTCCGAAAGGAGAAATTCTAGTATGGCTATCTGACGAAACACCAAAGCACAAAGCTAGCTTTATTGAACTTGCCAATGAAGGATATTGGGATTCATTAACCTTTAATAGAGTCATTCCTAATTTCGTAGCACAAGGTGGTTGCCCAGATACACCTGAAGGTTTTAATGACCCTAAATACTTGTTAGAACCTGAATTTAATAAGGACTTACTTCATGATTATGGTGCTTTGGGAGCAGGAAGAGATGGCAACCCAGAAAAACTATCAGCAAGATGTCAGTTTTATATTGTTCAAAACAAGGAAGGGTTGCACCGATTGGACGGTGATTATACCGTATTCGGTAAAGTAATTAAAGGCATGGATATTATTGATACTATAGTAAATGTAAAACGTGATTCTTTGGATGCCCCATTAACTCCTATTACTTTAGATGTCAATATGATTTCTATGAAAGAAACCGAGCTACAAAAAATGTATCCCGAAATAAAAGAATAAGAACTTACTTATTTTCAATAAAAATTACAATTCAACATGCACACATATAGTAATGATTAATTACATTAGCTGAAATTTTATACTTAATGGAAAGCATCAGTATTTTTGATATGTTAAAAATTGGTGTTGGGCCTTCTAGCTCACACACTTTGGGCCCATGGCGCGCTGCAGAACGATGGATTGCAGAACTCAAGACCAAAACTATTTTTGCCAATGTAGAAAAAATTCAGGTTGATTTGTATGGTTCCTTGTCTTTAACGGGAAAAGGCCATGCTACTGATTATGCCGTTATGCTTGGTTTGTCTGGTGCCGACCCCGAGACGGTACCTATTGAATCTATTAGTGCCACAATTACTCAAATTCAAACGGATAAAAAACTCATATTCAATAATGAAATATCGATTCCTTTTGACCCTAAAGTAACTATTACTTTTAATAGAAAATTTCTTCCTTTCCATGCAAATGGAATGACTTTTACAGCCTCTATCGGTTCAAAGAAAATAAAAGCAACCTATTATTCTATAGGTGGTGGATTTGTGGTAAAAGAAGAACGAAAAAATGCAAAGAAGAACATTGCTATTTTTAATACGTTTCCATATCCCATTCAAAAAGGAACGGAATTATTGGCCTATTGCAATGATTTAAATAAATCCATATCTGAAGTAGTTTTAGAAAACGAAAAATCACTACGAACTCCAGAAGCAATTGATTTTGAAATACAACGCATTTGGAATACCATGCTTGAATGTATGTTTATTGGTTGTCATGCCGAGGGTAGTTTACCTGGTGGTTTAAATGTCCGCCGAAGAGCATTTGACATTCATAAAAAATTAATCGGAGACAATCCTTATGATTCACCTGAAGAGTGGTTACAAACCATCCGGAAAACGGAAGTGAAATTTCGACAAATATTGAAATGGGTAAGTTGTTTCGCACTCAGTGTAAATGAAGTAAACGCTTCATTAGGCAGAGTTGTTACAGCCCCAACAAATGGTAGTGCCGGCGTGATTCCTGCTGTTTTAATGTATTATTTAGTAATTGAAAATCACGATGCCGGATTTAAAGAAATAAAACAATTTTTACTAGTTGCAGGTGAAATAGGAAGTCTCTTTAAAAAAGGAGCTACTATTTCAGCAGCCATGGGTGGATGCCAAGCAGAAATTGGTGTATCGTCAGCAATGGCAGCGGCAGCACTCTGTGAATTACTTGGTGGCACTCCAGAACAAGTGAGTGTCGCTGCTGAAATAGCAATGGAACATCATTTAGGTTTGACTTGTGATCCTATTGGTGGTTTGGTCCAAATACCTTGTATAGAACGAAATTCAATGGGAGCCATCAAAGCTATCAACGCCGCTGAATTGGCATTAGAAACCGATCCTAAAAATGTAAAAGTTCCGTTAGACAAAGTCATAGATACTATGTGGAAAACGGCTAAAGATATGCATACCAACTATAAAGAAACTTCAGAGGGTGGCTTAGCCGTTACCGTTGGCTTATCCGATTGCTAAAATGGTAATTTGGCACTGATAAAATCTTTCAAGGCACAAATTAACCTTGTTGGTATATTTTAGTTTTAATACTGAAATCAGAATAAATTCATTTAAAAACATGGGTAAAACTAACTTTTACATCGTATTATTTTATTTGTTTACTTCCCAATTTATTTTTGGTCAGCACATAAAACATGAATTTAGAGGTGCTTGGGTAGCTACCGTCAATAATATTGATTGGCCCAGTAAAAAAAATCAAAATCCCGCCACACAAAAGGCCGAACTAATCAAATTGTTAGACACTTTCAATGATTTAAATTTTAATGCTGTCATTTTTCAAATCCGTCCGGCGGCAGATGCCTTTTACAATTCTAATTATGAACCTTGGTCTTCGTATTTAACTGATAGCGTTAATAGTCCGCCCACCCCCTATTACGACCCTTTAGCTTTTGCAATAGCCGAAACCCACAAACGGGGAATGGAATTTCATGCGTGGTTAAATCCGTACCGCGTATTAATTAACTATAAGGAAACCACCACAAAACCTTTGGCTCTTATTAAAGAAAAGCCGGAATGGTTTTTAAATTATGGCAACACTACGTATTTCAATCCTGGCGTTCCTGAAGTTAGAGCATACACCAATAAGGTAGTTGCAGATATTGTTCAAAATTACGACGTAGACGCCATTCATTTTGATGATTATTTTTATCCTTATAAAATTGAAAACGAAGCTTTTCCTGATACCGAATCCTTTGAAAAATATGGTGGCGAATTTTACCCAAATCAAATTGATGATTGGCGTAGAGCCAATGTAAATCGTATTATTGAAGAATTGCATCATACAATCAAGTCAATAAAACCTTGGGTTCAATTTGGCATTAGCCCTTTTGGCGTTTGGCGCAACAAGGCCGATGATCCAACCGGTTCGGATACTGATGCCGGTCAAACCAATTACGACGACTTATACGCCGATGTTTTGCTTTGGTTAAAAAATGGATGGTTAGATTATATTTTACCACAAATTTATTGGCATATTGGATTTGATCTTGCTGATTATCAAAAACTCGCATTATGGTGGACAAAACATCATTACAACACCAATTTGTATATCGGACAAGCGATGTACAGGTTAGGTGCTGGAAAAGACGACGCCTGGCATCTGCAAAACAAAACAGAAATAGAGAAACAATTAGATCTTAATAGATCGCTACCCGCTATACAAGGGTCAACTTATTTTAGTGCTAAAAGTTTTCATAAAAATGCCTTTGGTATTAATGAAATTTTAAAAAAGAACTACTACCAACACCCTACTTTACCACCAACTATCAACCAGAATACCACATTTATACCTGAACCTGTATCTAACATAGCACTTACTAAAACAAAAGGTAGAAAGTATCAATTATCGTGGAAAGTTACTCCAGAAAACACAGCGAAAGAAGCTGTAAAGTTCTTAGTCTATACATTTGACCGAGATGAAGCAGTGGATGTCAATGATCCTTCAAAAATTATTGCTTTAACAGGAACTACACTTCTTACTATTGACAAACGCGATTTTAGAAAAAGAACCACTTTTGTTATTTTTCCTGTGAGCAGGAATAATAATATTGGTAAAGGAGCGGTGTTTGTTTGGTAATGAATTAAGGCTCTATAAAACACCCGTGATCCGTACAACCTCCTGGACTAAAGTCTTTTAAAATGAATTAGTATCTTTGATAAAAGTGAACGACAACTAACCAAACTTATGAAAACAACTTCTTTACTATTTTTAATAGCCTTACTAACTGTTTCGTGTAATTCAGAAATTCCAACCCAACAGTGGCAAAAAGGAAATTTACATGCACATTCTCTGTGGAGTGATGGTGATGATTTTCCAGAAATGATTGTTAAGTGGTATAAAGACAATGGCTATCAGTTTGTAGCTATTTCTGATCACAACACCTTAGCTGCTGACACCAATTTCTGGGTTCGTTTAAAAGAACGAGAACTCAAAAACAATACCTTAGAAAAATACCAACAAGCATTTGGAGATTGGGTAGAATTAAAAGACGCTCCAGATTCTACTTCTGTGCGGCTCAAAACGTACGATGAATATCGCTCAAAACTAGAAGATGAAGGTGCGTTTATTATTATCAAATCAGAAGAAGTTACTTCTTCTTTTGAAAAAAAACCAATTCACATTAATGTGACCAACATACAGAACTTTATTGCCCCTATAAAAGGCACTTCAGTTGTAGATGTGATGCAACAAACACTTGATAAGGTACATGCGCAACGCAAAGAAACGAATATACCAATGTTTGCACACATCAACCATCCTAATTTTCGCTATGGTATTTCAGCAAATGATTTAAAACAATTAAATGGCGAGCGTTTCTTTGAGGTTTATAATGGACATCCATTGGTGCACAATGAAGGAGATGAATGGCACGTGGGTACAGAAGAAATGTGGGATCTAATTAATGTATCGTATCTACAACAGGGCAAACCACTACTCTTTGGAATTGCCACTGATGATAGTCACAATTACCATGAGCAGGCTAGTAATTTAAGTAATGCCGGTAGAGGCTGGGTTATGGTAGAAGGTGAAACGCTAGAAACGGCGTCGCTAATTGATGCTATGGAAGTTGGTAAATTTTATGCATCTTCTGGTATACAACTAAAAACAGCTTTTGCCAATAAAAAAGAATATCATATTGAAATTGTACCACAAGAAGCAGCTACTTATGAAATTGTTTTTTACGGTCTCAAAAAAAATACAGACACGGTAGTTGAGCTCTCCAGAACTCAAGGAACTACAGCTACCTATACATTTAAAAATGATGATGTGTTTGTAAGAGCCAAAATAACCTCGAATCAGCAAATAAAAAATCCGTACCGTGAAGGTGAAACAGCCAGTGCTTGGGCACAGCCCATTTTAGTTAATGAATTGAATTAACGCGTAAACACCAATTCGGTTGCTGTTGACATATTTGCGTCAAACCCGTAACCTTCGGTAGCAAACCCTTTTAGGCCCTCAACAGTATTGATATCATTATCTATAATATAACGCAACATATAGCCTCTTGCTAGCTTAGCGAACGTCATAATGATTTTATATTCCCCATTTTTTAAGTCTTTAAAAATAGGCGTCACAACGGGTACCTTTAATAGTTTTGGTTTGATTGCTTTAAAGTATTCAGTACTCGCCAAATTAATAAAAGGTTCTCCTTCTTCTAATTCTTCATTCAACGTATTGGTAATGGTAGCATCCCAGAACTGATAGAGATTGTCTTTTCTACCCACTTTTAACCGTGTGCCCATTTCTAGACGGTACGGCTGCATTAGATCTAAAGGTTTCAGCAAGCCATATTGCCCAGAAATAATACGAAGCTTGTCTTGCAATTGTGCTAGCTTATTTTCAGGCAAACTGTCAATGTCAAAACCACGAAACACATCACCTCTAAAGGCATAAATTGCTTGTTTGGCATTTTCTGGTGTGAAAGGCAGCTGCCAATCTTGATTGCGTTGGTAATTTAACTGCGCTAAATTATCAGACACATGCATCAATTTTGAAATTTGCTTGGCACTTTTCTTTTTTAAAACACCACTTAATTTTTCTGCCTGTTCCAAAAAAATCGGCTGTGTAAAGGTTGTTATAGGTGCCTTGGTTTCGAATTCTAATGACTTGGCCGGTGAGAGTACTATTTTCATGCTAAACTTGTTTTTCGCTCCCTTGTAATTGAGAAACGCTGTAAAAATACAACGCAAAACAGGAAACATCAAAACATTTACTAATTATATATTGATATGGCTATCAATAAAATTAATAATACCCAGTGAATATAGTTTGCATCTTGATTTCGAAAAAACTAACTTCGCTTATCACCTGATTTATTCATTATAACGAAACGATAGCTAACCGTTGTGGGTATTATGACAAAAGACATTCCATACATCACATATAATCCCGCAACAACCGACAATTTTGGTTTTGAAATTGTTCCGATTGCAGAAATCGCTAAAAGTAAAAACGAACACGAACACAACCCTGAGTTACCTCATCAGTTAAAATTTTATACTCTGATTTTTTTTTTACAAGGCACAGGTAGACATTTTATCGATTTTAACTGGTATCCTGTTCAGCAAAATAGTTTGGTTTATCTTACCAAAGATCAAATCAATGCTTTTGAGTTTTCAGAAGAATTAAAAGGCTATTGCATACTATTTACTGAAGAATATTTTGTGAATAGCTTTTCTAATTTAACAGACAACTTTGTATTCAGGCTTTTTAACCCAGAGTTGTTCTCGCCCATTCTTCAAATTCCTCAAAATTCCGATTTTTTAACTTTTTTCAAGTTACTTCTCAAAGAATATGAAAATTCTCATTCTTTTAATCACAAAATCATTATCAATTCACTATTTACCATTTTAATATCAAAAGCAGAGCATTTAAAACAAAATCTAACCTTTCACATTTCAAATTCATCTAAAGTAATTCTTTATCAAAATTTCATTTCGCTTATTGAGAAAAATCTACCCATAAGCAGAAGCGCCAATTTTTACGCCGAGAAACTAGCGATAACCTATAAACATCTGAATAGCATATGCAAGGAATTAATGAACAAAACCGCCAAAAACGTGATTGATGATTTTATAATTCTCCAAGAGAAAAGAGATTTGGTTAATTCAGCAACCAGCAGTTCACAATTAGCTTACAAATTGGGTTTTGAAGATCCAACAAATTTCACCAAATATTTCAAAAAAAACACAGGTTTAACCCCAAAATCGTTTATAAAGTCACTCTCAAAACACTAATGGTTCAACTTTAACCATTTTAATACCTGTTTTCATCTTTTCTAAAAGCTGTAGTTGTTTCATCTTTGTACCATAATTAAAAAACAACAAAAATGAAACTAAAACTAGTCACTTTATTTAGCCTTTTAACAGTTGCTTTAGCTCTTTCGCAAACCAAAGCAACGGAAATAAACAAATTTCAATTTGGAGAAACAGAACATCTTTTAGATGGATATTCATTAAACTTCCAATATCAAGATGGCAAAGCAATTCACATGGAATTTTACAACGGAAAAGCCAAGTATGAATGGATTGTTGGCCCTGGAAAAGGAAACGGAAACAAAGACATTCCTTACCGTTCACATAAAATTGGTGATAATCTATATTTAATCAATTGGCATGAAACAGGCATCAAAGATTATTTGACCATTGTTTTTGATTTTGAAAAAATGGTAGTACACAGTTCTATTATAATCGGTTATGAAAATAAACCCGAAAGAACATTAAAAACAGTATTTCAAAGTGGTATTATTGACCATTTAAAAAAAGGTTTTAACTAACTTTAAAAAACAAAAATAAATGAGCCAAGTATCGAATTGCCCAACTTGTGGTGGTAAGTCTAGAATAAAAGAAAATAAGGGAGCGATTTCTTATCAAGCCCTTCAAGATGAAGAAGTGCTAAAGAAAGTAAGTCAACTTAAAAAAGCCATGGAAACATTTAAAACAAAGGCAGAAGCACTTGAAAAAGAGTTGCAAACATTTAAGAAAAATTAATATTATGAAAATCGCAGTAACTTCAGCAAATGGCAAACTAGGTTCGGTCATTGTAAAACAATTGATAAAAGTAATAGGAAAAGACAATGTCATTGGCATAGCACGTACACCTGAAAAAGCAAAGCACCTTGGCATTGAAGTGAGAAAAGGTGATTATAACAATCGCCAAGAATTTGATGAAGCATTGGTTGGAATTGATACGGTTATATTACTTTCTGGAATGGACGAACCCAAAAAAAGAATCCAACAACATAAAAACGTCATAGAGGCTGCACTAGCAAACGGAGTAAAAAAGATAGTTTATACAAGTATTATCGGAGCAGAAAAAAACAATGCCTTTAGCCCAGTAGTACAATCCAACCGTCAAACGGAAAAAGACGTTCAAAACTCAGGACTCAATTGGGTCATCGGTAGAAACGGTATTTACATTGAACCAGATTTGGAGTATATCGATTCCTATATAAAAGAAGGTGAGATACGGAATTGTGCGGGCGAAGGAAAATGTACCTATACTAGCAGAGATGAATTAGGATATGCGTATGCCAAAATGATCATCGAGGATAAACACAATGGACAAATTTACAATCTCGTTGGGCAACCTATTACCCAATCCCAACTTACAGACTACATAAACCAAGTTTATAATACAAACCTAAAGTATTATTCGGTTACTGTTGAAGACTACGCTATAGAAAGAAAAAACGATTTAGGAGACTTTTTAGGGACTGTCATTGCAGGTATTTATGAAGGTATTCGTAATGGAGCCAATAATGTATCATCAGATTTTGAAAAAGCTGTTGGGAGACGACACAAAGCTCCAATAGAAATGATTAGAACATTCAAAAGGGAATAAAACAAAGCCAGTTACCAACAACATCTCTAAAAAATATTGGTTTAAAGTGACTTTCATAAATTTAAGCTAAAAAGCCACTACTTTTCATAGACAATTGTATTAGCGGTAATTTGATCCAACCCTGGTCCTAAATTAAAACTAAATAGTAACAATTATTGACTTGAATCGTCTTAATTAAAATAGAAATATTTATGAAATTCAAGTTCCTAATCCTTATACTTTGCACAATTGCAAGTACTGGATGCAGACAACAAACGAATAAATCAATTGCCCCAAGTTCTTGGATTGGAAAAGTAAAAATGGGAGATGCAAATCCAGAAGTTGTTTTCAATATTTTCAAAGATAGTTTAGGACAACTTGCTGGAAACTTAGACGTGCCGAGTAAAGGAGTTCAAAGTATCCCTTTGAGCAAAGTTTATATTAAACAAGATTCAATCATTTTAGAAAGTTCTGTTGCCCAATTAATTTACAAAGGAGTTTTTGAAAATAATGGAAAAACTATTAATGGCAATTGGATAGAACCTCAATTAAAATCCTCACTTATTCTTGTTCCTTTAACCAAAACAATTGATTATGATAATTTTAAAAAAGAAAATACATCTTCTTTAAATTTAGAATTCGAGAGTAAACATTTTAATTTCTATTCAAAAAAGACTGATACCAGTGTTCTTAAAAATTTATCAAATTCTCTTGAAAGTAATTATTTAAGGGTAACAGAGAAAATGAAAACTAATTTTGAATCAAAAATTGATGTTTTCATTTATCCAAATATTAAATCATTTCATAGTGCTATTAACATACCTGATGCACCCGATTGGGTTGTCGGAGCAGCCAGTAAAAATGAGTTGAAAATGGTAAGCCCCTTAAAACCAGGAAGCCAACACACTTATGAATCACTTATGAAAGCAATCGTTCACGAACTCACTCATACTATTTTACTTAATTTTAGAAAACAAGGACTTGGAGGTTTGCCAAATTGGCTAAATGAAGGTTATGCTTATTATGAAGCCAAACAACTTAACGAATCTCAACACGAGTTAGTTCTTTCTCAACTACTCGATAATAAAATTCCATCTTGGAGTGAATTAGAAAAGGCTAATAATTATCAATTTGGAGATATGAACGGATACCCAATTTCGGCAACAATTATCGAATTCTTTGTAAAATCCTACGGAGTTGATAAACTAAAACAATTTATTATTGAGCCGGAAAACGCAAAAAACATATATAATCTGTCTAAAGAAGACTTGGAGGTTTTATGGTTGAAATATTTAAAACAGAATAAAAGAGCGATAAAAAACTAATGCCGTATATATTTTATTGGTATTTCTAACCTGTTTACCAAAATCCTCACGGATTCTGTCTGGTTTTATTTGCTAAATTAGTTGCTTAACCATATAAGAAACACGCTAGCGGTAATTTGATTAAATCTATCCAACTAATGATAAAACATTCAAAAATAAAATCTTTAATACTATCTGTGAGTTTCGTGGTAGTTTTTATAATAGTCTTTATGTTAATATCACAAATTAAGAATTTAATTCCAGAAAAATTTGAAAGATATTCTCACGGAATAATTGGAACAATCGCAGCACTTGGAACAATTTGGGTCTTTCTGAAGTTTGAGAAAAAATCATTTAAATCAATTGGACTAAAATGGGAAAAGAATACACCTAAAAAATTCGCATTAGGACTATCAGTTGGACTTGTTCTCGGAAGTTTAATGATTTTATCTCAAGTTATGTATAGTGGAATGGAAATATCACTTGCCAAAAATTACAATATTCCCTATTTCTTATTGTGGTCATCAGCTCTAATTCCATTAGCGTTTTTGGAGGAAATAGCTTTTAGGTCATATCCATTTGTCAAACTGAATAAAATCTTCGGACTCCGAATAACGCAAATCATAATAGCCATCTTATTTGCGCTATATCACGTTCTGAATGGATGGCCTTTAGGACTTTCCTTTCTTGGTCCAGGAATTTGGGCATTGGCTTATGGTTTGTCAGCGATGTATTCTGACGGAATTTCAATGCCAACTGGACTGCATTATGGAGTTAATTTTGTGCTTGCATTAATAAGTAGCCAAAATGGAATTGCGGGGATATTGACAATTGATTTTCCAGAAAATGTCTCGGAAACAGTTTTAAAAACGAATGAAAATTTTGGTATTGGAATACAATTAGCTCTTTTAGTTTTGTGTATTCTCGGAACTGAATTATACTTACGAAAGAAAAAAACTACCGCTAACAAAGAACTGAGTTAAAAACCAAGTAATTTTAAGCTAATTTAGAAACAAAGTT
>CAXBMA010000018.1:0-27842 GCA_963976855.1 uncultured Aureibaculum sp. | reverse complement strand
TTTAAGAATAATGCTTCAGCTGGTGTTTCAAATCCCGCTCCACAAATCACTCCCTTTGACCACGCCAAACTTCTTTCAAATGATTGCCCTTTTATAGGTTTAATAAACACGTTCTTTCTTTGGTATGCCTTTGTACATTGTTTTGAAAACACCTTCCATTTAACCGATTTAAAATTAGTCAATATTTTAATGATGCGCTCCTCGCTATACGATGGTAAATAAACCGTATAATAGTTTTTCTCTTTGACTGTTTGCTTTCTAATATCTTTCCGAATCACAGCCGGAAATATATTTTCATCATAACTTTTAAAATGAAAACCATACTCTTTAATGGCTGGTGCATAATTTTTTAGTATAAACAGCCCTATGCTATTTGTTTTTTTTGGTGTAGGAACTTTTTTTGACAATAAAGCACTTTGATGACTTAATGAAACACAAGTTACCCCCCTAAGGTAACAAGCCCATGCCGAAATAGGTTCAAAATCATTTATAACAATATCATATTCAGATACTTTGCAGCGTCTTATTTCTCTGAATATTCTGAAAATATTGTTTTGTTTTAATGTTTTAAAGTAATTAATTCCTCCGTTTTTCCCAAAAGCAAAACTGATTCCTTTAAATGTATCTTTTATGTTATAAGGTATTGAAACTTGAGATTCGGTTCCGCTTATAACAATATCTACTTGGGCTCGATTCATTAAGGCAGGAATTATCTCTTTTGCTCTGCTTAAATGACCATTACCTGTACCTTGAATTGCATATAGAATTTTCATTTAGCTATGGTTAAATTAAAGTCGGCCAACAATTCATTGAAAATTTCTTTATTGGTTTTCTCAACACTTTCATCTTCTTCTAGTTCCCTTTCAAAATCAGACTCTTTGTACTTATAAATCGACCATGTTTTTTTATGGTATTCTAAAGCTGTAAGGTTTTCGATCCAATCTCCAGAATTTAAATAAGTCACACTGCCATTATTACTATTGTATTCTTTAATAATAGGCTGATGAATGTGTCCACAAACTACATAATCATAGTTGTTTTCAATAGCAATCTCTGCCGCTGTAAGTTCAAAATTATTGATATACTTGACAGCGCTCTTAACACTGTCTTTTATTCTTTTTGATAATGATATTTTACCTTTTCCAAATAATTTACTAATTCTATTCACTAAATGGTTTAAGAGAATAAGCAGATCATAACCAACGGCGCCTAGTTTTACTAACCATTTAGAATGTTGCATCGTAATGTCGAATACATCACCATGAAAAAACCATGCTTTTTTTCCGTCAAGTTTTAACACTGTTTTATTAACTATCTCAAAATTATTTATTTTAAACCCAACAAATCTCCTCAACATTTCGTCGTGGTTTCCTGTTATATAATACACTGTAACACCATCTGTAATCCAGCTTATTATTTGCTTAACAATTTTCATGTGTGATTTTGGCCAGTAGCGTTTCTTAAATTGCCAAATATCAATAATATCACCGTTTAAAATAACCGTTTCTGGCTGAATACTCCTTAAGTAATTAAGTAGCTCAATGGCCTGGCAACCATAAGCGCCTAAGTGTATATCAGAAAGTACAACAAGCTCAATATTTCTTTTCTCTAGCTTTTTTTTACCCATTTCTTTTCTGTAAAATATCCCTATTTGTTCTTACGAAAATAGACAGGCTAAGTAAAGTTTGTGTTTTATTAAAATTATGATTTTGTTAATTAATCCATTGGGCTTAACCCAAAGGTTCACCCAAAATTAGGTTATGCTTAAGTTTATTTAACAATTGAGGTTTATAAAATTCGGAAGGCACAAGGAAGGCCGAAAATGCGCTTGGAGTTCCATGAATTATTGGGCTACTAGCGGTACAAGTAAAAATGTGATTACTTGAACTTGTTCTAATATTGATATTGAGATTTAAAATCTGTTTACGTATGGTTAATCCGTCCTGATTTTTACGCGTAAAAACAATATTCAGTACATTGACATTAATAAAGTTTGAATCTCCATAATACACCACATTATTGATTTCTACGGTGGCGGAAAAATCCTTGTGAATTGTCAACATTTTCACATTCCATGTGTTGCTTTTTGCTGGTACAATAATATGATATTTACCTATGAGATTAATATAATGTTTATGATGATCAGAAACAATGTCATCAAGTGTATTTGGAGTGGATAGCTTTGTAAGGTATACGTTATTTTTAAGATAACTAACAATGCGATAATCACTATCTTCATGCAATAACTGCAATGCCTTTTCTTCAGAAGAAGCACTTTCTAAGATGACCCTTCCTGCTGCTGGATAACCGTCTCTTTTTACTGTTGAATACGTACCTAGCAAGTATTTATGTCCGTATTTTTTGGTTCCAGAAAACAAGGATAATAATTTTTTAACAGGCGTGGAATAACCCATTTTAGTTACCTCAATAAAAGTGTAACTTTCAATTACGTGATATACACCTTCCCAATGTTCATTGATTCGGTAATCCATAACAACTTTACGCTTATTCATGATTTTAATTAAAGCGCGATCAACTACTCCACGTGCAAATGCATAATAATGCATAATGAAATATTGAACATCATTGGGCTTTCCATCTAGATCTCGACCACTGACTAATTCAATGCGATCATTTTCTTTATTATGAAATAATGAGAATTCATTAAAAAGAGCTTGTAAAATTTCTTTACGTGTCTTTTTCTCAATGATAATTGACGGATACTTGACTTCATTTTTTGCTTTGCTTAATGAAGTATAATTTAAACGCAATTCTATTTCTTGTTGATTGATCTTATGCCCTTTTAATAATTCGATAGCCTGAGTTATCAAACATGCTGCTTCAGATTGCGTATAATCCATAATATTGAAATTTTCCGAAAATTTCTGAAATAATATTCTTTTTTCCAAATATTTACGGCTTTAATAATAATAAATTAAATCTTTGCGTGTATAATCTAATTAATTACAAGAAAATATGAAACAAATCTTATTCCTTTTATTGAGTCTATTTTCCTTTGGTCTGCAGGCGCAACAAGTGCAGGGCACGGTTACAGATGAAAACAACTCCCCTTTGATCAGTGTTACGGTAACTGTAGAGGGAACAAGTTATGGTGTAGTCACTGACTTTGATGGTAACTATACCATTAACGCCAACACAGGCGATGTATTGGTTTTTTCTTATTTAGGCTTTATCAGCCAAAAAATAAGTGTCAACTCAACAACCATTGATGTTCGTATGGTAGAAGATGCCAACGCGCTCGATGAGGTAATGGTAGTTGCCTTTGGTACATCCAAAAAACGAGCCATTACAGGAGCCTTAGAATCTATTAAAACCGAAGAAATTATCAAACAACCACAAGCCAATCTTAGTAACTCTTTACAGGGTTTAGCTCCAGGGCTACAAGTATTAGAAGGAAGTGGGCAACCGGGTGAAAGTGCTGGGTTTTTAATTCGTGGAATTGGGTCTCTTTCAGCAGGTTCAGGTCCTTTAATTGTAGTTGATGGCGCCATATTTACAGGCGGATTGTCTCAACTAAACCCTAATGATATAGAAAGTGTAAACATTCTTAAAGACGCCAGTTCTGCTTCCATATATGGTTCTAAAGCTGCCAATGGTGTGGTTCTAATCACTACTAGAATGGGCAAAAGCGGTGTTACCACCTATAATATCAACTCGGAGTATGGGGTTACAGAAAATACAAATCCGAATAACTTTAGAGTGATGAACACTTCAGAGTATGTTTCATACTATAGAGAAGCCATGCAAAATGCAGGTATAGACCCAGACGATAGTTCTTCAGGTTTTTACTTACCACTCAATCAAAATTACAACACCAATTGGGTTGATGAAGCTTTTCAAACAGGTTATTTTCAAAAGCATGACTTTAGCGCAAGTGGCGGTACTGAAAAAACAGCTTTCTTTTCTTCTTTAGGATATACCGATCAAAAAGGGTCTATTATAGGTACTGGTTTTGAACGAATTACGGGTATGCTCAACTTAAATCATAAAGCAAGTGATAAGTTTGATATTGGTACTAAAGTACAATTGTCATATAGAAAAGCAGATGATTTAATTGCAACAGGAGGTAGAAGCGGACAATTATCTGGTGCATTTAATACGGCTCCTACTGAGCCTATTTTTGCCGATGACGACACCAATCCTGCCTTAATTGGTGCGGGTTACAATTTTGACATTCCTAGTAACGCACAACACAACCCAATAGCCAGTGCTATACTAAACAGTAATGTTTCTGACACGTGGACTATGAACTCTAACGTTAATTTAGGTTATCAACTCACCCCAGAGATTAGAGCCGAAGCATTAGCGAATTACTACTATTTTTCAACGATTCAAAAAGCTTCTATCAATAAATTTTACCTGGCTGAAACCGAAGGAGGAAATTCTGAAGAAACAAGAAGCAATGGAAATAATTTTAATTTCGTAGGTACCTTAAATTATAATAAAACATTTAACGAAATTCACGAATTTGGCTTGAAATTGGGTTATGAAACCACCAGAGAGCGTTCAAACTTATTGTCTGTTGCCGCCAGTGATTTTATTTTTTCAAATTTAAACGATGTAGGCTTGGCCATTGGTGAATTTTCCCCAAATGATATTGTAACGGGTTCGGATGGTTTATCTACAAACGGATATTTTGCGAGACTGAATTACGCCTACAAAAACAAGCTATTCGTAGAAGGGTCTGTAAGAAATGATGGAGCCTCTAATTTTGGCCCTAATAGCAGACGCGGAACTTTTGGTGCTGTTGGATTGAGTTATGTATTGTCAGATGATTTTTTCGAAGATTCAGACTTTGTTAACAACTTGAAAGTAAGAGCCAGTTATGGATCGTCAGGAAATAATAATATTGGAAACTTCCTATGGAGAGATTTATATCGATTGGGTGTAGACTACGCTGCTGGCGCTTCAAATTTTAATGGTGGAATCGCCATCAATTCAGCTGCAAATCCCAATTTAAAATGGGAAAAAAATCTTCAACTTGATTTAGGTGTTGATTTTTCATTAATGCAAAATAAACTAAACGGGTCTCTTGATTACTTTAGAAGAAACTCATTAGACTTATTGTTCAATCAACCGCTGTCATTAACCTCAGGGTTTGATGAGCAAACGGTAAATTCGGGTGCCGAACTTCTAAATACCGGATTTGAAATAAGCCTTAATGCGTACCTATTTAGAAATGAAAGCTTTTCATGGAACCTTGGTGCCAATGCTTCTTTTTACAATCAAAAAATTGTGAGTATTCCAGACGAAGTTTTATTTTCAACCAACATTTGGCAAGAAGGAGGTCGTTCTGACTCATGGTATTTACAACGCTATGACGGTGTAGATCCTGCAACGGGCGACGCGCTTTATTTAGATGCTAATGGGGTTTCCTCAACCAACTATAATGGTAATGAAGATCGTGTTGTGGTTGGGCAACGAACACCAGACAGCTATGGAAGTATTACAAACACGTTGAAGTATAATAATTTTACGTTTTCATTTATGTTCTACTTCAGTCAAGGAGCAGATGCTTATTTTAGTCTAGGAGATGAATTAAACACCGATGGAGCAAATTATTCAGCCAATCAATGGAGCGCTGCTTTAAATCGTTGGCAACAACCTGGTGATATCACCAATGTGCCAAGAGCTCAAATTAACAATCCTAACGGAGGTTTAACAAGTACGCGTTTTTTATATGATGCCTCTTATTTCAGACTTCAGAATGTTAATCTATCCTATGCATTACCGAAGCAATTCGTGAATAGTATTGGAATGTCTAATATTAGTTTGAGCTTAACAGGACAAAATTTATGGATTCAAACAGATTACCCAGGTTATGATCCAACATCAGATGCCTATCCTGTACCACGTACTTTTACTTTTGGAGCGAAACTTACTTTTTAAAAAACACAATATGAAAAACTTTATAAAATATACCCTTTTATTTTTAGTACTCGTTTTTAGTAGTACTTCATGTGAAGATGAACTGGATGTAATTCCTGAAACAGCTGTTGCGTCCTCGAGTGTATTCGAAACCCAAGAAGGGGCAATTCTAGCCCTAAACGGCGCCTACACCTTTTTAAAATTAAAAGGTATTTACGGTACTGATTTTGCGATTATTGGCGATGCCGCTTCAGACAATGGAAAAATTCCTTCCGATAGAGAATCTGCAGGTGGCAATTCAGATCGTATGCCTCATGCCTATTTATTAAATCTGAATGCAAATACAACTACCTTATTGTGGCAAGATGCCTATATTTTAATCAATAACGTAAACGCAATATTAGAAAATATTGAAAATGTTTCTGATATCACAGAGTCTGTAAAAAGTAGGATTATAGCAGAGAGTAAAGTGCTTAGAGCGTATGCTCATTTTTGTCTAACGCAAGTCTTTGCTCAAGATTATAATTTCACTGTTGATCAATCACATTTAGGAGTGCCAATTATTACTGAAACTGGTATTGAAAACAAGCCTGCTAGAAATACAGTTGGCGAAGTTTTTGATTTTATATTTTCTGAAATGAATAGTGCAATTTCTATTTTGGAAAATGCGAGTGACCTTTCTAGATCTGGAAGCTCTTATCATTTTCTAGATTATTATGCAGCACTAAGTTTAAGAGCTAGAATGCACTTTTATACAGCAAATTATCCAGCTGCATTGACTGATGCCAACACCGTAATAAATCAAGGTGGTTATAATTTAATTGATAATTATACTACAGGCTTCTATCCATCATCTGGATTGGGAGATCTAGAATTCATTAATGAATGGACTGGAACTGAAATTGTTCAATCTGAAAGTATCTTTCAATTATATATCAACGAAGCAGGAGAAACAACCACAACAAATCGATCAATTATCGATATCTACACATCAAATAATGGCAATGCAGCACATGCTATTTCAGATGATCTATATGATCTTTATGAGCCAAATGATTTAAGATTAAATTGGTATAAAATTGAAAATACAGATCAACATGTTTTTAAATATCCAGGTGACTTTGGTGCTGCTCCCGACGACACTCCATATTCAGTTATTCGATTAACAGAACTCATTTTAATGAAAGCCGAAATTGAAGCTAGAAACAGTCAAGATGAAACAGCACGCACGTTGGTGAATTTAATCACAGCACGATCTAATGCTTCAGCAATTACATCTAGCGGACCTGCCTTAATTGAAGATATTATTACTGAACGCAGAAAAGAATTAGCCTTTGAAGGAAATCGTTTATTCGATTTAAAAAGATTGCAACGCGGTTTCACTAGAAATGATTGTTCTGCAGATATCTGTACTCTAGATTATCCTAACGACCTTTATGCTTGGCCTATACCACAGGCAGAATTTAACGGCAATCCTAACATGGATCAGAATAATTATTAACAAAAACCATTTTTATATTTATTTGAATTAGTGAACGAACGGCAAGTAATAAAAAAGGCTTGCCGTTTTTCTGAAATAGAAAAAACTAACAAATTATGATGCTATCAAAAAGAGTAGTAGAATCTGTATCATCTGCTACGGTTAAAATTGCCGACAAAGCGCAGAAGATGAGAGAATCTGGAGAAATAGTCTATGATTTCTCAGCAGGAAGAGCCTTTGAACATACCCCTCAATATGTAGTAGATGGCGCCATCACAGCCATGAAAAGCGGTGACACGCATCAAACCATGGCAAAAGGTACGACGGCCTATCGCTCTGCTTGTGCTATAAAATTAAAAAGAGAAAATAATATAAATGCAAATCCTGAAAAGGAAATTGTGGCAACCATGGGTTGTAAACAAGGCTTAACTATTTCTTTACTTACACTCCTAAATAATGGTGATGAAGTAATTGTAGAGGACCCTTGTTTTGTGAGCTATCAGCAAACAATTAACTATCTAGGAGGTGTTTCTGTTCCGGTTCCTTTATTGAAAGAAAACAACTTTAAATGGAAAAGAGAACAATTAGAAGCAGCAATTACCGAGAAAACGAAAGCGATTATTTTTTGTTCTCCTCACAATCCTACAGGTGTAGTGCATCGCCTAGAAGATTTAGAAGAAATTGCTTTTGTAGCGAAAAAATACAATTTAACAGTTATAACTGATGAACCTTATGAAAGAACTGTTTGGGGAAGTAACAAACATCTCAATTTAGCTACCCTACCAGGAATGGCAGCTCATACCATTACCCTTATGAGTTTGACAAAAAGTTTTTCAATGGGTGGCTGGCGCCTTGGTTTCGCCTATGCCAGTGAAGAAAAAATTGAGCAAATGTCAAAACTCCAACAACATTTAATTACTTGCGTAAATTCGTTTGCTCAAGCCGGTGGAGTCGTCGCTTTTGCAAATCCACCAAGAGATGAAGTTTTGAGGTATTGGGATGAATGGGAAAAGAAAGTCAATTATTTTACCCGTAAAATCGATGAAATAGATGGATTGAATTGTTATACTCCAGAAGGCGGATTTTATGCTTGGGTAGATATTTCTGAATTGAAAATAACTTCTGAAATTTTTTGCAACAATCTATTAGAAGAACAAAAAGTTGCCATTATTCCAGGATCTTCTTTTGGTAAAATGGGTGAATATTATGTAAGGATCAATTGTGTAAAATCTTGGGAGGAAATTGAAGCAGGACTTGAAGGATTGACTAAGTTTGTAAAAACATTGAATTCATAACATGCTAAAAAAATACCTTAAAATACCTTTTGCTACGCGCGTATTACTTTGGATGCTTTTAGGAGCCATACTAGGGTTATGGCTCGGAGAAAAAATACTCTTTGTTAAACCTATTGGGATTGGCTTTCTTAATTTATTAATCATGGCTGCCATTCCTCTTGTATTTTTCAATTTACTTTCTGGAATTTCTGCCTTGGGCGATGTCAAATCATTTGGTAGAATTGGAGTTAAAGTTCTGATTTGGTATCTTTTTTCAACTACCATTGCCATTGTTATAGGCATCTCCTTAATGAAAATTTCAAAGGCAGGAGAGGGAATGACTCTTACAGGAGAAGTAGATACAAATATTGGCCAAATTCCACAAATTGGCGACTTGCTATTGAGCATGATTCCAACAAATATCTTTAAATCTTTTGCTGAAGGAAATTTAATTCAAATTGTTGTTTTTGCAGTATTGCTAGGGATTGTAAGCTTAAAATTACCAGAGCCTCAAAAAATAGTCGTAGTTAAAGCATACGATACTATTGCACAGTTAATGAGAAAACTAGTAGAGTTTATTTTACTGCTTTCTCCACTCTGTTTGGGTGCCTTAATGGCCGCTACTTTTGCTGAATTTGGAACAAAAATTATCGGCTCACTAAGTAAATTTATTGGTACAATCTATGTTGCCCAACTTATAATGGTCATTTTTTATATGATCTTATTAAAAGGAGTGGGCAAAGTTTCTATCCGATGGTTCTTCAAAAAAACAAAAGAGTTATATGCCACAACAGTGGCCACTTGCAGTAGTTTAGCAAGTTTAGCGGTTTCTTTAGATATCGCCGAAACCAAGATGAAATTACCAAAGAAAATTTATGCATTCACACTTCCAATGGGAGCTCAATTTAACAAAGATGGGACTTCGATTATGTTAGCTGGAATTTTGATTTTTACCGCACAGGCCGCTGGTCTCGATTTTACTTTTGTGGAATTGGTACAGGTGGTGCTTATCGGATTGTTAGTGGTTGAAGGATCTTCAGGCATACCTGGAGGCGGACTGGTTACGGCCATGCTCTTTGCCCAGGCCTTTAATCTACCTTTAGAAATCGTAGCCATTGTTGGTGGAATTTATCGACTCATTGACATGGGTAATACTACTGTAAATTGTATGGGTGATATGGTTGCCACTACCATTGTTTCAAAGTTTGAATCGGATTGGAAACCAGATGAAGATTAATATCAATTTTAAAACGCAACGCAAATGAAATACTTTATCCTAATTTTAACGCTCACAATCTCCTTTAATGGATGGACACAGACGGATCAAGGAGCTGGTACTCTTGAAGATCGAAAAGCGCTATTTGATTATATTATAGAAAAAACAAAACAGCGAGAAGCGTGGTCACCAATAAAAAATAAAAATTTAAATTTTGATCCGCTTGAATCAATGCAAGCACTTGAACAAGAAATAATTCAAGCAGATACCGAAGACAAGCTCTTTTTTGCGCTCAAAAAATTAAGTGCAGCACGAAGAGATCGTCATTTGTCTGTAAATACAGTCAAAGGAGGTATCACCCCAAAACCTATAGCTGAAGGGCAAGCTCCAATCCGATTTTTTCCAGATTTCAGCAAAAAAGAACCCGTTTTCTTTGTTGCCGATATTGGCAAAAATTTAGGTGCTACACAAAAGAGAACGCCGGCAATAGGAGATCGTCTTGTTAGTATTAATGGAGAAGAACTTAGTACATATACAGAAAAAGTAAAAGCGTATACCAGACATTCAACGTTAAATAATTTTTATATCAAAGCTGCCTATGATCTCGCAACGCGCAATTATTCATTACCTGCCTCATTTTTTAAAGAACAACTCACACTTGAACTCAAACCTAAAAAAGGTAAAAAATATACCATTGTCTTAGATTATTTGGATACAGTAGATTGGACCCATGGTCGCGTATTTAATAAATACCCAGGCTATCAAGAGGTTAGTTCATTTCGCTATGAGAGCTTTAAGGTTTACCAACCAACTGACTCAAACAAAAAAAACTTGGTGTTGTGGTGGTACGGATTTAGAGGCGATTTGCCAGAAGCCATTGATGCCCTAATGATTTGGGCGGAAAACAACAACAAATTAGATTACAATTTAATCATCGATGCTATAGATAGCCGTGGCGGAAGTCAAGGTGCCTATGCATTGGCTCGTTTGTCTCCAAAAGCATTTAAAACAACTGGTGGAAATTTAAAACTCAGTGATATTACCTTCGATTTTATTGCCGATTATAATCGGCGCTATTTAAGTAAAAAAGGCTTGATGGATCACGACAGTAGAGAAACAGAAGATGATGGTACTTGGGCGATAGACTGGCTCAATGGTCCCGTATTAAAAGGCTTAGCGGCTGGTCAGGCATATAGCAACAATACCCCTTTTAAATGTGCACATTTACCACATTACTCTGATTGGATAATGCAACCAGCAAAAAAGCACTTTAAAGGAAAAATGGTTGCCTTTTTTGGCCCTTGGGGAGGTTCTCATCTCACACAATTCTCTGCAATGATTATTGACAATAATCTAGGCTATACCATGGGAATGGTAGATGGTGGATATAGCAATACTTGGGAATGGACGGAAACACTTACATTTCCCGGAAAAAATAAACCTTTAGTAAGCTTTATGTGGGATATCGGTCATACCATTAGACCAAACGGTCAAATTGCAGAAGGAAACCCTCCAATGGTAGATGAAATTATTCCAGTAACTCCCGAAAACTATTTAAATTATAAAAACATATTGTTACAAAAAGCTGAAGCGTACCTCAAATAAATCACATGTTTAGCATCAAATAATTCCATTAAAACTATGCGTCTTTTTATTACTTTACTCCTATTAATTTCGATTGGCTCCTTAACTGCTCAGGAAAAAAACACTTCCGAAAAAGTAATGGGTGCCAGAGGTGAAGGGCCTGTAAAACTCGAACCGAAAACAATACCTAATTTAGCACTCCAATTTGAAAATATAGGGCCCTCAAGAGGTGGCCGTGTTACTGCCGTTTCTGGAGTTAATGACAGTATCAATACATTTTATATGGGAGCCACTGGTGGTGGATTGTGGAAAACCAAAGATTATGGAAATCATTGGGAAAATATCTCTGATGGTTATTTTGAAAGCCCCTCTATTGGTGCCATTGACGTTTATCAAAATGATGCTAAAACAGTATATGTTGGCACGGGTTCTGATGGTATTAGAAGCAATGTTATTGTTGGAAAAGGAATCTATAAATCTGTTGATGCTGGGAGCACTTGGAAACATGTTGGATTAAAAAATGCAGGTCAAATTGGAGCGATTAAAATCCATCCTGATAAAAAAGAAATTGTTTACGCTGCCGTAATTGGTCAGCCTTTTAGGAAATCGACCGATCGTGGCGTATACCGAACAAAAAATGGTGGCAAAGATTGGGAGCAAGTATTACAGCTATCAGATAGTGTTGGCGCTGTTGATATTGAGTTCGCACCAAATCAACCGAACGTGCTATACGCTGCCATGTGGAGAGGAGAACGCAAACCTTGGACGATAATTAGTGGAGATACTACTGGAGGAATATTTAAATCTGTTGATGGTGGTGACCACTGGAAGAAAATAGAAAGTGGACTTCCTCAAGGTTTAATTGGTAAAATTGATATTGCGGTAAGCTCAGATCAACCTAGTAGGGTTTGGGCGTTGATTCAAGCACCTACCCATGAAGAAGGATTGTATAAAAGTGATGATTATGGTGAAACTTGGGCCTATGTTCAGGTACCAAAGCGGGTCAAAACAGATATGATGTACAGACCTTTCTATTTTACCAACCTCAATGCCAGTCCTAAAAACGCAGATGAATTATGGACGGGTACCAAAAAATTATTTAAAACTATTGACGGTGGTAAATCATGGCAAGATTATCCAAACTATCCACATGAGGATCATCATGCCATGTGGATCAATCCCAATAACACTGAAATTATTTTGGCTGGAAATGACGGTGGGGCATCTGTGAGTATTGATGGTGGTCATAACTGGTCAACCGTGATGAATCAAACAACAGCAGAATTATATTCTTTAGAAATTGATGACAATTACCCCTATTACTTATACTCTGGACAACAAGACAATTCTACTATTCGAGTGCCAAGCAGCCCACCTAGACTTGATGTATTTGATTCAAATAAAGGGCATGGTTTGTCTAAATTACAATACTGGGAAGATATTGGTGGGTGTGAAACAGGACCTGTAGTTCCAAAACCCGGAGATCCAAACATTGTATATACCAATTGCAAAGGTCAGTTTGGAGTATTCAATAAAATAACAGGATTTCAACAAAATTACTATATCGGTGCAGAAAGTCTGTACAGCAATCATCCAGATGAAATTCTATATCGATTTCAAAGAGTTGTACCTCTTGAGGTATCACCTCACGATCCCAATCGTGTTTATTTTGGTTCTCAATTTGTACATCAAACAGATGATAGTGGCTTAAATTGGAAACAAATATCTCCAGATTTAACTACTAATGACAAAACCTTTAACATGCGTAGTGGCGGCCCTATAGATGAAGACATTTCTGGGGAAGAGTATTACAATGTTCTATATGCTATTGAAGAGTCTCCTTTAGAAAAAGGAGTTATTTGGACGGGTGCCAATGATGGCAAATTTAGCATCACAAAAAATCAGGGAGTTGACTGGGAAACCATTACCCCAAAAGAATTAGCTACTGGTGGACGCGTTTCTAAAATACATCTATCAACACATCAAAAAGGCAAAGCCTATTACGCTGTTTATAGAGATTTTCTAGGAGATGACCGGCCATACATTTACATTACAGAAGACTATGGAAAGTCCTGGAATTTGGCAGTCAAAGGCATCCCCAATGATTTTCCTGTTCGCGTAGTAAGAGAAGATAACACAAGAGAGGGATTGTTATTTGCCGGTACTGAATTTGGAATGTTCATTTCATTTGACGACGGTATAAATTGGAAACCGTTTCAACAAAATCTTCCCATTGTACCCATAACAGATATAAAAATATTTAGAGACAATCTAAACATTTCAACATTAGGTCGTTCCTTTTGGATAATGAAAGATATTGGTGCTTTGCGTTATTTTAATGAAGATGACTCCAATAAATTTCAATTGTATCCAATATCCAAAACAATTAATGATGAAGCAAATATCTACTTCACAACACCCAATTTAAATGATAAAGAGGAAGTGAAATTATCAATATATAACAGTAATCAGGAAATGGTTTATGAGCGAAAATCTAAATTGATCGATTTACCTGTAAATGCACTCGGCATTCGAAAAACAAACTGGAATGTGAGACATGATTTAGGACAACAAAACAAATTAAAACTCTTAGGACCAAGAGTTTCACCAGGAAACTACGACGTAGTGCTAGAGTACGCCGGGAAAAAGCAGAAACAAAATTTAACGGTAGCGCTACACCCAAATCTTGCAACCATTGGAACACGTGTTGAACATTTAAAAACACAAGAAGAACTATCACTTAAAACAGCCACTCTATTGTTAGAAATTCAACAGGAAAAAGCTGATATAAAAAATGCCCTGTCACTTGAAAAATCGAATAGAAAGCGGACAAAATTAAATGCGCAATTAGAAGAATTAGTTAAAGGAGAAGAACGCTACGACAAGCCTAAATTAGAAAACCATGTGAGTTATTTGTATCAAATGATTACTGACCAACCTCAAGCGTTGGGTAACGATGCTTTTGTACGCTATACGTTTCTAAGAAAACAATTCGACGAATTCTTAAGTAAAAAACGATAAGTTTATGGACTGCTAAAAACACTATTCGGTATATGCCAAATAGTGTTTGTGAGTTCGTTAAAAGAGAGGGCTACTTTTCAGCATCTTTCTTTTCCATAAGGGCATTTGTGATCAATGCAATTCCTCCAAAAAGGAAAATCATTGAAAAATAACCTACTTCCTCAGGTAAATTAGTATACTCATCAATTAGAGAACCAATTAAAATTCCTAAGGCAATACCTACTAAAAGCATTCCTACTTTTAAGGTCATTGCGTAAAAGTTGCGTTTACTGGTGAACATGGAAGCATCTGCTCCTTTTTCTATCATTGATAAACGTTCTTTATTTCTTGCGGTAATGTATAAATAAAAAATGCCAAATATTGCTGCAAAAAACGCAAGTGGTATTAATACTTCTTCTGGGTGCATACTGTTTAAATTTTAATTAATATTCTAATTGGGTTACACTGTCTATGACGTTAGACTAACAAAACAGGTTACAAAATATTAGAACAATTTATATTTAGTACTTTTACTTTAATGAAACACTTACTTTTTTGTTTTTTGTTTTTTCAACAATTTTTTGCCTCTGGACAAGAGCTTGCTGCGGTATTTGTAGAAGAACAACCACTTAAAGCCGATATCTTTATTGGTGTTGATACTTTTGAGAATTATTATTTCATTCGCGGCACAACGGTTTATAAAAAATCAACTTCTGACACCTATACGTATACAAATACACAGTTAGGAACAATTAGCTCCGTTGACATTACAAATCCGTTAAAAATTGTACTGTTCTATCGCGATTTTAATACGGTGGTAATTCTTGACAATCGATTAAACGAATTGTCAAATACCATCAATTTAACCACTGAAGCCTACGCTAAAAATGCTGCTTTTGTAAGTATTTCTTCAATCAACAACCTATGGCTATACAGTTTAGATGACAATCAACTTTCATTGTGGAATTACAAAAACAAGAAAACTATTTTTAATACCCAATCACTCTCCTTTTACAAAGCTAATTTTCAAGGTGTATTACAAACTAGTAATTACGAATTTTGTTGGTTAATCTCAGAAAATGAGATTTTGAAATTTAATGAATATGGGAGCTTTATAAATTCATTTACCGAAACAAATATTCAAAAAGTAGTTCCTTACAACGACGGAATTATCTATTTAAAAAATAATAAACTATACCACCTGCAAGACAACAATTCTAAAATGATATTAGTATCTTACAAAAAACACGATTTAAATCATTTTTGGATCTCAAAAGACAATCTGTATTTTTTTGATTCTAATGTTTTATATATCTATACTTTTTTCAAAAAATAATTTTACCTTTAAAGGCTCAAATAACAAAATTAAACTAAAAAAAATGCACGTAGCAATTGCTGGAAATATTGGCGCTGGAAAAACTACATTAACCAAATTATTAGCTAAACATTATAAATGGAAACCTCATTTTGAGTCTGTTGAAGAAAATCCGTATTTAGATGATTTTTACTCAGAAATGGAACGTTGGTCATTTAACTTACAAATATTCTTTTTAAATAGTAGATTTCGTCAAATATTAGAAATCCACGAAAGTGGTAAAAATATTATTCAAGATAGAACCATTTATGAAGATGCCCATATTTTCGCTCCTAATTTACATGCGATGGGCTTGATGACAAATCGCGATTTCAGCAATTACTCTTCTTTATTTGAATTGATGGAAAAGTTGGTTGCTCCGCCAGATTTATTAATCTATTTACGTGCAAATATCCAAACCCTAGTGGGTCAAATTCATAAAAGAGGTAGGGATTACGAAAATTCAATTAGTATTGATTATTTAAGTAGATTGAATGAGCGTTATGAAGCATGGATAACAACCTACACCAAAGGAAAATTATTAATTATTGATGTTGATAATTTAGATTTTGTAGATAAACCTGAGGACTTAGGATCTGTTATCGACAAAATTGATGCGCAAATACACGGGTTATTCTAGGTCTAAACATGAAACAACGGGAACTTATAATAATTAAGTAATGAAAAACGGTGTTGGTATACTCTTTTTATTTTGCACTATTCTGGTAATTTCGCAAAATAGAATTGATACTGTGGCTTTTCAAAATAAAACTCGTGAATCAACTGAAAATAACGTCTACAATTCAACTCATTATGAATTGCAAAAGTTTAAAGCGTTTAAGCTTAAAACTTCAAAAATAAAAGATAAACAAAAGTATTTGTCTGAAATTCATTCATTTACAAAGGATTCTTTGCAAATTTTAGCTGTTAAACTTATAAGTATAAAAGAACTAAACACTAAAAATCTACTTGCAAAAGATCTTAGTCAAAACAAGAATTTTTATATCACTTTTTTGGAGGAGCTAAAAGAAAGTGAAATTAATCCGAATGAATATTTGTTTTTAGAAAACATGCTTACAAAAATGGCTATTTCAGAGGTAGCATCTAAATATGCTTATAGCAAATGGTTAAACATAATACTCGCACTCTCATTAATTGGATTGTTGATTTTTACATATAATACGAATCGTAAAAAAACACCGGCGTTTTCGTTAAGCAAACAAGAAACTACCGTCAAAAACTTGATTTTAAAAGGAAAATCTAATAAAGAAATTGCTCAAGAATTGTTTATTAGTTTAAGTACCGTAAAAACTCATATTACAAACATTTACCAAAAACTAAACATCTCAAATAGAGACGAACTAAGTCTAATATTTAAGAATAGTACTGGTACTAGCACCTAATTCATACCCTTTTTGTATCGTATTTTAAATACTCTTTAAGTTCTTTGTATATCTAAAACAAGGTAATGTTCAGAATATTAAAAGTAGCCTTATTATTAGTTCTCTGTAATACAGTCTATGCTCAAAATCAGTATAGTTTAAACGGAATTGTCACTAATAAAGAAGTAGTATTAACCTATGGAGATGTGTTGCTAATAGCGTCTAATGACAAAATAATAGCATATACAAGCATTAACGACGGGAATTTTTATTTTGATAAAATAAGCCAAGGAACTTATATCTTAAAAGTTTCTTGTCTAGGCTTTAAGGAATTTGAAAAAACGATTACTCTTGAAAAAGACACAGAACTCAACATAAAATTAATTGAAAGTACAACAAGGCTAGACGAGATTGAAATAACTGCTACGAAGCAACCCATAGAATACAAAAACGGTAACATCATTGTAAACGTTGAAAATTCTATTTTTTCATCGGAAACGAATCCCGTAGATTTATTAGCTAAACTTCCTAAAATACAAATAGCAAACGACAGAGAATCTATAAATATAATTGGCAAAGGAACTGCACTTATCTATTTAGGAAATCAAAAAATTTCAATACAAGAGCTAAAAAATTTAACGATAGCAGATATTAAGTCTATTGAAATCATAGATCATCCTTCTTCTAAGTATGAGGCAGAAGGTAGAAGTGTACTACTAATTAACCCTAAGTTTTCAAATAAGAACGGAATTAAGGGAGTGCTTACAGAAACTGCTTCTTTCCGTAATAATTTTAATAATCTATTGGGTAGTAACCTTAGTTTTAAAAAGAATAAGTTAGAATTTAAGCTAAATGTAGCTTATAATAAACTACATCCGTGGGAAAGTAATAGTTCCGATTATGTTATTGAAAACGAAAATATTGAATCGCGATATTTGGCAAAATCAGCTGATACAAAAAGACCTCAATTTATAGTTGGTGGCGGATTTTTTTACCAATTTAACAAAAATGATTATTTCTCTTTAAGCTCAACACTTAGAAGTCAAAAGGACGCGTTTCTTATAAAAACAACTACAACTAACAAGGAAAATAATATAGAAGATCATATTTTTACTCGTAGTGACAATGATGATTTTAGATTTTATTCGAGCACCAATGTAAATTATAATAAATCGTTGACAAAAAAAGGGAATTTATTTATTGGAGCACAATATTCCTTTTATAACAAAGAGTTGGGAAGTGACATTGCGAATAGTTTGAATAGTGCTGATCTAATTCTTATTCAAAAAAGACTTCAAGATTTTAAAGTAGATGTACTTTCGTTAAAAGCTGATTTTGAAAAGGAGTTCGAGAATAAGTACAAATTGGAATCAGGAACTTCAGTGGCAATAACAAATGCATCAACATCTGCCGACATTTCGATTTTAAACCCAGCTGTAAACACAATTTCAAATTATGATTATAGAGAAAATAATTATGCAGGTTATACCCAATTATCGGGTAAAACAGATAAATTTTCGTTTACGACAGGTATCAGAGCTGAAATTACAGATGGCAAAGGTGGTTATCTAAATCAAGATAATCTCTTGGTTGATAGGAATCATATGAAACTATTCCCTAAAGCGATAGTAACTTTTGAAATAGATAGCATTAAAAGTTTGACCTTAAACTACGCTAAAAGTATTGTACGACCTAACTTTACAAACATCAGCTCAATCTCGACTTATATTAACCCGTTTTTAGAGTTCAATAGAAATATTGAATTAAAACCAACCATAATTAATGACCTCTCTCTGAACTATGAATTGAAGAAGTATTCAATTGGTGCAAGTTATTTTAGAAACGAAAACCCCGTTTTTTATAATATAGCCTATAGTGCTATTTCAAAAATAAGTACCATGTCACCAACTAATTTTGAGAAAGAAGAAGGGTTTAATTTGGAATTTACCGTTCCCATAAAATATAAGTTTTGGAATTCTACAACGGTTATAGATTTCATCACTAAGAAAATAAGTGATAAAAATGCGGCTACATTTAAGGCAAGCCCGTATTTGTACATTTATAGCAACCATCAATTCAAAATTAACAATACCTTTTCTGCATCAATAAATGGTTGGGGTTATACGAAACATAAAGAAGGTGTTTATAAAAGAAATGGTGTTTTCACAGTAAACACTTCGTTTAGTAAAGAATTTTTCAAAAAAATGAATGTTTCTTTAGGCTTCAACGATATTTTTAAATCATTGCGATTTGAAGAGTCATATCAAGTAAATAATATTCGGGCGAATACTATTTATTATTCAGATGCGAGTGAAGTCGCTATTTCAATAAAATATTCTTTTGGAAAGCTAAAAGAAATATCATTTAAAAATAAAGATATAGATGAAAACCTAAATAGAATCAATTAAAAAATGCGAACTTATTCAGTTCGCATTTTTTAATTTTATATAAAGAAAGTATTACTCTTCGTAATTTGCAATTAGGTTATCAACCTCATCTCCTTCAATACTTTCAACGATTACTTCCTTCTTACCGTTTATCTCTGTAGTTTTTATAACAGTAGCATTTTTTTCGCCATCTTGTTTTTTCACCAACACTTTCATTTCTGTACTATCACTCGTAGTAGCTGTTTGGCTTACTTCAATTACAGTTTCATCCTCTTGCGTAGTAACCGTATGACCCCCTAATATTGGAGCAA
The DNA here is from genome assembly GCA_963976855.1 of uncultured Aureibaculum sp. Lineage (GTDB taxonomy): Bacteria > Bacteroidota > Bacteroidia > Flavobacteriales > Flavobacteriaceae > Aureibaculum. Next base: position 7,965 of record CAXBMA010000018.1, on the reverse strand, counting down.
TTACTAAGCCTATTAAACAAGTTAATTTAATTAATATATTCATTGAAGGTCCTGAAGTGTCTTTAAACGGATCTCCAACAGTATCACCAGTTACGGCCGCTTTATGCGCTTCAGAGCCTTTATAAGTCATCTCACCATTAATCTCAACACCTGCTTCAAAAGATTTCTTAGCATTGTCCCAAGCTCCACCTGCATTGTTTTGAAAGATTGCCCATAACACACCGCTTACAGTAACTCCAGCCATATAACCACCTAGCATTTCTGCAATTGCTAAATTATCCATTCCAAATAGCATTGGAACAAAAGCAATCACTAAAGGAAATCCTATGGTTAATAAACCTGGTAACATCATTTCTTTTAATGATGCCTTGGTAGAAATTGCTACACATTTATCATATTCCGGTTTCCCAGTTCCTTCCATAATACCTGGAATTTCTCTAAATTGACGACGAACTTCTTGTACCATTTCCATTGCTGCTTTCCCTACCGCATTCATTGCCAAAGCTGAAAATACTACGGGTACCATTCCACCAACAAATAACATTGCTAGCACTGGTGCTTTGAAAATATTAATTCCGTCAATTCCTGTAAAAGTAACATACGCAGCAAATAAAGCTAACGACGTTAGTGCTGCAGAAGCAATGGCAAAACCTTTACCTGTTGCAGCAGTTGTATTACCAACTGAATCTAATATGTCTGTACGTTCTCTTACGATTGGTTCTTGCTCACTCATTTCAGCAATACCACCTGCATTATCAGAAATAGGTCCGAATGCATCAATTGCTAATTGCATAGCTGTAGTAGCCATCATTGCTGATGCAGCTAAAGCCACCCCGTAAAATCCTGCAAAAGCATACGATGCCCAAATGGCACCTGCGAATAATAATACAGAAGGGAATGTAGAAATCATACCTGTTGCCAAACCAGCAATAATATTGGTTCCAGCTCCTGTACTTGATTGTTGAACAATTTTTAAAATAGGCTTTTTACCCAATCCTGTATAGTATTCAGTAACCGAAGAAATTACAGCTCCAACTACGAGTCCAACAAGGGTTGCATAAAATACGCGCATTGAAGAAATTTCTTGTAGGCCTTCACCAAAGAAATTCATTTGCATTGTTTCAGGTAGCATCCAAGTTACCAATCCAAAACAGGACGCAGCAACCAATCCTATAGAAACCCAGTTTCCTAAGTTTAGAGCTCCCATCACTTCAGTTTCTTTTGCTTCGTTACTTTTTATTTTTACCAACATCGTACCGATAATAGAAATAATAATTCCTGCTCCAGCGATTGCCATTGGTAATAAAATGGGGCCAATTCCGCCAAAAGCATCTTGAATTGCACCTCCCATATCTTTAATTACATAATTTCCTAAAACCATTGCAGCCAATACTGTTGCCACATAGCTACCAAATAAATCAGCACCCATTCCTGCAACATCACCTACATTATCACCTACATTATCTGCGATGGTAGCTGGGTTACGAGGATCATCTTCTGGGATACCAGCTTCTACTTTCCCAACTAAATCAGCACCTACATCTGCAGCTTTTGTATAGATTCCTCCACCAACACGTGCAAATAAAGCAATCGACTCAGCTCCTAAAGAGAACCCAGCCAATGTTTCGAGTACTATGGTCATATCTTCTGTAGTTGTCCAAGCACCATCCATAAAAAAATGAAAGAAAACAATAAAGAATACTGTTAAACCTAAAACGGCTAAACCAGCAACGCCAAGCCCCATAACGGTACCTCCACCAAAAGAAACTTTCAATGCATTTGGCAAACTTGTACGAGCAGCTTGTGTTGTTCTAACGTTTGTTTTTGTTGCGATCTTCATCCCTATGTTTCCTGCAAAAGCAGAAAATACAGCTCCAAAAATAAAAGCAATAACAATTAACCAATGTGTAGTAGGTACAATAAAAGAAACGATTGCAAGCAAAATACTTACGATCACTACAAAAATTGAAAGCAGTCTATATTCTGCACTTAAAAAGGCCAAAGCTCCTTCATAGATATGGTCAGAAATTTCTTTCATTTTACCATCTCCAGCATCTTGCTTCATTACCCATGATTTCTTTACAAGCATGTAAATTAATCCTAAAGCTGCCATTGCAATTGGCATATAAATCATCATTGACTCCATTGTATAAATTTTAGTTAATTGTATTTTTCTTTTTTAAAGCGATTGCAAAAGTAGGAAAACTGTATATATTAAAAAAATAAAAAACCAAGTTAAAAACTTGGTTTTAAAGTACTCGAGGTGGGTACTTTAAAAATAAACATAAGAAAGAAAAACATAGGAATCAATAAGCATGATGATAGAATAATTAGCAAAAATTATATTTTACTTGTATATTCTTGCCGATATTTTCATATTTTTGTTACTATATTGTTACTGAAATTATGAGTGTTATTTTAAGAGAAAAAAAATTAGCAAAAGGAGCTATTAAATACTATTTAGATATATATCATAATGGAGATCGAACTTATGAATTTTTAGATATTAAGATTGACCCTAGTGATTCAAAATCTATAAAGAAAGAAAAAAGAACCATTGCTAAAATGATTCGTTCAAATAGAGAATTAGACTTACTCTCTCGAGACACCAATTATTTACCTGTACATTTAAAAAGAATCAATTTCTTCGATTACGCAAATTCCTTTATCTCGAATTACAAAAAAAAGGATATTAGAATGATCGAAGCAACCTTAAAACATTTTGAAAAATTTGTCAAGAACCCCAAACTAAAACTCATAGAAATCAGTCCTTCTATTATGAAGGATTACATGGATTACTTAAACAATGAATCTAATTTAAAAGGAGAAACCCCACATAATTATTTTACAAGGTTTAAAAAAATACTTAATGATGCTGAGTTAAAAGGTATGATACGAGATAATCCAACTAAGAATATTAAATTCAATAAGAAAACTAAAAGCGATGAATTAAAAAAACAAGTTTTAACATCAGATGAATTAAAACTGTTGGCTAATACAGATTGCGGTAATAGCGAATTGAAAAAAGCATTTTTATTTTCTTGCTTTACTGGGTTAGGTTTTGCTGAAATCAAAAAACTCCAATGGAAAAATATTACTAATAACCGACTTTCTATAAGACGAGAAAAATCCAATCAAAAAGTTGAATTAAAATTAAGAGAATCGCTATTAAATAGTTTGGGTAAAAAAGGAGATAAAGACGATTATATATTTAGCATTAAGAATAATAAAGGAAAGGACATATCTGACAATGGTATAAATAAGTGTTTAAAAAATTGGGTTAGCAGAGCTAAAATTGAAAAGCATATCACTTTTTATTGTGCTAGACATACTTTTGCAACTCAACTTCTCCAACATGGAACAAATTTAAAAACAGTAGCCGATGCAATGGGACATGCTTCAACAAAAAACACTATCAAATACTTAAATTACATAGATAATTTAAAAGATGATGCAATTGATAATTTACCAGAACTTAATTTTTAATATTTGATTAAATGGACTATATAAAATTATACTTGAAAAAATTAAAGGAAGAAAGTAAAAATGCTATTAAGCTTGTTGAAATAACATTAATTACCAATAAATCTCAATTTTTTAGTTTTGAAAAAACATATAATGATATAATTAATAAATTCATTGAAATAAAAAAATCAAATATTGTCACACAAGATACTTACAAAGACTTACTACATCAATTTCATACAAGAACTGCAATATTTGAAGAAGAACATCAATTTGAAGTTATCCCAAGAATATTAGAACCAGAATTTAAAAAAATTACAAACAATCAACAGAAGTCTAATTTTAAAAATTTCGTATTAAACTTATCCAAATACCGGGCCTATGAAAAAGTAATGATTGATTTTCGGAATTTAAGAGATATTTACAGCTTTATGTATAAAATAAATAAATTTGAAGGATTTAAACATATGCCAAAGTTTGATATCATTGCAAACCATATTCAAACTCAAAATACATTAATATTTAAAGAACTACATGCTTTAGCTTACCCCATATTAACTAGTGATAAAGTAATTCACAATATCGAAAAACAAAATGATGAAGATGTAAAAGTTAATTATTTTGGATGTAAGAAAGAATTTGTTGATACTTTCAAATCAAAAGAGTCTTACTTAATGCTAACTGATGTAATCATTGATGACGAAAAAACTTCTTTTGATGATTTTATAAATGTGTTTTTTAAAGATCCACTATCTCATGATTCAGAAGTACACTTTTTATGCGAAACTAAATTTTGCTCATATTTATTATTGCTTTTTAAAAATAACTTTTTTAAAAAACTAACTTTTACAAATATTGAAAAGTCAAAAAAATTCCATAGTAAAAATAAAAGACCATTAAAACAATCCAATATTTCAAAATCTTATAAAAAAGCTAGTTATTCTGAACAATCATATCTAGAACGTTTAATTGTGAATTTAAAAAAAAATGTTAAAGTTAGTTCATAATGAATACATAGAGTATTCACATATGAAATTATGAATGATTGATAATTTATTGTAACACATCTTTGTGGTGAATTCAAAATAAGGAATAGCTATTCCATTTATTAATAAAATAAAATTATTAAAAATGGAACACATCAAAGAAATTTTAGATAGAATACTTAACGGTTTATATACACAGAAACCTGTATTAACTTTCGATGAAGGGTGCAAATACTGTGGCCTTTCTTCAAGTAGTATGTATAAACATACGTCATTAAATAATATACCTTATTACAAGCCTGAAGGAAAACTAATTTTTTTTAAAAGAGAAGAATTAGATGATTGGTTACTCCGTAATCGTCAATCAACTAAAGATGAATTAGAAAGCATCGCTTCATCATATAGTATTAGCAAAAAAAAATAATCCACTAATTCAAAAAAAAAATGAAAACATCAGTAATTAATATAAGATTAAACCAAGATATAAAAGAGGAATTAGAAACCTTGAGTAAGACAGAAGGAAAGTCGATATCCGTAATAGTCAGAGAAGCTATAAATAAATTTTTAAAAGAGTTAATCTCAAATAAAAACGAAAACTTAGAATTAAATGAGGATGAATATTTATTACAAACTTTAGGGTTCGCAGAATTAATATTTTGGATTTATGATAAAAGATACAATCAAGAATTAAACGAGATTGACGAGTTGTATTTAGAATTTATAGCACTAATAGAGGCTATAAATAAAAATCCCTTGTTCACTGAAGAGATTGTTTTTGAGTTTAATAAAATATCTAATGAATTAAAATACTATTTAAACAACAAAGAACATTTTAAAAGCACATATGAATTTCCTGTAAGTGAAAAAAACTTATTTGATTATGATAAATTTTCACATTTCATGTTTTCGATAAGGTATGATGAAAATAATAATAAAGTAATTCATATTAAATAAGTTTAAATATAATGGAAATCAATAATCCAGACGATATAAGTAAGAAATTACAAAGCTTATCTAAAAGTGATACTGATATTGCTATAGATAAACTAAATACAATACTATCGGAATTACCGAAAACATATTCAGAATTTATAGATCAAGCTTTCATTTATAAAAGAGTTCCAAAAGAATACCTACTTAGCTCTATATTATTTACGATAAGCTCTTCTATTGGTTTAACTTTTTATATAAATGAACTTGGTTATAAAAATTATGGCAATTGTTACTTTACAATAATTGGAAGTAGAGGAGATACAAAGTCAGAAGCTATAAAGATTGCCACTAAACCAATTAAGGAAATAGATGACATATATTATGACAATTATATTAATGACTTAAAAAATCATATTGAAAATGAAAGTTTACCAAAAAGAAAACAAATATTAATTCAAAATGCTACTATAGAAGCTGCGCATAAAGCTCATGCAGAGAACCCTAATTCGATTGGAATTTCAAATGATGAAATTTTTACTCTGATAGAAAAGATGGGGAATTCTAATAGTAGAGATGGGGTTCCTTGGAGGAACTTCTTACTTGAAGGGTATACCAATGGATATGTTGATATTTCGCGTAAAACGACTGAAAGCTTTAGAATAAAAGAGACTTACCCTACTCTTATCGGAGGTTTACAATTTCAATTTATTCCTAAATTATTTGCTAATGGAAATTTAGAAAGTGGGTTTGTTGATCGCCTACTTTTCACTACCAAACTAACATCAAATGATAAACTAATTTGGGGAGAAATTAATTCAGAAACTTCCAATAATTATGACCAAGCTATAAAGAACATTTTAGCATATAAAAAACAAAGTGAAATGCCAGATGAGACCAAAAAACAGTTTCAAATTTTCGTTTCAAAAGAGGCTTCAAAATTAATCTTTAATTATACTCAAGAACTAATAATTAGACAGTCAGAAGCAAAACCTATTATCAAGGAATATATGTCTAAAATGCAAATTTCCATTCAAAAATTTTGTGTAATTATTTTTATGATGAAAAATTCTATTCACTCAACCTATGCTAATGACTTAAATGAAGAAGTTGTAAATTTAGCAATTGACCTAAATGAATTTTATTTTTATAACTTTAAAAATATAATTAATCAATATACAAATCTAAAAAAGGAAGAACCAACAATTGAACAGATTATTAAATTAGCAAAGAAAAATAAAGCGTCTCAAAAAGCTGTTAAAGAAATTACTGGATTGCATAAAAGCACGATTTCAAGAAAATGGCAAAAAATTTAAACCCCATCAACCTGCAACTTCACAAATCATAAAAAACATCCATAACACACTGTATATATGCAATTTAAATTGCCTCTTTCAAAAATAGTGAGTTGCACGTTGCATTATTAATTTAGCATGTACTATAAAATTGATCCAAAACTTGAGTTTGAAACCAAACGAAATACTAAGCTCATTACACCATGCTGCAAAAAGAATACTAAAGATGGTAAGTTCGTTAACTATAAAAACCTACCTGATAATTATGGTTATTGTCATTCTTGTGGAGTAGCTACCCTCCCTCCTACAATTTATAAAAATGAAAAGGGAGACGAATTTATTTGGAATAATTTAGAAAAACAATATACCCCTATTCAATTTCAAACGTATTACAAAAATGTATCACAATTGCATGATGCTAGGGTGTTACAACGTAATACAGACAAGAAAAAAAAGCAAAAATACATACCATTAAGCCTAATAAACAGGTTTTTAAATAATAAAACTGAGAATAATTTATTAAGATATCTTGGTAGAATGTATGGCGACAAAAAAATGCAACTAGTAAAAAAAATGTATTACATAGGAACTAGTAAGGATAAAGGCACTATTTTTTGGAATATAAATATTAAATCAAAAGTTCAAAAAGCAAAAGTGTCTTACTATGATCCCAATGGAAAAAGGACAAACTATTTTAAAGTCCCTTATAAAAATACAGATGGATATTATGGTTGCCTTTTTGGAGAGCATTTAATTAATAAAGAAGAAAATATAGGTAAAACCTTAGTATTAGTTGAAAGTGAAAAAACTGCCCTAGTTTGTGCAATGCATTTACCAGAATTTGTATGGTTGTCGTATGGAGGAATAAATGGTCTAACCTCAGATAAACTAAAGGTTTTATATGGGCATGATGTAATACTTATTCCTGATATAAGTGAAAATGCTGTTTCAATAATGAAGGGGAAAATGGCTCATTTAAATAAATTTGGAATAAAAGCAAAAATTTGGGACATGACGAATGGAAAAACGGATAAACAGCTAAAAAAAGAAGGTTGGTATAACTGTGACTTAGAAGATGTTTTTAGGGCGTTTATTACTTAAATTTATTCATTTTTATTTTCTTACTATTAATATTTACTTTTACTTTATACAAATAAATAGGTATAAAAGACATGCCAAATACCAAACACGCTATAATCAGATACCAAGCATTAGATAAATGTTTCAGAAATAAATCTAAAAGGTATTTTATTGATGATTTAGTAAATGCTTGTCAATCTGCTATTGAA
>CAXBMA010000017.1:0-32996 GCA_963976855.1 uncultured Aureibaculum sp. | reverse complement strand
ATCAACAATTAACGAACTTCATATGAGTCGAGTTTAGAGAAAGCTTTTATGAAATTTGGAGTTTCTAAAATGATAATTGCATTAAAAAAGTGAAGTTCAATTGGTATTAATTTAACTATATACTTTTTAGTTTGTATCTTTGTACCAATGCGAGAGTAGCTCAGTTGGTAGAGCGTCAGCCTTCCAAGCTGAATGTCGCCGGTTCGAACCCGGTCTCTCGCTCTAAGTTTATTTTAAAAACAAATTATACTACTTTTACTTTAGCTAATTTTAAGTAATGAAACGGGTGAGAAGCCTGTGCCGAGCGAAGTCGAGGTAAACCCGGTCTCTCGCTCAAAATTTAATTATTTTCTTGTTTTTTTGCTTTCTTGCTCCCTTCGTACATTTCATATTTCACAAACCTACATTCTAGTTTTCCGTTATACACTTGTATTTTCCTTGAAGTTCGCAATCCTACACTTTTAAGTCCTTGATCAAAATCAGAAGTAATTAACCAAGCATCTGTATGAGAATAGCCCTGCTTTAACGTGTTTCCTATTTCTTTATAGAAAATGGGGACATCAATTTCCAAACGCTCTCCGTAGGGTGGATTAAATAATACGATTGTTTTTCCTTCTGTGTCCTTTTGGGTATTGAAAAAATTTTCGTGTTGCACTTCAATAAAATCGTCTAAGTTGGCATTTTTAACATTGTCAATGGCCTTTCTAACCGCCGAAGGAGCCTTATCAAAGCCTATAATTTTTCGATACGATTCACGCGTCCGTTTTAATAATGAATTTCTAATAACCTCAAATAAATCGGCATCAAAATCACTCCACCGCTCAAATCCAAATTCCCTTCTGTTAATATTTGCCGGAATATTACACGCAATCATTGCTGCTTCAATCAAAATAGTACCACTTCCACACATAGGATCAATAAAATGCTGCGTGCCGTCATAACCTGAATGCAAAACCAAACCTGCCGCTAAAACTTCATTAATTGGTGCAATATTTGTAGCACTTCTATACCCTCGTTTGTGTAACGAGTCTCCTGAGCTATCTAATGAAATAGTACAAAAATCTCTTTGAATATGAACATTTAGCTGTACATCGGGGTGGTCTAAATCAATATTTGGACGTTTGCCATATTTATCTCTAAAATAATCAACAATGGCATCTTTTGATTTTAAAGCAGTATAGTGAGAATGTGTAAAAATATCTGAATTTACAACGGCATCAATCGCAAAAGTTCCATCTTCATTAAAATAATCTTCCCATCGGATTTTCTGTAATTCATTATACAAGTCATCTTCTGAATTGACCTTAAATTTTTTGATGGGTTTTAAAATTCTGACAGCTGTTCTTAAAGCTATATTTGCTTTGTACATAAATCCTTTATCACCAACAAAGCTCACACTTCGAACACCTTCTTTTATGTTCATTGCTCCTAATTGTCGTAATTCTTTCGCAAGTAACCCCTCAAAACCAAACATCGTTTTGGCCACCATTTTAAAGTTATCGTCCATTCTAATCATTTATTTTGTGCAAAAATACAGTAATTTAAAATGCTACAAATTGATTTCTTACTTTTGTGCACTAATTTATATGCAGAATAACTAAATGGAGTGGTTTCAAAATTGGTTTGATACAAAATACTATCACCTACTATACGAAGATAGAAATGATGAAGAGGCACAGTTTTTTATGAAAAATTTAACTTCATTTTTAGGCCTGGATAAAACACATACTATTCTTGATTTACCTTGTGGTAAAGGAAGACATTCAATTTTTCTAAATTCATTGGGATATCGTGTTATTGGTGCAGATCTTTCAAAAAATAGCATTGCTTATGCCAAACAATTTGAAAATGATTCGTTGACATTTGAAGTGCATGATATGCGCACTCCTTTCAATACCAAATTCGATGCAATCTTCAATCTATTTACAAGTTTTGGCTATTTTGATGATGCAACCAATATTGCCACCTTAAAAAATTTAAAAAATGGGCTCCATAAAAACGGCATGCTCGTTATTGATTTTATGAATGTTCATTTGGTAAGTGCCAACTTAGTACCTAGCGAAACTATTATTAAGGATAACATTACTTTCAAAATAGACCGTAGTATTGATGCCGATTATATTAAAAAAGACATTCGGTTTACAACAGATAATAATGAATATCATTTTACTGAGAAGGTGCGTTTTTTAACATTAAATACCTTACAAAAATATACTGCAGACGCAGGTATGGAATTAAAACATATATTTGGCGATTATAATTTAAATCCGTTCGATATCGATACCTCATCACGCTTAATTTTAATATTAGAATGAATTATATTACCTTAATAGTATCTGTATTATTCGGTTTAGCTGTAGTATTGGTTGTAAAACCTAAATTAAAAGTAACGCAGTTATTTCTTTCTTTTAGCGGAGCCTACCTGTTATCAATTACGGTATTGCACTTACTTCCTGAAGTCTTTGAATCAAAACAACAATCCATTGGTATTTATATTTTAGTAGGAATCTTACTACAATCTATTTTAGAATTCTTTTCTAAAGGAGCAGAGCACGGTCATATCCACATACATCCACATACCAAGGGAATTCCGTGGTTATTGTTTATTAGTTTGAGTCTGCATGCTTTTTTCGAAGGGATTCCTTTAGCAGGAGCCGAAAACAATGCCTTATTATGGGCTATAGTCATTCACAAAGTTCCAATTACAGTGGTGTTGGCAGCATTTTTATTGAAATCAGATTTACCAAAAAGCTATGCTTATTTATTTATAATAGCATTTGCATTGATGAGCCCTTTAGGAAATTTATTGAGCGAAGAAATTGCCTACTTTAGTTTGTATCACACAGAAATAACAGCGGTAATTATTGGTATATTTTTACATATAGCCACTGCAATCTTGTTTGAAAGTTCACAAAATCATCAGTTCAATACTAAAAAGTTTATTGCGGTATTATTAGGCTTTGCAGTAGCCCTATTAGGTACCCAAAGCCTATTTCATTAATTGGCTACATTACTTAAAAATTTAATGCGCATTAAACGTAGTTCTTCTTCGTCATAATCTCCGTCAAACTCGTCAAGGACATCTTGAATTTTATCGCTCTCGGCTTCCATAAAATAGTCATAGATTTCTTCTTGCTGATCTTCATCTAACAAGTCATTTAAACTATAGTCTATATTTAATTTGGTGCCCGAATATACAATACGTTCCATTTCTTTTGTCAGGTCTTCCATGCTCAAACCTTTCGATTTTGCAATGTCTATCAAAGGTAATTTTCTGTCCGTATTTTGAATAATATACAACTTTAAAGCCGAATTGGTTCCTGTGCTTTTTACTACTAAATCATCGGGTCTCACAATATCATTTTCCTCAACATATTTCGAAATAAGGTTCAGAAATTCTTTCCCAAACTTTTTTGCTTTACCATCGCCTACACCATGTACATTAGAAAGCTCCTCAATGGTTATTGGGTATTTTAGTGTCATATCCTCTAACGATGGATCTTGAAACACTGCAAATGGAGGCACTCCTGATTTTTTTCCAACAGACTTTCTCAAATCTTTAAGCATCTTCATCAATTGTGCATCAACACTCGCACCACCACCTTTGGTATTGGTTATGATAACGGTATCGTCAGAGTCAGCATATTTATGATCTTCAGTCATCATAAAAGACTTCGGATTCGCAATAAAATCAGTTCCTTTTTTGGTTACTTTTAAAACCCCATACTGTTCAATTTCTTTACTTACATATCCTGCTACCAATACTTGCCTAATTAAGGCCATCCAATGACTACCTTCCTTCGCTTTACCAGCTCCAAAAAATGCTTGCGCATCTGTTTTTCGAGATTTTAGCAAGGCATTGCTTTTTCCAACAATGGTATTTACTATTTCTTTTGATTTGTATTCTTGATTCGTATCTCGTATGATTTCTAACAGTAACTTGACATCATCTTGGGCCTCAAACTTCTTTTTTGGGTTTCTAACATTGTCATCCATATCGGCTCCATCACCAGTTACATCATCAAATGCTTCTCCAAAATAGTGTAATAAAAACTTGCGTCGCGACATGGACGTTTCTGCATAAGAGACTACTTCTTGCAGTAAGGCATGGCCAATTTCTTGTTCAGCCACAGGTTTTCCAGATAAGAATTTTTCCAATTTCTCAATATCCTTATAGGCATAATACGCCAAGCAATACCCTTCACCTCCATCTCTACCTGCTCTTCCTGTTTCTTGATAGTAACTTTCTAAACTTTTAGGAATATCATGGTGTATCACAAAACGCACATCTGGTTTGTCAATTCCCATACCAAAGGCAATTGTCGCCACCACCACATCAACATCTTCCATTAAAAACATGTCTTGATGTTTTGCTCTTTTTTTGGCGTCTAAACCAGCGTGATACGGTACAGCCTTAATACCATTCACTTGCAAAATTTGTGCAATTTCTTCTACCTTTTTCCTGCTCAAACAGTAGATAATACCAGATTTACCCTCGTATTGTCTCACAAAGCGAATGATGTCTTTTTCTATATCTTTCGTTTTGGGGCGTACGTCATAATAAAGATTGGGACGGTTGAAAGATGCTTTAAATGTTTTAGCATCTGTCATCCCTAAGTTTTTCAATATATCTTCTTGAACCTTTGGTGTAGCGGTTGCCGTTAAACCAATAACAGGTACATCATCAATTTTTTTGATAATGGCTCTAAGATTACGGTATTCTGGTCTAAAATCATGTCCCCATTCTGAAATACAATGGGCCTCATCGATCGCTACAAATGAAATTTTCTGATTTTTCAAAAAATCAACATAATCTTCCTTCGTAAGCGATTCGGGTGCCACATATAACAATTTGGTCACTCCTCTTCTGATATCGTTTTTAACCTGTTCTACTTCCGTTTTATTCAACGACGAATTTAAAACATGTGCAATGCCTTTTTCAGATGAAATTCCGCGTAAAGCATCAACTTGATTCTTCATCAAAGCAATCAATGGTGAAACTACAATCGCAGTTCCATCTTGAATTAATGCCGGGAGTTGATAACACAATGATTTTCCACCACCCGTTGGCATAATTACAAAAGCATTCTCTCTATTTACTAAAGTTGTAATTACCTGCTCCTGTAAGCCTTTAAATTGACTGAAGCCAAAATACTTTTTTAAAGCACTGTGTAAGTCTATTTTTGTCACTTCTTATTATTATTATCTGTATATTTTTAAATACATTTGCAATTAAAGATACCACTTTCTTTTATCATGAAAAAATTCAAAATTTGAAAATTGAAAAAAACATTTTAGAGATTGCAAAACAAACTATTTCTATAGAAAGTAAGGGAATAGCTAATTTAATACAATTTTTGAATTCTGACTTCGAAAATGCCGTTAAATTTATCCTAAATTCTAATGGACGCGTAATTGTAACTGGAGTAGGAAAAAGCGCAAATATCGCTACCAAAATTGTAGCTACTTTAAACTCAACAGGTACCCCCGCAATTTTTATGCACGCCGCAGATGCTATTCACGGTGATTTGGGTATTGTACAGAAAGATGATGTAGTGATCTGTATTTCTAAAAGTGGCAATACGCCAGAAATAAAAGTGTTGATCCCTTTAATAAAGAATTCTAATAATAAAATTATTGCACTTACGGGAAATGTAGATTCCTATTTGGCTCAAAAAGCTGATTTTATTTTGAATGCCTATGTAGAAGAAGAAGCATGTCCAAACAACTTAGCTCCTACAACAAGTACCACGGCCCAATTGGTTTTAGGCGATGCACTCGCAGTTTGTTTATTAGAAATGAGATCTTTTACCAGTAAAGATTTTGCCAAATACCATCCTGGAGGTGCCCTCGGCAAACGGTTATACCTTCGGGTAAATGATTTGGTTGAAAATAACGAAATTCCAGTAGTCGCTCCTACATCTAGTGTAAAAGATGTCATTATTGAAATCTCTGAAAAGCGATTGGGGACGACAGCGGTCATAGAAAATAACAAAATTGTGGGTATCGTGACTGATGGTGATATTCGAAGAATGCTTAGAAACAATCAAAATATTGAACACTTAGTGGCTAAAGATATTATGAGTCTAAATCCGAAAACTATTGATGCTGATGCCATGGCAATTGACGCATTGAAAGTGATGGAGACCAATAATATTACTCAAATTTTAGTGGTCCATAATAATAAGTATAAAGGTGTTGTTCATTTACATGACTTATTAAAAGAAGGAATTATATAAAGATGGAAAAAGAGCAAAAAGAAATGTCTTTTTTAGACCATCTTGAAGTATTGAGATGGACGTTAGTACGGTCGGCAGGAGCCGTATTGGTAGTAAGTGTATTTGCTTTTATGATGAAAGATTTTATCTTTAATAGAATCATCCTAGCGCCAAAAGATGCCTCCTTTGCTACCTATCGTTTTTTCTGTAACATTTCAAGAAGATTTGGCACTGAAGGATTGTGTATTGATGAAATCCCATTTATTGTACAAAGTAGAACCATGGCAGGTCAATTTTCTGCCCATATTTGGACTTCTGTTACGGCAGGTATTATTCTAGCTTTTCCTTTTATATTGTGGGAGATTTGGAAATTTATCAAGCCAGGACTCTATCCTAAAGAACAAAAGAATGCACGTAGTTTTATTATCATTTCATCTTTTCTATTTTTTGTAGGAATTCTTTTCGGATATTACGTAATCACACCCCTCTCAGTTAATTTTTTAGGAGCCTATCGCGTAGCTGATGAAGTAAAAAACAATATTGATTTAGCTTCATATATCGGTTTACTACGCGCTTCGGTACTTTCAGCAGGCCTTATTTTTGAAATGCCTATTATTATTTTCTTTTTAACCAAAATGGGGCTCGTGACGCCCGAATATTTAAGAAAATATCGAAAATATACCTTAGTACTTGTTTTGATATTGGCGGCTTTAATTACCCCACCAGATATTATTAGCCAAGTGATTGTAGCGATACCAATGTTGATTCTTTATGAAGTGAGTATTACCATTTCAAAAATAATTATTAAGAAGCAGAAAAAAACTGAAGCTCGGGGACTTTAACATTCAATAAGTTTTTCTTTATGTATTTTTGTGTATCTAATTAATTTTTAAGCAAATGCAACAGGATAAATCAGTCGTAGCTTATTTGGCGAGTCAAGTTAAATACAAAGATGCTCTTGAAAAATTAAGAGCCATCATTACAAGTACTGATTTACATGAAACAGTTAAATGGGGCATCCCAACCTATACTATTAACAACAAAAATGTGTTGAGTATCAGTGCTTTTAAAAATCATTTTGGTATTTGGTTTTATAATGGCGCCTTACTAAAAGACACAAATAACAAATTAATCAATGCGCAAGAAGGGAAAACGCAAGCCATGCGACAATTGCGTTTCAAAACGATAACTGAAATCGACGAATCATTAGTTTTGAGCTATATTAATGAAGCTGTTTCGAATCAGAAAAAGGGATTGGAAATCAAACCCATTAAAAAGGAATTAACAATACCGATAGAACTGGAAACAGTCTTAGAATCTGACTCTAATCTAAAAATGGCATTTGAAACGTTATTATTAGGTAAGAAAAGAGAATTTTGCGAATATATTTCTGACGCCAAACGTTTGGAAACAAAACAAAAACGCATCGATAAAATGAAGCCTATGATTCTAAAAAATATAGGGTTGAATGATAAATATAAGAATTAATACGTCTAAATTAGCATATGATATTACGAGCTGAAAATATACAGAAAATGTACGGAAGCCGACAGGTGGTAAAAGGCATTTCACTACAAGTAGAACAAGGAGAAATTATCGGTTTACTAGGCCCCAATGGCGCAGGTAAAACCACCTCTTTCTATATGATTGTTGGAATGGTAAAACCCAATGAAGGGAAAATATTTTTAGACAATGAAGATATTACGCAAGACTCTATGTATAAACGCGCACAGAAAGGTGTTGGTTATTTAGCGCAAGAGGCGTCTGTTTTTAGAAAATTATCTGTTGAAGATAATATCATGGCCGTTTTACAATTCACCAACTTGTCAAAACAAGATCAAAAAGAAAAGTTAGAATCACTGATTGAAGAGTTTAGTTTAGGTCATGTACGCAAAAACAGAGGGGATTTATTATCTGGAGGTGAACGTAGAAGAACAGAAATAGCCCGAGCGCTCGCTTCTGACCCAAAGTTTATTTTATTAGACGAACCATTTGCAGGCGTTGACCCCATTGCTGTAGAAGATATTCAAACCATTGTTGCTCATTTGAAAGATAGAAATATCGGTATTTTAATTACAGATCATAACGTACAAGAAACCTTAGCCATTACAGATAAAACCTATTTAATGTTTGAAGGAGGCATTCTAAAAGAAGGAACTCCCCAGGAATTGGCAGAAGATGAAATGGTTCGTAAAGTATATCTGGGTGAAAGTTTTGAGCTGAAAAAAAATAGATTTTATAATTAAATCTGTTACTTTTTTTTGATTGAGTCGTCTAAGTAGTGTCAAATCAACCGAAACCACATGAATCATCTCAGTAAAATTACACTTCTCTTTTTAGTTATTGTAAGTTGTACATCCAATTCAAACGATGCTGAATTTTTAAAAAAAGTTGAAGGTCGTTACTTGTACAGTGATGATGAAGTTGTAGTGGTCCATTCCGACGAAAATAAACTACTCCTCAATTGGCGTGGCGCGGAAGGAATTCGTCCGTTAAAAACAGGCAACAACACCTATTTTGTTAAAGAAATGAATCAAAAAATTCAATTTCTTACCAATCCAGCAGATCAAAAAATGTACCTTGTTTTTGTTCCCAAAAACCCCGACGAAGCCCTCGTGTACGAACATGTGAAAATGAATGACACCACCAAACTACCTTACGAATATTTGGAAGCTGGCAACTACGAAAAAGCACTTGAAGGCTATTTGGCTATTCAACAAAAAGATTCTTTGAGTCCAATAATTAATGAAAGGAAATTAAATAGTAAGGGGTACGATTACATTCAAAGTCAAAATCTTGAATTAGCAATTGTTGTTTTTAAAATAAATGTAGCACTCCATCCCAAAAGCTCTAATGTATACGACAGTTTAGCAGAAGCTTATTTCCGTAAAAAAGACACAGTCAATGCAGTAATTAACTATACAAAAGTACTTGAAATAAATAGCGAAAGTAGAACTGCTAAAAATCAATTAGAAAAATTACAGAAAAAACAAGTAGGAAAAAGTAATTAAGGCATTATATTTGTGACTAATTTGATTGAGAACTCTTTTTATGACCAAATCAAATACTAAAAATATAATTTTTAGATCCTTAGCAATTTTAATACTGCTCGTTTCTGTGGATATGCATTCGCAAAATGATACCATTAAAAAGAAAGGGGATTCTAAAACGTTCAAATCGTATTTAGATTCGGAAAAAAAGGGAGACGGTATAAAAATTGAAATTCCCAATGACAATAAAATAAATCCGCTTTTCAATTTAAACCCTGTTGAAAAACCCATCCTTAAAGATATCAGCTATTACTTAAATTTAGGTAGTTCCGCTCCAGAAAAAGAATTGAACTTTATGTCTTCTCGTAATAATAAAGAAGCTGATGTGCTCGTGCAAAGAAACTTTAATGGCAAAGACATGAGTAACCCTAAAATGGAAAGCAATGCCAACTTAGGTACTATTGAAAGTTCAACAAAAATGGTTCGAATTGAATTTAGAGATCATGGTCTTGTTGACGGTGATCGTGTTCGTATTTTTTTGAATGAAACCATTGTCAATAAGAATATTACCTTAAAAGGCTTATCTGCTTTTATCGATTTGGAAATGAAAAGAGGCTATAACAGAATAGACTTTATGGCATTAAACCAAGGTATCTATGGTCCCAATACGGCCGCGTTTTATGTCTATGATGACCAAGGTAAGCTCATCACGGCAAAAGCATGGAATATCACAACAGGTAAAGTCGCTACGCTAGGAATCGTGCGTTATTAAATAGTTCGTCCTGTGAAAAACCAAAGTCTTGAACAACTAAAATATCCCATCGGGAAAGCAAAGATTCCAACTGCAATTACGTTACAACACATTCAAGAATGGCTGATTATTTTGGAAGAATTTCCTCAAAAATTGACACTGTTAGTTTCCAATTTAGACGATAAACAATTAGCGACTCCATACCGTCCGGGAGGTTGGACGATCAGACAAGTCATTCATCATCTAGCAGATAGTCATCTGCACAGTTATATTCGTTTTAAATGGGCTTTAACTGAAAATAAACCAACAATTAAAGCGTACGATGAACAACAATGGGCTGAATTACACGATGCGAAAAATGCTCCTATCCTACTCTCTTTAAATGCCTTAGCCGCTACCCATGCAAAACTGGTTTATTTATTAAAAGACCTCTCAGAAATCGAATTGGAAAAAGCATTTATACACCCCGAAACGGGAAGCGAAGTCGCGCTCAACAAAAATATAGGCATTTATGCATGGCATAGTCAACATCATTATGCGCATATTGAAAACCGAATGATTCTAAACGGTTGGAAGTGAGTTTTACCGGCTTTAGTCTTTCCATTTAATATTACAGCCAATACTCGGTTTTTGAATTTCGGTATTTTCTATATTCTCAATCAAACAATCCAAGGCATTTCGTAGGTCTTTTCCTGTAACAGGAATCTCATTTCCAGGTCTTGAATCATCGAGTTGTCCGCGGTATACCAACCGTAGATTTTTATCAAACACATAAATATCAGGTGTACATGCTGCATCATAAGCCAGCGCTACTTCTTGCGATTCATCATAGAGATAAGGAAAAGGATAGTTCAATTTACTTGCATTTTTACGCATGAGGTTTGGAGCATCGGCTGGGTAATTCTTCACATCATTTGATGAAATGGCTATACATTGTACATTTTTTGAAGCATATTCATTGGCTATAGCTACCAATTCTTCATTGACATGCAATACAAACGGACAGTGATTGCAAATAAAAAATACTGCGGTTGCTACATCTCCACGCAATTCAAATAAAGTCAATTCTTTCTCAGAAATCGTGTCATGAAGTGTAAATCCAGGAGCTAAAGTCCCTAGCGGAAGCATATTTGAAGCCGTTCGTGCCATCGTATCATCTTTATAAATTCAAACAGTTTAAAGATATAAAAAAATTGTATTTTTAAGCCCCAATTATAACACAATTAACATATGAATTCTACCATCTCTTTTGAAGATTTCACAAAAATCGATATCAGAATAGGAACCATTATCACCGTAGAAGATTTTCCAAAAGCAAAAAAACCAGCCTATCAATTAACCATTGATTTTGGTGAATTGGGAATAAAAAAATCGAGTGCTCAAATAACCGATTTGTATTCAAAAGATGATTTAGTGCAACGTCAAGTAACCGCTATTGTAAATTTTAAACCCAAACAAATTGCAAACTTCATAAGTGAATGTTTGATTTTAGGTATTGCAAATGATGACAATGCCATTGTGTTACTTCAAGCCTCTAAGAAAATTAAAAATGGTGAACAAGTCAGCTAATATGCCAGAAACAATTGCCAAAACCACCTTGCAAGCACTTTCATCAACTTTAACCGGTTCGCTTTATTTTGATGATTTACACAAAAGTATCTATGCCACTGATGCTTCTGTATATCGTAAAATCCCCCGTGCTGTAGCTTATCCGGCCAATAAAAAGGACATTCAACTATTAATTGCTTTTGCTACAGACCACAATATAAGCTTGATCCCTAGAGCAGCAGGTACTTCCTTGGCAGGACAATGTGTTGGTGAAGGTATTGTTGTTGATATTTCAAAACATTTCACTAAGATTTTAGCTTTTGATGAGAAAGCAATGACAGTTCGTGTTGAACCTGGTGTGATTAGAGATGAATTGAATAATTACTTAGCGCCATTTGGACTTTTCTTTGGTCCAAACACATCAACGAGTAATCGCTGTACCATCGGTGGTATGGTTGGTAATAATTCATCGGGTACCACTTCCATTCAATATGGTGTTACTAGAGATAAAATAATTGCGCTGGATACCATTTTGTCTGATGGTTCTGAAGCCTCTTTTCATGCGCTTAACGCGGAGGAATTCCATCAAAAAGCAAAAACACCTACTTTAGAAGGGAAAATTTATAAAACCATCTATGACGAACTCTCTATTAGTGAAGTTCAGCAAGAGATAAAAAAAGAATTTCCAAAGGCAACTATTCATCGACGTAATACCGGATACGCCGTTGATAGCTTATTAGATAGTACACTGTTTTCTGATACTACAAAAAAAATTAACCTTTCCACTTTATTGTGTGGAAGTGAAGGTACCCTTGCTTTCACTACGGCTATAGAATTGCAATTAGAGCCCTTACCACCGCAGTACAAAGTAATTGTTGCTTCTCATTTTAATAGTATCCAAGAAAGTTTGGAAGCTGTATTGGTTGCGATGAAACACAATTTATATACCTGTGAGCTCATCGATAAAACCATTTTAGATTGCACAAAAAATAACAGAGAGCAATTAAAAAATCGCTTTTTTGTAGTCGATGACCCTGCAGCGCTGTTGTTATTGGAAGTGGCTAGTGATTCAAAAGAAAAGGTACAAGAACTTGCCGATACTTTAATTCGCGATCTCGAACAACACCATTTTGGCTACGCACATCCTAAATTATATGATGAAGAAATTCAAAAAGCTTTGGAGCTGCGAAAAGCAGGTCTCGGTTTGCTTGGTAATATTGTAGGTGATTCAAAAGCCGTAGCCTGTATAGAAGATACGGCAGTAGACTTACAAGATTTACCCAGTTATATTTCAGCGTTCACCAAGATGATGGATACGTACGGGCAAAAAGCGGTCTATTATGCACATGCAGGAGCTGGTGAATTGCACCTACGCCCTATTTTAGATCTTAAAAAAACGACCGATGTAGCGCTGTTTCGAAAAATAACTACCGAAACCGCAAAGCTTGTAAAAAGTTACAAGGGTTCCTTTAGTGGTGAACACGGTGACGGTATCGTTCGTGGTGAGTTTTTGCCGTTAATGATTGGAGAGCATAACTACCAATTATTAAAACGAATAAAAAAGGTATTCGACCCTAACATTGTATTTAATAAAGGTAAGATTGTAGATGCGTATCCCATGGACGCCTCTTTGCGCTACGAGATTGACAGAAAGGAACCAGAAATTGATACACTGCTTGATTTCTCTGATTCATTGGGGATTTTAAGAGCCGCCGAAAAATGCAATGGCTCTGGCGATTGCAGAAAAATGCCAAGTGCTGGTGGAACCATGTGTCCGAGTTATCGCGCAACACGTGATGAAAAAGATACCACACGAGCAAGAGCAAATACCTTACGTGAATTTTTAACCAATTCAGACAAAACCAATAAATTTAACCATCAAGAGTTAAAAGATGTTTTTGATCTGTGTTTAAGTTGTAAAGCTTGTGCCAGTGAATGCCCGAGTAATGTAGATATTGCAAGCATGAAAGCTGAATTTTTATATCAGTATCAAAAAGAAAATCCGCCCTCTTTTCGGACAAAAATGTTTGCCAATAATGTAAAATACAATAAGTTAGGGAGCCTCTTCCCTAGCCTAACCAATTTGGTTCTCAATACCCCGTTGGCCAAGCAAGTATTGGGAGTTGCCCAAAAAAGAAGTGTTCCTAAATTGGCTCCTAAAACACTAAGAAAATGGTACCATTCAAATAGAAAACGGTTTGAAAACAAACCAACTCCAAAAAAAGGACTCTATCTATTTGTAGACGAATTCACCAATTACTACGATGTACAAATAGGTATTGATACCATTGAATTGTTAAGCGCATTGGGATATCAAGTCCATATTGTTAATCATGAAGAAAGTGGAAGAAGTCAGCTTTCAAAAGGATTCTTAGACGAAGCTAAAGTTATTGCGAACAAAAATATTGAGGTGTTCAAAAGTCTTGTTTCTAGCGATACACCATTAATAGGCATTGAGCCTTCAGCAATTCTAAGTTTTAGAGATGAATACCTGCGTCTAGCAATTGATAAAAAGGCAGCTAGTGATATAGCAGCACATACGTATACCATTGAAGAATTCATCAAAATGGAAGCTTCAAATGGAGCGATTCGTGCTGAAAGCTTTACAGAACAACCAAAGACTGTAAAAATTCACGGGCATTGTCATCAAAAAGCATTGAGCAGTACTGAACCTACCTTTTTTATGTTGAATTTACCAAAAAACTATACCGTAAGTATCTTAAATACCGGTTGTTGTGGTATGGCAGGTTCCTTTGGATATGAAAAAGAACATTATGAGCTCAGTATGCAAGTTGGCGAAGATACCCTCTTCCCAAAAATAAGAAATTTAGAAAATGATACGCTTATTGCGGCTCCAGGAACCAGTTGTAGACATCAAGTTTTTGATGGCACTAAACGCATAGCAGAACATCCCGTTAGTATTCTAAAAAATGCGCTTAAATAAATTGAAATACTAGAATTTCAATCGAATAATTTGGAAGCGTCGTAATTCTCTGAGAGCCCCGTATTTACTAGTTTTTTTGACGAATTTTAACATACATTTGTTAAGAAAATGTTAAAGTAAAGCTTAAATAAAGTTAAAGTTTTGTACTTTCTATAATTATTATACTTTAGCTTGTTTAACTCAAATAATATAAATATGAAAAACAAATTACAATTAATTGTAACACTACTTTTAGTGTTCGCAGTGCAATTTGGTTTTGCACAACAAAAAACAATTACTGGTACAGTTACTGATGATTCGGGGCCCCTTCCGGGAGTTAGTATCTTAATCAAAGGAACTCAAACCGGTACACAAACAGATTTTGATGGTAATTATTCCATGCAGGCGACTACAGGAGATGTTCTTGTATTTAGTTTTATTGGAATGACGACTCAAGAAAAAGTTGTGGGCGCTTCAAATACCATAAATGTGGTATTAACAACTGATAATGTACTTGACGAAGTATTAGTTGTTGCTTACGGAACAGCTAAGAAAAGTGATTTTACAGGTTCTGCAACACAAATTAACAGTGAAGAAATCGGTAAAATAACACTGTCAAATGTAACATCTGCTATTGAAGGATCTTCTGCCGGAGTAACCGCCACATTTGGTAGTGGTCAACCTGGTTCAGGTCAAGATATTCGTATTAGAGGGATTGGCTCATTTTCTGCAGACAGTTCTCCTTTATATGTTGTTGATGGAATTCCATTTACAGGATCTATAAACTCTATTAACCCAGCAGATATTGAAAGTCTTACCATATTGAAAGATGCTTCATCAACTGCATTATATGGTAATAAAGCTGCCAATGGAGTGGTGATGATTACCACAAAAAAAGGTAAAAACAGAAAAGGACAATTCTCATTGAATATGTCTGCTAGTGTGATTGATCGTTCAATACCTGAGTATGATCGATTAAATGCAAGTCAATACTATGAAATAATGTGGGAAGCATTACGAAATGGCGAAGCAATACCAGGTATTGATGACGCTGCTGATGTAACTGCTGCAAATTTATTTGCAACAAACAATATTTTTGATGAGCTAGAAAGCAATCCATTCAATGTACCTAACGATCAAATAGTAGGTATTGATGGTAGAATTAACCCGAATGCAAGCTTATTAAATCCGGGTGATTTAGATTGGGAAGATGCTATTACAAGAAAAGGATTTCGTCAAAATTACGACATGAGTTTCCAAGGCGGAACTGAAAAAAGTGATTTTTATGCTTCTTTGGGTTATTTAAAAGAAGAAGGATATATCCTAAATTCAGATTTTGAACGAATTTCAGGACGTGTAAATGTAAATCACCAAGCAACAAGTTGGTTAAAAACTGGTTTAAATGTTGGTGTTTCTACTTCACAAGGAAATCAAGCACAAGCTACTTCTGGACAAACAAGTTCTTTTGTTAATCCAATTCGTTTTACAAGAGGAATGGGCCCTATTTACAATATCCACGAGCAAACTGCTAATGGAGAATTTGTTTTAGATGCTAATGGAAATAAAATATATGACCTCCTTGCTCCTAGACCAAGTGGTGCCAATTTTGGTAGACATATTGTTGCTGAAATAGATTTCAATCAAGATTTAGATGAAATTACCTCAATCAATGGTAAATCTTATTTTGACATTACACTTGCTGAAGGACTTGTTTTTACAGTAAATGCTAGTTTTGACCAACGTCATTATTACAATACAGACTATGAAAATAAATTTGTAGGTGATGGTGCTCCAGGTGGTAGAGCCGGGCGTACGTACAATCGCAGAACTTCTGTTGGTTTTAACCAATTATTAAACTACACAAAGACCTTTAATGAAAAACACAACTTTAAAGCATTATTGGCTCATGAATCGCTCGAATACAAAGTAACTAATTTAGATGGGTCTCGTCAGCAACAAATTGCAGATGGAAATACCGAGTTAATTAATTTTGTGACTACTATAGGTTTAACATCTGTTTTAGACAATCGTAACGATGAAAGTTATTTTGGACGTGTAAATTATGATTATGATGGTAAATATTTTGTGAGCGCTTCTTATAGACAAGATGGTTCTTCAAAATTCTCAAGAGATACACGATGGGGAGACTTTTGGTCGATAGGTGCTGCTTGGCGTTTAGACAGAGAATCCTTTATTGAAGATAAAGATTGGATAAACTCTTTAAAATTAAGAGCTTCTTACGGTGAATTAGGAAATAATTCAGGAATTAGCTTTTATGCGTATCAAGGATTGTACGATTTAGGATTTAACAACCAATCAGAGCCAGGTATTTTACAAGCTGGTCTTGCTGCACCAAATTTAGTTTGGGAAGCTAGTGAAAGTTCTGATATTGCTCTTGAATTTCGATTATTTGACAATCGATTTGATGGTGTAATTGAATATTACAATCGTAATTCGGATAATTTATTATTTGACGTGCCTTTACCTCTTAATAGTGGTAGTGTTAGTATTCCTGAGAATATTGGTACAATGTACAATAGAGGAATTGAAATTAGTTTGAATTATGATGTTGTAAGAACAGATAATTTTACATGGAATTTGGGTGTAAATGCAGCAACGGTAGCAAATGAATTTACGAAGTTGCCACAAGAGGAAATTATCAATGGCTCTAAAAAGCTAATGGTTGGTCACTCAATTTATGATTATTGGTTGAGAGATTGGTATGGTGTGGATCCAGCAGATGGTGAAATTCTTTATGTTGCTGAAGAAGGAGCCACTGGTTCATCTGTTAGAGTAATAGACGGTCAAACATTGACAACTGATGATGCACAAGCTAGATTCCACTACGCTGGTACTGCAATTCCTGATTTAACAGGTGCCATTAATAATAATATGACATACAAAGCTTTTAATTTATCCTTTTTATTCACCTTCCAAATAGGTGGTGAAATTTTGGATAGTAATTACCAAGGCCTTATGAGTGCTGGTGATTATGGTAACGCTTTAAGTGTTGATATATTAAATCGTTGGCAACAGCCTGGAGACATCACTGATGTTCCAAGAATGGATCCTAATAACACCACTGATTTTGATGCCACATCTGACAGATGGCTTACAGACGCTTCATATCTTAATTTAAAACGTATTAATTTATCTTATGACTTACCTGAAAGTATCTTAAACAGTATTGGAGTATCTAATGCATTGGTTTATGTTAGTGGAGAAAATGTATTTACTTCAAATGCGAGAAAAGGTATGACTATTCAACAAAACTTTAATGGTACAGTGAATAATGTCTATACACCTTCAAGAATTGTAAGTCTTGGTTTAAATGTTAAATTTTAAAAAAAATAAAATGAGAAAAATATTAATAATTTTTATCGGAATACTTGCAATAAACGTATTGTTTACTGCTTGTGATAAAGACTTTTTGGAAACAACACCTACCGACCAAGTTGGAGCTGCAGTTGTTACCGAAACAACGGGTAATGCCATGGCGGCATTAAACGGAATACACAGAGCCTTGTATGTTCGTTATGGTAGTCAAGGTCGTGGTGGTGCTGGGCATTTTAATATGCACATGTCTGAAATGGGTGAAGATCATGTTTTTAATTCAAGTACGTGGACTACTGGTTTACGTTGGATTTTAACTGACTCTCCTACAAATTCTTATAACACGGCTCACTATGCAATGTTTTATGAATGGATCGCAAATGCCAACATATTAATAGCTGGTATTGATGATGCTGTTGGAAATCAAGAAGACAGAGACAATATTAAAGGTCAAGCTTTATTGTATAGAGCATATGGTCACTTTATGTTGGTTCAAACATGGGCTGGACGTTATGTAAATGGTCAAACCAATAGTCAATTGGGGGTACCCTTAAAAACGGAGCCTTCTACTGAACCAATTCCACGTGCAACCGTAGAAGAAGTGTACACACAAATAAATTCGGATATTGATACTGCTATTCCTTTATTGGCAGGGATATCTCAAACTAACAAATCTCACCTTAGTGAGAGTGTAGCTAAAGGCTTAAAAGCTAGAGTTGCGCTTGTTCAAGGAAACTGGGGTCTAGCGGCTCAATTTGCCTCAGAAGCGAAAGTGGGACATGAATTAATGGATCAAGATACCTATCGTAAAGGATTCTCTACTTCATTAGATCAAAATAGTGAGTTTATGTGGGCAAGCCATATTGTAGAAGACCAAACAAACTTTTTTGGAAATCTTGGTGGTTATCTTTCTAGAAATTATAGTTCTTCTTCAATTAGAGCGAATCCTAGATCTATTAACAAACCGTTATATGATATGATATCTGACACTGATGTGCGCAAATCATTATGGTCTGAAGATGGTGAACATGCAGACTTACAAGATGGATTTGAAATATCTGATGCTCACAGTAGACATCCATATACCAATCAAAAATTCTTATCTCAAAGTACTGCTGTAAGTTTAATGGATGTACCGATGATGCGTGCTGCAGAAATGTACTTAATTGAAGCTGAAGCTTTAGCTAGAGACGATCAAGATGGATTGGCTGCACAGGTACTTTTTGATTTAATTTCTACTAGAGATGATAACTATGTATTGTCTACCAGTACAGGTCAAGATTTAATTGATGAAATTATGGTACAACGTAGAATTGAACTATGGAGCGAAGGTTTCCGTTGGTTAGACCTAAAACGTTTGGGCTTACCGCTAAACAGATTAGAGCCAGGTTCAAATCATACCTCTTCTCGAGTTGGTGGTGTGTTAGAAGTAGCTCCAGATGACAAAAGATGGGTATGGTTAATTCCTCAAGATGAAATTGATGCTAGTAATTCATTGGTTGAGCAAAACCCTTCCAATTAATTTGTAGTACTTGAGTAATTCAATAATTACTAATAAAAAACCTCGAAGTGAATGCTTCGAGGTTTTTTTTGTATTTTACAGTATCTAATTATACAACAAACAACATGGACAAAAAAAATGTATTGACAATGGCAGCGGTTGCCCTCATTGTATTGGGAGTACTCATGATCTATATCGGTGGATTCTATGCACCAACTATTATGCTACCTCCTATTATTACTGGTGTCGGATTTTTTATCATCGCATGGGTTTTACACACCCTTAAAAAATACTAATTACCACAAACAATCGATAAAGTCTGCCACTAAATGCAGTAGGAGTCCGATGCCTATAACCCGTGTTCTTTTAAAAAAAAGAAACAGTACGTATACGATGCCGGCTTGATACGTGTGTAAAAAATGAAAATTAATACTACACCTGTTGGGATCAAATATTGGTGTTGCCCATAAGTGATCTAAGTCGATAAGATTTGTTAAAACCAACAGCAGCCATACCTCCTTCCACTGGTTTTTAAAAAACACATAGGCCAATCCTCCTGGAACAATAAAATGCAACCCGTAATGAACACTCCATTGCAATAGCTCCATTATAATAAATCAAGTGTTTGTTGCTCCAAATAGTTTAAGGCATTAGGGCCTTCCATAAAGAGTAAATCTAAAATACTTAGGTTCTGTATAAAACCGTGTTTGTCAGAAAACACCTGCGTATAGGGTTCAAAATTATAGTTTACCTGCATTTTTGAGTCAGCCAACAATCTAAAATCAGCTTCCACTTTTTTTTCAAAGGTTTTTGTGAGCCCAAAGGGTTTATCAATTGGTAATAATTCTAAGAGTACTTCCTGACATTTTAAGTTAAAATCGAGTAAATACTTGGTATTACTATTGAATACTTCGTTGATTTCATCTTCATAAAATTCATGAAAAGGGGAAGAACGATACGCAGATGCTATTGCTTTTATGTGTTGTTTTTGCCAGCTGTAAGTATTGTCAATTAACACCTCTTTTGTTTGCTGCGTGCTATTGGCATTTTTAACAGGAATACTCAGCAATTGTTTTCCGTTTGCTCCATAGATATAACAACGGGTTCTATAAGTTTGCTTTTGGTAATTGTCTTCAACTTCAAATAGCAAATTCTCAGCCTTAGCGAGCACTACATACTGTACTATGGGTGAAAAATAAGTAGGATATACTAACACTATTGATTAGATGATTTGATAATTAGCTGATTAGATGATTAGATGATTAGATGATTACATGATCTCTAAAATAACTATGCAAATAAACGTTTAAACAAATAAACGATTTAACGGTCTTTTAGGCTTTCTTGCGCTTTCTATAAAAATCAAAGCCCAACCACAATGCCAAGGCAATGATAAAAAACTTAAAATAAGAAACAGGTTCACCACTACCGCCTACTGTTGTAAACATTCTATCCCAACGAATCTTATTAAGGCCTTTTCCATTGGTTTCCCAACTCAACCATATAAATACAGGCTTACCAACCACATGATCAAAAGGAACATACCCCCAATAACGGGCATCTAATGAGTTTTGGCGATTGTCTCCCATCATCCAATAATAATCTTGTTTGAAGGTATAGCTATCAGCCTCTTTACCATTAATTAAGATATCATCTCCGTTTACAATCAAATTATTTTGTTCATATTCACCAATAATACGCTTGTAAAATGGCAGTGAATTGCGGTCTAGTTTTACTGTTTTTCCCTTTTGAGGAATGTAAATCGGGCCAAAATTATCATTGTTCCATCCTAGAGAAGGCACACGTGGAAATACATCTTCCCCCACACCTTTTGGCTGCAATAATTTTTCAATATTCTTTACGGATGGGTTTTTAGAAATACGTGCCGCCTCTTGATCTGTTAAGGTTAAATAGTAACCTATTTTTTCTTCATTTCTAGCCAACGCAAAATTTCCTTGTTGGTCTCTAGCACCTTCTCTCGCACCATAACGGTCCTTTAGTGAATTTTGATTGATTTCTTGACCTTCTGTATTGATGAAGAAATTATATTGTGGTTTTGCTCTATCTGGCAACTCCGTACGTTTGCCATTAATAAAAATATAACCGTCAATAATTTGTAGCGTATCTCCGGGGACACCTACACAGCGCTTTACCAAATTTGTCTTTTTATCAATCGGCTTATAATAGTTTCTGTCTGGATGAAAATCATTCATATCCAACAAGGTATCTGCGGGCTGATTAAACACCACAATACTATTTCGTTCAATCTTCTGAAAACCTGGCAATCGCAAATAAGGTAATTGAAGCTTATTTAGTAGGGATGTTTCCTTTTTTGTGAGATCATCGCTAAATAAATACGATTTTTTCTTTAGTATCGGAATCGTATCATGTACCATTGGTGCCGCAACTGTTGTCATTGGTACTCTTGCTCCATAATGGAATTTACTTACAAACAAGAAATCACCAATTAACAATGATTTTTCCAGTGATGAAGATGGTATGGTGTACGGTTGCATAAAATAGGTATGCACCAAGGTAGCAGCAACAATTGCAAAAACTATCGAACTTACCCATTCGCCGGCAGCTGTTCTAGGCTTTAAGCTACGGTCTTCGATATAGGCGCCTTCCGCTACATAATTAATATAAAATATATAGAGTCCAAGTGTGAGAATGACCAATATGCTATCTGTATTTTTATTGAAACCAAAACTGCGAATGGTTTCTACCCAAATAACAGGAAACATCAATAAATTGATAATGGGTAAGAATAACAAGATCACCCACCATTTAGGGCGATTGATAATTTTCATTAAAACGATGGCATTGTAAATGGGAATTGCTGCTTCCCAAGCCTGTCTACCTGCTTTTACATATAATTTCCAAGTTCCTAAAAAATGGATTACTTGAATCACTAAAAAAAATACAAACCACTGTGTAATTGTCATACCTTACTATTTATAGATGTTAAATTCCTAATACATCTTTCATTGTATATACTCCTTTTTTGTCTTGTAGCCACTCGGCTGCAACAATAGCACCTAACGCAAAACCATCTCTATTTTTTGCTGTATGCTTTATTTCAATTTCATCAACAATTGAATTGTATGCTACCGAATGTGTACCTGGCACTTTATCAATTCTTTTAGAGACTATAGGTATTTCATCAGGACCATTCGTTACATCTTGCACCCACTTATTTTTTGTGGTATTTTTTATAATACCATCTGCCAAAGTAATGGCCGTACCACTTGGTGCATCTAATTTCTCTGTATGATGAATTTCTTCCATGCTTACCGTATAGGTATCAAACTTCGAAATCATTTTTGCCAATTGCTCATTTAGCTCAAAGAATAAATTAACACCTAGACTATAATTTGAAGCGTAGATAAAACCACCTTCTTTTTCTTTACACAATTCAAGCGCGGCATCATACTGATCTAACCAACCTGTGGTACCACAAACTATAGGTACACCAGCCTCAAAACACTGCTTAATATTGGCAAATGCTTCTGTTGGAATACTAAAATCAATCGCCACATCGGCCGTAGTAATATCGGCATACACCGTATCCTTTTCAATTTTGGCTACGATTTCATGCCCTCTCTCAATGGCTAAACGCTCAATTGTTTTTCCCATTTTACCATATCCGAACAAGGCTATTCTCATCTGTTACTCTTTTTTGTTTTTAATTGGTCAAATGCCATACCCTTCATTAATTTATTTGCTGATTTTGAAATTGAAATGAAAAATTTCATATTTAAAATTCAAAATTCATAGTGACTCCAACCATTGGTTGATTTGAAATAGGTGCCGTAAACAGTGATGGTTTAAACGAAAGACTTCTATCTAAGGCTTTATCGGGTAAATGAGCATCAACATTGGCTTCTATAATATTTAAAGCGTACATCGCAAGACTAAAAAATAATGATAAATCCCTATTTTTTTTAAATACATTTTGAGCACGTTTCAGTCCGTCATCACTAATCAATCCCGCAAATTCATCTGTTTGCCCTAACTCTCTTAACTTAAAGGCCGTTCGATACCTATTAAAATCTTTGTCATTTTTATTGTAGAAATAAATTCCTGAACCAATAGCTCCCCAAACAAGTGGTACTTTCCAGTATTTTTTATTGTAAATCTGCCCCAACCCTGGTAATACAGCCGAATAGAAGGCTGCTCTTGCTGGTGATAGTGGATCGATACCTTGGTCAAAAACCACAGTACTATCCATTTTTACTCTCAATCCATTTAAATTATCTTGGGCATGAATAGAACTAAGTGTAAAAAGAAAAAAAATAACGCTATACGCACTGTTTTTCAGCATTTATTGCAGTAGCTTTTTGATACGATTAAAATCTTCCTCTGAATGAAAAGGAATCACAATTTTTCCTTTTTCTTTTCCAGAGATTTTCACATCTACCTTATGCCCTAAGTATTCACTAATATCTTTTATTCCTTTACGGATAAACTTAGGTAATTCTTCCTTTTCTATAGGTGTTGGTAGTTCTTTAACCTCTTTTCCTTCACGTACACTTTTCACCAATTGTTCTGTTTGGCGAACCGATAATTTATTGCGAAGAATTTTTTCGTAGATATCTAATTGTTGCTCTTGGCTTTCAATATTAATAAGTGCTCTACCATGCCCCATACTTAAAAAGCCATCACGCATCCCCGTTTGTACAATTGGGTCTAACTTTAAAAGACGCATATAATTGGTAACTGTAGATCTGTTTTTACCTACGCGCGTACTTAATTGCTCTTGCGTTAATTGAATTTCGTCAATTAGACGTTGGTATGACAAGGCTACTTCTATAGGATCTAAATCTTGACGTTGTATATTTTCCACCAATGCCATTTCTAACATTTCTTGGTCATTGGCGATACGCACATAAGCAGGTATGGTCGTTAAACCTACTAATTTCGAAGCTCTAAATCGACGTTCACCAGATACCAATTGCAATTTGTTTCCACCTAATTTACGAACTGTAATCGGCTGAATAACACCCAATTCTCTAATTGAACTCGCCAATTCGCGTAGTGTTTCCTCATTAAAATAGGTTCGCGGTTGGTACGGATTTACTTCAATTGAATCCAATTCAATTTCAACTATACTACCTACTACCTTATCTGCATTTTTATCTTGTACTGAATTTATATCATCAACTGAATCTTTCAATAAAGCTGATAATCCTCTACCTAATGCTTGCTTTTTTACTGCTTTCGCCATTTGTTGCATTCTTTTTTAGAATTTCATGTGCTAAATTAATATAATTTACAGCACCTTTACTTGTTGCATCATACGCAATAATGCTCTCTCCATAACTCGGCGCTTCACCAAGTCTGATATTTCGTTGTATAATGGTTTTAAAAACCATATTGTGGAAGTGTTTTTTCACTTCTGCCACCACTTGATTCGACAAACGCAAACGCGAGTCATACATTGTTAATAACAATCCTTCAATGTCTAAGGCTTCATTGTGTACTTTTTGAATACTTTTAATCGTATTCAATAGTTTCCCTAAACCTTCTAAGGCATAATACTCACATTGTATGGGTATTATCACCGAATTGGCTGCTGTTAAGGCATTCAGGGTGATCAAACCCAATGATGGTGCACAATCAATCACAATATAGTCATAATCAGCTACAATAGGCTCCAATGCTCTTCTAAGCATATACTCTCTATCATCTTTGTCTACCAATTCAAGTTCAATCGCCACTAAATCGATGTGCGAAGGAATGATATCTACATTTGGTGAGCTTGTTTTAACAATGGCTTCTTTAGCTGTTGCTGTATGCAATAACAATTGGTAAGTACCCACAGTAACCTGCTCTACATCAATACCTAACCCAGAACTGGCATTCGCCTGAGGATCTGCATCTATTAACAATACTCGCTGCTCTAAAACACCCAATGCTGCAGCAAGATTTACTGTAGTTGTTGTTTTTCCAACACCCCCTTTTTGATTAGCAATTGCTATTATTTTCCCCATTAAAAACTAGATTTTTAAGGCTATAAAAATACGATTATTTAGCAGGAATAAAAATGAAGTTTTGAACAAAAAGTAAAGCTGTCAACATATTGAAGTTGACAGCTTTATTTTAAATAAACACTCTTTTATGTGTATTACTCTTTATCCTCTGGATATAATATGGCTAAAATATGACCTTGAGACAAGTATTTTTTAGCAACTGCTTGAATATCTTTTGCATTGATAGCATCAATATCTTTTGTTGCGCCTATAATTTTTAATTTATCTGTTTTATTAAAATCGGCATCTTTCAACGAAGTAATCCAATACTTGTTCTTTTTTAGATTCTCTTTATACTCTAGCATCTGTGCCTCTTTTACTTTGGCTACATCTTTCTCTTCTGGGCCATTGTCTATAATACGTTGCACTTCCGCTAAGGCAGCATCTTTTAATTTTGTCACGTTTTCTGGACCACACGGAAAAGAAATTGAAAAATTATACGCTCCATAAGGTTGCTTCGACATATTTCCCCTTGCACCTACACCGTACACACCAGATTCTTCTTCACGTAATTTTTCGATGAGTTTAATAGATAAAATCTCACCCAAACTATTTAATAAATGATCTTCTTTTGAATTGTATTCGGCTTCACCACTATACTGAATCAATACCGTACTCTGTTGCTCAGTTCCTTTTTTAATGATTTTCTCATGTGAACCTTGCAATCCTCTAAAACCATCATCTGTATAGGTTTCTCTCGTTTCGTTACTCGGTAAACTAGCCAAGTACACTTTTGCAAATTCTTTTAATTTTTCTTCATCAAAATTCCCCACAAAATAGAATTGGAAATCGGCTGCATTGGCAAAACGCTCTTGGTATTTTTCATAAGCCAAATTATAATCGGCTTTATCTAAAGCATCAGGCGTTGGAAAACCTACATATCTCGGATTTCCTTGATTCAAGAATTTCCCCAACTCTATTTGAAAATAGATTGCCGGATTCGACAATAAATTTCCTAAAAACGCTTTTTGCTTGGCTACGTATGAATTAAACGCCTTATCGTCTTTATTCAACGACGTAAAATATAAATTCGTCAATTGAAACAAGGTCTCTAGGTCTTTTGGTGTGGCACTCCCAGAAAAACCTTCAGTAATACCGCCAATAAAAGGGCGTACATTGGCAATTTTTCCAGACATTACTTTACCCATATCTACTATACTCAAACCATTCACCCCTGCCTCGGTTAAACCGCCATTGGCATTGGCAACTTTTAAATAATCAGCATCAGAATACAATGAAGTACCTCCTAAACTATAGGCTTCCATCAATACTTCATCATCTTTAAAATCAGTCTTTTTATAAACAACGGTTACACCATTCACCAAGGTCAATGTGGTAGTTCCTAGTGTTTCATTTTTCACCTCTTTTATAATAGCTCCCGCTTTTGGTATGTTCGTCATTAAGGCCGTTGCTGAAGTTCCGTCTTCATACGCTTTAATGTCTGCACTTTCAACTGCTGCTAATAAATCTAAGACTTGTTGTTTTTCTACTTTTGGTACGCCTTCTTTTTCAACACCCGTTAAAATCACTACGCGATTGTCTTTGTGTAAATAGTTTCCGATTAGCGAATTAACATCATCCAAAGTAATAGTAGGCAATCCTTTTTGATAGAAGTTGTATTCCCATTCAATTCCAGGAATTGGCTCTTGGTTTAAGAAATTGTTTACATATTCACCAACATAACTTGCAGATTCTGCTTTGTCTTTATTTTGGTAGGCTTTATCCATTCGTGCCAATAAATCTTTCTTGGCTCTTTCAAATTCGCCATCTTGAAAACCAAAACGTTTTACACGCTCATTTTCCTCCAATAAGGCTTTTAAAGCGTCTAGCTGGCCGGTAGGACTCGATATTGCAAACGACTGATACGCATTTTTACTTCTAGCATAGGTGCCACCATAAGATGATGAACCAAAAACAAAAGGTGGTTTTTCACTATTTCGCAGTTCGTCTAAACGATTGTTGATCATTTGAGAAAACAATTGTTTTACCATCAAACCTCTATAATCAGTAATTGTACGCGTTGCTTTTGAGTTCTCTTTATCTTTATATAATAACTGGATTCTGTTAAAGGTTGCCTCTTTATCAGTTTCAATGGCCACCATTGTTTCTTCGTGGTTAGGCACATCAAAAACGGAACGTTCTCTTGGATTTTTTGCAGCTGGCGCTTTTCCAAAATGTTCTTTTATTTTTGCTTCTAGTTTGTCAACATCCACATCACCTACAGCTACTACAGCCATTAAATCTGGGCGGTACCAATCTTTTCTGAATTTTCGGATGGCGTCATAACTAAAGTTTTCTAAGATCTCCTTTTTACCTATTGGCAATCGTTGCGCATATTTAGAATTATTCATAAGTATTGGAAGATACCTATCTAACATGCGTTTGTCTGCTCCCAATCCGTTTCTCAATTCTTCTAGAACAACTCCTCTTTCTTTATCTATTTCTTCATCTGTTAATAAGGTATTGAAGGCCCAGTCTTCAACAATCTGAAATCCTTTTTCTAGTTTTTCGTCATTATCACTCGGTATCGGTAAAATATAAACGGTTTCATCAAAGCCGGTATAGGCATTTAAATGAGCGCCAAACTTTACACCAATACTTTGTAAATAGTCTACCAATTCATTTTTCTTAAAATTCTTAGTGCCATTAAAGTTCATATGCTCCATAAAATGCGCCAAACCTTGTTGATCTTCGTCTTCTAAAATAGAACCTGCATTTACGGCGAGGCGTAAAACCACTTTGTTTTCTGGCTTTCCATTGTTCCGTATATAATAGGTAAGTCCGTTTTCTAATTTCCCCATACGTATATTCGGATCGGTAGGTATGAGGGCTTCTTTTACCTCAATAGAAGTGTCTTTCACTTCTTTAATACTTGTTTCTTGTGCCATGCTAGTGCCTATAAACAGGATGCATGCTAAAAATAATAAGCTTAATTTGTTCATGTTATAATTTTGATTAATGAATAATTTTTAAGCTACTGAAATGGGTTATAAATCAGTAAGACTTAAGAGAATATAAAATTATTAAATATTCTTTAAAATGCCCGTTTAAAAAATATTTTAATTTTTATAAAAATCTATTTGCTAGACACAAAAGGATTTGTATATTTGCGCACGATTTTAGCGAGGTAATTTACATCGTTAACACTAGAAAAAACACAAATACATTTATTAAAGATATAAGTAATGAGTAAAAGAACGTTTCAGCCATCAAAGAGAAAGAGAAGAAATAAACACGGTTTTATGGAAAGAATGGCAAGTGTTAATGGTAGAAAAGTTTTAGCTAGAAGAAGAGCTAAAGGAAGAAAAAGATTGACTGTGTCATCTGACCCAAGACCAAAAAAATAATGATTTTAAATCATATATAAAGGTGTTACTAGTTTTAGTAACACCTTTTTTTATATCTTTTTAATAAGTTTTGAGCAAATAGGATAAATGAATCCATTAAATTTAAAATATTTGCAGTTGCCTAAAAATATGAATTAACAAACTAAAATACGTTCGTTTTAAAATGCCAAAAAACAACAAAATAAAATCGGTTTTAATTATAGGTTCAGGACCTATCATCATCGGACAAGCATGTGAATTTGATTACTCTGGTAGTCAAGCCATTCGATCATTAACAGAAGAAGGAATTGAAGTAACATTGATTAACTCCAATCCTGCTACCATAATGACCGACCCTTCCTTAGCAGACAATGTGTATTTAAAACCGCTTACTACCAAGTCTATCATAGAAATCCTAAAAAAACATCCTTCAATCGATTCTGTATTGCCTACGATGGGCGGACAAACAGCATTGAATTTATGTATTGAAGCGCAAGACAAAGGTATTTGGGAAGATTTTAATATCGATATCATAGGTGTCGACATAGATGCCATTAATATTACCGAAGATAGAGAGCAGTTTCGCCAATTAATGATTGAAATTGGTATTGGTCAAGCACCCTCTACTACGGCAACTTCCTTTTTAAAGGGAAAAGAAATTGCACAGGAATATGGATTTCCACTCGTTATTAGACCTTCGTTTACCCTTGGTGGTTTTGGTGCTTCTATTGTTTATGACAAAGAAGACTTTGACGACCTTTTACGTCGCGGTTTGGAAGCATCACCTATTCATGAAGTGATTATTGACAAGGCCTTATTGGGATGGAAAGAATATGAATTGGAATTGCTCCGTGATAAAAATGACAATGTAGTTATTATCTGTACCATCGAAAATATGGACCCGATGGGAATTCATACCGGTGATTCTATTACGGTAGCTCCCGCAATGACCCTAAGTGACCGTACCTATCAGCGCATGCGTGATATGGCCATTCATATGATGCGTTCTATTGGTGATTTTGCCGGCGGTTGTAATGTACAGTTTGCGGTGAGTCCTGATGAAAAAGAAAATATTATCGCTATTGAAATCAATCCACGAGTTTCACGTTCTTCCGCTTTAGCGAGTAAAGCAACCGGATATCCAATAGCAAAAATCGCTGCTAAATTAGCGATTGGGTATCATTTAGATGAATTGAAAAATCAAATTACCAAAACTACTTCTGCCCTATTTGAGCCTACTTTAGATTATGTAATTGTAAAAATACCACGTTGGAATTTTGATAAGTTTGAAGGTTCTGATAGAACTTTAGGCCTACAGATGAAATCTGTTGGTGAAGTGATGGGTATTGGGCGTTCTTTTCAAGAAGCTTTACACAAAGCAACACAGTCGCTAGAAATTAAGCGCAACGGTATTGGTGCCGATGGAAAAGGAGAAACCGATTATGATAAAATAATCGACAAGCTAAAATTTCCGAGCTGGGATCGGGTATTTGTAATTTATGATGCCATTCAAATGGGAATGCCTTTGAGTAGAATTCATGAAATTACTAAAATTGACATGTGGTTCTTAAAACAATATGAAGAATTACATGCCATAGAAAAAGAAATTACAACACATAGTCTTGATACGCTTCCTAAAGATTTACTCTTAGAAGCCAAACAAAAAGGCTATGGTGATCGTCAAATTGCTCACATGCTTGATTGTTATGAGAGCGAGGTTTACAACAGACGTTCGCAACTAAATATCAATCGCGTTTATAAATTGGTAGATACCTGTGCCGCTGAATTTAGCGCACAAACACCGTATTACTATTCTACGTTCGAAAATAATAGCATCCGAAAAGGGGTGGCTTCTGCCGAAAATGAATCAATTGTGACTCCCAAGAAAAAAGTGGTGGTATTGGGTTCGGGCCCGAATCGTATCGGACAAGGAATAGAATTTGACTATTGCTGTGTACACGGTGTATTGGCCGCACAAGAAGCCGGTTATGAAACCATCATGATTAATTGCAATCCTGAAACCGTTTCAACCGATTTTGATACCGCTGATAAATTATACTTTGAGCCTGTTTTCTGGGAACATATCTACGACATTATTCAACATGAAAAACCAGAAGGTGTTATTGTACAATTGGGGGGGCAAACAGCACTAAAATTAGCAGAAAAACTCGATAAATACGGCATTAAAATCATAGGAACTTCTTTTGAAGCGCTCGATTTGGCGGAAGATAGAGGTCGTTTTTCTGAATTATTACTCGAATTAGGCATCCCTTTTCCACAGTTTGGAACGGCAACTACAGCCGATGAAGCACTGGCAATTGCCGATGAATTGGACTTCCCTATTTTGGTAAGACCGTCGTATGTATTGGGTGGTCAAGGCATGAAAATTGTCATCAACAAAGAAGAATTAGAAACCCACGTAGTCGATTTACTTCGTAAAATTCCGAATAACGTATTGCTTTTAGACCATTATTTAGATGGCGCTATAGAAGCTGAAGCCGATTCTATTTGTGACGGTGATGATGTACAGATTATTGGTATTATGGAACATATAGAACCTTGTGGTGTACACTCTGGTGACTCGAATGCTACCTTGCCTCCATTTAATTTAGGTGAGTTTGTAATGACACAAATAAAAGACCACACGGTAAAAATTGCCAAAGCCTTAAAAACGGTAGGTCTTATCAATATTCAGTTTGCGGTAAAAGACGATATCGTGTATATTATAGAAGCCAATCCAAGAGCTTCACGTACGGTTCCCTTTATTGCCAAGGCCTACGGCGAGCCTTACGTGAACTATGCTACCAAAGTAATGTTGGGTGTAAATAAGGTAAAAGACTTTAAATACGAACCGAAATTAGAAGGCTACGCCATCAAACAACCGGTATTCTCTTTCAATAAATTCCCTAATGTAGATAAGCGTTTAGGGCCAGAAATGAAATCTACTGGTGAAAGTATCTTATTTATAGATAGCCTAAAGGATGATCAATTCTATGAATTGTACTCCCGTAGAAAGATGTATCTAAGTAAGTAAAAAAAAAGCCTTGTAATTATTACGAGGCTTTTTTATTGTTATAAAATTGTAAAGAAATTAAGCTTTCCCTAAGATTCTAAACATCCCTGTTCCACAAGTAGGACATTTTCCTTTCATTGCTTTTCTACCATTTTTCATAGTAACTTCGTTAGCATCTTTAATTTCTCTTTTTGTTTTACATTTTACACAGTAACCTTCCATAATTTAGATTTTTAGTTATTTTAAATTAAGTTCCTATCGTTTCGTGATAAAAACACTTGCTAAATATATTATTTTTTATAGTAACTTGCAATAGTTGTGAGTAGAACTTTTAAATATCTTATTATGAATAAAATTAGCAAAGAAAATATTAGTCAAGAAGTCTTCGATTTATATGACAGTTATGCACATAATAAAATTGATCGTAGACGTTTTATTGACCGCCTATCACTCTATGCTGTAGGTGGTTTAACAGTGCCTACTTTATTGTCATTTTTAATGCCCAATTACAGTGAGAAATTACAGATCCAAAATGACGATCCACGACTCAAATCGGAGTACGTTGAGTACGATTCTCCAAACGGTGCAGGTAAAATGCGTGGTTTGTTAACACGATTAAAAGATCAAACAACGAAGTTACCAGGTGTTATTGTTGTTCACGAAAACCGCGGATTAAACCCACATATAGAAGATGTAGCACGCAGAACGGCCCTAGAAGGCTTTGTAGCATTTGCTCCCGATGCGTTATTTCCACTAGGTGGTTATCCAGGTACTGATGATG
This sequence comes from uncultured Aureibaculum sp., assembly GCA_963976855.1. Classification (GTDB taxonomy): domain Bacteria; phylum Bacteroidota; class Bacteroidia; order Flavobacteriales; family Flavobacteriaceae; genus Aureibaculum. Next base: position 580 of record CAXBMA010000017.1, on the reverse strand, counting down.
AAGGAAGAACCTTACAACAAAAACGCGACCGCAATGAAATGTTAGAAGATTTTATTTCCGCACATGGTTTTTTAGAAGCTCATAACGAGTGTACAGGCAATGTAGGCGTGGTAGGTTTCTGTTTTGGAGGTTCTATCTCTAATAACATGGCAGTGCATGTACCTAGCTTAAAAGCAGCTGTACCGTTCTATGGCGGACAAGCGGCTACAGAAGATGTACCTAAAATTAAGGCACCACTCTTAATCCACTATGGCGAATTAGACAAACGTGTCAATGCCGGCTGGCCTGCTTATGAAGCAGCATTAAAAGCAAATAACAAAGAATATACCATGCATATGTACCCTAATGTAAATCACGGGTTTCACAATGATACCACACCGCGGTATGATAAAGAAGCTGCTACTTTGGCATGGAATCGTACCATTGCCTTTTTTAAGGAAAAATTAATCGAGTAAATATGTGATTACGAGCTTAGGGAAGCAATCTCAAGAATAGCAAGGTCATTGCGAGGGCATTGCAACGAAGCAATCTCATCAATAGCAACGTCATTGCGAGGCGCATTGCAACGAAGCAATCTCAT
>CAXBMA010000016.1:0-43058 GCA_963976855.1 uncultured Aureibaculum sp. | reverse complement strand
CGACCTGCTGATTACAAATCAGCTGCTCTAGCCAGCTGAGCTACATCGGCTTTTCACTATTGTTTTTTACACAAAAAAACAAACCGCTTTTTCTAACGGTTTGCAAATGTATAAAGTTTTATGTTTTCTACAAAAATATTTTATATTTATTTTCAATAAATTTCTAAGAATAGTGCGCGCGCTGTTTTTCTTTTCTTTTATTTAGCTGTCTTCTTAAAGAATCAACTGCCAAATCAACACCTTCTTCAAAAGTTTTACATTGTTTTTTTACCATTAAATCTCCACCTGGAATATTTAATTTTATTTCTGCAATTTTATTCTCCTTATCACTGGTATTTTCTACCTTTAAATAAACTTCAGCATCAATTATTTTATCATAAAACTTATCTAAATTAGACACTTTAGTTTCAACAAAATCAACTAAACTTCTATCTATATTAAAATTTACTGATTGAATACGTACTTTCATTCGCTTTCATTTTTAGAGCTCCTTGGATGAGCTTGGTTATACACTTTTTTTAATTCATTCAAACTGTTATTGACATACACTTGCGTTGAAGCTAAGCTTGAATGGCCTAATAATTCCTTTACAGAATTTAAATCTGCCCCTTCATTTAACAAGTGGGTTGCGAAAGAATGCCTGATCACATGCGGGCTCTTTTTCACTTTTGAAGAGACTCTACTAAAGTAGCCATTTATTACTCTATAAACAAGTGTTCCATAAATTTTATTCCCTTTAGTAGTAATCAATAATTGATTTGCTTCTGTTTCAATAACATTTCTTATCTTTAAATAATCACCCACCGTTTGTTGTACTGATTTCAACAAGGGAATGTACCTTTCTTTATTCCGCTTACCCAGCACCTTTACTGTTTCGTTCGCAAGGTCAATATCGCTAATCTTTAAGTCAATTAATTCAGCCCGGCGCATGCCCGTAGAATAAAATAACTCCACAATCAACTTGTTTCGCAAAGATTCAAAGTCTGTATCAGTTGTTAAACTATCTAAGACTTCATTCACCTCCTTTTGAGAGAAAGGAACCTGTATACGCTTCCCGACTTTTAATGCTTTGTGTTTGACAAGTGGATCTTCATTCAATTGTTTTGATTTCATTAAAAACTTGTAAAATGCTTTTAATGAACTTACTTTTCTATTAATGGTTCTGTTTGAGACGCCACGTTCCACTAAAGACACAATCCAAGATCGGATCTGCATATAGTTTGTTGAAACTAAATTATCATCCTCAAAATTTTCAGTACAAAAAGTCTGAAACGACAAAAGATCATCTTTATATGCTTTGACAGTATGAGGAGAATAATTTTTCTCTAATGAAATATATGCTATAAAGGAAGGTAGTGGCATAAAAAAACCGTTAGTAAACAAAATTACAAAATGTACTTCTGTTAAACTAACGGTAACTTATATAATAGTGTTAAATAAATTACAATTTATTCTTCACTGTTTTTTAAGCCTTGAACGTATTCAGCTTTTTGAATTTGCTTACGTTTATTTACTGAAGGTTTTGTGAAGTGCTTGCGCTCACGTAACTGCTTCATCGTCTTGGTTCTATCGAATTTTCTTTTAAAACGTTTTAACGCTCTATCAATATTCTCACCATCTTTTACTGGTATTATTAACATAGTATTGCACCTCCTCTCATAGTAATCTCCTTTAAATTGGGCTGCAAATATACAAAGATATTTTATAGTACCTATATTTATGGAAAATTTTAATTTTAAATGTAAATTCGCACTCATGAAAAGACTATTTAAACTTTCTGCCATGGCAATTCTTATGGTACTTATTTTTGGTGTAGCCTTCTTTTTTTGGGCATCTTCCTCCAATATAAAAGGAAAAGAAACAGCCAAACTCATCACTAACACATTTGAACAACATACCAATAATGACTCTATCTACAGTGTCGTTACGTACAATATACGTCATATGGGTGGTAAAAGCGAAACCACAAACAAACCCAAATCCTTATTTGATGAGAATTTAAAAATAGTACAAGATGCTTTTAAAGATTTAAATGCCGATATTCTTTGCTTTCAGGAAATAGATTATGCCGCGAAAAGATCATACAAAATAAATCAGCAGAATGAAATTGCCAAATTGGGTTATAATTATGTTGCACAAGCAATTAATAGGGATCAAAAATACGTTCCTTTCCCACTTGGATTACCTTCCAAAAATTTAGGCAATCTATTATCTGGGCAATCTATTTTGAGTAAATACCCGTTAAAAGAGCATCAACGAATAGTTCTAGAACCCTTAGAAAATATGCCTTTTTACAAACGTGCTTTTCATATTAAACGTTTGGCCCAAATTGCTACGGTTACTATTAATAACAGTGATATTATCTTGATTAATGTTCATCTAGAGAATACTGACAAAAAAACTAGAACCAATCAACTAAAATCTGTAATTGATTTATTTAACAAGTATAAAAAAGAGTACCCAGTTATTCTATTAGGCGACTTTAACAGCAGACCTACTGCTGACGAAGAAATAAGTAAACTATTTGACATGGAGGCTGTTGGGAACAATAATTTCGGAATTACTTCGGGAGCTAAAGAGGACTTAAAAAAAGTAGATTTTCTATTTTACACGAGTACTTCAATTGAAATGATAACAAGTACAGTTCTCACACAATTCGAAAACATCTCTGGACACCTACCAATTGAACTGCGTTTTAAATTAAAATAAATCAATTGATGATCTATGAATAAGTATCTAAAATGTTTTAGTATCATAGTTTTTTTAGGGCTTATTTTCTGTGTAATCTTCTTTTTTTGGGCTTCCTCATCAATCTTTCCCGAAAAGGAGTATGCCAAATTAATCACTAATAACTACCCACAGAAAACTAATACAGATTCTATTTATAGTATTGTTACCTATAATATTGGCTACCTAAGTGGCATGACTAACAATAAGGCTGTAGCAAAACCAAAAACACTTTTTGATGTGAATCTTGCTACCGTTAAATCTGAATTTAAATTACTACACGCAGATATCCTCGCCTTTCAAGAAATTGATTATGCTTCTGCAAGATCTTACGAGATCAATCAACAAAACGAAATTGCCTCCTTGGGTTACAATTATGTGGCACAAGCTGTTAATTGGGATGAAACCTACGTTCCCTTTCCCTATTGGCCACCGTCCATGCATTTTGGCAAAATGCTATCTGGACAATCAATATTAAGTAAATACCCTTTAAAAGATCACCAACGGATTGTACTGCATCGCGTTGCGAACGCACCCTTTTATAGAGATGCTTTCTATTTAGAACGTTTAGCTCAAGTAGTTACTGTTTCTATTGAAAATAAAAACATCGTTGTTATAAATGTTCATTTAGAAGCTTTTGACAAAACAACAAGAGTTCAACAATTTAATGACATAATGAGTTTATTCCATTTCTATTCAGAAAAATATCCAACGATATTATTGGGTGATTTCAATAGTGAAGCCCGCAGCAAAGATGCGATTATTCAAAAATTATTAAACAACAAAACGATTGGAACGGCAGCTTTTAATAGTAGTGATCCCGAAAATACTTATGACTCAAAACAACCATTTAAACGCATTGATTATATTTTTTATACTAAAAATAGTATTGAATATATTGATGGGCAAATTTTAACTCAATTTGGTCAAGCTTCAGACCATCTACCCGTCATAATGAGGTTTAAATTAAAAAAATAGCACTTAATAGTACTTCCCAGTTTCTAAATTTCTTTTGATTTCTGATACCGGCTTAACAATTCCATGCATCGCAATAAAAACACCCTTTTCTTGTAAATTGGCGGTTGCAATCGCGCAACCAATATTAATAGGAGCCTCTGAATTACTGAAGCGTTCGGGTAACATGGCACCGGTAATCACAATTAATTTATCTTGAATATGTGTTTTAAGAAAATTACCCGTTTCTAACATAGTATCCGTTCCATGTGTAATAATAATTTTACACTCGGCCCTCCCTTGTATTAGTTTTACCAAATCGAGTCTATCTTCAGTTGTAATTTCAAGACTGTCTTTTTGACAAGAAGTAAGTATTTCAAAATCAAATGAAGGGTTTAATTTTTCTAATATGCGCTCTGTTGCAGGGGCTCCAAATTCAAACGCCCATCCCTTTGTTGTGTGTGGGTAGTCCTTATCTATGGTTCCGCCTGTTTGAATAAAAAGTAATTTCATTTATTTATTAGTAGTAAGATTGGCCTCAAGTAGACGAAGTTAATTTTTAGAAATTAAAAACCCAAATAGTTAAACAAAAAAAGTCCGGTCAAAACCGGACTTTTTTTGTTAAATTACCAAAGCAATTTAAAATTTAGTTCAAAATGATGGCTTATTTAGGATCTAAAATTGCATCAATTCTTTCTAAAGCATCTTGTAAATGAATTCTTTTCATTCCTGATGAATTTGCCGCTGAAGATCTAACTGAACTTTTTAAAGATTTCAATTCTGCTCTTACAACTGCTCTAATATCAGACTCACTCACATCAACATTTGTTCTTGATACCCATCTTCTAAAATTAGCGGGAATTGGCGCCTGTTCTTTAGTCATTAAAAACTCCATTCTATCAAGATAAGCTCTTTGTAAATTTCTTCTATAGGTATCGATACTTCTCCCTGAATAAATTTCTGACCATACACCTCTTCTCAAGTCTTGCATCATGTTTAATAAACTATATGCATCATTACCATTAAGTGTCTCATTTTCGATTAGACGAGCCATTCTACCAAAATCTAAAACATTATCAAGTGTTCTGGCTTGAATCCCTCTAATACGCTCTACTACACCTGCACTTTCAAATTTATTAAAAATAGCATTGTCAATCATCCATTTAGGCGTTTCAAACAAATTTTTATTCAAAAACTGCAACGCTTCCTTTTGTTTTGCCTTAGTTACTGGTGTAAAAACAGCACCTTCTTGGTCACTTGTTTTATAATACTCATAAACACCACCGATGTTAGACGTTACATGCCCCATATATCTATTATACTGAGATATAACATGACCATACATCATCTCTAAATCGTCATACGCTTCCCCATCTTTTGATGTCCATTTTATTAGATTTGGTACAATACGTTTTAAATTTTCAATTCCGTAAGCACTCGCTTTCATCGCGTCATCACCTAAATCTTCTGTTTGTGAGCTAGGGTCAATCGGACTTCCACTTTGTTGACCACCAAATCTGTACATCGCATCACCAGCATGGTCTAAAATCCATTTATCCAATGTTGCTTTTTCATCATTTGGTGTATTCGCATCTAAGATTGGACGGTATCCCCATTTGATAGAATACTTATCATAAACCCCAATATTCGGCATTAAAGCCACTCCTTCATCACCAGGTTGCGCCACATAGTTAAAACGTGCATAGTCCATTATAGATGGTGCCGTTCCAAACTTTTTAGTAAATGCTGCTGAACGCAGTGAATCAACGGGATATGCAACACTACTTCCCATGTTGTGAGGTAAACCTAAGGTGTGCCCTACTTCGTGAGAAGAAACAAACTTTATTAATTCACCCATTACTTCGTCTTTAAACTCAGCTGTTTGTGCATTTGGATTGATAGCTGCTGTTTGTACAAAAAACCAACCATTTAATAAGCTCATTACATTGTGATACCAGTTGATATCTGATTCTAAAATTTCACCAGAACGAGGATCACTTACGTGAGGCCCATTTGCATTAGGAATAGGTGAAGCCAAGTAACGAACTACAGAATAACGAACATCCTCAGGTGTCCATTCTGGATCTTCCTCTACTGTTGGCGGATCTTTAGCAATAATGGCATTTTTAAATCCGGCTGCTTCAAAAGCTACTTGCCAATCTTCAATTCCTTGTTTGATATACTTACGCCATTTAACTGGAGTAGCTCTATCAATATAATACACAATTTGTTTCTTAGGCTCTACTAATTCACCTCTTTTAAATTTTTCAATATCCTCATCTTTCACTTCCAATCTCCATCTATCTAAATACGTAATCGATTTACTCTTTTGTGCTTCTAAACCATAATCAACTTGACTACGTGCAAACCAACCTACTCTTTCGTCAAACATTCTACGTTTCATTGGTACTTCTGGTAGTAAAACCATAGAGTTATTAATTTCAATTGAAATCGTTCCAGTACTAGAGTTTGATGGTGGTGAACCCGCCATGTATGTTTTTACATGTCGTGCTTCAATATTTTCTGGATAACTTTTAACACTTTCAATGAAAGACTTATCAGCATCCAATCTACTCACCTTATACTGCTTTCTAGACCTGTCTGGCAAACCTAATGCCAATACATCTTTATTGAAAAAATCAGTTACGTCAATAACTGTAGCAGTAGAATCTTTACTATATGCTTTTATAGGAAAAGAATATAAAACAGGTTCAAAATTAGAATTTACAACAGCTTCATGAACTGGTAAATTTTCATCGGCAACAATACTGTGAGAAACTATTCTAGCCAATATTTTCTTCCCTTTCTTTTGCCAACGCAACACTTGCGTGTTTTGTTTACCTCCACCAAAACCAATTCCGTTTGCTGTTTTGGCAATACGCGTTACCATTAACATTTCACGTTCTAAAAGTTCGTTTGGAATTTCATAAAGATACGTGTCATCAATCTGATGAACTTTGAATAAACCTTCATCGGTTTTGGCATCTTTAGTTACTACTTTACCGTAAGGAAGTATCGCTCCTTTTTTCGGTGCAGGTTTAGCTACTGGTGTTGTTACTTCTCCTTTCTTTTTCTTTTTTTTCTTTTGTGCTTGAATATCAGTAGAAATCCCCAATATTAATAACACGACCATAAGTTTGGTTACTTGTTTTAACATGTTGTATAAATTTATTTATTGTTAGTAGTAACTTTTGAGTTTAAGTTACAGCCCCCGAATTTATGAAAACAAAAAATTTAAGTTTCTTAACAAAATGTTAAAGAAAATATATATTAACACTCGTTAACACTCCATGGCGGGATTAAAACTTCTCTCTTACCCGAATTTAGTTGATCAATTTGTAAGTAACAACCACATCAATAAGCCGCTTTAACCTATTCTTTTTTCATTGAATTTAAGCTTTATTAATTTCGACGAACCAGTTGCTAGTTTTTTAGAAGTATTTATAATTTATTCAGACAGACCAACAGTTAAACCATCTTCTGTTTTATTAACTGAAGCTATCTTGCTTTTAGTCAGCCCTTTAATCGCTTTATCCCATTTTTTATTACTTAAGCCTGACTGTGCCTTTAAGTCATTCAAATCAATAGGCGATGTTGTTTTTAAAATAGTAACTACTGCTTTTTCATCATCGCTCATTTCTACCTGTTTCTTTTCGGGTCTCATTTGCGGAAAAAACAATACCTCTTGAATGGACTGATTATTTGTTAAAAACATAATCAATCGATCCATACCAATCCCTAAACCAGAAGTTGGAGGCATCCCATATTCTAGTGCTCTTAAAAAGTCATAATCAATAAACTCTGTAGCTTCATCATCTCCTTTTTGAGCTAATTTTAATTGTGCTTCGAAACGTTCACGTTGATCAATTGGGTCATTCAACTCAGAATAGGCATTTGCTATTTCTTTACCACAAACCATTAATTCAAAACGCTCCGTTAATTCAGGATTGTCTCTATGTTCTTTACACAACGGACTCATTTCTTTTGGATAGTCTGTAATATAAGTGGGTTGAATATAATTACCTTCGCATTTCTCTCCAAAGATTTCATCTATTAGCTTGCCTTTACCCATGGTTTCATCAACCGAAATACCCATTTCTTTTGCGGCTTTACGGATTTCATCTTCCGATTTTCCTAAGATATCAAAACCTGTAAAATGTTTAATAGAGTCGGCCATTGTTACACGAGCATAAGGTGCTTTAAAATCAATTTCGTGTTTCCCGAAAGTCGCTTTTGTTGTTCCGTTTACTGCAATAGCACAATATTCCAATAACTTTTCCACAAAGTCCATCATCCAGTTATAATCTTTATAAGCCACATAAATTTCCATTGCGGTAAATTCAGGATTGTGTGTTCTATCCATTCCTTCATTGCGGAAATTTTTTGAAAACTCATATACACCATCAAATCCACCAACTATCAATCTTTTCAAATACAATTCATTAGCAATACGCATATACAATGGCATATCTAACGAATTGTGATGCGTAATAAAAGGGCGGGCTGCTGCACCTCCAGGAATGGGTTGTAAAATGGGTGTTTCTACTTCAAAATAACCGGCATCATTAAAATATTGACGCATGGCATTGAACAATTTGGTACGCTTTATAAACACTTCTTTTACATGTGGGTTCACCACTAAATCTGCATAACGTTGTCGGTAGCGCAATTCAGGGTCATTAAACTCATCGTGGGTATTCCCTTCTGTGTCTGTTTTTGGCAGTGGCAGTGGTCTCAAGGTTTTAGAAAGCAAGGTAAAGTTCTTCACTCTAATGGTCTTTTCACCCACTTTGGTAGTGAAAAGTGTACCTTCTACACCTATAAAATCACCAATATCTAATAATTTTTTATAAATTTCATTGTATTTTGATTTGTCTTCACCAACACAAATCTCATCTCTATTAAAATATACTTGAATTCTACCATCACTATCTTGAAGTTCAGCGAAACTAGCGTTTCCTTGAATCCTACGCGACATCAAGCGGCCAGCTGCAATTACACTTTTACCTTCTACGAAGTCCTGTTTAAGTTGCTTTGACGTATCCTTTACAGGGTATAAGTCGGCAGGATAAGGATTGATCCCTAATTGACGTAACTTGTTTAACTTTTCTCTTCGTACTAGTTCTTGTTCAGAAAGCTGCATTATAGTATAATTTTTAGAAATGCAAAATTACACTATTTGAAAAAAAAGAAAAGCACTCTTTTTAATTATTATTTACAATTTTTATTTTTTATTAGATCTCAAGATACGTATCACACTTTTCTTTCAATTAAATTTATCATTTTTGACTAAAGCATGGTATTTCGGTAACTCGTTTTTGGTGACAATAGAATACGTACTGGGTATTATTCTAAAAATACATTAGTAATGCCTTAATTGTGTTGGTTAAAATTTGATTTTCACAGTCACGAACTACCATAAACAATCCGCTTTTAAAAAAATAATTTCCATAAAATCGTAACATTCAAAACACTTTCACGTCCTATCTATATTAATGAATTAGCGTATATTTGTAATCAATTATTAATTATGAGTTTTTTTAGAGTTTTACTGTCAATTATCTGTCCACCTTTAGCCGTTATCGACAAGGGTTGTGGGTCTATAATGATTGTTTTTATCTTGACTCTTTTTGCTTGGATACCTGGTGTATTGGGCGCACTCATCATCTTAAACAATCCTAATCGTTAATTGTATGAAATTTAAAAATATCCTAATTCTTTTAGCTTTAAGCACGGTGTTATACAGTTGTATGTTCACGGAAGAGCTCTATGTAAAGAATGATGGTAGTGGTAGCTACTCATTTAAAATGGATATGAGTGAAATGATGGAATCGATGAAAGGCATGAGTGAAAAAGATAGTATCAATCCACCTAAAGTATTAGACACGCTCATTTTATTTAACGATATTATAGCTGCAAATAAAGACAGTATTGCTAAATTAAATGCTAAAGAAAAAGCGACTATCAATGGCTTAAAAGATTTGACCTTACGCATGCAAGTAGATGAGGAAAAAGGTAAAATGTTGATGGACTTTGGTAAAGATTTTCAAGCTATTTCTGAATTGCAAAATATGGAAGAAAAAATTGCTAAAGCGCAAAGTTTGAGCGATGGCAAAAGTGATGATAAAGGGGTTCAGTCTAAATCAACTACCAGCTATTCTTTCAAAGGAAACACTTTTAAACGAACGGTTACCCTAAAGGATCTGACCAACGAAGAATTAGAACAATTTAATAAATCTACAAAACAGACGAGTTCATTTATGGATGGTAGTGTCTATAAGTTAATTTATCATTTTGAAAAAGACATTAAAAAAGTTTCTATTAAAAATGCGGTCATCAGTGCTGATAAAAGAACACTTACGATAGAAATACCTATGGATACGCTTGTAAATAATCCGGGGCTTCTCGATTTTACAGTTAAATTCAAATAAGATGAAAAGGATACAGCTGCAAGATTTAGGCGTTCAAGAATATGGAGAAACTTGGAAGTATCAAGAACAATTATTTGATGCTATTATTCAGCTTAAGCGAAAAAATAAAAAGGATCATTTAGCTATTGAAACACCCAATCATTTTTTATTCGTAGAGCATCCACATGTCTATACATTAGGGAAGAGTGGTGATTTGAATAATTTACTCCTGAACGAAAAGCAACTTGAGGAAAAAGGAATTTCATTTCACAAAATCAATCGCGGTGGTGATATCACCTATCATGGTTTTGGTCAAATTGTTGGTTACCCTATCCTGGATTTAGATAATTTTTTTAATGACATCCATAAATACATGCGCTTCTTAGAAGAAACCATGATACAGGTTTTAGCAGAATATGGTATAAAAGGAGTGCGAAGTAAGGGTGAGACTGGTGTCTGGTTAGATGTAGGCACACCATTCGCTCGTAAAATTTGCGCTTTGGGTGTACGCAGCAGTCGTTGGGTAACTATGCATGGCTTTGCGTTAAATGTAAACACAAACCTGGGGTATTTTGATCATATTATCCCTTGTGGTATCCGAGGAAAAGCGGTAACCTCTATGGAAGTAGAATTGGGCAGAAAATTAGATATGGAAGAAGTTAAGGGGAAAATAGCAACACACTTCGCTACTATTTTTGAAGCTGAATTTTTTAAAGAAAAAATACAGATTTAATTTATTAGTGTAATTCTCGATTGCTTTCATCATGGAATTTTATTCTATTTCATCAGATTCTTCACTCCATTTCAGTTTGTTCAGAATGACAGCCTACTCTTCTTCATTAAAATAGACCTTGTAGAATTTCATTTTCTTTTCTTCATCATACCCTATTTCTAAATATTCTTCAGCAGCATCTGGCGCATCTACATCTATTTTAATTAGAATATTGGTATCTAATTTTATTTCTGTCTTTAATTTCTTCTTTTCTTTTTTTACCACCGCATCAGAAACAGCAAATTGATTGCGCACCAAGACACCATTATCTTCTTCAAATTGTGTTTTATAGGTATCAAAAAGTGCTTTTTTGTTATCTTCTTCAAAAACAGTTTCTTTAAAATCATGCACATTCAAATTTTCATTTTCTTTGAAAAAATCAACGGTTTTTGCTAAAAAATCACTTTTATTCTGATTTCCAAACTCCTGCTTTAATATATTTTCTGAGAAATCATTGCACATTTCCATATACAATTTTGTGTGCCGATTGTTATCCTCGGCATATTTGATATTTAGAAAATTTTGAATCCAATATTGCGCGTCATAATTATTATTGTCAATGCTTAAAACAGTAGCTCCTGCATCATCTTGTGAATTCAATATTAAACATCCTTTATCGAGTTTTTTTGCATTTATTCCTTTTTGAACGAATACATCAAAACTCTCATTTTCTAAATAGGTTTGAAAAAAATCTACTTTATTTTCTATTTTAAAAACACCAAGAGCTTGTGTACTAGCATCTCTATATTCTATATCTTCAAACAAGGCTATAATTACATCTCCTGTTTTGATTTGTGCCGAATTGGATTGCTCATACAAATGCGTAACTATATTTTTAGATACCTCTACGAAAGTCTCTCTATCTTTAAAAATTTGCGAAGCATAATTATTAATCTCATTCAAATTAATATCTGCATGATGATTGAAACGATAACTTTCCGTTAAGCTCCCAAAAGGTCTCAATAAAAAAGGTTGCATTAAACGGTAACTATCTTCATCGAAGGTGACTACATTTTCTGAAAACACATTTGTGGCTTCATTAAATTTATTACCCACTTTATGTATGATAAATTTTGAAATTTGAGCTTTGTTCCTTTTAATCATTTTAAAAATAGTTAAGGCTGCAAATGTAAATTTTATAAACTAAAAAGTCAGTAATTAAATACAAAAAAAAAGGCCTGAAGTATGCTACTTCGAACCTTTAATAAGCAGTTAAGCATTTTAATTCTTAAGTTAAGAATTCAAGGCTTCATGTCCTGTTTCTATTCTAAAATTTTTAGATTGTTTTATTATAGTCCGTAATTTATTTTTTAAATAATTTTTCTAAATCTGAATACCCTATTCCTTTTGTACTTGTTTTACTTATTTTTTTAGGTAAGAGGTGTGCAATACAATAAACCATACCCTTTAAAATAAACTTGTACTACATACTTGAGTTTTTGCCCCTACTTACATTTTGACAAATTCAACACGTCTGTTTTGTGCTTTGCCCTCAACAGTATTGTTATCACCTACTGCTACACTTTCACCCTTACCATCAGTTTGCAATCTATTACCTGAAATGTTATATACAGTAATCAACGCATTTTTTACCGCTTCTGAACGCTTTTTAGATAAGCTAAGGTTTACCTCATCGGCTCCGTCTGCATCTGTATGCCCAATGATATTTAAGTTTAAACTTGTATCTTGTTGCAAGGCATCGGCTATTTGTTTTAATACACCATAAGATTCTGGTTTAATCTTGTCGGAACCTGAATTGAATAAAATACCCGTAGTTGAAAATTTACCATTTTCGAGCAATTGGTTACGTAAATCCAAACCTCCTTGTGCAATTTTTACATTGCTTATAAAAACCTTATCAATACCATCGCGTACATCTCTAGGATGAAGCTTGAAAGAAGTAATATTATCGGGCAACAATCGTGGCACATCAACTACTTTATTCTCATTGACCCACATTCTAAAGCGTTTACCATTAACAGCAATAGAAATATGATTCTTTTGTAATAGAATTTCCCTTATATCTTTTTCAACCGAATTACGAATGACACGCTTTCCATCAACTTTATTTTCAACAATAAAACCTATGCTTATAAATAAACATAAAGGCATTTCTACTCTAGCCATATTTTTGGGTGTATCAAACATGTTATTATCTTCTAACCAAATTTCTAATTTGGCTTGAGAACTCGTTTTTTTATCAACCACAGTAAGCATATCAAACTCAACTGTATAATCCTCAGGTAAGTCAGAGGGTAAATCAGGAATATAGGTGGATTTACCTGCCAGTTTAAACCATTTTTCATTATCAATAGTTACCAGTTCTCCTGTACCATTGGTATTCCATTTTGAGGGGAAATCACCTAGGTTGTCCAATGAAAAATCGTCATATAGCAGGATTTTATCTCCTGGAACAAAATCATACTTACTGTAAATTTCTAAATCGTCTGACACGTTTGAACTTTCTTCCTCTTGACTAAGTTCTTCATCATCGGTCTTTTCACCCTCCTCTGTTTCACTAGAGTCTTCAGAAGTGGATGCTGTATTTGTATCGCTATCTTCTTTATCTGTCTGAGCGCCGTCCTGCCCAGCAATTAACTTCTTTGCCATTTTTAGACTGTAAGCCAATGCCTTTTTAGCCCGATTAATTTGCAAGGTTGCTTTTCCTTTTTTTAATACACTTTGTCCTTCTAAACTTGAAAGCACATCTGGTGCCACTGCCGTTAAATTACTAACCTCATCTACTACATCTATCATCGCTTCATAATCATCATCTTCAAGAGCTTTACCCTGTTTGGCATAACCATCATATTGATATACGCGATCATAAATATTAAAAGATCGACTCACAAAATCATCAACTTTAAAAATTCCCACAGCGCTGTTCGGTCGTTTCAATCTTTTTGTTTGCGCAAGCATAGTAGATGAAATAAATAATAACATACTACATATTAAGATGATTCGTGGTAATTTTAAGAAGGTTTTCATAGATGTGCAGTTTAGGAGACATTTGACTCAAAGTTAACAAAATGTGTGTGTTATATCAAAAAATGAATCAAAAAAAGGGGAAAATCCCCTTTTTTAATCAATATTCCTTTTCATAGCAATTTCCAACTCCATAGCAATTGGTATTGATACTACAAATGTATATTCAAAATAAGAGAGTGCGTACAACATATGTAACAAAAGATAACATATATGTAACTATTTAAAGTTTATCGCTGCTTATTCTGGTAACAGTTTGAATGATTTTCTATGGTGTATTGTAATTCCAACCTCTTTTATTACCGCTCTGTGTGCTTTTGTAGGATATCCTTTATTCTGCTTCCAATTGTATGCCGGAAATTCCTTGTCAATTTTTTCCATATAAGCATCACGATACGTTTTTGCCAATACTGACGCAGCTGCGATACTCAAGAATTTACTATCGCCCTTGACAATGGTTTGATGAGGAATGTCTTGGTAATTTTTAAACCTATTACCATCAACAATAATAAATTCTGGCTGAACCGTTAATTGTTCAATAGCCTTATGCATGGCTAAAATAGCCGCATTCAAAATATTAATTTCATCAATTGCTTCTTGCCAAACAAAACCTACAGCATAGGCTAATGAATTTTCTTCTATAAAAGGTTTTAATTCTAAGCGCTGTTTTTCGGTGAGTTGCTTGGAGTCATTTAAAAAAGAATGATTAAAGCCTTTGGGCAATATAACGGCAGCAGCAACCACAGGCCCCGCCAAGCAACCTCTGCCAGCCTCGTCTGTACCAGCTTCTAGTTCATATTCTGAAAAATGATGTAGTAACATGTGATATTCATTCAAAAATACAGTTAAATGTTAAAATTCTAACTAAAATTTTAGCTAAAATTATTCATCCAATTATTTTACCTTTGCGTTCAATTAATTTTTTATGATCAGGACTGGTGTCTTACTGTTTTTTTTGTTTGTAGTGCTTGTAGCACAAGCTCAAGTTACTACAAATTCTCGCGGACAAAATAGCAGTAGAAATCAGGAAAACTTACGAGATTCTACAAACTTCAAAAAAGAACAAATCATCAAGCTTAGCGGTAAAACGCACTATACCGATTACAAAATAATCTCGTATAAAAACGATACAACCTATATTGACACTACACTTTCAATAAAAAAAGAATATCAATTTAATTTTCTCCGAAAAGACAATTTCGAACTGTTACCATTCCACAATCAAGGGCAAACTTTTAATAATTTAGGTTACACTTTTGACCAAGTAAACCGCTACCCTACACTTGGTGCGTCGGCAATGCATTATAACTTTTACTCAGTTGCTGATATTGACTATTACCATGTCCCTACGCCAACTACAGAGTTGATGCTTAGATCAGGTTTAGAACAAGGGCAAGTGCTGGATGCCCTTTTTACTTTTAATACGTCGAAGCGCTTGAATATGTCAATAGCCTATAAAGGGCTCCGATCTTTGGGTAAATACAGAACTTCGTTGAGCAGTCATGGAAATATGCGATTGACCTTTAACTATCGAACAACAGATAACGCTTATTCAGCACGTGGGCATATTGTAGCTCAAGATCTTACCAATGATGAAAATGGCGGATTGACAACAACGTCGATCACAAATTTTGAAACGAAAGATCCTAATTTTACAGATAGGGCTCGATTAGAAACTAATTTTAATGATGCCGAAACTTTAATTAGAGGGAATCGCTATTATTTAGAACAAGCCTATAAACTATGGCAACGTAAAGATTCTTTAAACAACGTAAAGACCCATCTAAAAGTTGGTAGCATTTTAAATTATGAAAGAAAGCATCATAATTATAAACAAGATGCTGAAAATAGCCTTTTTGGAGATGCCTTTTTTACATCTATTGATGATCATGCCAAACATCTTACTTTAAATGCTCAAGGATACGTAGCATTAAAGTCGCCTTTAGTTCTTGGCGAAGTAAAATTTAAAACTGATTATCACGATTATAAGTACGGTTACGACGGTGAAAAAACAATTGACAATCAATTTATACCAGCAGCCCTTAACGGAAATACGGTAGCTATTGGAGGTGAATGGAAAACGACTCTTAAAAAATTCAATATCGATGCAGACGCATCGACTATCGTTGCAGGTGATTTAACCGGAAACTATATCAAAGCATCTGCTAGTTATAATCAAGACAGCCTTTTTAGTTTTAAAGGAACCTTCCTAACCAATTCCAAGTCTCCTAACTTCAATTACGTTTTAAACCAAAGTGATTATATAGCCTACAATTGGTTTGAAGATTTAAAAAATGAAAGCACTCGAAGTTTAATTTTCGATTTGAAATCAGAAAAATTACTAAATGCCAATGTACAAATCACCCAAATTGACAACTATACTTATTTTAGTGATACTACCGCTACAACTAATTACCAACCAAAGCCATTACAAGCTTCGTTAACGGTCAATTATTTAAAAGCAAAAGTCTCAAAGGAATTTAAATTTGGAAAATTCGCATTGAACAATACCATTATGTATCAAAAAGTGGCACAGGGCAGTTCATTTTTTAGAGTCCCAGATTTTGTTACCCGTAATACACTTTACTTTTCTGATCATTTGTTTAAAGGAGACCCCTTATTTTTACAAACAGGAATTACCTTAAAATATTTCTCGAAATATTATGCGAATAGTTACAATCCGGTTTTGTCAGAATTTCATTTGCAAAATGAGCAAGAAATAGGTGGGTATCCGGTATTCGACTTTTTTATCAATGCACAAATACAACGAACGCGGTTGTTCTTTAAAATTGAGCATTTTAATTCTGATTTTCAGAGTACAAACAATTACTACTCAGCACCCTCCTATCCGTATCGCGATTTTGTTATTCGTTTTGGTTTGGTGTGGGATTTCTTTATTTAAGCAACGGTCTTCTTTGTTGCTAATTGTCTTATTTTAATTTGAAATGCAGCAAAGGTCAAAGTCATAATCGGACTCAAGTAATTAAAAACAGCATAGACAAAATACTCACCTACTCCTACTCCCAATACACTTGACTGATAGGCACCGCAGGTATTCCACGGAATTAAAACAGAGGTAACAGTACCTGAGTCTTCTAAGGTTCTACTTAAATTTTCCGGCGCTAATCCTTTATCTTCATATGCTTGTTTAAACATTTTACCAGGAATTACAATTGCCAAGTACTGATCACTTGCCACAATATTTAAGCCTAAACAACTTACTACCGTACTAGCAAACAATCCGAAAACTGAAGTTGCAAACGATAACAAGGCCTTTGTTATTCTCGCCAAAGCGCCAATACCATCCATAACACCTCCAAAAACCATCGCACAAATAATTAAAAAGATGGTCCAAAGCATACCATTCATTCCTCCAGAAGAAAACAATTCTGTTAATTTCTCATTTTCTGTTACAATTTGGGTATCTGTTAATACGGAATTTACGATGGCAGAGAAATTAGAATCGGCTAATTTTGATAAAACCTCCGTTTGAAAAATAAATGCAAAAACAGCCGCTAATACAACTCCCGTACCCAAAGCCAATAGTGGTTTTGTTTTCATTAATATCATTGCGATCACCACTCCAGGAACTAAAAATAACCAGGGTGTAATTTTAAATGTAGCTTTTATCGCTTCTAGCAGTCCGCTAATATCAGCGGATCCCGTTGTATCAATCGTTGTACTTAATATTGAAAATACAACGAGTGTAATTAAAATAGTAGGGCCTGTAGTAAAACTCATGTATTTGATATGCGTAAATAAATCGGTTCCTGCCATTGCCGGTGCTAAGTTTGTAGTATCGCTTAACGGAGACATTTTATCTCCAAAATAAGCTCCAGAAATAACGGCTCCTGCTATCATTCCAGTAGGAATACCCAAAGCCGTTCCTATACCGATAAGTGCAATACCAACGGTTGCAGAGGTCGTCCAGGAACTACCCGTAGCAATAGAAATAATGGCCGCAATAACTACAGAGGCTGGTAAAAATATTCCAGGACTTAATACCTGTAGGCCGTAATAAACCATGGCCGGAATGACACCACTCACTAACCAGGTTCCCGCCAAGGCGCCCACTAAAAAAAGAATCATAATGGGTACAAAAACACTCTTCCAATTCTCCCAAACTTCCGCTGCCATTCTAGCAACAGAAACTTTATTAAAGAAACCAACAACCGCGGCAACGAGTCCTCCTATCAATAAAATATATTGATTTGAATATTCACCTAACCATTCGCCATCTTTATAAAAAATATTATAAGCTAGCAAACCCATTAAGATAATTACGGGTATCAACGCCTCCCAAATATTGAGCTCTTTATTTTCAATGATGTGTTGGTTCTCAATAGTAATTTTGGAGATGTTCTCTTTATCGGTCATAGGGTTTTATTAAGATATGTAATGATACAAAGAAATCTAAAAATACACAATCTTAGCATTTAAAACATATTATCTCCCTGAACAACAGCCATTTCTATTAAAAATTCGTAAATTTAAAGATAACTTAAACTAACTCATCATGAAAAAATTAACAATTTACTTAGTCGTTGCCGTAGTGGCAATAAGTACTGCGGCTTTTATGAACACCACTGTAAAGACTCTAGAAGCTAACCATTCAACGGATGACTTTATTGCCTTTTTAGCCGAAACGAAGTCGTACACTTTAGAATTAGCTGAAGCTATGCCCGCTGACAAATACACCTTTAGACCCCATGATTCTATTAGAAGTTTCGGTGAACAAATGGCTCATATTGGTATGTCATCAGGGTTCTTATTGAATCTGTTTATAAAAGGAGAACCTTTTCCTACGGATCCAAATGCCTTTGCTGAAATTGGAAAAATGGAAAAAACAATGGGACTTTCTAAAGAAGAATGCATCAAAGGGATTACCGCTGCGTTTGAAGAAATAGAAACTACTTACAAGAGTATGGATGAAGCCGCATTAAAAGAAACCTTTACTGTAGCTTTTGACCCCGAACAGCCTAAGTTTTCAAAACAAAAGGGCTTTACTTTTATTAAAGAGCACATGATCCATCATCGTGGACAAGCACTTGTTGCATTGAGAATGCAAGGTATAAAAGCACCGAGCTATCGATTGTATTAAACTTATATATCAAAGAACTCCTCAGATGAGGAGTTCTTTTTTTCCATATAACAGCTATCTTAATTTCCCTAAACTCTTTTCGCGATTTTCTTAAGTTATTTTTAGGATTTGGTTAACATCGTTTTCGTTTTAAATGTTTATTTTTAACCTTAAAATATGTCTATCATGAAAAAAGGAACTTTTTATTTTTTAATTGGAATTTTAATTTCAGGTACTATTGCTTTTGTGAGTATCGATAAAAATGTAGATACTACCAACGATTTTGTAAAGAACTATAGTAAAATTTTAGAAAGTATGAAGACATATACCTTGCAAGTTGCTGAAGCCATGCCTGCCGATAAATATACTTTTAAACCAACAGACTCTGTTCGGAGTTTTGGCGAACAATTAGCACATCTTGGAATGTCCTCTAAATTTCTTTTAGATGTTTTTATTAAAGATGAAAAAGTAGCTTTTGACCCTTATACAGAAGCTGAAACAGAACAACGTATTGGCGCTTCTAAAGAAGAAGCAATTGCGCTAATCACAAGCTCATTAAATGAGGTAATTGCTACTTTAAAAGGAATGGATTCAAAGAGTTTAAACAAAAAATTTACCGTTGTTTTTGACCCTAAAAAACCTGAATTCACTAAAAAAGAAGGTTTTGAGTTTATCAGAGACCACATTACCCACCACAGAGCGCAAGCTTTAGTTTCCTTAAGAATGCAAGGGGTTAAAGCGCCATCTTATCGGTTCTATTAAGCAACAAGTGATCTTTAGAGAACTTATACTCTATAGGTGTCGGGTTTCCAATTTTTGATGGATTTTTTAATTTCTTTTGCAGATAGCTTATCTGAAAGTGCCTTTTTTGCCAATTCAGGAAATTCCTCATCAGATGCGAAACGCAAACCCACAATTTGAGCAATGGACAAATTACCATCTAACGGCTTACCAGTTAAAACATAATGTCTAAAATTTTCTTCAGCTCTTATCGCTCTATCTTGAGCCTTTAGTGAAAATGCTCGTGTAAAATAAGCAACTAGCAGCAATAATAGAGCTACCAATACTAATAGTGAAGCGTCATATGAATTGTCATTTGTAGATTTGAAGAAATTTACAACAGACCCCACGAGTAAAATCAAAGCCCCTAATAGAGCAACGCCATGATAGAGCGGTACCAATCGTGCATGGTTGGCATAGTTTTGAGTTTTCATAATAGCTTTTAGTTTAGATTTTAAATATAAGGAATAAAAAAAAGCTTCTTATGCTATACCTCAATAATAATCTTCTTTTTATACATAACATACCCCAATAACACATAAAAACTTATGGTAATCAATGCATATAGCAGTGATGATAATTTGGAATCCATAAAGTCATAAACAAAAAACGTTTGGTAAAGCCAAGCGTGTATACTTGTTTTACCTTCAATTTTTATTAAGTAAAATGATTTGGCGATCAACCCTGATAAAAAGAAAATGGTAATCGCATTCATGCCTACGTATTTAAAAATACTACCAAATTGTATCTTTTTCACTTCAGAAAAATAATAAACTATGGCCAAAATAATAGTCGCCCATCCCGAAGTAACCAATACAAAACTGCTGCTCCAGATTGCTTTATTAAGCGGAAACCAACGGCTCCAAATAGTACCTATCACCAGTAAAAGAATACCAACAACCATTAAAATGAGTTCCTTTTTACGTTCTGTAAAAGCCATTAATTTTCCAATTAAAATTCCTGAGATACAAGTGACTATTGCAGGTAGGGTACTCAATAAGCCTTCAGGGTCATAATCAGCTTTCCACATATGTTCTCCTAGTACCGTTAAATCAATATAATTTGCCCAGTTATTTGCAGCTCTATCAAACGTTGGCAGTGAACCGTCAGGCAACGGAACATATCCTAAAAACAACCAATACCCTATTAATAATGAACACCCAATGGCTAGTAAATATTTCCAATTAAAATTCAAAAACAGTATGGCACTTATAAAAAATACAACACCAATACGTTGTAAAACGCCTGGAAATCGTAAGGTTTCGAAACTCTTAAAAAAAGGGAAGTAAGGTAAAAACCAAGCCAGAAACAAGCCCAAACCTATTAATTTCAGGCTCCGAAGCGCTATTTTTTTATACGTATTAAAATGGGTCGTCTTATTTTTATAGGCGTAAGAAATGGAAATTCCAACAATGAAAATAAAGAATGGGAAAATTAAATCGGTAGGTGTTAACCCGTGCCATTCGGCATGTAATAAGGGTGCATACACGCTGCCCCAAGTACCGGGATTATTGACTAAAATCATGGCGACAATAGTAAACCCTCTTAAAATATCTACAGATTCAACTCTTTTGCGTGTTGTTTGTTGCATTGACCCTACTTTTGATAGTTCAATGTACTAAATATTACACTAGTTTAGAAAATAAAAAAAGCCTGTCAATTTTGATAGGCCTTTACAATAACAATAAGTTAAAAGTAAGTAATTAAACTACTTTTACATTAATTGCATTCAATCCTTTTGGACTTTCTTCTACATCGTAGCTTACTTTGTCTCCTTCATTGATTTCATCAATCAATCCATTGACATGTACAAATACATCTTTGTTACCATCTTCGGGAGTGATGAATCCAAACCCTTTAGAATTGTTGAAAAATTTTACTGTTCCGTTACTCATAATTTAATAGTTTAATGAAATACAAATGTAGGGTTTTATACAACGCCTTTTGAATAAGATTGGTTTTATGATTTAAGGAACTAGTACACTAGCGAGAAACTAAATAGAAAACGGGTAGAATTTCCATTTTGCCTTACAAAAATTGTATTTCGATTATAAAAATACTTATTCCTTATTCAAAAAATCAGTTACTAATGTATTTTTATCAGATTCCATTTGAGTAGTCCAACCATCTATCCACCATCTGTCGTTCTCATAATGCAATTGTATACTGTTCAAGCCTCTTTTACCTGATTCACTTTTTAGTTCAGTTTTTATTTCATAGGCACTCCATACGTGTGCAATATTTCCAAATTTACTGACTTTCCTTTTTAGTTCTATTTCATAAAAATCTTCTTTTGGCGACAAGACCAGTGGAATATATTCTGCCTCTAAAAAATTGGATTCGGTATTTCCATTTTCATTCAACCTTGTAATCACTGCATTTTTAGAATGAATATACTTATCTCTTTCAAATTGCCAAGGACTTTCACTTGGACCTGAAATTACGTCATAATATGCATTGATTATTGCATCTATGGAACTTACGTCTTTAACATATTTCTCATCGAGTGTTTGCCCATAAAATGAAGAGCATAGCATGAAGGCAATACCTAATATTAAACTTTTTTTCATAATTCAATGGTTGTTGTGTTGGCGAAAACTAAGTTAATAAAAGAAATCGAACCTTAGGGAAATCCGTATGATAGTTAGAATATCATAGACCCCGCAATAAATTATAACCGTTGTTCTATACCGTTTTCATTCCTTCCTAATCCAATATTGCGTTCTTCCAAATAGAGAAAAACCAAGAAAGCCTCTTACTTTCAGCTTGTTCTTATTTATTAATTCTAAATAACACTTGTACGTTTTTCCATTTTCTGGGTCTAGAATCGTTCCGCCTTTAAATTCATCTCCTTCTTTTTTAATGTCTTCAATAATGACTAGACCAATTATTGGTTTGCCTTTTTTTATTCCTTTACAAGTTTCGCAAACAGCACTTTTTTCGCTATCATAGCTTTCAACTATTTTGGCGAAAAAGAGATTGTTTTTTTTATAAATTTCAATAATTGCCTTTTTTTCTGTGGTTTCATCGTCGAAAGTTTCCCATTTACCAATAATTGATTGTCCGTAAGTTGCAGAACCTAAAGCTATGAATAAGAGTATATACAAGTATTTTATCATTTTATGAGTTTTTATAATTACTTCATTAAGAGCCTATTGTATTCTTTTTTTGACTTAAGTTATTAAGGGCTAGGATTAGAAAAATTAAAGACAGAAACTCGAATAGTACTCTTAACCAATGCCAATATCCCCAAGTTTCCAATACAGATTTTAATTGATTGGTATTAAATACAGTTACATAAAATTGTTGATTGGTATCCTTAAAATAAATATAAAAGAGAACTATAACTAGTAACGCAAAAAAAGATGATACGATTGAATATTTTAGTGCGTGAAATTTATTTGAAAAACAATAAATGCCAATGCTTATTGGAATCAATGTAGCTAAAATAGTTAAGACCGTGTAGAACTTGTTTATTGTTGGACCAAACTTGGAATAGTATTCATGAAATTCTGTTATAGATAATGTTTTCCAGTATGGTACTAACAAGTATCCCTCTGTAATCTGACTTCCTATAAAAATAGAATATACTGCAATTGATAAAAAAATTAAAATGCGATTCATTTAACGTAAATTATGTCTGAACACAAATTTCATGACATTATTATACGCACGCATTTACATATGTAAAGAAATTAGGAATCTTTCAACTTTCTTCGAATTCTGCTCAATTGAGTTGGTGATATGCCTAAATAGGATGCAATATAATATTGAGGAATAATGGATTCTATAGTTGGAAATCTTTCTCGCATGATTAAATATCTTTTGTCTGCATCTAACAGAGCCATTTCAATTTCCTTCTGTTCTTTTTCTAAAAAATAGAATTCTGCTATTTTTCTGCCCAATCTTTCTAAATCATGAAATTTATCATAGCTATTTTCTATTTCCATGTAATTGGCTACTAGAATTTCACAATCTGTTAAGGCTTGCTGTGCTATTTTGGTGGGTTGTTTGGTAAGTAAAGAACTATAGGCACCAATGATAGAAGGACCTACAAAAAACTGTTTATTATATTCTTTTCCCTCTTGATTTAAGAAAAACGCTCTGATTACTCCTTTTTTTAAGAACCCTATTTGTTGTGCATAATTACCTTCTCTGACAAAAAACTCATTTTTTTTTAGTTGAAACGGTTTGAAGGATTTTTGTAACTCAAGAAAAGTAACTTCCTTAATTGGGCTAATTGTATTAATGTAGGTTAACAACTCTTTCATTCTTTTTGAATATTCCAATTAAAGTGTATTTCTAAAACTCTATGGTTTGGTTCTAATGGTATAGAACGTTGTGTGTATGGTTTGGCTTCGTTGATAATTTTCTCAAGTTCGGTATTTTACCGTGCCATTTCAAAAAAATGTCAGTAAAATAGCTCCTTGTTTTAAAAGTCGTTACGTGAAATCGGCTAAATGTTCCACTGTGACACTAAGTTACTTAATTCGCGTGATACGAGCGCAGTGAACTGGCGAAGCAATTTCCGATAGTGAAATTCCGTCGTAATTAATTATATACAGAGTTAGGTAACGTTTTTTTAAACCATTTTATAATCGCATTTTCTATTTCAACGCAACTATCTTTAATTGATTCAGGCGTGAATTCAGTCTCGTTTTCTTGAATTAGGTTATAATAATCAGTTAGTCCATGTGTTTTATTTGTCGGTAATTTATTGATTTCTTGTAATAACCCTTTCATGCAAAGTTCCAATCCATGATAAAAATTAAAGAGTATTGGAACTCCAATATTAAAGTCATTCCATTTAGTTTTCTGGTAATAACTTTCATGGGATTCTTCATCAGTTTGATTTGGGTCATACAAAGACATTACTAATTTTTTATTTCCGAGTTTTCCCATTTCATTAATTGATTCCTTTGTCAAAGTCCAAAATTGATATGCCAATCCTAGATAATTTGCTTTTCAAATTAATCTCGACTATTTTTTAATGTTGCCCAACATAGGAATTTAGTTATTGTTAACCTTATAACCCAAATATAAGAAATAATATAATCACTAATTTTATGTTAATGGCTCTGAATACTATTAATAAGGTAGAAAGGAAACTTTTAGGTTTATACCATTTTGAGAATTTAAAAATAACTTAATGTTACTAACTAAAGGAAACAACGTATCGCTTGTAAGTGCTTATTATGCCAACTGCAGTGGCAACTAGAAATAAAAAATCCTGTAAATCAATGATTTACAGGATTAATCGTGGGCAATGAGGGATTCGAACCCCCGACCCCCTCGGTGTAAACGAGGTGCTCTGAACCAACTGAGCTAATTGCCCTAAGCGGATGCAAATATAAATTAGTTTTTAATACTACCAAAGGTTTTTTTAAGAAAAATCACAGTACTTCTGCAACCACAAAAGTACTTCCACCAACAAATATCAAATCGTCTTTATGAGCATGGTGTCGCGCACTTTTATAAGCCTCTTTTACTGAACTATATACGCTTCCCTGCAGTCCGAATTTCATTGAAAATACGCTCAATTCATTTGCATCGAGGCCCCTTGGAATATTTGGTTTGCAAAAATAATAAATAGCCTCTTTCGGGAATAATGGCAAAACCGTTTTCAAATCTTTATCATTTACAACACCCAATACGATATGTAATTTTTCGAACGACTCCTCTACTAATTGCTCCATAACATACGTCAGTCCTTCTTTATTATGTGCCGTATCACAAATAATGGTTGGTTGTGTAGCAAGTAATTGCCAACGACCTAATAAACCGGTATTTTCAACCACATTCATCAAGCCCTTCTCTAGATGATCGTTCGTTATCATATATCCTTTCTTAGCAAGTTCAGTAATGGCCTTAATGGCTGTTTTTAAGTTTTTCTGCTGATAGTTACCAAGTAAATCTGTTTGATAATTTACAATTAGCCCATCTGCGAATGCAATGTTGGATTGTTTTTCCTTTGCGATACTTAAAAATACCTGTTCAATTTCAGGTTGCCGCTCACCAATAACTACCGGTACAGTTGTTTTAATAATCCCTGCCTTTTCAAAGGCAATCTCCGCTAAGGTTTCCCCCAGCATTTGAGTGTGATCGAGACCAATATTTGTAATGACAGAAACTTCAGGACTAATAATATTCGTAGAATCTAATCTACCACCAAGTCCAACCTCCACAACAGCGATGTCAACATTTTTTTTGGCAAAATAATCAAATGCCAAGCCTACCGTCATTTCAAAAAAAGACAGTTGTTGTTGCGCTAAAAATAATTGATTGTTTTCTACAAAATCAATAACTGCTTCTTCACCAATTGGCTGGCCATTAATTTTTATGCGTTCTCTAAAGTCTTTTAAGTGTGGAGAGGTGTATAGCCCAACCGTATAGCCCGCTTCTTGTAAAACAGAAGCAATCATATGACTTGTAGAGCCTTTTCCATTGGTGCCTGCTACATGTACACTTTTATATTGTTGTTGTGGGTTGTTGAGATGCGCTGCTAAAGCGATGGTATTTGTTAAGTCTTTTTTGAAAGCCGTTTTACCTTGGCGTTGGTACATTGGAAGCTTAGAGAACATCCAATCTAAAGTTTCTTGGTAATTCAATTTATTTTGATAATAAAGTGAAGTTGTAAATTATTTTACCACTCTGTTGGGTAGGTGCCTTACTGTCTGCACTAAACCTAGTTTTTAAAGCTGCTTCTTTAGCTCGCTGAAACAAACAAGTTGCTGAATTAGTGGTTCCTTTATCTCCTGGACGTGCACTAATTACTTTACCCGAATTATCCACAGAAATTTGAACTACTACTCTACCTTCTTCATTACAATCGTAAGTTGGTTCCGGTTTTGAAATGGCATTTCTATCTCCCAATTGGTAGTTACCTCCTGAGCCGCCACCACCGTTTCCATAGTAGCCACTTGCATTTGGGTCTCCATTAGGATTGCCTTTATCACCTGCTTTAGTATCATCACCTTCACCCCCACTGGCAGTACCACTAGAGTTGTTCACACCACCCATCATGGCATCTAATTTTGCACGTTTCGCCTCTTGCTCCTTCCTGATTTTTTCTGCAGCGGCAATGCGCGCTTTTTCTTTGCGTTCTGCTTCTTGTTGTTTCTTCTTTTCTGCGTCTTCTGCTTTCCGCTTCGCTTCTTGTGCTTGCTTTATGCGAATCGATTCTTCTGATTCTTGAGTGACTACTTTTTCAGAAGCCGCTTCCGGTTGTGCTTCTTCAACTGGCGTCTCCTCTTCTACCACTTCCTCCTGAACTTCAGTTTCTTCCTCAGGAACCTCTTGTGGGGCTGCTTTAATTGGCTCTGTTGGCTGTATATCACCACTTCCAACATCTGTAGTACCAAAATTAACTGCAATTCCTATTTCTTCTGGCGGATCTAGATATTTCATCCCAAAATTAAAAATCAAAAATAGCAACAACGCCATCAAAAGCGATGTTATTACTGTTGATTTCTTTTTATGTTTTGTATCTAAAAACGACATTATAAATTGTTATTTAGGCCGTACAGCCAATATTACTTTAAATTTGTTTCTATTAGCAATGTCCATAACCAATACCGCTTTTTCAATAGGTACCGTTTCTTCTACCCGTAGCAATATCGTTGGATTGTCTTTATCTTTTAATAAGCTTCTCATTGTATTTTCAATTTGATCCTCTGCAACTTGCTTATTATCTACATAATAGTTTTCATTCTTTTTGATACTGATAGACACATTTTGTGTGTTTGTTGATTTTCCTTTTGCCTTGGGTAATAATAAATCCAATGCATTTGGAGTACTCGCGGTTAGCATAAAAAATATCAATAACAAAAATACTATATCTGTCATTGACGACATACTAAACTCTGGGCTTACTTTATTTCTGTTTTTGAAATTCATAATACTAAGCTGGTTCGTTTAATAGGTCTAAAAATTCTACCGCCTTGGCTTCCATTTCATGCACCACTTTATTGGTTCTAACCACAATGTGATTGTAAGCCATATAGGCTATAATACCAACTATCAAACCTGCAACAGTTGTTGTCATGGCTGTATATATACCAGATGCTAAGGTGCCCATTTCAGCTTGACCTCCACTTGTTGCCATTTCATGAAAAGCAAGAATCATACCAACTACAGTACCTAAAAACCCGATCATCGGAGCGGCACCAGCAATAGTTGCCAAAACACTCACATTTTTTTCGAGCTTATAAATTTCTAGACTTCCAGCGTTTTCAATAGCTTTATTGATATCTTCTAAAGGTTTCCCAATACGTGAAACACCTTTTTCAATAAGTCTTGCAGCGGGTGAACTAGCCTGAGCACATAAGATTTGTGCGGCCTCTAATTTACCATTCGAAACATGATCTTTAATTTGATTCATAAAGTTCTTGTCGGTTTTTGATGCTGCCTTAATCGCAAAATACCGTTCAAAATAAATATACAAACAAACAGCTAATAATAGTAGTAAAACAAAAATGATGACTTGACCACCAATACCACCATCCATTATGAGGTTGTAAATTGATAATGTTTTTTCTTCGGATATAAGTTCTTCTAGGTTTTCTTGAGTAGATTCTACTCCTTGTTGAATAGTTAACAACATATGTCTTTTTTAATTTAAGGGGATATTCAATTTCTAACGAAATTTAGCAACTAAAATTGTTTGAAACAAAAGAAAAACCCGAGAAAATTCTCGGGTTCATATTAGTTATAAAATTGTCCGCATTCCCATGAAGGCAACACTTCCCACTAAAAATCCTATTAATGCTAACCAAGCAATATTTTTTAGATACCAGAAAAAATCAATTTTCTCCATTCCCATAGCAACAACTCCAGCTGCAGAACCAATAATCAACATACTTCCTCCTGTTCCGGCTGCAAAGGCAATAAAGTGCCATAATTCATTATCCATAGGTACGGAAAACATACCTAAACTAGCGGCTACTAAAGGTACATTATCTATTACTGCAGAGCCAACTCCCATTAGCAATACAACTAAATCTGACACTCCTTCTCCGTGTAATTCTGTACCTAGCATTGGCATCGTTTCTTGTAAGGTAGTAGCGAAACCAAATAAAATACCTAATGACTCTAAGGCAGCTACCGCCATTAATATTCCTAAAAAGAATAAAATACTTGGCAGCTCTATTTTAGATAATGCGCCATGTACAGGACTGTGATGAGCGTGCTCTTCATGCTCCTGTTGTCCATCTACAGTTGAGATACTAAATTTTGACCTGCTAAAAATTTCGGCAAACGTTGCAACTACTGCCAAAGATAACATCATTCCTACATATGGTGGTAAGTGTGTAATTGTTTTGAAAATCGGCACAAAAACAATAGCTCCTAAACCTAAGTAAAACATGGTTGCACCATTTTTATTTATTGGATCAGGATCTTCTTCAGCATCCACTATATTTCCTCTAAAAGCTTTCATTTTTGATGCAATAAGAGTAGGGATAATCATACATAATAAAGAAGGAACAAATAGGTAAACAAACAAATGCCCTGTTGTAACTTTTTTACCAATCCAAAGCATTGTAGTTGTCACATCTCCAATAGGTGACCATGCTCCACCTGCATTTGCAGCAATAATTATCAATCCCGCAAACCAAATTCTATCATCTCTTGAAGAAACAATTTTTCTTAAAATAGTAATTAATACAATTGTAGCAGTTAGATTATCAATAATTGCAGAAAGAATAAATGCTAAAAAGCAGAATATCCAAAGTAATTTGGATTTACTTTTTGTTTTAACAAAACTTTTAATAGTAGCAAAACCATTAAAATAATCGATAATCTCTACAATAGTCATCGCCCCTAAAAGGAAAACTAAAATTTCGGCTGTTTTACCTAAATGATGTAGTAGTGTCTCTTCCATCATGTGCATACGTCCATCATGCGCCAATGTTCCGTAGCCCTCAACCAGTGCGCCCTTTGCAGAGTCAAACCAATTAGAAAAACCATCTATGCCAAAAGCTATGATAGCCCAACAAATAGCCATCATGGCCAGTGCCGGTATTAGTTTATCTAACTTCAAGTTATGTTCTAAGGTAATGGCTAGGTAGCCAAGCACAAAAATTAAAATAATCAGTGATTCCATTTAGTTCGGGTTTTAATTTTTAAATATATAAATTATAATAACTGTTTCAAAGCGATTTCAAACGCCGTTTTGCAAATATCTGTTTTACTGCCATTTAGTTTGTAAACTTTTTCTAAAGCCTTTTTAATTGTGTTGGAAGTGTCATCAAAAATGGCTGCGTCTTTCATTGGAAGTTCCACTTTACTCTCCATTAAATAGGCAAAAACACGTGCGATACCACAATTTGAGATAAAATCTGGTAATAAACTTATTTTCTGATCGGTCATTTCCATAATTGGTCCAAAGAAAATTTCTTTATCGGCAAAAGGCACATTGGCTCCAGGAGATATTACTTCTAAACCTGTTTCAATCATCGTTGTCACCTGTTCTTTTGTCACTAACCGAGATGCTGCAGCCGGTATAAAAATTTCAGCCGGTACTGACCAAATTCGTTTATTCATTTCTTCAAAAGGGATCATGTTTTCAGAAACCAACTCATTCCCTTTTTTGTTCAAAAACATCGTTCTAACTTCCTCTGTACTAAAGCCAGCTTCATTAATAATTCCTCCAGATCTATCAATAATTCCAACAATCTTTGCTCCCAACCTCGTTAGATAAACAGCTGCGGCAGAACCTACATTCCCAAAACCCTGAACGATTGCTCTTTTTCCTTTAATATCACCTCCATATATATCATAATAGTGTTTTACCGCCTCTGCAACACCATAACCCGTCAACATGTCTGCAACCGTATATTTTCGGGAAACTTCTGGAGTAAATTTAGGATCTTCAATAACCTTGATAACACCATGACGTAATTGACCAATTCTATTTATTTTTTCAGCCTCTGTAGGCTTAAAGTGTCCATTAAATACGCCTTCTTGTGGATGCCAAACACCACAATCTTCCGTCAACGGAATTACATCGTGAATCTCATCTACATTTAAGTCACCACCTGTACCATAATAATGTTTTAACAACGGTGTTACCGCCTTATACCAGCGTGCTAACACTTCTTTCTTCCTTGGGTCATTCGGATCAAAATTAATGCCCGATTTTGCCCCGCCAATTGCCGGACCAGAAACCGTGAATTTTACCTCCATTGTTTTCGCTAAGGACAAAACCTCATTTATATCTAAGCCCTTACGCATCCTCGTTCCTCCACCAGCAGCACCGCCTCTTAAGGAGTTAATCACTGTCCATCCTTCCGCTTCTGTTTCAGGGTCTTTCCAATTAAAAACTATTTCAGGCTCCTTATTCTCGTATTTTTCTAATAATTCTTTCATTATTTAATGTAAAATTGGTTCAATTTTGATCGATTTTAAAAAAGTGTAGTATGCATTCTCTCTCTCTCTGGAAGCTAAAGCTGATTCATTATAGAAAGTATTAAAATTAGAAATATAGACAAATATAAAATAAATATGATTCTTAAAGCTCAAAAACAGTCATTGAAAAATGAACTTTTTGAAAACCATGATTTAGAATTAAAATTCGGCAAAAAAAAAATATAAAAATGATATCTTTGCTCAATGCTTAAAAATCTAATTTAACTACACTTAAACTATTATGGATTTCAATCTTACTGAAGAACAAATGATGATTCGGGATGCTGCTCGTGATTTTGCTCAAAATGAGTTACTTCCTGGAGTAATTGAACGTGATGAAGCTCAAAAATTCCCTACAGAGCAAATAAAAAAAATGGGGGAACTCGGTTTGCTAGGTATGATGGTAGATCCGAAATATGGCGGCGGCGGAATGGATACTGTTTCCTACGTATTAGCAATGGAAGAGATTTCTAAAGTAGATGCATCTGCATCTGTGGTAATGTCTGTAAATAACTCATTGGTTTGTTGGGGCTTGGAAACCTATGGTACGGAAGCGCAAAAACAAAAATACTTAACCAAATTGGCAACCGGCGAAATCATTGGCGCCTTTTGCTTGAGCGAACCTGAAGCAGGAAGTGATGCCACTTCACAACGGACCACAGCCATTGATAAAGGTGACCACTATTTGGTAAATGGAACAAAAAACTGGATAACAAATGGAGGAACAGCAAGTGTTTACTTGGTGATCGCCCAAACCGATGTCGAAAAAGGCCATAAAGGGATCAATGCCTTAATTCTTGAAAAAGAGATGGATGGATTCGTAGTGGGGCCCAAAGAAAATAAATTGGGAATTAGAGGTTCAGATACACATTCTTTGTTATTTACTGATGTAAAAGTTCCTAAAGAAAATAGAATTGGTGAAGATGGCTTTGGTTTTAAGTTTGCAATGAAGACGTTGGCAGGAGGCCGCATTGGTATTGCCTCTCAAGCACTAGGGATCGCCTCAGGAGCCTACGAATTGGCTTTAAAATATTCTAAAGAACGTAAGTCTTTTGGAAAAGAGATTAGCAAACATCAAGCAATTGCTTTTAAGCTAGCAGATATGGCTACTGAAATTGAAGCAGCTAGACACCTTTGTATGAAAGCAGCTTGGGACAAAGACCAACATAACAACTATGATTTATCTGGTGCAATGGCAAAATTATTCGCAGCAGAAATGGCGATGCGAACTACGGTTGAAGCAGTACAAATTCATGGAGGCTATGGTTTTGTAAAAGAATATCACGTGGAACGCTTAATGCGAGACGCTAAAATTACACAGATCTACGAAGGGACTTCTGAAATTCAAAAAATTGTAATTTCTAGGAGCGTACTCGCTGACTAATTTATCATAACATATATATATAAATCGGGCTTAGTCCCGATTTTTTTATTTCATCAACTCAATAGTATACAATTGCAACCCAGAAGATGGTGCAATGGTCTTTAGTGGTTTTTTATCATTATCCGCTTTCAATGATGCTTCTATAAATTCTAAACTCAATACACCACTACCTACCTGAAATAATACAGACATCATCAAACGAATCTGATAACGCAAAAAACCAGCTCCCTTTACTCTAAGTATATAGCTATGCTCAGGAAAAAAATTGGCCGTATAAATCGTGTTTTTCTGTATTTCACACGTTTCTATAGTTCTTTTGAATTGAGTATGCTTAGTTGGTTTTGTACAATACTTATTAAAATAATGTTCTCCTTCAAAAAGCTGAGCGCCCTTTTTCATTTTTTCGAGGTCCAAAAGTTCTTCGACACCAACAATAAACGGAGCGGTAAATGGATGGTTTTTTTCACCAAAAGAAAAAAAGTACATATACTCTTTAAGCTTAGGTTGTTGAATAATATTAAAATCAACAGGAACCTCATTAATAGATAACGCCTTAATATCACTTGGAAAATTGGAATTCATTGTGCTTATAAAAGGATCAGCATCAATTTGAGAATTCGTAAAAAGTTGAAAGATATAGATATTGGCAGATACTTTAGAGTCGGTTCTACCTACCCCTATTGTCTTGAAATTATCATTTCCAAACACAAACAACAGGGTTTTATCAACCATTTCATGTACCGTTTTTACCTTGTGTTGCTTTTGCCATCCGTGAAAACGAAAACCCAAAAATTGCAAAGTCACTAAATAGGATTGTTGGTATTTCATGAAGCCAAAACTACAATAAAAGACAATGAATTAGCAACTTGTAATGGTCAGATTTTAAACAATTGGGTTAAAAATATAATTATAAAATCATTTTTTTTTAACAAAACATGATTTTTATGATATTCTTACAATGAATTTTTCTTTTTTACCAATACCCCTGTATTTATTGTTATTTTTTTATCAAAAATATCATTTTAACATTTTAACCCCTATTTTTTTAAGGGTATATGTTTTGTTTTTATTGTTTTTTAGCATTGAAACCCCATAGTGATTAGGAAAGTTTGTTTTTTTATTAAATATTTGTTGAGCAATCATTAAAAACCAAATCTATGATCAGATGTAAATTAATCCTAATCGTTTTAACACTTGCATCAAGTGTCAATGTATTTTCGCAAGAAGCGAAAAAAGAAGGAGAAAAAAAATTCTCATTTAGTGGTAGTATCGATGCGTATTTCAGAACAAATTTGAACGCCCCTAATGATGAAGCTGCTGTAGCACCTGGTTCTTCATTTGCAAATCTTCCTGGGTTTTCTTTAGGTATGGCCAATTTAATTGCAACCTACGAAGGTGAAAAAGTTGGCTTTGTAGCTGATTTAGTATTTGGCCCTAGAGGTGAAGATGCTACTTTTTTATCTCCTTTTTTAAGACCTGGTGGTAGTTCGAATATCGTAAATCAATTATATGCCTATTGGAATGTTAGTGAAACCGTAAAATTAACCTTTGGTAATTTCAATACCTTTTTAGGCTACGAAGTTATTTCACCATCAGCAAATTTTAATTATAGCACCTCCTATTTATTTTCTTATGGCCCATTTAGTCACACTGGAATAAAAGCAGATTTTGCCTTATCCGATAAATTCAACCTAATGCTAGCAGTGATGAACCCTACCGATGCAACAGAATTTAATCCAACAGGAAATTATGCGTTCGGAGCTCAATTGGGATATTCCGGACAATTTTTAAACTTCTTGGCTGATGATGGTGCATTTGAAATAGATTTTACCGGAGGTTTCGACATCACTGACGATTTCTTCTTAGGAATTAATGCAGCCCTATACAATAGCGGCGATGACGAAGACACTGGTTTTGCCGGTGTGGCGCTTTATCCACAACTTTCCACTTCAGAAACCTTCACAATCGGATTACGGGGTGAATATTTTGCAGAAACTGGAGCATTCGGAGCCATCGGTAGTAGCGAAGAAGACTCTAGTGTTTTTGCAACAACCCTATCCGCAAATATCAAAGTTGGTAGCTTAACCATCATTCCAGAACTACGTCTAGATTCAAGTTCTGATGATTTTTTTCTTGACAAAAATTTAGAGGCTCAAAAGAGTCTAAGCTCATTTGTCTTAGCTGCCGTATTTACATTCTAAACTAATTAACAAATTATATAAAATGAAAAAAATCGAAGCGATCATTAGAAAATCAAAGTTTTCCGAAGTAAAGGAAGCTTTACATAAGGTTGATGTCAACTTTTTCTCTTACTGGGATGTTACCGGGCTAGGAAATGAAAAAGAAGCGCATGTCTATAGAGGGGTGAGCTATAGCACAAGTGACATTCAACGTAGATATCTGTCTATAGTAGTCAATGATGATTTTGAAGAAATAACCATCAAAGCATTGTTAGAATCAGCATCAACTGGTGCCGTGGGAGACGGTAAAATATTTGTTTCCGACGTTACCGAATGCTATCGCATTAGAACTGGAGAAAAAGGAGGACAAACACTAAGAAAAATATCAAAATAATAAAAGCTATGGAACTATTAACTACAAATAATGTATGGATGATGATCTGTACAGCACTCGTTTTCTTTATGCATTTGGGGTTTTCCTTATTAGAAATTGGGTTGACAAGACAAAAAAACACCATTAATATACTTTTTAAAAACACTTTTATTATCACGGTTGGACTCTTACTTTATTGTTTAGTAGGTTTCAATTTAATGTATCCAGGTTTCGCCGAAGGTTCATCAGGCTTTTTTGGCTTTGCTGGTTTCGGATTGGACGCTCCGTTAACTGCCGAAGGCGGATTGGATCTTGCTTATAGCGAAGGATACACCTACTGGACCGACTTCCTTTTTCAAGGAATGTTTGCCGCAACAGCAGCAACCATCGTGTCGGGTGCCGTCGCTGAACGTATAAAAATTGGTCCGTTTATGATTTTTACTGTGTTGTATGTTGGGATTATATACCCTTTAGCTGGCTCATGGAAATGGGGAGGTGGTTTTTTACAAATGAGAGAGACTCCTTTCTATGACTTTGCAGGCTCAACATTGGTGCATTCTGTGGGCGGATGGGCAGCACTCGTAGCCGTATGGTTATTAGGTGCTCGAATTGGTAAATTCAAAAATGGAAAACCCCAAGCCATACCCGGTCACAATATACCATTAGCAACAGCCGGTGTATTGATTCTTTGGTTGGGCTGGTTTGGCTTTAACGGAGGTTCCGTACTGTCTGCAGATCCTGGTGCCACCTCTTTAGTTCTCGTTACCACCTGTCTAGCTGCAGCTGCAGGAGGTGTTATCGCTTTTATAACATCTACAGCGCTCTATAAAAATTATGATTTAACAATGTTCCTTAACGGAATATTAGGTGGATTGGTTGGAATTACTGCGGGAGCCGATCAAATGAGCCCTACAGATGCGATTATCATAGGAGGAATTGCAGGCGCACTAATTGTATTTGCCGTTGCCCTCATTGACAAATTAAGATTGGATGACCCTGTAGGCGCCATTGCCGTTCACTTGGCATGTGGTATTTGGGGAACCTTAGCTGTTGGAATATTTGGAGAGTTGGCCAGTGGCACCCAGTTCCTGAGCCAAATTATAGGTGTATTGTCGTATGCAGCAATATGTATCATCTCTTCATTTATAATTTTATTTACACTAAAGAAAATCGTTGGCATCCGCGTTTCGGAAAAAGAAGAATTAGAAGGTTTAGATATGCATGAACACGGTATGGATGCTTATCCAGACTTTAGATTAAACGAACATTAACAATGAATTAAAAATAGTTTAATTGGTTTAGTATTTACACGGCTTCTCTCGTAGAGGCTGTGTAAATCTATTTTACAAACCCCCTCCTATTATTAATATGATAAAATATTGATGTAATACTGCTTATATTACATTTTTTTCAATATAATATTTGTTTTATAATATTATTTCTAAAGATTACCTCTATTCCTTGAATTATATTTATCATTTTTCATAATTTAGTAGACTTAATTGAATAATATGAAGCAGCAAGGTCTATATTTACCAGAATTTGAAAGAGATAATTGCGGGGCAGGATTTATCTGTAACCTTAACGGAGAAAAATCAAATGCAATTATTCACAATGCATTAGAAATTTTAGTAAAATTAGAGCATAGAGGTGCTGTAAGTTCTGATGGTCGAACGGGAGATGGTGCAGGAATCTTAATCGATATCCCTCATGATTATTTTGTAAGAGTCTGCGATTTTGAATTACCAACCGCCAGAGAATATGCCGTTGGAATGGTTTTTTTACCAAAAAGCTTTAATCAAAATAACTATTGTATTTCAACCTTTGAAACGGAGTTAATAAAACAAGGCCTCGAAATTTTAGGTTGGAGGGAAGTTCCTGTAGACACTTCTAATTTAGGTAGTATTGCCGCAAAAACAGAACCCAAAATAAGACAAGTATTCGTTGGCAAAAACAAGTTAAACCTTACTGACCTTCAGTTCAATGCAAAATTATTCGCCGCTAGAAAAATCGCTGAACACAACATTCGAAATTCAAAAATATCTGAACAAAATTACTTTTATCTATCTAGTTTTTCAACGACAACCATTATATATAAAGGCTTATTAATTCCTGAAGATATTGGAAGGTATTACACCGACTTGAAAGAACCTGACTTAGTAACACGCCTCGCATTAGTCCATCAACGTTTTTCTACAAACACATTCCCTTCATGGGATTTAGCCCAGCCATTTCGGTATATGTGCCATAATGGAGAAATCAATACTTTAAGAGGTAATGTGAGTAGAATGAGAGCTAGAGAAGAACTTATTAAAAGTGATTTGTTCGGTGAAGATATATCCAAAATTTTCCCTACTGTAGTTGATGGAAAATCTGATTCTGCCTCTATGGATATGGTAGTAGAACTCCTACTAATGACCGGACGTTCTTTACCTGAAGTAATGATGATGATGGTGCCAGAAGCCTGGGAAAAACACCAAACTATGAGTGAAGCTAAAAAAGCTTTTTACGAATACAATGCGTGTATCATGGAACCTTGGGATGGCCCCGCCTCAGTACCTTTTACTGATGGAAATTTTATTGGTGCGCTCTTAGACCGAAATGGCTTAAGACCTTCTAGATATACAGTTACAAAAGATGGGAATGTGGTAATGTCATCAGAGATTGGCGTTATGAATATTCGACCAGAAAACGTTGTTAAACACGGAAGACTGGAACCAGGTAAAATGTTCTTAGTTGATATGAATGCCGGGCGTATTATAGAAGATGAAGAAATTAAAAATGATATTATATCTAGAAACCCATATAAAAAATGGATCGATGAACATACGTTGCAACTTGCACAAGTTCCTTATACCAATAATAAATGCCCGTTAGAAACTACTGATTATAAAACGCGTTTACGCCTATTCGGATATACCCAAGAAGATATT
This sequence comes from uncultured Aureibaculum sp., assembly GCA_963976855.1. Classification (GTDB taxonomy): domain Bacteria; phylum Bacteroidota; class Bacteroidia; order Flavobacteriales; family Flavobacteriaceae; genus Aureibaculum. Next base: position 5,074 of record CAXBMA010000016.1, on the reverse strand, counting down.
ACTACCATCATAAACCCAATGGCCATCAAGGCAAAAGAAGCATTGGGCTCAATGGGTACCGATACTCCTTTAGCCGTATTGTCTGACAACCCTCAATTACTCTATAATTATTTCAAACAATTATTCGCTCAAGTTACCAATCCTCCTCTTGACGGTATAAGAGAAGAGATTATTACGGATATCAGTTTAGCAATTGGTGGAGATCGAAACATATTTGATATTGTACCTGAACAAGCTAAAAAATTACGCATTCAAAACCCCGTTATTTCGAATGATGATCTTGATAAAATTAAAAACATCAATCATCCAGATTTTAAAGCTGCATCTATATCGATACTCTACCCTATTGAAAAGGGAGTGAATGGATTAGAACAAGCCTTAGAAACTATTTTAGTTGAAGTTGAAACAGCAATTGATGAGGGAGCGAACATTATCGTTTTATCTGACCGAGGTGTTACAAAAAACGAAGTGCCAATTCCTGCATTGCTGGCCTGTTCTTACGTACATCATTCTTTAAATAAAAAAAGTAAACGTTCAAAATTTGGAATTGTTTTAGAAAGTGCCGAACCTAGAGAGCCCCATCATTTCGCCACATTATTTGGTTATGGCGCCAGTGCTATTAACCCATATTTGGTAAATGAAATTATTAGAACACAAGTTGCAGAAAAAATAATTACCGGAATTGATGCCGAAGAAGCCGTTCAAAATTTCAACAAAGCCATCGGAAAAGGAATTTTGAAAATAATGAATAAAATAGGCATTTCAACCTTGCATTCGTATAGAGCTTCTCAAATCTTCGAAATTGTTGGTCTTAAAAAAGCGTTTGTAGATAAGTATTTTCCTTATACACCTTCCTGTATCGGCGGAATTGGTTTGTATGTATTAGACAAAGATTTGACAAAACGCTATGATAATGCCTTTCCCAAAAATAAAAGCAATGATGTATTAGATTTAGACATTGGTGGTGACTACAGATGGCGAAGAAATGGTGAAAAACATATGTTCAACCCAACTACTGTTTCTAAATTACAACAAGCTGTACGATTAAAAAGTAAAGAATCATATAAGGTTTATGCTGATGCTATTAATGAACAAAGCAAAAACTTAATGACCCTTAGAGGGCTTTTTGAATTCAACAATTTAGATCCCATTTCCATAGACGATGTAGAACCATGGACAGAAATTGTAAAGCGCTTTAAAACAGGTGCCATGTCATATGGCTCCATAAGTCAAGAAGCCCATGAAAATTTAGCAATTGCCATGAATAGAATTGGAGGTAAAAGCAACTCTGGTGAAGGTGGTGAAAACAAAAATCGCTTTACAAAGGAAAAAAACGGCGATTGGAAAAATAGTGCTATCAAACAAGTTGCCTCGGGTAGATTCGGTGTTACCAGTAATTATTTAACTAATGCCAAAGAGATTCAGATAAAAATGGCTCAAGGCGCGAAACCAGGTGAAGGTGGACAATTACCTGGTGAAAAAGTGTTGCCTTGGATTGCCGAAGTAAGAAATTCAACACCGTATGTAGGTCTAATTTCACCACCACCACATCATGATATTTATTCCATAGAAGATTTAGCTCAACTTATTTTTGATTTAAAGAATGCCAATAGATCCGCAAGAATTAATGTAAAATTAGTATCTAAAGTTGGTGTCGGCACCATTGCTGCAGGTGTTGCGAAAGCCAAAGCTGATGTTATCTTAATATCTGGCTTCGACGGCGGTACTGGCGCTTCGCCGTTGACTTCATTAAAACATGCAGGGCTTCCTTGGGAACTCGGAATTGCTGAAGCGCAACAAACACTTGTGCTTAACAACTTAAGAGGACGTGTGATATTGGAGTGCGATGGTCAATTAAAAACGGGCAGAGATGTAGCAATTGCCTGCCTACTTGGTGCCGAAGAGTTTGGATTTGCAACAGCTCCACTAGTAGCTTCTGGGTGTATTATGATGCGCGCTTGTCATTTAAACACCTGTCCTGTAGGTATTGCGACGCAAGATCCAGAATTACGCAAAAACTTTAAGGGAACACCTGAACATGTTATCAATTTCATGTATTTCGTTGCTGAAGAATTACGACAAATTATGGCACAATTAGGTTTTAGAACCATTAAGGAAATGATTGGCCAAACTCAAAAGATTAATGCCAATCCTGCTATTGGCCATTATAAAGCCAAAGGGCTTGATCTATCCGCCATTTTACATCAACCAAAAATGGAAGGCCAAACGATACTTTACAATACAGAAAAACAAAACCATCATTTAGAAAATGTATTAGATAAAAGAATTGTTAGTGATGCCAAACCGGCAATTAAATACAAAATACCAACATCTTTAAAATACAAAATTCAAAATACAGATCGGTCCGTTGGTGCGATTATGAGTAATGAGATTTCAAAATTATATGGAGAAGATGGTCTCCCAGAAAATACATTGAACTTAACTTTTAAAGGTTCAGCTGGGCAAAGCTTTGGCGCATTTGCTACTAGAGGACTAACACTCACAGTTGAAGGTGAAACAAATGACTATTTAGGAAAGGGCTTATCGGGTGCAAAAATTATCATCAAAAAACCTGAAGAAGCAGATTTCATCGCTGAAGACAATATCATTGTAGGAAATGTTTGTTTTTATGGAGCTGTTACCGGAGAAGCATATATTAATGGTATTGCGGGTGAGCGTTTTGCCGTTCGCAATTCTGGAGTTACTGCTGTTGTAGAGGGTGTTGGTGATCATGGCTGCGAATACATGACCGGTGGAAAAGTAGTAGTGCTTGGTGAAACCGGTAGAAATTTTGCAGCTGGTATGAGTGGCGGTATCGCCTATATTTATGACAAAAATAACAAATTTAGTAACGGTTTGTGTAATATGGAAATGGTTGCATTGGAATCATTAACTATAGATGATAAAAATGATTTGAAACAATTAATCGAAAACCATCAGAACTATACAAAAAGCACATTGGCCACCAAATTATTAACTAATTGGGAAGAAAGTTTGCAGCATTTTACAAAAGTCTTTCCTACAGATTATAAAAGAGCATTACAAAGAATTGCCGAAGAGAATAAGATTAAACAATTAATAGCATAGAAATGGGTGAACTAGGAGGATTTAAAAAGTACAAACGAACGGATGAAAATAACCTTGCTGTTAAAAAACGAGTGGCGCATTTTAAAGAATTTACCATTCCGTTAAATGAAGGTGAATCAAAAAAACAAGGCTCTCGTTGTATGGATTGCGGTATTCCTTTTTGTCATAGTGGATGCCCACTTGGTAATTTAATTCCCGATTTCAATGATATGGTACATAAAGGGGAGTGGAAAAAGGCATCAGAAATTTTACATTCCACCAATAACTTTCCTGAATTCACAGGCAGATTATGTCCTGCTCCCTGTGAAAAGGCGTGTGTTTTAGGTATTATTGATAGCCCCGTGTCAATTGAAAATATTGAGAAAAACATTGTAGAACGCGCGTTTTCGGAGGGTTGGATTTATCCAGAGCCACCAACCAAAAGAACAGGAAAAACAGTTGCCGTTATCGGTTCAGGGCCCGCCGGATTAGCAGCCGCCCAACAGTTAAATCGCGCAGGTCATACCGTAACAGTTTTTGAAAGAGATGATGCTATTGGTGGATTGTTACGCTATGGTATTCCAAATTTTAAATTAGAAAAAGAAATAATAGACCGGAGGGTTGCCATACTAGAAGCTGAAGGAATTGTTTTTAAAACCAATATTCATGTTGGCCTTACTTATGAAGTTTCTAAATTAAATGCATTTGACTCAATTGTTCTATGTGGCGGAGCAACAGTACGAAGAAGTATACCCGTGAAAGGAATTACTAGTAAAGGTGTTGTTCAAGCCATGGATTTTCTAACACAGCAAACAAAAGAATTGTTTAAGAGCCCAATTAAAAAAGAAAAATTGAGTGCAAAAGATAAAGACGTAATTGTAATAGGTGGTGGTGATACAGGTTCAGACTGTGTAGGAACGTCAAATAGACAGGGTGCGAAATCAGTTACTAATTTTGAAATCATGCCAAAACCGCCATTGGCGAGAAGTGAAACAACACCATGGCCCTTCTGGCCACTACAGCTAAAAACGAGTTCATCTCATGAAGAAGGTTGTGATCGAAATTGGTTAATTAACACAAAAGAATTTATCACCAACAAAAAAGGAGAATTAACTGCTTTAAAAACTGTGGAAGTTGAATGGCTCTTAAAACCGGGTAACCGACCACAACTCGTGGAAAAACCCAATAGCGAAAAAATATGGTCTTGTGATATGGTATTGTTAGCATTGGGTTTTACCGGTCCAGAGGCTACCCTAAGTGACCAACTTGGTTTGGAAACAGATGCAAGAACCAACTTTAAAGCCACAAATTATCAAACGAACATCCCTCATATATTTACTGCTGGTGATATGCGTAGAGGCCAATCTTTAATTGTTTGGGCCATTTCAGAGGGTAGAGAGGCGGCAAGAGAAGTAGATTTGTTTTTAATGAAGCAATCAAACCTCCCTACAAAAGGGAAAGGTGATTTATTAACGGCTTAATATCAAGTAAGTTTCTAAGAACTGGCATGCTACAAGTATCAAAAAAAAACCTCCTATCGTGTGATAGGAGGTTTTCGATTTTAAGATAGATTCATTTTTAGATTGAGAATCGTCTTTTGGTATTCCATTTAAAACGTTTTGTCATGTTTTCCATAACAAAATTGGTCTTAACACTATTCGTGTTTTGTTTACTTTTTGATTTCATAGGTACTATTTAATATTATTTTATTGCATAAAAAAACACCTATCAAAAAGATAAGTGTTTTTTAAAAAGAAAGGCGTTCGAGGGACAATTAATGGTCTGGTAGACCTTTAATCCGAGAAGCGTTCCTGATGCGCTCGCATGTCGTTAGGCTTTCTTTTAGAAAATACCTTGTATTCAATCTTTGATTAAATATAAAAACATAAGGCAAAAACACTTAGAAAGTCAAGGTATATGTCTGAACAGCAAAAGCTCAAAAGTTGTATGTTTTATGTTACAACTTTTGAGCTTTTGCTACCGGCTGGAACGTCAAGAAAAGGTCCAG
>CAXBMA010000015.1:0-45596 GCA_963976855.1 uncultured Aureibaculum sp. | reverse complement strand
GTTTGGTGGATTCCCGTTGAATATTGGGAAGCCATTTTTACTCAAGATCAAACAATCTCTAAATTAGAGGCTGATAAAATGTTGAGTATTTTAGAAAAGTATACCATGCTTGCTATCATTGACGGTGATATTTCTGAGAGCGGAACAATAAGTTATGTTGACAGAGATGAAACATTCAATAAACTGGTTGTTATAGACAAAAACAAGAATGAATATACCCCTTTATTGGAAGAAGAAATAGATTTAGATACTAAAAATATGGTAGCTATTATGAAGCCTATTTTGGGTAATATGTTAGGCAGATTGGGAGAAAATATGCATTTCTTTTTATTTCAAAAGAGAGACAATCCTTTAGAAAAAATTGTCGACCCTAAGAATAAAGAATTGTTTGAAGTAAAAGTGAGTGAAGAGCGTTTTGTTTGGAAACTGCCCTTGGGTGCTTTGTTAAAGCCTAAACTATGCCCAGTAGACAATCAACCTTTAGATGGTTCTTGGGATTATTGTCCATATCACGGTAGTAAATTAACGACAAACAAGTAGGTCATTTTGAACGAAATGAAGAACCTTTAGAATGGCTATTCACTTCGCTCAATATAACTTTAATAGATCAATCCTTACTCTAACGCCGCTAAGTATCTTTCTGCATCAAGTGCAGCCATACATCCTGTTCCAGCAGCAGTAATTGCTTGTCGATATTCTTTATCTTGAACATCACCAGAAGCAAAAACACCAGGTTTATTCGTTTTTGTAGACTTGCCTTTCGTAATTAAATATCCCGTCTCGTCCATATCTAATACTCCTTTAAATAAATCGGTATTTGGCTTATGACCGATGGCAATAAAAACACCTGTAACAGCAATTTCATGTTTAGAATTGGTTTTACTGTTTGAGATGCGTACACCTTCAACTACAGTATCACCCAAAACTTCATCCAATTCAGAGTTGTACAATACTTCTAAATTCTTCGTATTATTTACACGATGTTGCATCGCTTTAGAAGCACGCATTTCATCACGTCGTACCAACATCGTTACTTTTGAACAAAGTTTTGATAAGAAGGTAGCTTCTTCAGCAGCAGTATCACCACCACCTACAACCACCACCTCTTGGCCTTTGTAGAAAAACCCATCACAAGTAGCACAGGCAGAAACGCCTCCGCCTTTTAAGCGTTCTTCACTTTCTAAGCCCAAGTATTTAGCCGTGGCACCCGTAGAGATAATAACGGTTTCAGCCACTATTTCTTTTGTTCCGTCGACGATTACTTTATGTATGCCGCCCTGTTTATCACTTAACTCAACTTTTGTTACCAATCCAAAACGGATGTCAGTATCAAAACGTTCAGCTTGTTTCTTGAAATTTTCTGTTAAAACGGTACCATCAACTCCATCAGCATAACCTAAATAGTTATCAACTTCAGTGGTGGTAGTTAATTGACCTCCTGGTTCCATGCCCGTGTACATCACAGGTTTTAAATCTGCTCTAGCAGCATATACCGCGGCACTATAACCTGCAGGTCCAGAACCTATTATTAAACATTTTATTTTTTCAATTGTATCTGACATAATAATTTAAATAATTTTGACTGCAAATTTAGAGTATTTTATGGTTTTTAAAACCTACAAGTAATAACTTTTAACAATTATTATATAGTATTAAATTATACAGTAAATTTGTTTCTTGTTTTAAGAATTTTATTTGTCGAGAAAAAATAGAGAGTATTACAAATATCTTAATTTAAGGCACAATAATTGCAATGACAGAATAATTACCACTAATAGATTGAAACTAATTAATTAACATTTAAAAAATTACAATTTATGAACTTTATGAACATTAATTACAGACAAAACAAAGAGAACAGTAAGTCTGTAAGTAGAAAATTACCATTAATAGCAATGTTGTTTTTTGGGCTAATATACAGTGCTTCAGCACAAGATATTTCTAAAAACGCATTGGGTTTGCGCTTCGGTGATAATGATGGTTTCGGGGTAGAGATTTCGTACCAACATGCATTGGCTAGTGCAACGAGACTAGAAGTGGATTTAGGTTTTAGAGGAAATAAAAATTATGATGCCTGGAAATTGACAGGGATTCATCAGTGGGTGTGGAACATAGATCAGGGATTCAATTGGTATGCAGGATTTGGAGCAGGATTAGGAAGTTGGAACAATAAACACGATGGAGATTCAGATGACGGAATTTTTGTGGATGCCGCAGGTAATATAGGGATCGAATATAATTTTGATATTCCCTTACTGATTTCATTAGACTTTAGACCGGAAATAGGGATTGTAAATGATTTTGGAGATAATGACTTAGGTCTCGATATCGCATTAAGTTTGCGTTACCAGTTCTAAATAAACACTTAAAAATTAGTAAAAAAGCCCACATGATAACTCGTGTGGGCTTTTTTATTTTCTATGAAAAATGGAACTTCTTTTTTCGAAAACAAAAAAGTTAAACTTGCTTTAAATTTTAGATAATTAAAAATAAAACTATTTGGTTTTTTTTATAATAAATATAAACGAACAACTAAATTCAAAACATGAGTAAAGTAGTAACCTTTGGTGAAATTATGTTACGCCTTTCTACAGAACGGCACTTGCGTTTTTCACAAGCCAAAACATACACTGCTACCTACGGAGGTGGCGAATTTAATGTGGCTGTTTCTCTTGCTAATTATGGTATAAATGCTGAATTTGTTACGAGATTACCCGACAATGATATTGGTAGCTGTGCAAGGATGGAAATGCATAAACTCAAGGTTAGTGATGATAATATTGTTTTAGGAGGCGATAGGTTGGGAGTTTATTATTTAGAAACAGGTGCTGGAACACGTGGAAGCAAAGTTGTTTACGACAGAGCGAACAGTGCAATGTCTCAGATTCAACCTGGAATGATAGACTGGGAAGCCGTTTTTAAAGACACTGCTATTTTTCACTGGAGTGGAGTGACACCAGCCATTTCACAAAGTGCGGCTGATGTGTGTTTGGAGGCAGTAAAAGTGGCCCATAAAATGGGAATTACCATTACCTCCGATTTAAACTATCGTTCTAAATTGTGGAAATACGGTAAGGAGCCCAAAGATATTATGCCTGATTTGTTGAAGTATAGTACCATAATTTTAGGCGACCTAGATACGGCCTTATTTATGATTGGAGAAGAAAAAGTGAACCCCAATTACCAGGATTCAGAATCGTTACCAGAACTGTATGATCAATTATTTAAGTATATCCCGAATTTAAAAATGGTAGCTACCACATTGCGTTATTCTTTGAGCGCCTCTCATCAACAAATTGGAGGTGTTTTATACGACAGAGAGAAACTTTACAATGCTGAGGTTAGAGACGTGACCCCCGTTGTAGATAGAGTAGGGAGCGGCGATGCCTTTATGGGAGGTTTGATTTATGGATTATTAAATAAAGACTTTAACAAACAACAAATATTAGATTTTGCGGTGGCAGCTTGCTGTTTGAAACATACCATCTTTGGAGATTATAATTTAAGTACCATAGACGAAGTAGAAAATATGGCAAAAGGAAATTTAACGGGAAAAGTCTCAAGATAAATACATAAAATATGGCTCAATATAGTAGAATAGAAGTGGTAAATGTAATGAGTGAAACGGGATTAGCACCCTTATTCTATCATGAAGATATAACCATCTGTAAAAAGATAATTAAAGCCTGTTACGATGGGGGAGCACGATTGTTGGAGTTTACAGCAAGAGGCGACTTCGCTTTTGAAGTTTTTTCACAATTAATCAAATATGCAATTGAAGAATTGCCAGGAATGATTCTTGGTGTAGGATCGATCACCGATGCGGCAGCAGCTTCATTATATATGCAAATGGGTGCAAATTTTATAGTAACACCAGCGCTTAGAGAAGATATAGCAAAAGTGTGTAATAGACGCAAGGTGCTATGGTCTCCAGGATGTGGTTCCTTGGCCGAAATCAATAAAGCTGAAGAGTTGGGCTGTGAAGTAATAAAGTTGTTTCCTGGAGCCATCTATGGACCTAGTTTTGTTCAAGCAATCAAAGGCCCTCAACCTTGGGCAAGTGTGATGCCTACAGGCGGTGTTAGTTTAGACGAAGCGAATCTTAAAGGATGGTTTAACGCAGGGGTAACTTGTGTTGGTATGGGCTCTAAATTAATTAGTAAAGAAATTGTGAAGAATCAAGATTACGATAAACTGGAAAACACAGTGAGAGAAACAGTTCTGCTGATTAAAAAATTAAGAGCATAGCACGTGTTTTAAACGCGATCTTTATTTACAATGGGAGTAGAAATTATGGTTATAATAGATGTCTATTTATTAAATAGGATGCTTAATATGCCAACAAACAGAATAAGTACCAATACGATCTTTTGAAATTGATCTTGAGATATTTTGTTGAGTATTTTTTTTCCAATATAAGTTCCTATAATACTTACTATAATTAAGATAAGTACCAAATATAGGTGTTCGTAGTGCATATAGCCATTGAAATAATAAACAATGGTCCTGCTTAAATCAACACCTAAATCTATTACCGCTGATGTGGCAATAAACGTATTCTTATTTAATTTAAAAGCGGCCAATGTGATTCCTCTAATGGCTCCACCGGTTCCTAGTAACCCAGCGCTTAATCCTGACAAAGAACCTCCTATAATCGCATTTGTTTTAGTTGCATGTACTTTAAGCTGCTTGAAAATTAAAAAGACAAGGCTTAATACAACTAAAAAAAAGCCAAGGATATAGGTTAGTATAATTGGACTAAAGTAAGAGCTAAAATAGGCTCCAATAGAAACAAACAAGATTGCTGGTACTCCTAAGTTTAGGGCGATTTTTTTATCAAATCCTTTTTTGAAAAAGACAATTTTTGTTATATTACTTGAGAGGTGAAACAGTGCTGTAATCCCTAAAACAGACTGAAAATCTAGGAAAAAATTGGCTACAGGCACAAAAAAAACCGAAGAGCCAAATCCACCTACAGTTCCCAGTATTTCTGAAATAATAGAAAGGAGAATGAATATTGGCAAGTACTTCGATAACATAAGTTAATTTATGAAAATATTTTGTTCCGATTGAAAATGTTGAATGAGGGCTACTCTACAAACCCTTGAGTAATCAACTCTTGTTCTTCTAAGGTATTGATTAGCAGTTTTACATAAGTGTCAATTGTTGATTTTTTTGAAATAGGATCTGTGATGTCTACAAGTCCTTTCCAAATAAGTTCTCGGTCTTTTGTTTCACAAAGGCAGTACAAAGACGTTTCTACATGATAGACCTTGTATTTGATTGTAGATTTAGGATTGTAATAAATTCCCTGATTTGTATAAAATTCATCTCTAAAAGTTCCAAAGGAATTAGAACTATTAAGATCTCTATAGAGATTATCATGTTTTAATTTATCTTCAATTCCAGATAATTTTGTAAAAAGAACACTGTCAAAACCGTCCGCTATAAGTTGTTTTTCTAGTTCTTTTATTTCCTCTACTGATTTTTCTTCAGTTGTTAATGATGTGCCAAATACTTCAATGCCAGTATAGGCGTCAATTCCTCTTCGTTGATATTCGTTTTTTAGACTTTCTTCAAATTGTTGTCGCGCCTTAAGATTGTTAGTCATTCCAACGATCAAAATTTTAGTTGGTGTAAATTGATAGATATCCGGATTTTTCCAATTGTTTACAAGCCGTGTAGTCGAGCAGCTTACGAGGGAAAGTAGCATAATAGAAAGAATTAAATTTTTCATAACATGAACAACTTCAATTAATTTTTCAGATTCGTTTTTTGATTTTATAAGTATCATAATAGTAATTGAGTTAAAATGATGTGTACTATTTATTCTACGAAGCTAGAGTCAAAACACTAGTTGCTAAATGATATATGTCAGGTTTCAAATAAAATAATGGAGCGAATTGTTACGATATCTTTATTTCGATGACATCATTTAATTTTGGTATGTGAACATGCCAATTATAGGTGTCTTTTATTTTAACTCTTAGAGCATCTGAAGCTGTAGGTTCGCCGTGAATTAAATATACTTGCTCTGGAATATTCTTAATCGCGCTGACCCAATTTAATAACTCTTTTTGATCTGCATGAGCAGATAAACTTTCAATGTTTTTTATGGCGGCTTTCACAGGATAATATTTTCCAAAAAATTTGATTTCCTGAGCACCCTCCTGCAATTGTCTGCCACGTGTGCCTTCCGCTTGATAACCAACTAAAAGTACCGTAGTAGACGATTCATCTATTTGTTGTTGTAAATAGGTTAAAACTCGCCCGCCAGTAACCATACCACTACCAGCAATAATTATCTTAGATCTTGGGTTATCAATAGTTTTCCAGGTTTCTTTATACGATTGTATAATTGTAAAATGATTGCACATGGCATGGTATTCTGTATCACTTAATTTATGCCATTCAGGAAAACGTTGAAACACCTCTAATACATTGTTACCCATTGGGCTATCAATAAAAATTGGAATATCAGGAATTTTATTTTCATTGTACAATTTCCAAAAGATATACATCAATGTTTGCAATCGTTCCACTGCAAAACTGGGTATAATTAGATTTCCTTTTTTATGAATGACATCAGTTACTAACTGAGAAAGCATTGATTCTATATCCTCATCAGGATGTAATTTGCCACCATAGGTGCTTTCTAAAAATAAATAATCAGCCCATTCGGGTTTTTTAGGACTATTTAATAAAACGTCATTGGTTCTACCTATGTCTCCAGAAAAAACGAATATTTTTCCATTTAAATTTAACTCAATAAAAGTGGCGCCAATTATATGTCCGTTATATTGAAATCGGTAGGAGATTTTTTCTGATAATAGTGCCCATTCATTCTCTTTTTCGATGTCAAATAAGTCGATGGTTTTTTCTACGTCTTCTAGGGTATATAGAGGTAAAGCAGGATGGTGTTTCGAATAATTATCTTTCGTTGCTTTTTCAGCTGCTTCTTCATTAATCTTAGCACTATCTCTTAGTATTATATCTGCTATTGCTAGTGTAGGAGCGGTACCAATAATTCTACCTTTAAAACCTTGAATTACCAATCTTGGTAACCAGCCAACATGATCGAGATGTCCATGGGTTAGTAATACCACATCAACTTTTGAGACATCAAAGGGTAAGTTATTCCAATTCAACTGTCGTAGTTCTTTTAAACCTTGAAACATCCCACAGTCTATAAGAATGTTTTTATCAAAGGCTTCAACTAAAAATTTTGAACCAGTAACGGTACCAGCAGCACCATAGAAATGAACCTTAGCGAAATCTAGCATAATGGAATCGTTTTAATTGTTACAAAGCATTTTTATCTCTTTTAGAATCTTTGTTTTTCTAATTTCTGAAACTCCCAAATGGTCTAAAAAAAAGGGGTCATTTAATAATTGGCGGCATAAAACAATATCTCTACTTAGTAAAAATTGTTTTTCTCTATTTGTAAGTAACGTCGATACAGTAATAGGATATAATGCTAAGCGATCAATCCTATCTTTTATACCATCATTTGGAGGGTAATCCCAACTTAAAAGGTATAAACCAACACAATTACCAAATTTTAGGGCATCTTCAGTAAAACGAGTATTGGTTACTACCCAACCACGGTTAAGCCTTGTTTTGTTTTTATTGTGGTCATTCCAAAAAGATTTAACATCTTGAAATCTTGAATTTATGTACAGTGGTATTTTAACGTTACAGTTAAGGCCTTGTTCACCGTGAAATTTACATTCAATAATATGGGTCTCATTTTCTTTTGTCGCAATTATATCAATTTCGTGGGTGACGCATTTACCTTGCAACACTTTTCCAACAATGGTTTCATACCCTGAATATTTTAAAATTTCACTGATAAAATTTTCAAAAGGAAAGCCCGTTGGCCCTAACTCGTAAATTGCTTTTTTAAGTTTGTATTTTGAAGCTAAAGAAGGCTGCTTTTTCTTCAAAAGAGCAAATGCGCGATTGTAAATTTGTTTGGTAGAAATTCCTTGGTAGAGTTCATCTCTTACTTTATTTAGGATTTGATTTACGGTGTGATCATCAGCACCAGTCCGTTTCAGTGATTTACGCAATTTACTTAATGAAAATTTCGTTTTTTCACCAGATGCTTTTATAATTTCTATTTGTTCATTGTTCATTTGTAGCAAAATAAGTTCTTACAAAAGCCTTCATTTGATTTTCTGACATGTTATCAGCTTTTTTTACAGCTTTCACTTTCTTACTTACATCACTATAATTTTCATGCAATTCTTTGTTAAATTTTTCATTTGTACTTGCTGGGCCAAATAATAGAATAGCATCTGCATCTTTAATTTCCAAGGTGATATTCTTAAAATAATTTTTTAACTGATGTTTTTTTCGCTCTAAATATTTACTGTCTTGTACAACATCTTGAGGGCCGCCTTTAAGTCGTGTTCCAGAGCCACCACGAACACGATAGTTTTCTACTTCTGATGCAATGGTATGTATTGTTTCACTATCCACTTTCATATTAACAATATGTGCTTTTTCTTGATCTAACCAAACTCCAATATTTTTCATAATTACTTATTTTAGTTTTTCAAATTGTGTGTTATAATTTTTTATACAGCTTTCAAACTACATTAGCGTATCCCTAATGGTAGGTTTGAAATCGGTCCTTATGGCGATTTTATCAAAAGGTATTAATGATTGATAATTATTAAATTTTGAATGTTAAAACCGGTCTTTTTTCGTGATTTGTAATGTCTTCTCCAATACTTCCATTAAAGAAATGAGCCAAACCTTTTCTTCCATGAGTTGGTATCGCTATTAAATCGGCATTGATAGTTTTACAATAATTATGAACCCCACTTTCTACAGTATAATCGCTTAAATAAATTACGTTATCAAAATTTTTCATATCTCCAGCATCTGCCTTAAATAGGAATGCTTTAACCTTTGCTTCCATTTGATTTGTGCTATTGAATTGATGAGGTAAGTTTACATAGACCAAATAAACATCAGCTTTGAATAAATCAAACAATCGCATGGCATTAAGATATGCTTGAGTACTTTCTGACCTAAAATCACAAGCAAAAACAACTTTTTTTATTTTAAAATCAGTTATTTCATCTTTTATAACCAATACTGGAACTTCTGAAGTTCTTACTACTTTTTCAGTATTAGAGCCTACAAACACTTCTTCTACCAAACCACTTGTTCCATGAGAACCCATAACTATTAGGTCTATGTTATTCTCTAAAGCAACATTGTTTAGTTCATTAAAATTTGTATAATTCTGAACCAACTCTTTTACTTTAATACCTTTTAAATACGCTTTATTTAAAAAGTCTTTAAATCCCTTTTCAGCTATTTTTAAATGAAAAATAGCTTCGGTAGCACTCTGGCTAGAATTAGTGTTTAATCCTGAAGGTGATAATCCCATCATATGAAAGATTAAAATTTCAGCATTTATCTGTTTCGCTATGTTAGCTGCTACTTGCAAGGCATTTTCTGAGTACTTTGAAAAGTCTGTTGGTACTAATATTTTTTTCATTTCAATAGTGTTTATTTCTATTCTATAAAGTTATAGAGCATCTACTAGTGTAACTATGATATTTATCATAATTATGAGCTTAAAGAATTATTAAATTTGATTTACAAATAATTATAATTATGAAAAACATTCTTCTACTTACTGATTTTTCTGAAAATGCAAAAACCGCAATCATTTATTCTTTAGAATTGTTTAGAGACGAATCCATTAATTTTAATATTTTAAATGTTCAAAAAGTATCTAATTATACAACTGCTGATTTAATAACAGCTTCTCCTAGATCTTCAGTTTATAAAGCGGTTATACAAGATCATAAAACGAAACTATCAAGTATGCTTGAAGAGCTGACAAAAGGGTATCAAGAAGAAGCTTTTGTCTTTAATATTGATTGTGATTATGACGATTTTATCAGTGCTGTTAAGCAGCAGGTCAAATTAAAAACGATTGATCTAATTATCATGGGGACCAATGGAGCTACAGCGGCTAAAGAAGTGATTTTTGGTAGCAATACGCTACATGTTATTAGAAATGTAGATTGCCCTGTTTTAGTAATTCCCGATCAGTATACATTTTCAAAACCCTATTCCATACTTTTTGTAACTGAAGCAAAAGAGGTCATTTCAAAACAAGCTTTAAAACCAATGCTGGATTTGATTCATAAGTTTAATACAGAGGTACATGTGCTTCTCTTGGAAAAGGATGAAAATAGGATGGGTTACAACGAAAAGAAGGAAGCCATTGACATTGTATTAACAGGAGTTGAACATAATTTTTATACAATGACTAATATTCCAGCGGATATAGCAATTGACAGTTTTGTGCAAATACAAAAAGTGGATTTATCCGCAAAATTGGTGAATAAAAAAACATTCCTAAAGCGATTGTTAACTGGGTCAAAAACAGACGAAATTACCTATAAAACAAGAGTTCCTTTGTTAATTATGCATCCCTAAAATGAGCTTTACTATACGGATAATGTGATTATTGGTACTGAACTGTGAAAGTTGATTTTTTTAACTATAGGTTCGTGTGTTAGTTTTTCTATAAAACTATGCTCATAATTTACCAAGCATACCATATCAATCTCATTTTTTAAAGCATACTTATTTATTGAACTGGAAACACTCGTTTCATTTTCAATAATTTCGATTGTTAAATTTTGAAAAATACTTTTCAACGTTTTGATGTTCTGTTGCTGAATAGTGCTTAACTGATCTGTTTTTTTTACGTGGACGGCAAAAATATCAAAATTGTAAAGCAATTGTAGTTCAACCAAAGGAGTCATTTCAGCTAAGCTATAACCCCTTTCAAAATCTGTTGCAATAATTACTTTTTCAAGGTCTTGATATTCATACTTTTTTGGAACTGTTATAACAGGGCATAATTCTATCCGTTTGATTGCGTTTACAGCATTGCTACCCATAAATATTTCTTTCGCACCAGAAGCTCCTGTAGTTCCCATAATAACAGCACTTATATTTTCTGAGGCTATAATTCTTTTCATGGCAGGAATTAAATCTCCAGAAACAGATTTTGTTATATACTCGTGTTTGTCATTTTGCAAATATTCATTGAGGTAACTATTGATTTTTTCTAACTCTTTTTCTGAATCTTCCTTTAAAATAGTGTGTAGTTTTGTATTCCGTTGCATACTTGTTAATCGCGATGAATTTGTATTGTAAGTATTTAGTATGTAAAAGCAACAAGGAATATCATCATACAAGCGCATCGCATAGGTCAAGGCATCCCAAGCATTGTCTGAAAAATCTGTAGGAATTAGTATTTTTTTCATAATTAAATTAGGCTTTTGAAGGGATTATTAAAAAGGGTGTTTTCAAGTGAAAACCTAGTTGTTTTATAACTGGCTTAAACAATATATTTTCAAAAAAAGAATGTTTGTTGTTAATCATTACAAGTAATTGAATGTAGGTTGTTTTTTGAAATTCATTGATCGCTTCATCAATTTCTTGATCTTTTAAACTGTGATACTTGTCATTAAAATCAATGAGTAACTTTTCAAGAGTTGATTTATTTTTAATTTCTGCCTGAGTATGTTCGCTGCCATAAGATACGTTCAGCACATTTATTTTTGACTTATATATTGCAGCAATTTTTTTAAGAATCTGAAGGTGCTTTTCAGTATAGTCTATTAGATAATCAGTAGGGAAGAGGAGGTCTTTTGGTGCTTCAAAAAAATAACCGTCTGGGATGGCCATTACGGGGCATTTTGCTTTTTTAATTACATGCATCGTGTTTGACCCAAATAAAAGCTCTTTAACTCCAGTTGCACCTTTGGTACCCATAATTACTAAATCAATTGCATGCTCATCTATAATACGATCAACTTCGTCTGTTAGAACACCAAACGATGAAATAATGTGCACCTGATGATTTGGAGCCGTCATTTTTTTATTAATTTCTTCGAGTTTGGTGATGGAGTTTTTTCTAACCACATCAATCACATCACCTAAATAGCCGCCAGCACTCATTTGATAGTCATAACTATAAATAAGAGGTGTATAGGTATTTAGCAAGTAGAAATGACAGGCTTCATCTTTAAAAAGACGTGTCGCATAATTGATGGCATTTTGTGCATTTTCAGAGAAATCTGTTGGTAATAATATACGTGTCATAATCTATTTTTTATAGTGTAAAATTATGAGTTATTTTGAAAAATAACTATGATATTTATCAGTGACAAATGGAGAAACACCATTGAGTATACTTGTTAAAAAGGGGTGTTTTATTCATGTAGTACAAGTAATGGAACGGTGGTGTGATAACTAATTTCTTTTACGGTTGGCTTAAAAATAATTTGTTGAAATAGATTTAAGTTTTTTGCAATCATAACCAGCATATTGATATCCCTACTTTCTACGAAACATTGCACACCCGCTTCAATTTTTTTATTAGTAATTCTGTGAAAACTATGATTGAATTCTGTGAAATAGTCGCTTAAATATTCTTTGTTTTCTTTTTGAAATGCTGAAAGTTCCTCTTCTTTTTTTCGAACATGTAAAATTCTCAACGTAGCATCATACATCGTTGTAAATGCTGAAATATCATTCAGTACTTTTGTTTGATAAAATAAATTATAATCCGTTGGAAAAGCAATTTCTTTTGGAGGTGTAAATTGGGCATTTTCTGGAATTGCTAACAGCGGTATTTTTACTTTTGTAATGACATCTCCTGTGTTGCTTCCTACAATTATTTCTTTTATACCAGAAGCTCCCTTAGTGCCCATCACTAAAAGCGTAATTTTCTTCTCCTTCACTTGTGTGCGTATACTGTCTATAAAATAGTCGGTGGTGACTAGAGGAATGAAGTTATGATTTGAATTAGGAAATGATCGCTTAATTTTTAGGAGTAAATTTTGTAGTCTAATTTTGGTGTTTTTTACCAGGGTTTTCTCTATAATTTGAGATGTTGAAATGGCAAAAGAATCAGTAGTTATGTAATTGGAATTTGTAAGTACATGTAGGATATAAAAATTACATGAAGTATTTTTAAAAAAAACAAGGGCGTATTCTAAGGCCTTCGTAGCGTTAGTAGAAAAATCTATAGGGATTAAAATATTCTTCATTATTTAGGATGCAAATAAAGTCTGCGTCAAAAATAATGGGTTCTACATACCTGCAAAATGATAAATATCATAAAGCAACATTAACTAATGAACATTTTTTAGCATTTCAAGGTCTAGAATTTTGATATTCCTTCCTTCAATATCAATAAGGCCGTCTTTTTTTAACCCTGAAAGTGTTCTTATAAAAGTTTCGGTGGCGATACCTGCAACACTGGCCAAATCATTTCTAGATATTCGAATACTATCATTGGGTTTTATATTAATCTTTTCAGCAAATTGAATAATGGTATTTGCTGTTTTCTTTTTAACAGAACTATAGGCCATTTGTAATAGTTGGTCTTTGATTTCTGAAACATTATCTGTTAAGTAGTCGATTAAATCCAAGGCAATATTGGGATTTTGCTGTAAAACTGTTTTAAAATCAGTCTTAGGCAATCTAAATACTTCGGTGTATTCAAGTGCTGTGGCTGTTTCTAAATAGGAGGTGTTTTGAGCTAGTGAAGAGAACCCGAAAAAGTCATCGCTTTTTGATAAGCTTGTGATTAACTCTTTTCCTTGCTCATCCATTTTATAACATTTAACAGTTCCTCTATAAATTAAATAAACAAAATTTGAATTATTACCTTCTTGATAAATGAGTTCTCCAGCATTAAAGTGTTGTTCTTCCGCAGTATCGGTAAAATAATTTTTTAGGTGATCAAAGTTTTTAATGTAGATACTTTGACCTGCTGTCTGTGTTTTTTTATTACTTGATAAATTTTCTTTTAAAATAGCCACTTTGGCTAGCCTACTCTCTATGGCGCTAAGCAGCTCATGTTCTTCAAAAGGCTTTGTTAGGTAGTCATCTGCACCCATATCCATTCCTTTTCTAACATCCGTCCTGTCGGTTTTTGCCGATAAAAAGATAAAAGGTATTTTTTTTGCATCCGTATCTTTTGATAAATTTTCTAATACACCATAACCGTCAAGTTCAGGCATCATAATGTCGCAGATAATAATATCAGGTGTGCTACTTTTTGCAAGCTCAACTCCAACTTTTCCATTTGAAGCGGTAAGTACACTATAATTTGATAATTCTAAAAGCTCGGCAGTATTTTCTCTTACTACAGTGTCATCTTCTATTAATAGTACTTTTTTCATTGATGCTGTATTGGGAGTTGAAAAATAAATTTTGATCCAATGTTTTCTTTACTTGTAAAGGTAATTGAACCCTTTAGGTTTTCCAAATGTCCTTTTACGATATTTAAACCAATACCAGTTCCTTGCGTATTTAAAGCATTTTCAGCTCTAAAATACCGATCAAAAACATGCCTTTGGTCATGTTCAGGAATTCCCATTCCATTATCACTAATTTCAAAAATGATACATTTATTTTTTTCCTTAATATTAATATCAATCGCTGAGTTTTCTGGAGAATACTTGATAGCGTTATAGATTAAATTAGACAAGGCTAGCTCTAAAATCTTTTCATCCTGATAGAGGTTAAAGTTATCTATTGTATCAGGAAAGTTAATTTTTTGTCCTTCTTTTAACAGCATATTGGCGTTGTAAATCACTTCGCTAATTACTTTACTTAAATTAAAATTTGTGAATTTATAATTCTCTTTACCAGAATCTAATCGTTCTATAGATAAAAAGTCATTTAAAATATTATTTAAGTAGTGAACCTTGTTGGTTATTGTTTTTAAATGTTTATCGCGCTTGTCTTGTTGCTCGCTTAGTTTATATTTTTCTAGGAGCATGGTTGAGGTTAAGATACCACTTAAAGGTGTTTTAAATTCGTGGGAAACCAATGATAAAAATTTTGTTTTCAATTCATTCAACTCCCTCTCTTTACTCAAAGCCTCTTTTAGCTGTAAGGTTCTTTTTTCAACTGTTTTTTCTAATTTTTCAGTATAATTTTTCCGATCTGTAATGTCTAGTATCATTGCTACTAATAAATTCTCATTATCATTGGTTGATAACTGCAGATGAACCTCAACAGGATACGTCGTTTTATCTTTACGTTGATGTACCGTTTCAAATTTTATTTTTTCAACTGTTTTATTGAGTAAGGGCGCTATTAATTCTCTAAACTGCGCTTCATTAAGCGTTGGTTTTATAGCTATTGGAGTTAGTTGTTGTAATTCCTCCAAGCTAAAGCCAATATTTTTTTGAGCACCTCTATTGGCATTTACAAAGCACAATGTTTCTGCGTTAAAAATAAATATTTCATTCAGAGACTCATTAAATATTTTTGCCCAGTGGCTGAGTTCTTGCTCCACTTTTTTCCGTGCAGTGATATCGATTACAAGTGCAATAGTATAGTGATTTCCATAAATTTTAAATGGATTCAAGCCAACTTCAACAGGAAACATTTTTCCGTTTTTTTTAAGCCCATACAATTCCTTTTCACTGCCCATTTGTCGTTTAACGCTATGTTTCATGTACTTTTTAAAATGACCCGTATGCGCAGCGTGGTATTTATGGGGAATTAAAACGTGTAAGGGTTCATCAATGAGTTCGTTTGTTTGATATCCAAACATTTCATTAGTAGAAGAATTTGTAGCTACAATTTTTTGAGCTTTATCAACGATGATAACGCCTTCAGATAATGATTCAGAGAGGGTGTTGAAAATATCCTGACTTTGTTGTAGCATAAACGAGGTGGTGTGTTTGAATTAAGGAAATCAAATATAATTATAAACACAGTAAATGCAATCAATCATTTGGTAAAATTGATTTTTATAGCATGAACAGTTTTTGATTACTTATATCAAAGCCTAGATAAAGTGTAAATAGTAGCATGTTTAATTTATCGTTCACCAGTAGCCACTATTTTTTTTGATTCTTAATGGATTCTTTTTTTTCCAGTAATCTCATTCAATTTAATAAGGAAGACAATCGGAATTTCATCCTTATATATTTTACTAGAAAATTCATTAATAAAATCCAGCTTCCGTTGTTCTTTTTCTATAATTAAGTCTTTAATTCCTAAAGAGAACGTGTGTAAGTAGGCCTTAGCATCGCTTCCAAAATGCTGTTCAAATGTTCCATGTGCTAAAACCGATTTCCATTGATCGACAGATACAATTTCAGCCACTTGTAGTGATACCGAATTGTTTTTACGCATCGCATTGGTTTTATGACCTTCATCAGAATAGCAGATGATTGAATGACTTTTTTCATCGTAATAATAGGTAATGGGTACCACATAAGGTCTATTCAGATAAATATAAGATAGGTGACCTATATAATTATTAGCGAGTATATTAATGAGTTCCTTTTCTGATAAGTTTTTAATCACAACATGTAATTTTTAGGTTATAAAATTCAGTTTATTAACTATGTAAAAATAGTTGTAATTAATCGTACATAAAATGATTCTTATCAGTTGATTTTTTAAATAGACTCGTACTTGGAGTCCCTTAATACCCTTTAATTATTCAATTAGCTTAAAATAGTCTAGTGAAATTCTAAAAAAATGGCTCGAAGGTATGAATATCATGGAAGGCACACATCCCCGTCAAAAGTACCTACATAGTTTCAACAAAATCTAAAAAGATTTTTTTATGAAGTTCAAGATCCATGCTAGGAGAGAGTGATGCGCGAACAATATAATCTTTATCACCTTCTTTGGTTGTCCCTTGAGTAGATGTTGCAGGTACCGTCCAATAACACCCTTTTAACTGACCGTAGCTCACACAGAATTTGCTTTCATTTGGGATTTTTGTAATCATTAAATTGATTAATTTAAGATTTAAGGCTCTTTTATAAGCTTCTTTTTCTGCATCAGTATTTCCTTTCGTAGGAAGATCTAAGGAAAATACAGATGGGGTAAACCCTTGTGCTGCCAGTGCTGACGAAACAAAATTAATTTTTGCGGCAGGTAAAACCTTATGGATGAAATTTACAAATTCACGGGTATTTTTATAGGCATCAATTATCCGTTGATTCATTGATGGTAATTGCTTGGCTAATAGTTTATATTGAAGGTCTGTAGCTTCATTGTCGCAAAGTATGAGATGCCTTTCTACTTTCTCCATCAAAGCTTTCGTATTTGTATTTCCTACACAGTAGCCTGCAGTACATTGCCCACCACTGGGGAATTTTGAGCCGCTAGCAAATGAAATGGTTCTAACCGTTGAGAGTATTTCACCTTCACCTAAAAAATGAACATTCGGACAAAACGTTTGATCTAAAATAAAAACGGGATCGATCGCAGTTTCACCACTTGCGGTTTTCCGCTCCTTACTTAAAACTTCTTTTAACTGGATCAAGTCTGGAACTTCAACTCTTGGATTTGTGGGGATTTCAGCGATTATATAAGGGATTGCATTTTCCTTGGCAATTTTGGCTAAAATACTATCAATGCTTTGAACCATATCGTTATCACCATCAACGGGTAAATCAACCACTTCAACAGACTCAATACTGGCAGCAACGCGTCTTGCTTGGTCATTTGTTCCACCATAACAATTTGGCGGAACAATAAATTTGATAGCCTTTCCCTTATGTTTTTCTAGTGCATCGTGCACGAGCCCCATCATAATGGCATATTGAATAGAGAGTCCACTTGAAGCCACAAGAGGCTTTGTAAGGGTACCGGTAATGGCTGTAATTGAATCTAATACCTGTGTTTTGTTTGTTTCGAGATTGTTTTGTTTGGTATGAAACGAAGATTTCTCTGTTAATGCCTTTAATGCTGTAAGACAATTGGCTGGCGTCATGGCTATAGTCTCTCTTCTTCGAACATGTTGTATTTCTGAAATATAGTGCTCATTTTGTTTACCGTTCACTAATAAAATACTTCCAAGCGTAGCATAACCACTGATAAAAAAGTCAATAGTTGAGTTGAGATCAATAGCGCTAATTTCATTTTGTTGTGAAATTAAAATGGTGCTACCGTCAAATTTTGAAATGTCTTCTGCCTTTTCAATTTGCTTTAATTCAAATGTATAACCATAAATGCGCTTTAGCACTTCAGCATCAAAAAAACCGGGTAATTCACCTATATAATTGATTTGGGTGTTTTTATTCTCAAATAAATTTTTCCGTAGAATTGCTAAAACAGGAACCATTTTTGATGAAAAACTGATGGCATTTTCTGGTTTTAGGTTGTTTAAGTTTGCAATTCCCCATTCTAGGATACAAGATAAAGGATGACCTAACCGAATATAGTCGTAAGCAGTGGGTAATTCATTAAGTGCTGATAACTCAGAATGATTATCTCTAAAGAGGGTTTCAAACTGATTTAAAAACTGAGTTTTGGCCAATTTTTCGTCATAAATATCGAGTCGATGCGTTGTTAGATTCAGCCAGTCAGTTGGCATAGTATCTATTACATCTTTAAGATAATCTAGCATTTTATTGTCATCCATAATTTCCAACTTTATAAAGGCTGGTAAGATACATTAATCAGATTTATTTTAGACCTGTTACAAGACGTTTTGTTGGATTTTTCCTTTCTGTTTGAATTTTATTTTTCTTCTATTTTGTTTATGACCATTTCAATTAATGATGTAGCATATTTATAGGTATCGGATAGAATTACGATGCTATGGCTTCCGAGGTCAATAGCATAATTGCCTTTTATTTCAGAACTGTAAAAACTGAAATTTTTAGTAACACCACGCACATTAATTTTTAACGTATAGCGTACATTATCAAAAGATTTTCTGTTAGGATCGTCTGGAGGAGCATCATAACCCTGTTCATGGATAACATCTATAATTTCTATGGCTACTAAATCATCTTTAGTACCTATTGTTGCAGACCCATTACTTGAAAGGGCAAATGGTTTCCCAAAGTTTGCTTGTTCTATGATTAAGTAGTTGTTGTTGTTTTCAATCATGAAAGTCAGAAAGTAGTTTTTATAGATTTGAGTATCATATACTTTTTCTGGTTGATCATTCTCAATATAAAAATCCGCTATGGTTTTATCACTATTGTTAACTCTAAGATAAATATCACCAACTAGCTGTGCCGATGAGTTTTCATCATACACTTGAAGCAACGTATTTAGATGCAGGTCTTTATATTCAATGTCTTGCTTGTGTTCTGTTGTCAACAGTATTTTTTTAGTGCTTTCTTGAGCAATCATAGTTCCTGATATTAATGATAGTACAATAATTAATGTGCTCATTTTTTTCATTCCAATATTCATTTCAACTAGTGTCAAAATTAGTTGTTAATTATTTATGCAGCTGACTTTATTTTCTGTTTCTCCGTTTGCTATTTTTTAAGTTCAAATTTTATTTTTCTAATTCCGTGGTTGGTATCCCATTGTTTAACTTCTTTAAAACCAAAGTACCTATATAAATTTGAAGCGGGTTCATTTTCCAGTCCAGTTTCAACCACAAACAAATTGGTGTCAAATGTTTTTAAGGTGAATTCCATTAATTTTTTTGCGATGCCTTGTCTGAAAAAATGGGGGTCTACCACCAAACTTCTAATGAGTGTATAGCTATTGGTATGAATAATTTCAATGACTCCTGCAAGTTGTCCGTTTTTCGAGTACCCGAAAAACGCGGTATCACTTTTCAAATAGTCTTCAAGAGGTCTTTTTAAAGGCGGAAAATCAATGGCCTTTAATAAGTTGGCCTCTATTTTATAGGATGCTTGAAAGACTGCACGAATTTGTTTTGCTATTTTCAGTTTATCGTTTTCAAGTTTTTCAATCATTTTTTAGCGGTTCCTATTAGTTAAACACAAATCGCAAGAGTTTATTTTGTCGGGATGACAGGATTTGAACCTGCGACCCCACGGCCCCCAGCCGTGTGCGCTACCGGACTGCGCTACATCCCGAAAAGAAAGGCAAAAATAAGAACTTTCTTTAATTATAAAAGGTTTTACTGAGATAGTATACCGCCGTTTCGGTTTATTTTAAATAAATTTACTTCATCAATCTTGTAAGTCGCCCGTATTATCTAAATTCTATCCTGATAAAACAATTGCAAGGTGATTTATTAGTAGCTAACAGGCTAAGAATAAACCTATTTTACGCGTTCGTTAAAAAAAAGTTAATTATTTTGTCTATATATTAACAAAACGCTACTTATGTATAATTGAAGGGAAGAAATTATACAATTTAACGATAGTTTATGCAAAAACATGAAGATTCATATTTAGTCCCTAAAAATAGCTTAAACCCGAACGAGTCGTTAATTAAATTAGGTTCAGAATTAGGCAATAGCAATATGTTTGTTGTTAAAAATTCGGAGAGTTTAATTTGGGAGAAGTTAAAAAATGGCAATGAATCAGCGCTAGGAGAGCTTTATAGCCTCCATATAGATGCGCTGTTTTCCTATGGCATACAACAAGCCCAAGATAGAGGCTATGTTATGGATTGTATTCATGATTTGTTTGTTGACTTATATAAATATCGAAAAAACCTGTCAACGACTACCAATGTTAAATATTATCTTTTCAAGTCACTGAAAAGAAAAATTAATAAAAAGTACCATAGAAAGATTGTCCCTGCCTCCAATGATTTTGAAAACTTATTAAATGAAGAAAAAAGAAGTTACACAAAATCTCATGAAGAAGATTTAATTCAATCCGAGCGCGTTTTAGAAAGAGAGACGGAGTTGTCAAACGCCTTGAGTACATTGACAAAAAAGCAACGAAAAGGGGTGTACCTAAGGTACAATCAAGAAAAAAGTTATCAGGAGATTTCTGATATCATGGGAGTTAGCGTGTCAACCGCTAGAACCACGGTTTATCGGGCCATAAAAACACTAAGAAAACACACGTTTTATAATTGATTTTTTAAAGAAGTAAAAAAAAATTGTCTATAAAAATTAGAAACGCTACTATTTGTTATAAGAGTATTTAGGTAATACAGTTTTAATTGATTTGTATTGACTGTTTGAAAAAAGTAAATGAAAGAAAAAAAGGATCATAAAGTAAATATTTCTCCAATTTCGAAATTGGAAAAATCAGAATTGAAAAATAAAATTTTTTATTCGATTCGAAAAGAGCGCGTTAAGAAACAACGTATTAAATATGTAATAGGCGGTATTGCTGCTTCTATTAGTTTAGTGATTGGCTTGAATTTTTACATGAATAGTGAGCCAACAATGTCGATTACTGACTTCGTTGAATCTACTAAGAATTTAGATAGTAATAGTTCAGATGAGGTAGTACTTATATTGAGTGAAGGTGAAAATTTAAAGGCTGATGAAGCGATGACCACCATTAATTATTCAAGTACAGGTCAAAATGTAACTGTTGGAAATGCTAAAACGGTAGAACAGCAAGTTATTAAAAATAACAAAGTTGTTTATAATACACTGTTGGTGCCTTACGGTAAACGATCAAAAATCAAACTTTCAGATGGAACCATTGCATGGTTAAATTCAGGCTCGAAGTTAATATATCCAGTTGTTTTTAATGGAGATAGAAGAGAAGTGTATATTCAAGGTGAAGCTATTTTTGATGTTACCCATAATAAAAATAAGCCGTTCATTGTAATTTCTGATGACCAGGAAATAGAAGTATTAGGAACCGTTTTTGGTGTTACTAATTATAAAGATGATACGTATATTAATACAGTTTTAGAAAGTGGAAGTGTGCAAATCAGCTACCATAGCAGCGTTTCATCTTCAAAAAATACTGATAAATTAAAAATTACACCTGGTACTTTGGCTAATTATGACAAAAGTGCAAAGAGTATTGTATCAAAAAAGGTGAACGTTGAAAACTATTTTGCATGGCGTGATGGGGTTCTTATTTTTAACCAAGATAAGTTGCAATTTATTATGAAAAAATTGGCACGTCATTATAATGTAGATATAGATATCAATGATGAGGTTTTGGCTAATGAAACTTTTTCAGGCTATCTCGATTTAAATGAAGATTTGAATCAAGTGGTTCAAACGATTAAGGAAAGTGCTAATATGGAAACCAGTCTGCTAGACGAGAAAATAATTATAACTAACTAAATAAACCACGTAATATGAACTGAAACCATTTATTTGAATTAATTAGTAAAAAATGCCAGAAGGTGTTGGCGCATCTTCTGGCCATTTAAAAAATTAACATTGCTGTGTTAACGGCAATATTAAATAACCAAATCCAAAAATATGAAAAATTTTTTAAGTAGCGTAACGCTAACCATTATGAGGATATTTTTATTATTTATCACTATCGGCCTTTCATCAGTGTATGCAAATACCATTGATGGACAGACTAAAATGGATATTGATGTAAAAAATGTGACCATAAAAGAATTGTTTAAAGAAATTCAGAATACAGGAGACTATGTCTTTTTCTATAAAGACAATGTTTTAAAGACCACAAAAAAAATCTCCCTAAAATTAAAAAACGCTGAAGTAACAACCATTCTAGACAAGGCTTTTAGAAATACTGACCTGAGCTATAAAATCATTGGCAAACAAGTTGTTATAAAGTTGGCGGCTAAGAAAACGGCGCAAAGCACCGCAGCCTTAAATGAGTTATTTGCTCAAGACAGAGAGGTTAAAGGTAGCATTAAAGACATTGCCGGAATGCCATTATTAGGTGTGAATATTATCGTGGAAGGCACTTCAACAGGTACCCAAAGTGATTTTGATGGTAACTATACGATCAATGTTTCAGAAGGAGCAGTGCTCCTTTTTTCGTATATAGGTATGCAGACTCAAAGAGTTGTAGTTGGTGATAGAAGTGAAATAAATGTGGTAATGAAAGAGGATGCAGCTTCATTAGACGAAGTTTTAATTGTAGGGTATGGAACCCAAACCAAAGAGTCATTAACAGGTTCTGTGGGTTTAGTTAAAAGCGAAACTTTTGAACAAGCTCCAGTTTCAACTTTTGAACAAGCGTTGAGAGGTAGTACCCCAGGCTTACAAGCTACAGCAGTAGATGGTGCCCCAGGAGGAAATACTCAGGTTAGAATTAGAGGGATAGGATCTATTACTGCATCAAGTGAACCTTTATACGTTATTGATGGAATTCCGATTCAAGCCGGAAGTATTGGAAGTATTGATAATGGTGGTAATAGTACAAACGTAATGGCTGGGATTAACCCGAATGATATTGAATCCATTTCTGTACTTAAGGATGCCGCTTCAACAGCAATTTATGGCTCGAGAGGTGCAAATGGTGTTATTTTAATCAATACCAAATCTGGAAAATTAGGAAAGACAAAAATTACGTTTAAAACCTTAACGGGTTTTAATTCGCAAGCTTACAATAATATATTAAAACCTTTAAACGCTGCCCAATATACAGAACTATTCCTTGAAGGCTATATTAATAGAGGGGATACACCAGCGCAGGCACAAGCAAGATTTGATAATACCTTTACACAATTAATAGACCCTTCAACAGGGGAGCCTACTGATACCAATTGGTTAGATGCAATTACTAGAACGGGTATCACTCAGAGTTATGACCTTAGTGCTAGTGGGGGAACGGAGAATCTTAAATATTTCTTTTCAGGCGCCTATTTTGATCAAGAAAATTATGTGATCGGATCAGGATTTAATAGGTTGAGTACAAGAAGTAATGTAGAATTTAAAGCAACTGATTATATAACTATCTCTAATAACATATCAGTATCGAACCTTAGGTCAGATACATTTTTTGATGGAGGGTCTTTTAATAATCCTTTCAAAAATTCATTAGAATTATCTCCATTAATTCCTATCTATGATGATCAAGGTCGATTTAATGGTGAACATGCCAACTATTTTCCTTTAGGAGGTGCAAACCCAGTAGGTAGTTTGAGTGGTGATGACTTATGGGAAAACAAGCAAATCAGAGTGGTAGATAATTTTGCTATTTCTATCAAACCGATAAAAGACTTGACATTTCGTACACAGTGGAATTTTGATTTACTATCATTAAATGAATCAAGATATCAGAATCCAAGATACGGTGGAGGAAGAAATGCAGGAGGAGATGCTTACGAATCCAATACAACTTTAAAAACATGGGTAGGTACCCAAACATTAGACTATAATTTTATTTTAGGGACTGAACATAACTTCAACGTCCTTGGAGGATATGAAGCACAAGAAACTACGAGTGAGTCACTTAGTGCATCAGGAACGCAGTTTCCTAATCAACGATTGAGAACATTAAATAGTGCCTCTGCCGAGTTTGCAATTAGTGGTTCAAAATCTGAATATACCTTTGTTTCCTTATTCTCTAGAGCAAACTATAATTTTGCCAGTAAGTATTTTCTTTCGGCGAGTGTACGACGAGATGGTTCGTCTAGATTTGGTGCTGATAACAGATGGGGTACATTTTATTCCTTTGGTGGAAGTTGGATAGCAACTAAAGAAAAGTTTCTTGAAAACGCTTCTTTTTTGGATTTATTGAAAGTTAGAAGTTCATGGGGGATTACTGGTAATGCCGCTATTGGGAATTTTCCTTCGCAAGGTCTTTATGTATTTGGTCAAGATTATGATGGAAACCCAGGAGGTTCCCCGAATCAAATTGGAAACCCAGATTTAACTTGGGAAACACAACAAAACTTTAATATAGGTCTTGATTTTGGAATTTTTTCCAAAGTAAATGGTACTGTTGAATACTTTAAACGTATTTCATCAGATTTGATATTAAATGTACCTATTTCACGTACTACTGGATTTACTTCACTTACGCAAAATTTTGGTGAAATGACCAATTCGGGTGTTGAAATTAGTTTAAATGCAGATATCATCGATACCGAGGACTTTACGTGGAATGTTGGTTTCAATACTACATTTCTCAAAAATGAAATTACTAAGTTAACAGAAGACTTTAATTCGGGAGCATACAGAAGACAAGAAGGGCAAGATTTTCAATCTTTTTACTTATTTAGTTGGGCTGGTGTAAATCCAGATACTGGAGCACCACAATGGTATACCGATGCTTCAAAAACGACGATTACAAGTGACTTAAGTGATGCTGAACGTTTTTTAGATGGCAAATCTGCTACACCTGAGTTTTTTGGAGGATTCAACACAAGTATTACGTATAAAGATTTTAGTTTAAGTGCTAATTTTATTTACTCTTATGGGAATTATATATTTGATGCAAGGGCTCGTGGTAGTTTAGCAGACGGTAGATTAACACCAAGAAGTACTGCTACCTTTATTTATGACAATAGATGGGTACCAGGTAAAACAGATGCATTGGCTCCAAAATTCATTTGGGGTGGTAGTCCTGGAAGTGGGGAAGCAAATAATTCTAGATGGTTATATGATGGTAGTTATATACGATTGAGAGATTTAACGGTGAATTATAATTTTCCTGAAAAAATTACTTCAGCCTTAAAATTAAATTCTGTCAATTTGTTCGTAAGAGGAACCAATTTATTGACATTTGTTAAAGAAGATATTCTTTATATCGATCCAGAGCAAGCCATTAATGGTAGCTATACAGGCCAAACACCTGCCTTAAAGACAATTTCAATAGGTCTAAATGTTCAACTATAAATTTGAAAGACATGAAAACATATAAAATATTCATATTTGCGTTACTTTCTGGACTTATACTATCATGTTCAGAATCATTTTTAGAACTTCAACCACAACAATCGGTTGCAGATACTGAAGCTTTGACAAATCTCGAAGATTATAATTCTTCAATTACTGGGATTTATAATAAAATTTCAGGATCTGATTATTACGCACGGTACCTGTTTATGATTCCAGATGTAATGGCAGATGATGTAAAACAAAATGCTCAGGCCAATCGAATCGAAGATTATGCAGAACATATTGTAAGAAGATCAGATGGTGATGCTAACAGTCTATGGACTACAATGTACGAGGCAATCAATGCGGCAAATGCCATCATTAATTCTGATGTTGAGGTTCCAGCTGCGGTTGTAGACGAGCAAAATCATATTATAGGAGAGGCCTATGCCTTAAGAGGACTGGTTTATTTCGATATGGTTCGATTATTTGCACAGCATTATACATTTACCGCCGACGCAAGCCATTTTGGTGTGCCACTTGTTCTTGAGTTTGATGCAACTAATGAACCCCAAAGAAATTCAGTAAAGGAAGTATATGACCAAGTTATATCCGATATGACTACTGCAATTTCTCTTATGGATAGTGAGTCTAGAAGTAGTAATTCCAATACCTTATCATCTATTTCAGTGAAGGCATTACTATCTAGAGTGTATTTATACAAAGAAGATTGGCCAAATGCAGAAGCAATGGCAACTGAGGTTATCGGTACAGGAGACTATAGTTTAGTTTCTAATAGTAATTATTATAACTTATGGACTACAGATAACAGTTCGGAATCTATCTTTGAAATATCGATGACGGAAACCGATAACTCTGCGGGACTTGCAAGTTTGTATTTACCAGAAATATTTGGTGACTATTTACCATCTAATGATGTTGTTTCCTTGTATGAGGCTAATGATGCAAGATTGAGCACTTTTGAAGTAGACCCTCAACTAAATGGAGAATTTGCACCCTACCGAATGATTAAATATCCAGATGTTAATGGTTTTGACAATGTGAAGGTGATTCGATTAGCAGAATTATACCTAATCAGAGCTGAGTCTAGAGCTAAAATTGGTACAAATATAGCCGGAGCACAAGATGATTTGGATATGGTACACCAAAGAGCGGTAGCAACTGCTGCTGATAATGCCGATACTGGTGTTGCACTTGAGGATGCTATTTTTATGGAAAGAAGATTAGAACTTGCATTTGAAGGACAGCGGTTGTGGGATTTGATGCGTACGAAACAAGATATAGTACGTACAGATTGTACATCGGAGATATGTCTCATTACTTATGGTAGTGACACAGTAATCTTACCAATACCCCAAAATGAAAGAGACGCCAATCCTAATATTGACCAGAATCCTGGTTATTAGATTGTTAATTCTTAATACTTAATATTAATACATTGATAAAACCAGTTTTGGTTTTATCAATGTATTTTAAGATAATATGTTCTGGTTTGATTGTTAAATAATTTGATACAAAATAATTTTGGAAAAAACACGTAGAAATTTAACAAAAATGCTTTCACTAGGAATGGTTATTCCTGGGCAAGTAGCCCATTCTTTTTCATCTATTCTAGAATCAATAGTACCAGGTGACACACTCTTAAATCAATCTACATCAATAGAAGAGCTTTATAAGAAAGCTCTTGTAATTGATGGATTAACGATTCCGCGCGGTTGGAACGAAGTTTCTTTTAAGGCCTTGAAAGAATCAGGGTATACCGGTTTTAATGCGTCTTTAGCATCTGGCAATTTGAAAGTTGCCATGGCTGCTTTGGCAGAATGGAGAGACCGAATAGATGA
Organism: uncultured Aureibaculum sp.; assembly: GCA_963976855.1. Classification (GTDB taxonomy): domain Bacteria; phylum Bacteroidota; class Bacteroidia; order Flavobacteriales; family Flavobacteriaceae; genus Aureibaculum. Next base: position 18,245 of record CAXBMA010000015.1, on the reverse strand, counting down.
TAATCCCGATAAATTAATATATGCAACAAGTGCAGCCGATTTTGTAAGAGCAAAGAAAGAAAATAAGGCCGCAATATTATTCGGTTTTCAGAATGCTACCATGATCGAAAAGTCGATAGACAATATTGATACCTTGTACAATGCAGGAACACGTTGGATTCAATTAACCTATAACCAAAGAAACTTGTTAGGCGATGGATGTACCGAGCGTACAAACGCTGGACTTTCAGATTTTGGTATCGAAGCTGTAGAGCGCATGAACGAGTTGGGTATTATTATAGATTTATCACATTGTGGACGTCAAACCACCTTTGATGGGATACAATTTAGTAAAACAGGTGCTATGTTTAACCATTCTACCTGCGAAACCCTTTATAAAAATCATCCACGTGCAAAAACAGATGCACAGATTAAGGCTATGGCCGATAAGGGTGGTGTTATGGGTATTATGTGTCTTGGTTATATGATTGGTCCTGATCCCGGAGGTAAAACAACTATTGAAACGTATGTAGATCATATAGATCATGCTGTGAAGGTTGCAGGTATTGATCATGTAGGAGTGGCTTCAGATTTTGCCATTGAAGGAATGAAAGCAAATGGAGCAACACGTGAGAACTGGTATGTACCTCGTTTAACACGGTTCCCAGAATCCTATCAAGTGCGTTGGCCAGCATGGATAAATGGTTTAGATGAACCCAAGCGCCACTTAAATGTTGCCAAGGTTTTAGATAAAAGAGGCTATAGTACGGGTGATATTGAAAAAATATTGGGACAGAACTGGTTGCGCTATTTTGGAGAAACCTTAAAATCTTAAGAAAGTTCTAATTTCTTAACTACATACAAATCTTAACTATTCTTTTTTGATTATGAAAAATTTTATTGCCAGCACTTTTTTAGTCTTTTTTTTAACAGTTGGATGTAATGAAACAGCTCAAAAGAAAAGTAAGGATTCAAATAAAATACAGTATGAGGTAGTTTTCCGAGAAAATCCTTCAGGAGTTTATGAAAAATGGAGAACCAGCGACACTAGTTTTGAATATTATTATACCTATACAGACAGAGGACGTGGACCCGAATATTCTGAGAAAATAACCTTAAATGAACAAAATTTCATTACAGCTCAATCTATTGAAGGGGTTAATTATCGTAAAGTTGCTGTAAACGAAAATTTTTCAACCACCGAAACAACTGCCACTTGGAAAAATCCAAAAGGGGAAGATCAAGGTACTATAAGTGAAGATGAACTTTATTTCCGTTATGATGGATCTCCAGCAGTTTATGAAATTTTGGCCCAACACTTATTAAAATCAACATCAGGGAAAATTCGCCTATTGCCAGAAGGGGAAGCTGAATTGGTAAAAAAAATACCCTTAACACTTAAAAATGGAACCCCTCTTGACCTTTTAATGATAAAGGGTCTGGATATGAGTCCAACCTATTTGTGGATGCAAGGAGATCAGATGGTTTGTAGCATCTCTGGAAACCTACATGTAGTTCTAGAAGATTTCAAAGAACTGCGCAGTGAAATGAAAAAATTACAAGACATCGTTGAGGATGATTACTTGATAGAAATTTCAGAAAAGTTGACGCATCCTATCGAAAAGGTAGTTGTGCAAAATACCAATGTATTTACTGCGAACGGTTCCATGCTTTTAAATCAAGATGTTTTTGTTGATGGAGAAACCATCAAGGCAATGAATCCAACAGGTACAAAAACAATACCCACAACTACAAAAGTTATTGATGGTAAAGGTAAAACGTTGATGCCAGGTATGTTTGATATGCATACACACAATACCAAATTCAGAGGAATATTACATTTAGCAGGTGGAATTACTTCCGTGCGTGATATGGCGAATAATAAGCAATTAAATGAGCTAAGTGCACAATTTGATAAGAATAGTATCATTGGACCACGTATAGTTACTTTTAGTGGTATTATAGATGGTTCTGGCCCTTATGCCAACCAACGGAATGTAGTTGAGAATCTCGAAGAAGGATTAGCGGAGATTCAGTCTTATAAAGATTTGGGTTACCAACAAATTAAACTCTATAGTTCTATTAAACCAGAATGGGTGAAGCCATTGGTAGAAAAAGCACATTCGCTCGATATGAGAGTGAGTGGGCATATACCGGCTTACATGATTGCTTCTCAGGCAATTGAACAAGGTTATAATGAAATTCAGCATATGAACATGTTGTTTTTAAATTTTTTATCTGATACGATTGATACCCGAACACCTTTGCGTTTTACGATGGTGGCAGAACACGGGGCAAACCTTGATCTTAAATCCAAAGAGTATCTTGAGTTTGTAGATCTATTAAAAACAAAAGAAATTTTAATTGACCCTACAGTGGCCATTTTTGAGAATATGTTCGTTGCTAAAAAAGGAGAACCAAGTCCTACATACAATAAGATTATGAGTAGGCTTCCTGTGATAAGTCAACGCGAGTTTTATGCGGGTGGACTCCCTAAAAATGAAGAGACGACTCCATTATACAAGAAAAGTCATGATAAAATGTTGACGGTGGTTTACGATCTTTTTCAAAAAAATGTGACGCTCGTTCCTGGAACTGATGGGTTGCCAGGGTTTTTGTATCACAGAGAATTGGAGCTTTATGAGCAGTCTGGAATTCCAGTAGCTGAAGTGTTAAAATTGGCAACGATAAAATCTGCCGTAACTACAGGCGTATCAAAATTATATGGGTCTATTGAAGTGGGTAAAAAAGCAGATCTAATTTTAATTGATGGAAACCCATTAGAAGACATAAGTAACATTAGAAGGGTAGAATGGACCATGAAAGGTGGTAATCTGTATTATGCAGAGGAACTTTATAATGCAATGGGCATTAAACACTTTAAATAAGCTTTTTATAAGGCAATTGGAACTATTAATTTTAAAACAAAACGACAATGAAATTTTTACAAATTTTACTTTTTTTACTTTTTGTAACCACCAGTTTTGGTCAGACCTCTGAATTTTTTACGAGTGGTAGATTGATATTAGGTACTCATAAGGAACGTACGGCTTCTATTGATGTTGGTGATATTGATAAGGATGGAGATATGGATGTATTGATTGCGAATGGTAGGCATTGGCCAGGTCAAAATCGTGTGTTTTTTAACAATGGGAGAGGGGTTTTTACCGTATCTCAAGTATTGGGAGATGAGCAAGAAACAAGTTATTCAACAGAACTTGCTGATTTTGATGGTGATGGCGATTTAGATGTAGCCGTAGGAAATGATATGGCTCCAAATTATATTTTTATAAATGATGGGAAGGGCAACTATACCAAAGGAGCACGTTTTGGTGAAACTTATGCACCTACAAGAAATATTGTTGTTTCTGATATTGATAACGATGGTGATATGGATATCCTAATCACAAATCGAGGGAAGGAAAATGAAATTTGTTTAAATGATGGTAAAGGTAATTTTACTGAAATCATAGGTTTTGGCTCACAAAAAGATTCAACTATAGATGTTGAGGTAGCTGATATGAATGGTGATGGTCATAAAGATTTGATTTTAGCGAATAGAGATGAACAACAAAATTTTGTGTATCTCAATGATGGTAATTTAAAATTCACCACCAAAATTCCATATGGTACAGGTAAAGACAATACTAGGTCTGTAGCGATTACCGACGTGAACAATGATGGGTGGCTAGATATTATTACAGCCAATATTGGTGAGCCCAACGTAGTCTATTTAAGTGATAATGCTAAAAATTATACTCAAAAATTTGAGTTTGACCCAAGCTCAGATAAATCGTATTCTATTGCTATTGGCGATTTAGATGCAGATGGCGATACTGATATTGTTATTGGAAACGTAGGAGCACCCAATACTGTTTTTATCAGTAGTGAAAAAGGAAAGGTTTGGAAGAAAAGTACTTTGAGCACCAAAAAATTTAGTACCTATGATATTAAAGCAGTTGACTTAAATGGAGATGGTAAATTAGATATAATTGAAAGCAATTCAGATGCGTTAAATGTCTATTATTTTAACCGTTACAAACCCTATTTTCCCTAAAAAATAACTACTAGAATCACGTGTTCTTTCGAATAAATTAAACAGCACAACAACTAAACATACAACTCAAAAACTTATGAAACACTTAACTAAACTCAACTACAGTGCAAAAAAAACGATGCAGTTTTTAGCGCTATTTGTACTCGCTATTTTAGCTTCATGTGCACCAAATCAAGCACCCGATACCACTTGGGATAATGTGGATGAAGAAGGTGCTTTTGTTGTTTATAGAAGACAATCACCTATTGGAGAAGAAACCTATAGCATTACGTCAAATGACGATGGAGTTGTTGTAAAGTCGTTGCAAGGTGAAAATGAAAGAGGCCGTATTACTGGTGTACAGGCTGAACTACATTTGAACAAAGATTTAGCACCTACCTACTACGCAAACATGCGTATCGCAAATAACGATACTACGAATATTTTTAAAATGGAAATTGACGACAAAAATCAAGTTTCTATTTGGGAAAAATATTTTGATGTTGTTACAACAAAAGCACCAGAAACGTTTTTTCCGTTGCATAGTAATATTCCTGCCGCTATGGAAATGATGTTGTACCACTATTATTTTAAGAATAATATGAAAAGTGGGGTAGCTACCTTACCAAGAGGAGAAGTTACCATTACTCATAAAGGAACCGATGTTGTTAAAATTAAAGGAGAGGAAATAACCTTAGATAGATACGTAGTTGAAGGGATTAATTGGGGTGGTAGAACTATTTGGTTAGACGAATCTAAAAATTTAATAGCCTTAGTGAAGGCCAATACTCAGATTCGAGAAATGATCAGAAAAGGATATGAGGAAGCTTTACCTGTATTTATTGCAGGAAATGTAACAGAGCAAATGGATGCTCTTGATACCTACACTAAAAATTTAAAAGTTGAACAAGCGTCAATTACTGCTTTAGTAGGAGGTGATGTTGTTGACGGATTGAGTGAGGATACAAAAAAGGACATGACCATACTTATTGAAAATGGTCGTATTAAAAGTATCAGTAAAAATTCTGAAACCGAAATTCCTGAAGGAGCCAAAGTTATTGATGTTACAGGTAAAACATTAATGCCAGGGCTTTGGGATATGCATGCACACTCGAACCAAGTGCAATGGGCACCGGCTTATTTAGCAGGTGGTGTTACCACCATACGTGATAATGGGAATGAAATAGAATTTGCAACGGCCTTTAGAGATGCCATCGCTAACGAAGGAGCATTAGGTCCAGACATCCTTTTAGCAGGAATGACGGATGGCGCTGGGGTAAAAGGAAATGGAGTGATTAGAGCAACTTCACCAGAACAAGCTAAAGAAGTGGTTGCCTTATATCATAAAAATGGATATAAGCAAATAAAAATTTACAGTTCTATAACTCCTGAAATTGTTAAAGTTCTCTCTGAAGAAGCACATAAAGTAGGAATGTCAGTTACTGGCCACGTACCAAACTTAGAAGGGAATGCAGTGAATGCCATTGAACATGGAATGAATCAATTAAGTCATCGGGCTCGAATTCTAACTGTTCTTTTTCCTGAAAAAAAGGCATCTGAATTAGGAAGATATTTTTTAGCTGATAATGAGGTGAGTGCTGAAAGAATTAAAAAAGCGACGGCCTTTTTATTAAAACACAAAACAGTATTAGATCCAACCATTGCCTTAGATGTAGTAGCAACGCTTCCTAGAGGAAACCCATTAGAAACGATAGAACCAGGTGCAGATAGAATTGCGTATGAATTATTTGAAGGGAAACGATTTAGAAGTGGAACAAGTGATAAACGTTCAGAACTAATTAAAGCAGATAACCTAAAAGGGATGCAAATTCTTGCTGAATTTATCAGAGCTGGTGTTCCAGTGGTAGCGGGAACCGACAATGTTGTACCTGTGTTTAGCCTTTATCTCGAAATAGAAACCTATCAAAAATTAGGAAAACTAACTAACTTAGAAGCTATTAGAACAGCAACTAGTGTACCAGCGAAAGCAATGGGATTAGACTCAGAAACGGGAACCTTAGAAGTAGGGAAAGAAGCGGATATAGCGATTCTTACTAAAAACCCATTACTTGATATTAGTAACCTAAGAACGGTAACAGCGGTAATGACCAATGGTAATTACTATGAAAGTAATCCATTATGGGAAGCTGCTGATTTTAAACCACAAAATAATTAAGAATTATCAACGAACGCCTTAAAAATAGACTAAAATGAAAATCTTTAAATCCTTAACAGCACTCTTAGTTATGACACTATTAGTTGTAAGCTGTGAGCAACAAACAAAACAAGAAACCAATCAACAAGATACTATGGATAATTACAACCCCGAAGCAAAATTAAAAGCATTAAACATCACCTTACCCGAACCTCCATCACCTGTTGCAAATTATGTGAATGGTGTACGAGCAGGTAACCTGATCTTCCTAGCAGGAAAAGGACCTAAACGCGCAGATGGTACTGAAATGTCTGGAAAATTAGGAGTTGATATTTCTATTGAGCAGGGTTATGAAGGTGCGCGATTAACAGCAATCAATCAGTTAGCTGTGTTAAAAGAAATGTTAGGCGATTTAAATAAAGTGAAGCGTATTGTAAAAGTATTGGGACTTGTGAATTGTGATCCCAACTTTATAGAGCAGCCAAAAGTAATTAATGGTTTTTCTGATTTAATGGTTGAAGTTTTTGGAGAAAGAGGAAAACATGCACGTGCTGCGATTGGTGTAGCTTCATTGCCAAGGGCACAGGCCGTAGAAATAGAGTTGGTTGTTGAGGTGTATGATTGATCTAAATAGTGGAACAAATAATTTAAGAATTAACTAATAATTACAGCATAAAAAAATGAATAATTTAATCAAATTAGTAGATTTAAAAAAAATAGTACTATGTTGTTTTGTTATAGGAGCACTGTGTACTTCGTTCGGCTCGCAAGCACAAGAGCTTAAGTTAAAATACTTCGGAGCAGCAGGTTGGGAAATTAAAGATGGAAAATCTACCATTCTTTTAGATCCCTATATTACCAGAACGAAGTTTACTAGAAATGATCACTACCAGTCTGACACGGTGGCAATTGATAAGTTGATTACCAATGCAGATTTTATATTTGTACATCACTCGCATCCAGACCATTTAGGTGACGTGCCTTATATCGCAAAAAAAACAGGCGCGAAAGTAATTGGAACGGAAACAACAACTAATATATTAAGAGCATACGGTGTTCCGAAAGATCAGATATATACAGTACGAGGTGGCGAAGATTATCAGTTTGAAAATTTTTCTGTAAGGGTTGTCCCATCCATTCATTCGGCTTTAAATAAGAAACAGTACTTTGATTCTAGAACACAACCCAGTGACTTAAAAGCACCAATTCACGTAAAAGATTTTGTTGAAGGGGGCTCTTTAATGTTTTTACTGCGTTTGCCTTCTCATAAAATATTGACCGCTGGTTCAATGAACTACGTTGAACGTGAAGTGGAAGGCTTAAGGCCTGACATTATTATGCCAGGTGTTAATTTTTCAAGAAATGAAATCTATAAATATACCGAGCGACTCTTAAAAGCAACGGGCTTTCCAAAAATTGTAATCCCAACACATTGGGATAATTTTAGAGTGCCTTACGGTTCTGCTAAAGCGCAAGAAAAGGCAGTTAATGATAAAATTAAGCCATTTATAGAAGAGGTAAAGGCAGCTTCACCAAATTCTAAAGTAATTACACCAGTTCATTTAGAAACAATTACAATTAAGTAATAGTCATTATTTTCAATTTTAGAATGAAGAACTTTAAAATAGACAATGCGGTAGTAAATCGCGCAAGATCCTTCAACTTTTATCTTACACTTATCCTAATAAGCCTATTTTTTTTAGGGTGTTCTGAAAGTTCGGATCCTGTTGATCCCGTATATATCGATGGTTATGATTCGGAAACGGAATATAAATTAAACTTAAGAGTTCATATAATGACAGACATTACAATGTCTCATACCTCGGGTGTTAGTATGGGTAGTTGGGTGACAACTGATGATGTTAACCAAACGATTATTCCTGAAGTAAATGCAATATATAAACAGGCTAAGATTCAGTGGCTTGTGGAGTCAATAGTAGAAGAAGATGTGGTGAAACATGGCACTTATGAAGAATCAATAGCTTTTATTGCTAGTACTGAGAGGGATTCTAATGGAAATTCTGACCCGGCGAGACTACCACATTTATATAATTTAATGCAGCCAGAACATAGGAGTACATCTAGTGAATTGGGGACAAATTTATATCATATTTATTTATTTCCCTTTATCGGAAACACATCTCAGGGTAACGCTATGAGTGGTTTTGGTTACCATAGTGTGGTAGGCACCTGGACGAACAAACACAATAGAGGAGGTGACCCAGAGAAAACACTTTTAATAGAAGATCATGTTAATTTTGATAGAGGATCATTGTCTAGAACGATTGCTCATGAAATAGGCCATGTGCTACAATTAAGACACAATCAATGTGACTTTGATTGTTTGATGGGTGGGGATTCTGACGGTTATTACATGACAGCTGATCAAGTTAAAACGGCACGACTGGAAGCTTTGAGACGATTGTAATTAGAGTTTGAGTTTTTAGAATGATGAGGTTTAATAACAAGAAATAGGTGCTACTACAAAATAGTACACAGCAAAATTTTCTTAATTATATACATAATGAGTAAGTATACCAACGCACCAACCAATCCACTTTGGTCAGAATCTAAAATAAAGAATTATCTACCACACATGACTTCACCTGAAGTGAAAGCATTGATAGATAAATCAGATCTAGTGATTATTCCAATAGCCGCCCTAGAGCAACACAGTAAGCATTTACCCATAGGCACTGACTTTATTAATGGAATAGAATGGTGTAAGTTGATTGCTCAAGAGAGAGATATTTTAGTGGCTCCGGTATTAATGGCAGGTCAATCACCCTATCATATGGAATTTGCGGGCACCATAACTTTAAGTGCAGAAACCATTGCTAAAGTACATTTAGAAGCTGTTGAAAGTCTTATGAAACACGGTTTTAAACGTTTTATTGTTATGAACTCTCACGGTGGTAATAGAGCAATTACCACGTATTTAGTAGATCAAATCAATCAAACAACATCGGGTGTGGCAGTAGATTTTGGTCTGGCCGTTCAACCATTTATGGCAAAGTCGGATGAAGCAAAGTCAGAACAACTGGATCGACATGCTGGTACCGAAGAAACGTCTGATTCATTATACTTGATGCCGAGTTTAGTTCAAATGGACCAAGCAGAAACAGGAAAATTAAACCTTCCAACGCATTTGGAAAAAATGGTACCAGAAGTAATTAAAGGGAATGAAACAACCACCATGCTTTTTCTTGCGGAAGGTCTAAAAGCAAAATCAACAGGAAAGAAAACATCTTCCATTGAAATGACATCTAACGGAATTTGGGGAGACCGAAATATTCAGGAGTCAAGTGCCCATAGAGGAAAGAAAAATGCAATGCGATTGGTAAATGCAGCCGTTCAATTTATTGATAAATGGAATAGTTTAGTAGCTTCAAAAAAATAGCATTAATTTGTTACTTAAAATCAATTTAATACAATACAACCAAATAAAATCAAAACTATGAGAATTTCAAAAAAGCAAATCGGATTTGTATTAGGACCACTTTGTTTTTCTTATATTTTATTTTTTTTCCATCCAGAAGGACTCAATGATACTGCGAATGCTATTTTAGCTTCAGCAGTATGGGTGGCAATCTGGTGGATAACAGAAGTTTTAAATATTGCTGTTACCGCTTTATTACCCATAGTACTTTTTCCTTTAACAGGCGGATTGAGCTTGAGTGAAACCACAGCATCTTATGGGCATAAGTATATTTACCTCTTTATAGGAGGATTTATATTGGCAATTGCTATTGAAAAATGGAACCTACACAAAAGGATTGCCCTTAATATTATTAAAATTGTTGGTACCAACGTGGTTAATATTATTCTTGGCTTTATGCTTGCTACAGCTTTTCTATCAATGTGGATTTCTAATACAGCCACAGCCGTGATGATTTTACCGGTAGGAATGGCTATTGTGGCGCAGCTCAATGACAATCCAAATACCGAGAAAAATGAAAACCTAATATTTGGTAAGGCCTTGATGCTGGCCATAGCCTATAGCGCTTCTATTGGAGGTATGGCAACACTTATTGGTACTCCACCTAATTTAGTTTTGGCTGGTGTTGTTCAGAAATCATTAGGTATAGAAATAACCTTCTCACAATGGTTCATTTTTGGGTTTCCTGTATCAATAGTACTATTATCTTTATGTTGGGTCTATTTAACACGTTTCGCTTTTAAATTCAAACAAAAGGAATTTCCTGGAGGAAGCAATGAAATTACGCGACAATTAAAAGCGCTAGGAAAAATGTCTTATGAAGAGAAAACGGTGCTGATCGTTTTTGTTTGTACTGCATTGGCATGGATTTCCCGATCGTTTTTACTCAAAAAATTTATCCCAGCAATTGATGACACAATCATTGCTATTGCATTTGCTATTCTTTTGTTTATCCTCCCATCGAGTAAAAAGAAAGAGAAAATTTTACTTTGGGAAGATGCGATCAAATTACCTTGGGGAATTTTATTATTATACGGTGGAGGAATGGCATTAGCACTTGGTTTTGAAACAAGTGGTCTCGCTTTATGGATTGGAAATCAGTTAACCGCACTGGAAACGGTTCCGTTTTTATTGTTATTACTAATCTTAATAACGGCCGTTAACTTTTTAACTGAAATAACCTCTAATTTGGCAACAACCGCAATGTTGCTTCCTGTACTCGTGTCCTTAGCGCCAATTCTCGGTATTCATCCGTATTATTTAATGGTAGGTGCTACGGTTGCTGCTTCTTGTGCTTTTATGTTGCCGGTTGCTACGCCGCCCAATGCCGTAGTATTTGGATCTGGTTACTTAAAAATAGAAGACATGATAAAGAAGGGAATATGGATGAATATTTTATCTATCATTATCCTTACAGCGATTGTGTATTTAGTATTGCCATTAGTATGGGATCTAGGATAAGTAGATTAAAAGTTATTGTTCAACAATAAAATCTGTTGCCATTTTACAATGTAAGTACGTGGTGTCAAATAAGGTTAAATCGTAGTCAGAAGATTTTACCAAGAGCGGAAATTCAGTACAACCTAGAATAATTCCTTCTGCACCTTGATTTTTCAGCTTTTCCATTTCACTGATAACAAAGGTTTTTGAAGCGGCAGTTATGGATCCAATGGCAAGTTCATCATAGATAATTCGAGCGAGTTCTTTATAGGCGCTTTTATCAGGAGTAATGGTCTGTAAATTAAATTCTTTTGAAAGGCGTCCTTTTATATAGGATTCATCCATAGTATATACGGTGCCCAACAGACCTAATTTGTTTAAATTGTTTTTTTTTGCTTCTTTTCCAGTGGCGTCTGCAATATGTAAAATGGGAACCTCTATTTTGGCTGATACAGCATCATAAACATGATGGGCTGTATTTGAACAAAATAAAATAGCTTCAGCTCCTGCTCTTATTAAATCTTGACTGGCTTCAATATAAATGCGTGTAATCGCGTCCCAATTTCCTTCGGCTTGAAAATCATTAATTTCCTTTTGACTGAGGTTTAATAACCGTAGAGGCGGATTTATTCGATCCCCTTTTATATCATTGATCATCTGATTAATGGTGCTGTAATATTCAACCGTTGAGTGCCATGAAGTACCTCCAATAAGGCCTATGGTTCGCATTGATGACGTATTGTTGCTGATGGTTTTAGCGCTAAATTCACATCCTAATAGAGGTAAAGCGAGTAGTGATAAGCTGCTATTTTTTATAAAGGCTCTTCGTGTTTTCAAGAATAAATTATTTTGTCATACCAATATACGCCTATGAGGCTTAGTATAAAAATATTCTGAATTAATTTTAAAAATTCTGAGACTCAGTTGACTAATTATAGCACTACTAAATTAGATGAATCAAATCTAAATTTATTCGAGAACTTTAAATGTTTCTTTTAGGTTGGTATTTGAGTCGCCACCAATCCACACATTAAAGTTACCAGGTTCTACCTCCCATTTTTTATTAGCGGTATAAAACGCCAGCGTTTCGGTATTTATGGTAAAGGTAATTGTTTTAGTTTCTCCAGCTTTTAATAGCACTTTTTCAAAACCTTTAAGTTCTTTTGTTGGTCGTATTAAAGAGGCTACTAAATCGCGTATATAAAGTTGTACAACTTCTTCACCAGTTCTATTTCCGGTATTTGTTAGGTTTACCGATACGGTTAATTCACCATTTATGGGAATTTCATTTTTATTTAGTTTTATGTCACTATATGAAAATGAGGTATAGCTCAACCCGTATCCGAAAGGGTATAACGCTGTTTTCGGAGCATCTCGATAGCCTGAATAGGTAACGTGTTTTTCACTGTAAGGTCTACCCGTATTTTTTTGATTGTAATACAAGGGTTCTTGACCTACATTATGTGGGAAAGAAACAGGAAGCTTTCCTGACGGATTGTAATCGCCGAAAAGAACATCGGCAATAGCATTTCCAGATTCAGAACCCAAATGCCAACATTCTAGTAGGGCAGGGGCAATTTCTGAAACACGACTCAGATCCATAGGTCTTCCGTTCAACAATACAATTACTATATTTTTGTTTACATTGTAAATGGCTTCTAACAGTTCGTTTTGAAGTCCCCTAAATCCAATATTTGTCTGGCTTCTACCTTCGCCCGTTTGATAGGCATTTTCGCCAATTGCAAGTACAACAACCTCCGATTTTTTAGCAGCTTCAACAGCAGCAGCAATACCCATTTTGTTGGTAGTGTTGAATTTTAACGGATGTAAGAATTGATTTTCACCAGGAGCTACAGTAGGTATGGTTAGATCGACACCTTTTGCATAGTTTATTTTTGTGTTGGTTCCCAATGCATTTTTAATTCCTTCAAGCACAGAAACTGCTGAATTATAGGCTGCTTTTCCTCTCCAGTTTCCTAAGGGAGAATCGCTATCAGCTGCCAAAGGACCTATTATTGCGATGCTTTTAATGTCTTTTGATAGAGGTAAAAGATTCGCTTCATTTTTTAATAGTACAATAGATTTTTTAGCAACATCACGTGCGATTGCCAAATGCTCATCCGTATAAACTTCGTTTGACTCGCGATCTTCATCGCAATATTTATAAGGGTCATCGAATAGACCAAGTTCAAATTTGATGCGTAAAATGCGTTTAACCGAATCATCCAGCTGTGATAATTTTATTTTATTCTCAGTGAGTAATGTGTCTAAATAGGCTTCATAGGCATACGATTCCATGTCCATATCACTACCTGCATTCATGGCGATTTGAGCAGCGTGCTTCTTGTCTTCTGCATAGCCATGTGCTATCATTTCGCCTATAGATCCCCAATCAGAGACAATAAAACCATTCCAGTTCCATGATTCTTTCAATAAGTCACGTTGTAAGGCTTTATCTCCCGTAGCAGGTATTCCATCAATATCATTAAATGAATTCATAAAGGTAGCCACACCGGCCTTAGCAGCTGCTTTAAACGGTGGTAAAATGGTATTGTGCAATTCGTTTTCTCCAATGTTTACGGTGTTGTAGTCGCGTCCTGCTTCGGCAAACCCATATCCGGCAAAATGTTTTGCACAAGCCGCAACAGTGTAGATATCTGATAAGTCATCACCTTGAAAACCTTGAATACGAGCCACACCAATACGCGCGTTTAAATAGGGGTCTTCTCCAGCACCTTCCATAATTCGACCCCAACGTGCATCTCTAGAAACATCGATCATAGGAGCAAAAGTCCAATTGATCCCTGAGGCGGCAGTTTCTTTTGCTGCTATCGCCGCAGATTGTTTGATCAGATTTAAATCCCAACTCGCACTCTCACCTAAGGGTATTGGAAAAATAGTTTTGTAACCATGAATTACATCATAGCCAAAAATAAGCGGTATTTTAAGTCTAGAATGCTCCATTACCAAACGTTGTGTTTCGCGAATTGTAGCTACAGAAGTGACATTTAACATCGAGCCAACTTCTCCTTTTTTTAGTTTATCTAATTTATGCTGATCTCCTTTTGATGAAGAGGGACCAGTAGCATCCCAACCACCGCTATATTGAACTAGTTGACCAATTTTCTCATTCAATTGCATTAAAGCGAGCACAGAATCTACTTTTCGTTCGATTTCAGGATTGGTTGTTGCTAAATTTTTAGTTAAATTTTGTTGGTTATTCTTACAGCTAAAGGATAGAATTAGCGTAGTTGAAATAACGATATATTTTAAATAGAAAATGGTTGGTTTCATTTTTTGAATGGGTTTATTGTAGCTTGAGTTTTACAAGTACAGGAAAATGGTCTGATGGGTATTTTAAATTTATGGAGCTAGATAGGACCCCGTATTTTTCAACTTCAATTTTACTTGATTTTGAAATCATAATATAATCGATTCTTTTAGTAGCTGGTTGATCAAATTGAAAACCATTAAATGTTTCGTCGGAACCGAAAGTAACTTTTGCAAGATCTTTCGTGTCGTCCATATGTTGCTTGAGATTGTGAATCAATTCACTTGTGGGTTCTACATTGAAATCACCCATGATAATCACTGGAAGTTTAGCTGTATTTACTGCGGCTATTTTATTGATAATTAATTGCATACCTTCTAATTGTGCTTTAGCGCCAATATGATCTAAATGCGTATTAAAAACCCAAACTTTTTTACCACTCTCTAGAAGCTTAAATAGGCCATAGGTACAAATTCTTGGATAGGCGGCATCCCAACCTTTAGAAACCATATTTGGAGTTTCAGATAACCAAAACGTATCTTCTTTTTCAACATGTAACTTTTTAGTATTGTAAAAGATAGCGGAGTGTTCCCCATCAGCGTTTTCATCTCTTCCTTGTCCTATCGAGGCATAATTTTTTAAGGCTTTTTTTAAATCATTCATTTGATTGGGACGTGCTTCTTGGACACCAAAAACATCAGGAGCGTAAAATTGTATTTGTGAACTTAAAAAATCTTTTCTATTGGGCCAGGCATTAGCGCCATCTGACGCGATATCTAAGCGGATATTGTAGGTCATTACATCTATGACTTGAGGTTTACAACTCAGCAAGCCCAATGTAACTACCAATAGTAGTGGTAAGGAATACTTCATAATCTATTGTTTTTTTGTTGAAAAACCCGAACATAATCAATACGCATTTGTTGTGGAAAGACAGTGTCGTCAATTCCTTTTTGTCCACCCAACATACCACCGACAGACACATTCAAAATCAAATGAAATTTTTGGTCAAACGGCCATTCTGCTGTTGTTTTATGTTCATTTTCTATGTGATTATAAACAACATCATCTAATAGGAAATCCATTTTTTCTGGAGTCCATTCTAACGCAAAAACATGAAAGGTGTCATACGGTTTATCAATATAAATTTTTTTCCCTTTTTCAGTTCCTACCATGTGGTTATAAGCTTTGGTATGTACGGTTCCAAAAATTGAATCTTGGTCAAACCCTACATGTTCCATAATATCGATTTCACCACTTTCGGGCCACCCTACTTGTTTTCTGTTCTCGCCTAGCATCCAAATCGCTGGCCACAAACCAACACCTTTTGGTAATTGTGCTTTCACTTCAATTCGTCCGTATTTCCACGATGCCAATCCATCGGTATTTAACCGAGCTGAGGTATACTGTGCGGTATCAATTTCTGGTATGTATTTTAACCAACTTTTATTTTTAAAGGCATCGCTTTTATAATCTTTATTGGCAATCTTTTCCTTATGAGCCTCAATAATCAAATGACCATTATCAACACGAATGTTTTTTAAACTATCTGTAAAATATTGTTTTTCGTTATTGCTAATAAAACCATAATCATAGTTCCATTTTGTGCTGTCTGGTTTTCCTTGGTAATTAAATTCATCACTCCAAACCAATTCATAGCCTTTTGTGGTAGGACTTTCTTTACTTCTTTCAAAAACAAGCTCAGGATGATCTGTGGTGATATAGTTAAAATCATTGGCTAACAACCAATCAATATCTTCTACTTTATTTGCAGTCCATGCGTTTAACAAGATGCCTTGTTTTTTTGCGCTTTGAATCCATTCTGGTTTTTTCTTCAGTTTATAAACCAAATAATCAAGACCTGTTATACCGTCGTTTTTTAAAGTTTCTGGAGATTTTGATCCGTCTAAATATTGCGTTCTAGCAGTTGGTTCTAAGGTTTGTATTTTTTTTAGCACTTCGTAACTAAAACTGATATAGGAGCTGATATAAGGTGCTGCTTGCATTTCATTAACCAATTGCACTACAGCTTCCGCAATCTGTTCATTACGCCCTTCAATTTTTGAAGGTTTTATTTCACAAATAAGTCCTGTTGAGCTGTTGTTTTCCATTCCGGCCAATACATATTGTTTTAAGGTCGGTAAAATTTCTCCGTTTGAGAGTTTGTGCTGAGAAAGTTCCTTATAAGTAGATTGCTCAATTGATAAGCCATTATAATCGGCGTCGTGTGCTACTATGAGTATATTGTCTGAAGTCATTCGTACATCAAATTCAGATCCCGTACATTTCAATTCAATAGCCTGTTTTAGAGACGCAATCGAATTTTGTGGATGGTTATTGGCCTTCCAGGCACCTCGATGGGCGATTACTTTATTGTCGGCAAACGATATGGTATTCTTTTTTTGCTGCTCAGTATTGCATGAAATGGAAGCATTCAAGGCAAGAAAAATCAAAAATAAAGGAATACGCATAATGTGAATCGAGAATTGTTAATTAAGGATTGAAAAATAAGGATAAAATCTAAAGGTATGAAGCATACCTTTAGATTTTAAATACTAACAACTAATTCAAAATTGTTTTAATACAAATCGTTTTGAGGATAGTTTGGTCCTAATAAGTCTAAATCTTCCTGAAATATTGGAAAATTAATAAAATGCGGTTGCCAATTTAGTCTCACATCTTGATCACCACCTACAAAGCGAGGGTAATACTCACCGTCTCCAGCATAGGTAGTCATTTGATGATTTAATATATCTGATCCCAGTCTTTTTAAGAAAAAGAAACGTTCACCCTCAAATGATAATTCACGC
Organism: uncultured Aureibaculum sp.; assembly: GCA_963976855.1. Lineage (GTDB taxonomy): Bacteria > Bacteroidota > Bacteroidia > Flavobacteriales > Flavobacteriaceae > Aureibaculum. The sequence goes on along the minus strand of CAXBMA010000015.1, from coordinate 1,115 downwards.
GCATTTTCATCCATAATTGCTTGTAACGTCAATGTTTCAATAGGTGTAGCATTAGCCCTTTCTCTTATTTCGTTTAGGTATGGTAAACCATCTCCGCCAGAGCGCATCAATGCCTCTGCAGCGATAAGATAGGTTTCTGCTAAACGGTAAACAACGATATTCGTTTGTTGAAAATACGAGGCAGGGTTCGGCGAGTCTTCTTGAGCAAATTTAATACAGGAAGGATGCAATCTTTTATAGTAGTTTAGATAGTCATCACCTTCTGGATTCTCTTCGGTTATGGGTTTGTAAATATCAATTTCTTCTCCAACATTTGCTCCAGACGTATAATAATATTTTAATCTGAAATAGGTATTATCGTCCCTGGTATCATTTTCATCTTCTGCCAATAAATCCAATAAATACCTGTTTGGTAAAACACGAGAAAACCCTTGACCACCTTGTTCATTATTCGATTCTATTCCGCTTATTTGAAAGTATTGAGTCACATAGTTGGCATTTAACATTGTAGTGTTGCCACCGCCTAATACATCAAGCTGAGATTGCACGGTAAATAATTGTTCTGTAGTGTTTCTGTCCCCTTTAAAAACATCACCTGTCGATTCAACTAAACGAAAAGGACTTTCAGGGTCTTCAATTACGGATAAGGCCTGTGTTTTAGCTTCGTCCCAATTTCCTTCCCACATAGCCACCTTTGCCTTGATGTGTTTTGCTGTTCCTTTTGATACACGACCAAATTGAACATTCCAATCTAAATGTTCAATAGCAAAATTTAAATCACTATTTAACAAGGCGAAAATTTCTGTTTCAGAAGATTTATCTTCAATGAGGTCAAATGCATTATCAACGGTTACCGTTTCAGTAGTAACATAGATGTTTTTATACATTCTATAAAGGTAGAAGTACGCATAGGCTCTAAAAAACTTAGCTTCGGCAATAATTTTGTTTTTTGAATCTTCATCTACACCTTCAATAACCTCCGCAGCATTAATGAGGCCTGTAGCTTTATTGGAAATATTATAAAAATGCTTCCAGAAATAAAGTGAGCCATATTCAGTTCCTAAATCTGTAGGGGTGGTACCTCTTCTATAATTACCCAATTGGTAGGCATATCC
>CAXBMA010000014.1:0-54612 GCA_963976855.1 uncultured Aureibaculum sp. | reverse complement strand
TATCCTGTCCTAGTGAATGTTAAATCGGCTCTAGAAGTCATTAGCACAGAACCTATAAAATCTTGTCTGTTTAATTCATAACGATCTCTATTGAATTTATACAAACTTACGATACCAGACTTTAGTCCTTCTTCGGTATTATAAACATAGCCCAAATCAATAAGGGTACTTGGTTGTTCGTCTAAATAGCTTTCACATGAAGCTGCAAAAAAGACTGCCACAATTAACAGCAAGCTACTTTTTACTTTTTTATAAAAATATTTCGTATTCATAATATCTATTTTAGTATTAAAATTTAACTTTTACTCCAAACGTAAAACTAGTAGCGTCTGGATAACCTGTATCTGCACTAGAAAAGGTGTTTCTAATATTTACCTCTGGGCTGTAACCGATATAGTCTGTTGAGGTGAATAGATTCGTTCCTGTTACGTAAAAACGAATTTGATCCATATTTACTTGAGAAGTCCAAGATTCAGGCATAGTATAACCTAAACTAACCGTTCTAAGTCGAATATACGAAGCGTCTTTTACAGCTAAAGCTCCAATGTATTGAGGTGCCGCAAGAGCGTTTGGTCTTGGAAAGGTTGTCGATGGGTTTTCAGGAGTGTAATAAGGTACTTTAACCCCATTGTTCGCTCCTCTTAAATCACCACCATTATTAAACTCTGATAAAAATGGATTCACTTTGGTTGCTCCTTCCACTGCATAAAAATCTAATAATAAATCAAATCCTTTATAAGAGGCTGTTGTTGATAATGACCCGAACCAATCTGGATTGGGATCGATAAATACACGATCCTCTGGTGTTATTTTTCCATCATTATTGATATCACTTACCCTAATATCACCTGGTCTAAGACCAGTTTGTGTATTGGTTGATTCTGGGTTCGCTTGTGGTGCGTTGGCAAAATCTTCGCCTACTTGCCATATTCCATCAAATTGATAGGTTCTGATAACACCTATAGGTTGACCTACGTAATAATTGTAAATATCATCTTCAAGTATCGCGTCTCCGGCACCATCATTATACAAATCAATTAACTTATTTTTATTGTTTGACCAATTTGTAGAAACAGCCCATTTGAAATTTTCAGTATTAAAAATGTTTGCTGTCAAGCTTAGCTCAATTCCTGTATTTTGTAATTCACCTGCATTGAAGTAAGTGTATTGATAGCCGGTAGTTGGAGGTACCGCTCTTCTTAACAATAAATCTTTTGTTCTAGCGTCGTAATATTCAAGACTACCAGTCAATATTCTATTAAATACAGAAAAGTCCAATCCAAAGTTAAGGGTGGTGATTGTTTCGTGTTTTAAATCTACACTAGGCAGCACCACTGATGGAGAATATCCAGAAGCAGATTCGCCATCAAAAACATAATTCTGTCCTTCTGCAGTAAAAAGTGACGTATATGGGCTCTTAAGTGCGTTCGCTAAGGAACCATAACTAACTCTTAGTTTTAGTTCTTGAATAGCCTCAACATCTTCTAAAAAGCTTTCATTATGCATTTTCCAAGCAAATGCAGCAGCAGGGTTGTAGGTCCATTTAAAATCTTTTGAATTTACAGAGGCTCCATCTGCTCTGTAGGTAGCCGTAAATAAATATTTATCCATGAAGCTATAGCGTCCTCTTCCCATAAAAGAAGCGGTTCTTACTTTGGTTTTTTCACGTTCTACAGTAACAATTCCAATAGCATTTGTTATACCGTCATAACCCAAGCTTTCGTTAGGAAATCCAGTTCCTTGTGTAAAGGTTCTTGAGAACTTGTTTTCATCTATGGCCTGTACGAGTGTTACGTTAAATTTATTATCCTCGTTTATTTCTTTATCATAAGTTAAAATATTTTCAATTAAATAAGCCTCTCTTAATTGATTGTCAATTCTGGCAATTCCACGATCTGTATTTCCAGAAGAACTTAACGATGATAAGTATTGACCACGTTCAGAAGTTTTTCTGGTCATCGATGCTTTTAATTGATATTGTAAATCGTCAGTAATTTGATATTTAGGAATAACCGTTACTACAAAATCATTTCCTTTTTCGTCGTGATCTTGTTCTCTTAAATTCCATAGGGGGTTTGTAGCAGAAGCTTCTTCACCACTTGGGTACCTCGTAAGGCTTCCATCTGAATTATAAGCACTCCCTAGGGGCGAAATTGTTATCACATTTACATTTGCAGCTCTTTCTGAGTCGTCATTTAACACTCCAATGTCAAATGTTACGGCAAATTTATCGCTAATTTTTTGGTCAATATTCAAACGTAAGTTTTTTCTAGTATAACTCGAAGTAGGGATCATCCCATCTTCCTTAAAATAACTTAAACTACCATATACTTTGGTTAATTCTGTACCTCCGGAAAGACCAATAGAATGACTATTTACAAAACCACTTCTCAACAGTTCATCTTCCCAATCTACGAAATTGTTATTTGCTATATTTTCTAATTCAAGGGCTGAAAACACCGCTGAATCATCTGCATATTGATCGTTTGCATCTGTAGCCCTAAATGCCTCTCTCTTTAATTGTGCAAATTCCTGTCCACTATATACATCAAAATTCTTTTCAAGTGATTTGGTAGTCACAAAACCATGATAGGAAACATTTACTTTGTTATTCTTACCTCTTTTAGTTGTGATTAACACCACCCCATTTGCTGCTCTCGAACCATAAATGGCCTGTGCAGATGCATCTTTAAGAAATTCAATGGATTCAATATCGTCGGGATTAATGTCTTCTATTCCGCCATCTCTAACTACGCCGTCTACTACATAAATACCACTTATATTTCCTTCTATCGATCCACGACCTCTAAAAATGATTTCGGAAGTTCCTCCTGGTCTTAAGGTTCCTCCACCTACATCAACTTTTAATCCAGAAATACGACCTCTAAGCATTTCTGTCACATCTGATGTTGGTGTTGCCACTGCCTTCGACATATCGGTTTTAGCTACAGCACTAACCAAGTCACTTTTTCTTTGAGTACCATATCCAACTACTACTACCTCATCTAAGGCGTTCGCGTCGGGCACTAAGTAAATTTGTAATGGCTCACCAGAAACAGCTACCTCTTGAGTTACATATCCAACATATGACACTACTAAGATTTGTGCTGACTCATCGACGTTTAACGAAAAATTTCCATCAAAGTCAGTTGATGTACCGTTGCTAGTTCCTTTAATTTTGATTGATGCTCCTGGTAAGGGTGTATTGTCTTCAGTAGAGAATACGGTACCCGTTACCGTTTTCTGAGATTGTCCTTGCGCTGTAATGGCAGCAAACAGGAACAATGCCAAAAATAGCATTTGAGTTTTTTGTTTGAATAGTTTTAATTTCATAGTTGAGATAGTTTAAATAATTTTTCAAAAGTATAAATCTCTTGACTTTACGTGTTATTTTAAAATTAAGTATATGTAAACTTAAGTCCAAAAATTGCCAAATCCATATTTTTCACCTCGATAAAAAACGAACATCATAATTTTTGATTTAAAAAACATTCATTTTATCAGCTGGATGAATAGGGATATAGGAAAAACACGAGAATTATAAATGAAGTGAAATTTGTTTGGAGCCAGCTATTTTAAAGCATCTGTAGTGGTAATGTAGTGGTAAAAACAGGCCTTGTAGTGTTGTTAAAATTTTAAAATATAACTAATAAGGCTATTATCGTGTGCTAAATTTAGTTTTTTCCGTAATCTGTAGCGTTTCGTTTCGACACTTTTTATAGAGATGTTTAGAAGTGGTGCCATTTCTTTTGAGGATAAATTTAATCGTAAATAAGCACAAAATCTCAGGTCATTTGGAGTGAGGTCTGGGTGCGATTTTTTAATTTTATCTAGAAAATCCTTATCGGCATTGTTAAAGGCTTGTTCAAAAAATGACCAGTCTTTCGAGTCATTGAGATTGCTATCTATCAATTTCAGGGCAGCTTTATCTGTGAGGCCATTCTTTTTTAGCTCTTTTTTTATGCTATTTAGAACTTCATTCTTTTTGATAATACTCATGGTTGAGATTGCCAACTCTCTGTTTTTGCTTTCTATATCTTGATTTAATTTTTCGTTTTTAATTTGCATTATTTTTTGCTCATTTTCCATTTGCTCATGCATGAACTTTTTAACATAGAAATTTTTGTATGTTCTGTGTGTTATCAAGCCAATGATTAAAAGTAAAAAGAAATAAAAGATAATGGAAGTGTTGGAAATATACCATGGTCTATCAACAACAAAACGATAACTAATATTATTTTTTGATAGGTCATTGCCTACTTTTGATCGGACTTTTAAAGTATAATCACCAAAGGAAAGATTTTCGAACGTAACTTCTGGATTCTCTGTCCATTTCGTCCACTTATTTTGTAAGCCTTCCAAAAGGTATTGATATTTTACTTCATGGTATTTGTTGTACTCCGGCACTGAATATTTGAATGACAGGAGTCCTTGTTTGTAATTAAAAGTGGCAGCCTGATCAATTGGGTATTGTACCCTGGTCCCTTCAAGGTTCTCAAGCGCTACAGAATTTAAATAAATTAAATGGTCAGTTGTTTGCGTTTGTTTTGATAAATCAAGGGTTATATACCCATTAGCCGTACCTAATACATATTTGGTTTCATTAATTAACGATATATTCTCAAAACCTAAAACGCCCTTTCTTAGTTTTGATGGAATCGGAATATTTTTTATTATAGGATTGTTAGAAATGGCATCGTTTTCTAAATAACTGATATTGTCTTTTGAAAAAGCCCATAATTTTTCGTTCTTGTCAACTACTAACTTGCCAGTAATATAATTACCATCATCAATTACAGTACTTAAAATAGAATCTCTTTTAAAGGTGTTTTTTGTTGCATCGTATGAATAAATACCCTTTTCAGAAGCATAAAATATAGTATTCTTGAATTTTATGAGGCTGGTGTTTTTTCCTAAAGGGAGATTCGCTTCTTTTTCTATCTTTAAAACATTGGTAAGACTATCATTTAAGGTGAGTCTAAAAACACCCTTATATTCATGATTTATCCAGACCTGCTTTTGGTCGTCTATTTCAAGATATCTTGATGAATTTTTAAATCCGGAGATTTTATTTCTAACTTCCCATGTCTCATTTGTTTTTTCAAGTATATACAAGCCGTTGTAATTGCCCTGTAATATTAAATTCGAAGTATCAGGAATTGTTTTAAAGGTCCACGCACCTAGATAGTCGCTTATTTTTTGAATTTTATTATTAGTCACTAAGAAAGTGCCCAAATGATGACCACAAAATAAATACTCGTCGTTATAATTAAATAAATCCCAAACCTGTCCAGCACTGCCCGATACAAACTTAAAAGGTTCATTAACAGCACTTAATTTACGATAGAATAGTCCTTGGTTAGAGCCAATATATAAATAATCTTTAAATAATTGAGTGGTATAAACAGTTCCTAATACACCTTCATAGTCGAAAAAAGTTTGAATCGCAGATGGTACATTTATAGAATTGATACCATTGTCTAGACCCGCCCATACATTATTGTCTTTATCTTCAAACAATGACAAGACGGTGTTATTACTCAACCCTTTTTTTTGCGTGATTTGATAATTAATGACACCTTCATTGGTTAAATGCAATACACCATCAGAAATCGTACCTATCATATAGCTTCCGTCTTTAAGTTGAATACTGCTAAAGATGTTTATTTCTTTTAATACCTTGTCTGCTGGTACTTGCCATGGTATTATTTTGTTATTGTGAAATTTGTAAAAACCTGAATTACGGGTAAGAATGATTAAGGTACCGTCTTTTTCAAAAATATTGATCACTCTTTTCGATTGAATAATCGGATCGTTTATGATTAATGTAGGAGTTCCGTCTTCAATTAAATAGATTCCTTGATGAGCAACATGGTAATAAATGCGATTTTTTATTTTAAAAACTTTGTAAATATTATCAGTAGCGGTAATTATTTTAAATTCTTCTGTTTTCGTATTGTAAAAAAAGATATTGTTACTGGATTGGAATAATACCCATTCGTTGTATTCTAAGATGTTCCATATTTGTTCATCTTCGAGTGTTTTCTTGTCAATTTTTGAAGTTAGCGAAGTGTAGTCTAAGTTGCCGAATTTATTTTTTTTCCAATACCCAAACTCGGCATAGCATCCCATATATATTTTATCGCCAATAACGTTTACTGCACGTACAATGGTATTGTTTGGGGATGGGTATACCGTCCATTTGGCGCCGTTAAATTCTAATAAGCCTTTATTGTTTGCAACATATAGGTATTTGTTCTCACTTTGAGTGATCATCCAGTTTTGATTGTCGCCCATATACTCTTCTGGTGTAAACCTTTCAATCGGAGGGAGCTCCTGACTAAAAGAATTTAAGCACATTAAAAGGATAAAAAGCAACTGTAAAACTTTCATTTTCTGGTGTGAATTACTGTAGGTATTCATTACCTATTCTTTCCATAAAGATAGTTTTAGAAAATGATTAAACAAAATGCAGTCTAAATCTTTAATTGCTGCAATGAGTTTCTGAAACTAGTTAAAACCTAAGAAAGGGCTAACATGAGCAATGCAGCTATGGCCGCTCCCACGATTGGTCCTACAACAGGAATCCATGCATAGCTCCAATCATTTGACGCTTTTTCCTTAATTGGTAAGATGGCGTGCATTATTCTAGGGCCTAGATCTCGAGCAGGATTAATAGCGTAACCAGTGGTGCCTCCTAACGATAAACCAATTGACCATACTAAAAAAGCCACAGGTAAGGCGCCCAGTGATCCAAGACCTACCACAGTTTCTGTATCATTAATACTTGCATCTGTAAAATATAGAATAGTAAAAATTAACACAAATGTTCCAATAACTTCACCGAAAAAATTGGAGAAGGTATGTCTAATGGCTGGCGCAGTACAAAAAACGGCCTTTTTGGAATCTCCATCAGTTGTATCTTCAAAATGTTTTCTATACGTTACCCATACCGTAAAGGCTCCGAGCATCGCGCCAATCATCTGGGCTAAAACATACATGGGGACAGACTCCCAAGGAAATTTTCCTGCTATGGCTAAACCAATACTCACAGCTGGGTTTATGTGAGCTCCACTATACGGACCAACAACTACGACAGCAACGTATACCGCTAATGCCCAACCGGCTGTGATCACAATCCAACCACTATTGTTCCCAATAGTTTTACTTAATACAACATTGGCAACTACGCCGCCGCCCAATAAAATCAATAATGCGGTGCCTATAATTTCTGCAATAAATGGTGTCATTTTTTTAGGGTTTTTGGTTATTATTCAGATTTTGTCCAATATTCTAGAGCGTCGATGGCCTTATACCACCCTTTAATTTCTTCTTCAATTTCTGATCTATTTGTTGTGGGTGTAAAACTGCGCTCGGTTTGCCATATTTCTTGGATTTCTTCAGGGTTTTCCCAATAGCCCACAGCCAATCCTGCCAAAAAGGCCGCGCCCATGGCTGTTGTTTCTACAATTTTTGGTCGAACCGTTGTTGTATTTAGAACGTTGGCTTGAAATTGCATGAGTGTATTGTTTACGCTCGCTCCACCATCTACTCGCAATTCTTTAATTGAGATTCCAGAATCTGCCTCCATAGCTTTGAGTATATCCATGGTTTGAAAAGCGATTGATTCTAGGGCAGCTCGAGCAATATGAGCATCGGTGCTACCTCTAGTTAGGCCAAAAATAGTACCTTGAGCATACTGATTCCAGTGTGGTGCTCCTAAGCCAGCAAATGCAGGAACAAAATAAACCCCTTCTGAGCTGTCTACTGATTTTGCTAAGGCTTCAATATCTGATGAATTTCTAATGATTTTTAAACTATCTCGGAGCCATTGTACAACGGCGCCCGCGATAAAAATACTACCTTCAAGAGCATACTGTGTTTTTCCGTTAATTTTCCAAGCAACAGTTGTGAGTAGGTTATTTTTAGAAACTGTAGGTTTGTCGCCTATATTCATTAACATAAAACAGCCAGTTCCGTAGGTGTTTTTAACCATTCCTGGTTTGGTACACATTTGTCCAAACAAAGCTGCTTGTTGATCGCCTGCAATTCCGGCTATTGGAATTTTAGAATCGTAGAAGCTTGATTTTGTATGGCCGTAGATTTCGCTCGATTCTTTTACTTGTGGTAGCATCGATTTAGGAATGGTTAAAAGTTCTAATAACTCATCATCCCAATCCATGGTGTTTATATTAAACAAGAGTGTTCTAGAAGCATTACTAACATCTGTGATGTGTTGCTCCCCTTTTGTGAAATTCCATACCAACCAAGTATCAATGGTGCCCATGATGAGGTCACCAGCTTCTGCTTTACTTCTGGCACCTTCTACATTGTCTAGGATCCATTTCACTTTAGTTCCGGAAAAGTAGGAGTCGATAACCAAACCTGTTTTTTGTCTGATTAAATCATTTTTACCTTGTTTTTTGAGTTCGTCACAATAGTTTGACGTTCTTTTATCTTGCCATACAATTGCATTATATACAGGCTTCCCTGTGTTTTTATCCCAGACAACAACCGTTTCACGTTGATTGGTAATCCCAATAGCCGCGATGTTTTCTACGTCTAATCCTTCCTTTGCAATGACTTCAGCGGCTACACCAGTTTGTGTTGACCAAATTTCTTGAGGGTCATGTTCCACCCATCCTGGTTTAGGGAAATATTGTTTAAACTCTTTTTGCGCAACAGCGATAATGTTCCCTTTTTTATCAAAAACGATCGCTCTAGAACTGGTAGTCCCTTGGTCTAAAGCAAGTATGTATTTTTTCATAGGTGTTTAGTTTAAATTTCGTTCGTTATTTTAATGACATACTGATTTGCAATCTTGCTAAAATCAGAAATTTGCTGTTGTTGCCAATCTTTGGTTTTGTTTAATTCTTCAGCTAAGATGGCTCCAATGGTTGGGGCAATTTCTATTGCTGCTTTTGCATCTAAAAATAGTATTCTTACTCTACGTGCCAAAATATCCTCAATAGTTCGTGCCATTTCGTTGCGTATTGCCCAAACGACTTCTGCCTTGATGAATTCTAATCGAGGATGTAGTTTTTCAGCTAATTTAGGATTTTCTATAATCAATTGCTCAATGAATTTTTGATCGGTACCATAAATATATAAATGATTGGAAAGATCTACATCATTGGTTGCTCCATGAATTCGTAAATTTTTAGTTTTACAGGGTTTATTGGGTAATTTACCTAAAACAATAGCTTTGTTCAATGTGTCTTGTGCCATGCGTCTGTAAGTAGTCCATTTTCCACCTGTTATGGTAATTAGGCCAGATTCTGAAACGATAATTTTATGACTTCTAGATATTTCTTTTGTTTTTTCCGACTTATCTTTTGGGGCAGCTAAGGGGCGTAGTCCGGCATAGATGCTCAAAACATCTTCTTTATGAACTTCTTTGGTTAAATAGTTGTTGGCGGTAGAAATGATAAAATCTATTTCGCTATCCAAAGGTTTGGGTTCTAGGCTATGGCTATCTAATAAGGTATCAGTGGTACCTACAATAACCCGATTGTGCCATGGGACTAAAAACAACACCCTGCCATCATCTGTTTTTGGAATCATGAGGGCATCCGTGCCTGGTAAAAATGATTGGTCTAGGACTAAATGAATACCTTGACTTGGTCTGATTTTGTCCTTGGCTTCACTATTGTCCATCTTAAGGATATCATCTGTAAAAACACCTGTTGCATTAATCACTACTTTTGCATTGAGGTTGTAAGTGGTTGAGGTTTCGGTGTCTTCTGCAGTCACGCCATTAACAGTGCCATTACTGTCCTTTAATAATTGTTTAACCTTAACATGGTTTAATACAGTGGCTCCATTTTCAATGGCGCTTTGTGCAATATTAACGGCCAATCGTGCATCGTCAAATTGTCCATCGTGATAAACAACTCCTCCTTTGAGCTTTTCTTTTCTAATTGTCTTTAGGCGTGAAGTGGTTTCTTTTTTTGTAATGTGAACGGATTTTCCGAGGCTCAAACGACCGGCTAAAAAATCATAGACTTTAAGTCCAATTGTATAAAAAATACCATCCCACCATCTATAGTTAGGTATGATAAAAGATTGGTTTTTAGCTAAGTGAGAAGCGTTTTTTAAAAGTAATCCCCTTTCAAATAATGCTTCTTTTACCAAATCTATATTTCCTTGAGCCAAATAGCGAACACCTCCATGAATCAGTTTTGTACTTCTGCTTGAGGTTCCTTTGGCAAAATCAATTTGTTCTAACAGTAATGTTTTAAAACCTCGAGTGGCACTATCCAGCGCAATACCTAAACCAGTTGCGCCACCTCCAACAATAATTACATCCCAGTCAGATTGTTCTTCTAACTTACTAATTAATGAATTTCTATCAAACAAAGTTTCTTGTTTTATTTTTTATTAGTTTTTTTTCATTTCAAATATAGAAATTTATATTTAAAACGAAAGTAAATGAAACATAAATTTTAATTTTTATGGGCGTAATACTCTTATTTGGTTTCGTTTAGTTTCACTTTGAAGTGTTTCTAAATTTATAATTAGAACCTTATTGATTAAATTAATTGGTTGCAGAAAGGCATTAGGATGTATTAGAATTCGTTGTATACTTCCGTTCTAATTAGAAAAAAACATCCTGTGGCAATTGCTTAAGCTCCTATAACAATATTATTTTTGGATATTTGCTTCCGTCCAATTTATGTACGCAGTTTCAAGTGATTTCACTTTTTCTGGATATTTTTGAGACAAATCAACGCGTTCACCTGGATCTTGTGTTATGTTAAAAAGTTTTAATTCCATATTGTCCACTATTGGTTTGATATACTGCGCAGAGGGTTCGCTTTTCCAATGATTTTCTTTGGCATTGGTCAGTTTCCAATCTCCTTGTCGCACCGCCCATGTTTTTTGCCATTTCCAAACAAGAAGCCGCTCTGGATCTGGTTGTAAAAGATCAATCCCGTCAAGGGTGTCATCATCTACTTTTGCCCCAGCTATGTTTGCCAGCGTAGGTAAAATGTCTGTTGCTGATACATATCGAGTTTCAGTTTTTCCTGCGGCTATTTCTCCGGGCCAACTTATGGCCAAAGGTACCCGTATACCACCTTCCCAAAGTGAATATTTACCTCCAGTTAATGGCGCATTGTTTGATCCTGTAAGTGGAGAGCCTCCATTATCTGAAATAAAAACAACGAGGGTGTTTTTTTCCAATCCTTGCTTTTTTAATGCGTCTAAAACACGCCCTATATTATCATCTAAGTTATTAAGGTTTGCTAGATAGTAGTTTCGTAAATCTTTATGTTGAATAGCTCCAACTCTTGAATATTTATCATAATAGGCAGCATAAGATCCTGGTGTGTGTTTTCCGAATGCTACAAGGCTGTCTGGATCGTAGTTTGCAATTTCTTTTACGTTGTATTTATCTAAATACTTTTTAGGAACTTCATGAATTAAATGGTGTACTGCGTTGTACGATAAGGTTAGAAAAAATGGTTTGTCCCTTTTTCGCTCCATATATGCAATCGATTCATCAGTAAAGATGTCAGTAAGATAGCCTTTTTCATAACTTTTTTCGCCCATATTATGCATCAACGGACCTAATAGCGCACTGGTACCATAAGGATCGGGTGTGCGATCTTTAATTTCTTGAGAATTCAACCAATAATCATGTGCATGCGCACTAAACCCTAAAAATTCATCATAACCGTGATTTAAAGGGTATTCACGAACATCGTTTTTATGAAAGTTTCTTCCTAGATCATTTTTTCCTATACGCGCCGTTTCGTACCCAGCTTCCTTCAAGTATTCAGCTATTGTTTTTACATTACTAGGTAAACCAGGGCCCCAACTGGCGGGTTTGTCCCATCGAAATTGGTTTTTACCGGTTAAAATTCCCGCTCTTGAAGGACTGCAAACCGGAGCCGTTACATAGGCTTGTGTAAACACGGTTCCTGATGCGCCAATACGAGATATATTTGGAGTTGAAATACTTGTGTCGTGGTTTTTGAACGGAGAAAAATCGGCGTATCCTTGATCATCAACAACTATTAAGAGAATATTTGGTTTTTCTAGGTTGGTTTTGTTTTTAGTAGTGCAAGAAATGAAGCTAAAAAACAGTAAGAAATAGATTAAATTCTTCATAATGAAAGTTCTAATTGAAATCAAATTTATCAAAAATTAGCGAGCAAAATAAATAAAATGATCGAGGTTGCTTAAATTATTAGGTAATTAGTCTATTTGAAAAATGGGGCTAGGAGCGAGGATGTTTCATTAGATACACTGTTTTTTTGTTTGTAAATAAGTAAGTTTGTTTTATGATATACGCTCAATTTTAATAATGAAAGCATTACCATTTAAAATACCAAAACCAGAAAATTCAGCGCTTATTTATCAAATAGATAGCGGTTCTTTTTTCTATGATCAATTGCATCAGCATGCTGAGATTCAAATAAGTTTTATTGAAAAGGGTGAAGGTACTTTGGTTGTCGGAGATAGCATAAATGATTATCAATCAAATGATATCGTGGTCATTGGTGGATATGTTCCACATGTTTTTAGGAGTGATACAGAGGCTGCGAATGAATCTAAGATGTACAGTTTGTTTTTTGATAGAACTTCGTTTGGCGATAATTTTTTTGAACTTCCAGACACAAAAAGTACAAACCGCTTTTTTAAAGCCACAGAATATGGCATTAAAGTGTTGTCGCAAAAGAAGAAGATTATTAAAAAATTTAAGAAATTAGAAAAGCAAAATAAATTTGAAAGGGTGGTAACGCTCTTGCAGATAATAGGAATTATTAATAAGTCAAAAACGACTGCTTTATCTTCATTTCTTTATAAAAGAAAATACAGTGATAATGAAGGTAAGCGTATGACTGCTGTTTTTAAGTATACGATGGAAAAGTATAATGAACCTATTTCATTGGAAACAATCTCGGGAATTGCGAATATGAGTAAAAATGCCTTTTGTCGTTATTTTAAGAAACGCACGAATAAAACGTTTTTTCAGTTTTTAATTGAGCTGCGCGTTGAAAATGCCTGTAAATTACTCTCCAATCATCAAGACCTTGCTATTTCAACTATTTCTGAACAGTGTGGATTTCAAAACACCTCGAATTTTAACAGAAAGTTTAAAGCAATTAAAGGGGGTACTCCTTCACAGTATCGTCTCAAGCGTTTTAATGGGTAATTGACCTTAATAGATAAACAGAGAATGCGGTTTTCAATAAACTATTCTACAGAACGGTTGCTTTAATCTTCTTCCAAATTTTTATCAGTAAATACCCTGATAAAATCGCGACAATTGTCAGGGTAATGGCATAGTTTGTATCTCCATAAATCCAATAACCTGTAGCGAACATACAGCTGTAAATAAGTGCGCAACCCAAGAGCATAGCTAGGATACCAGATGGCACACTCCAGCCTTCTTTTGAATCTACGATATCTAAATTATTTTCTTTTGCATGATTGATTACTTTTTGCCATCCTGGGCCACCAGGTTGGGTTTTTTTATAAAATCGTTGCAATACTTCGTTTGTTTCTGGTTTGGTCATAAAAGTAGCTAACAACCAGGCTACTGTTGTTATGAAAACTACCCAAAGAAATTCAGACCACGGAGGGAAGATACCTTCTGTTTCATTAAATAAATAATGTTTAACCGAAGGGATCGTAAATAGCAACGAAACAATTCCTGAAGTAAACATTGCCGTAATCTCACTCCACGCATTGATACGCCACCAAAACCATCTTAAAATAAAGATCAATCCTGTTCCTGCTCCAAACACTAAGAGCAAATTGAAAAGTTGCAATGCGTTTTGTAAAAACAACGCTAACATTGCACTTAAAACCATTAATATCACGGTAGACAATCTACCAACGGCCACGAGTCTTTTTTCAGAGGCATTCGGATTGATTTGTTGTTTGTAGAAATCGTATACGATATAGGATGATCCCCAATTTAATTGAGTTGAAATGGTACTCATATACGCTGCTATTAAGGATGCTAATACCAAGCCAAGTAAGCCACTCGGTAATTTTGTTAACATCGCAGAATAGGCGAGGTCATGGCCCAATTTATCATTGGCAATATTCGGAAAAGCCTCTTGGATACTCGCTAAATCTGGAAACACGACTAAAGACGCTAAGGCCACCAAAATCCATGGCCATGGTCGCAATGCATAATGCATAATATTAAAGAAGAAGGTAGCACCAATGGCGTGATTTTCATCTTTTGCAGCCAGCATTCGTTGTGCAATATAACCACCACCTCCGGGCTCAGCTCCTGGATACCACGAACTCCACCATTGAACGGCTAGCGGAATGATTAGTAGCGTTATTAAAGCTTGTTTATTGCTAAAATCGGGTAATATAGAAAGTTTATCGATCACATTTTCATTGGCCATCAAAGCTTCTATCCCTCCAACCTCGGGGATATTTACGAGGTAGTAGGCTGCACCGATAGCACCACCCATTGCTACAAAAAACAATACAAAATCTGTATATACCACTCCTTTGAATCCACCTAGCGCACTAAATATCACTGTTATTAGACCTGCGCTAATTACGGTTTCCCAAGGTTCTAAACCGAGCATAATTCCACCAATTTTTATGGCTGCTAAGGTAACAGCAGACATGGTAATTACATTAAAAATCACACCAAGGTAAATAGCTCTAAATTTTCTTAAAAAACTAGCAGGCTTTCCGCCGTAGCGTAGTTCATAAAACTCCAAATCGGTATTTACATTCGACTTACGCCATAGTTTCGCATATACAAAAACAGTCAACAATCCCGTTATTAAAAAAGCCCACCAGACCCAATTACCAGAAACACCATTGGTTCGAACGATGTCTGTCACTAAATTGGGAGTATCTGTAGAAAAAGTGGTCGCCACCATTGAGAGTCCCAATAACCACCAGGGCATACTACGACCTGATAAAAAATATTCAGTAGAACTCTTTCCTGATTTCTTAGAAACATAAATCCCTATAAATAAAGTGATTGAAAAAAAGACAGTTATCAGGATGTAATCTAATGTGCTTAATGATACCATAGTTTGTATGTTATTCAAATAGAATGTGTTTAACTTTTTTACCGGACTAAATTCTAGATTAATAAGTGCCAATTAGTTTATCTAGAACATTAGTTATTGTATTAATTTGGTCGAAGATAATTATTTTACATGGCTTTGTGAATCTAATAACCAGTTTTTGATATTGAAATTATTCTCGATTTATTTTTTATGTTTTTATTTATTAATAGGTGTCCTTCATCCAGTTATACGGTTTTCTTTTTACCCAATTTCCTCGTGTAAAATCGGGGAAATCTTGTGGTTGTCCGTTATTTTCAATAGAGACTTCTGATAAAGGGGTGATGGCGCTCCATGCTGCTGCGTCATAGGCATCTAATGGAGGTGCTACTTTTAATTTTGCAGATTCAATAAATGCGTGAATAACAAAGAAGTCCATTCCGCCATGTCCTGCGCCATTAGCATGTTCACCGTATTTTTTCCATAGAGGATGATCATATTTTTCTAACCATTTATCAGCATCATCCCAAGTATGTGGTTTTGTTTTTCCGTCTATATGTATCCTATTACCATCTACTTCCCACAAACCATTTGCTCCTTGAACTCTAAATCCTAAGGAATAGGGTCTCGGTGAATTGGTGTCATGAGTTACAATAATTGTTTCTCCATTTGTAGTTTCAATGGTGGAGGTAATTACATCTCCTAGTTTAAATTTCACTTTGGCATTGGGATGATTTTCCCCGCCCGTTTTAACGATATAATTGTGTAAACCCACCCCTTTTGTTGCGTGAGATGTTAGTGACATAAATCTATTGCCTCTATTGATGTCACACATAGTAGCTATGGGGCCAACACCATGGGTAGGATAGATATCTGCATTTCGCAAGACAGAATGCTGCGTTCTCCATGCCGATTCTGAAATTCCCTTTTCACCAAACTCAGCGCCAAGGCCATAAGCTGTTTTTCCATCGTTAAATTTTACATGACGTAAATCATGTTGATATCCACATCTAAAGTGAAGGAGTTCACCAAGCACATTTTGTTTAACCATGTTCAATACTGCCAAAATATCTCTACGATAATTCACATTCTCTAGAATCATTAAATGAGTACCAGTCTCTTCATGTACGTTTACTAAATCCCAGCACTCTTCAAGGGTATTTGCCGCAGACACTTCCAAACCAGTATATTTTCCGGCTCTCATGGCGTCTTTGGCCATACGTGTGTGCCATAACCAAGGTGTAGCAATAATAACAGCATCTACTGCATCTAAGGCTAAAAGATTTTTATAATCATAATCATCCTTGCCAAATACTAGGGGTTTTTTAGATCCTTTGTTTTCAATTTTTTCTAGTCCAATTTTTGTTCGTCTCGGGTCAATATCACAAATAGCAGTTATTTGTACATCGTCTCTCAATAAGAGATTCTCTAAATGATTTGTTCCGCGAAGTCCAACACCAATCAGCCCTACTTTAAGCTTTTCTTTAGTAGCGTTTGACCCAAACGTTGCGTTTGGCATCAAGGCGATACCCGTACTGGCTATTGCTGCTTTTTTTATAAAATCTCTTCTAGAATCCATTATTTTGCATTTATTGGTTATACTAAAATTTTAATAGGAATGAATGGACTAAATTACCATTGAATAACATCACTTTTTCTGGTTTTATGTTTTTAGTTGTGCTTCAAACTTAATAATTCCATCTAACAAACGCTTCCATCGCTGCATAATGCGAAAGCCCTAGTTGGTGGTAGATTTCTGCTGTTTCTTTGTTTCTGTCTTCTGCACGTTGCCAAAACTCTCGTGTATCAGATCCTTGAAAAACAACGCCATCTTTTTGTGATTGATGTTTGAAAATACCTTTTCGTTTTTCCAGTACTTGGTCTGGTCCCATAGGGACAGCCATTTCTATCTCATCAACTCTCCATTCTTGCCATGCACCACGGTATAACCAAAGCCAGCAGTCATTCATAAACTTTTTAGGTTTTAATCTTTTCATGGCTTCTAAAACGGCATCCAAGCATACTTTATGTGTGCCGTGGGGGTCTGCTAAATCACCAGCAGCGTATACTTGATGTGGTTTTATTTTTTCAATAAGGGCTGTAGTGAGCAGTATGTCTTCTTCTCCAAGTGGTTTTTTTTCTATTCTTCCCGTTTCATAAAATGGTAACTCCATAAAATGAATTTGACTGTCGGGAATTCCGATATAATGACAAGTGGCTGCTGCTTCTCCCTTTCTAATCAGTCCTTTTATATATCGTACTTCCGGAATATCTTCTTCACTTGATTTTTTGTTTTTGAAGAATGCTCTTGCTTTTTTGAAAATTCGCTCAGCCTCCTTATTTTCAATACCAAATTTTTCATTGTAATCACGTGCAAAACTTGCAAACCTTAAAGCTTCATCATCTGCTACCGCAATATTTCCAGAGGTTTGATAACCGATATGTACCTCATGGCCTTGCTCTTGTAAACGTTTAAAAGTTCCTCCCATACTAATGATGTCATCATCTGGGTGCGGACTAAAGATAAGCACACGTTTACGTGCTGGTTCTGCACGTTCAGGGCGTTTGCTGTCATCAGCATTTGGTTTTCCGCCTGGCCAACCTGTAATCGTGTTTTGAAGTTTGTTAAATATGTTGATGTTGATGTCATAAGCAGGTCCTGAATTTGCCAACAAATCACTCATTCCATTCTCAATATAATCGGCATCAGTAAGCATCAATATTGGCTTTTTTAAGTGAAGGGCCAATCCTAATACTGCTTTTCGTATCAGTTTGTCTGTCCACTCTATTTTTTCAACTAACCACGGCGTATTGATTCTTGTAAGTTTGGACGCCGCAGCTTGGTCTAATACAAAAGTTGCATTGTTGTGTTCTTGTAGATAAGTTGCTGGAACGCGACTGGTAACTTCTCCTTCTACGGAGGCATAAATAATATTCGATTTCCGTTCGCCCCAGGCTAAAAGGATCACTCTTTTAGCTTCCATTATTTTTTTTACACCTAATGTTATGGCGGTTCTTGGGGTATTACTCAATCCTGAAAAATCACCGCTTGCGGCAACTCTTGTAATATGGTCAAGGGCAACTAAACGTGTTTTTGAATTCTGAAGTGCTCCAGATTCATTAAACCCAATGTGCCCATTACCTCCAATACCCAATATCTGTAAGTCAATACCTCCAAGAGCTTCTATTTTTGCTTCATATTGGCTACAATAATCAGCAATTTTTTCTTTAGATAATGTACCATCCGGGATGTGATAATTTTCTGGTAATATATCTACATGATTGAACAATAACTCTTTCATAAATCGCACATAGCTATTTACGGAGTCTGGTTCCATGGGATAGTACTCATCGAGATTAAAAGACACTACATTTTTAAAACTCAAGCCTTCTTCTTTGTGCAACCTCACTAACTCTGCGTAAAGCCCTTTTGGCGAAGATCCCGTTGCAAGACCCAAAATACAAGGTTGCTTTTGAGATTGTTTCACCTTGATTAAGTCGGCTATTTCTTTAGCTACAGCCTTTGATGCTAGATTTGAATCCTTAAAAACTACAGTTCCTATATTTTCAAAACGTTTTTCAAAACCTGTTGCTTTATCTATACTACTTGTTAACATTAACTTGTTATTTATAAAATTGTTTGTTTTACTTTTTTTAAATTGAATCTTTACGATTTCTATTATACTAATTGAATAATGAAATCAAAATTATCTGTATTTTCATGTATCTAATTTAAGTTATTTACCCCATCCCAACTTAACTGCGTATAATTTCTGTTTAAATATGCTTTCACTTCTACTATATCTTCTTTTGCTGTTAAATCTGGCACATGTTCTGAAAGCGAAATACCTAAAATTGTTTTAGGATGCTCCTTAATCATATTTAATAAAACCGTAGGGATCTCTTTTTCATTTCTTTCTGGATGAACGGGACAGTTTTTTAAATAGGGATATATTGCTTTTCCATCAAATTTAAAAATATTCATACTTACCCTAATTTTCCCTTCCACATCTTTAGATTTTACCACCTCTGCCTCTGAGGGTTTTTCAATTATTGCTACTAGCTGATTTGCTGCATCTAATTTTACAACTGCAAAGCGAGAAATTCGTTCTTGAGAAAAAATTAATGCATCACGATCATAACTGATAAAGGCGTTCGGACTCGGGGTAGATCTCAAGGCGTACAGCGCATCTGATGAGTATAAATTATCACTATTACACACCGTATAATACGCCGTATTTAATTCGGGGTATTGCTCAACTGCCTGAAAAAGTGCATCAGCGGTGCCAAATGGCTTGACTCTATTTTTTGGGATGTGTTGAATAGCAAATGAAATCTTTAATCCGTGAAAATCATTGTCTTTTTTCTTTGCGCCATAAAATTCTTGAAAGAGCGATCCTTTTTTGCCAATAATAATATATACATTTTTATAACCCGCCGTTTTTGCATTGTATAATAAGTAATCTAGTAAAGGTCTGTTGTTTGGGCCAACAGCAATAAGCGCTTTGCTTCTTTCGTTGGCTTGCGTTAGTTCCCCTTTTGTTAAATTGGTAACATCCGTTTCTTTCTTCATTCTTGATGAAGCACCGCCAGCTAGGATTATTAAATTAGTATGCATATTAAACTTTTGCTTTACTTAAGGCGTTCATTATTCTGGCACCTGGGTCAACAGACACGAGATAGGCATCTTTTGCTCCTGCTTTTTTTATTTCATCTATAATGTGTTGCTCTTTATTTTCTGGAGCCAATACTACGATACTACCGCCTCCGCCAGAACCAACTATTTTAGCTCCATAGGCACCGGCAGTTATTGCTGCTTCAATCATGCGGTCTATTTTCGGAACCGTTATTTTTAGCAGCTCTTTTAACACCTGATGATGCGCGTTCATAAATGTTCCTATCAATTCAATATTTGGAGATTGTTTCTTAAATTCTACTAGGGCCTTTTTGGTAATTTCATGATTTAAAATGGCAGCCGACAGATAGGGGTGAAGGTGATCAGGTAAATGAATTAAATAGTTGTTTAGATCAGTTTCCGTTGCTTTTTTAATATCGAAATCTTTGATTTGGTTTTTCACACCATTAATGGCAAGCCATGTTTTATCTTTTAACTCCTTTAAAAGTCCAAGAGTCTCTTTTGGAATGCCAGATTCTCCTATTATCAAACCTTTTAGTGGGATGTCAATAGATTCAAAATAAAAATGATCACCCGTTTCTAAATACAAGATATTCCCCAAACCAATACTGTATTGATCCATTTTACCTCCGGGACTTCCTTGTTCCAAGACTTCAGCTTCATAGGCAATTTGTGAAATTAACTCAGGGGTTACTTTTAAATCAATACCAAATGCTTCAATTAAAAAATACACCCAAGAAACAACCAGTGCAGAAGAGCTAGATGTTCCTGCATTAATAGGTAAGTTACCTACAAACTCAACATCATATCCTTTATTCGGTATACAACCATAGCGTTTTAAAACTTTTAGTGCGTATAGAAGATGGTCTCCTTTTTCAATAACATCAAAATAAACATCAATTGGAATAACTCTTGTTATATTAATATCTGGTTTATTGATATTAAATACGCTTAACTCATTTTCAATGGCAGTTAGCTTAATATTACGACTTATTGCACAAGCAATAATTGGTAAGCCTAAATAATCTTGATGATCACCAAACAAACATGTTCTTCCCGGAGCTATTGATTCTATTTTTCTCATTTAAGATCACTGGTGCTATTAAAATAATTAAAATATGCTTAAGCGTAAGAATTAAAAATGTACTATATTTTTCTTTCGTCGATGTTACTAAAGTGTTTTTAATAGATTAAATGTATTCAATAAATTATTAATTTTCAAATCTTCTTCCTTTAAACCGGGCTGTTGATTTGTATGTTATTTTCACTTCTATTTTATTCTTTAATTGCTTCATAAATGATATCGTGAATCTTAGCTCTTATGTTTTTCTCGCCAATTTTATTGTTTTCCATGGTTGGATAGACCCTGTTTGATAGAAAAACATATAAGATACCTGTATCTGGATCTGCCCAAGTATAGGTACCAGTAAATCCAGAGTGGCCAAAACTATTTGCTGATGCATATTTACTACTAGCTTTGTCTTCTGGATTTAATTGTGGCTTGTCAAAACCGAGACCTCTCCGTACGCTATCTTTTTCGTAGTATCTGTGGTTAAATTTGTGTACCGTTTTTGATTCAAGATACCTTTTACCACCATAATACCCTTCTTGTAAATACATTTGCATCATTTTGGCAATATCATTAGAATTGCTAAATAGTCCGGCATTACCACTTACGCCGTCCATCATTGCTGCACCCATATCATGCACATTTCCGTGAAGGGTTTGATTTCTGAAATACGCATCTTTTTCGGAAGGAACAATTTCTGATTTGCTAAATTTATTTAGCGGATTGTAGGTTAGGGTAGTAGCGCCTAAAGGTTTATAGAACTCGATATCATTTAGGACATTCATTTCCTGGCCATAGGTGTTTTTTATGTATTTTTTAATTAAGTAAAACACCAAACCACTATACTTATAACCCGGTTCGGTACGTTGAGGTACTTCTGCTATTTTTGTATATATAGAATCTGGATACGAATTAATTAAATACAGATTTTCCGCTACTTTCAATGAGAAATCCTTGTTTTTAACCGTGCTATAATAGCCGTCAATAGGTGCCTTAGTAATGCTGTCAATGGTTTCCAAATAATAGGGAATCCATGACTTTATTTTTGCAGTATGAGAGAGCGCTTGTTTAATAGAAATGGTATCTTTATTAGTTCCTTTTAAGTAGGGCAGTAATTCGCCAAGCGTAGTGTTTAAATTAAGGAGTCCCAGCTCTTCACTTTTCATGATTAATGGTAGTCCTCCTAATATTTTAGTGACAGAAGCCAAATCATAAAGGTCAGTTAGTTTTACTTTTTGGTTTTTATCATAGGTGTGATAGCCAAAGCTTTTATGATAAATTACTTTTCCATAACGTGCCACTAAAACTTGTCCTCCAGGAGCCACCGTAGAGTCAACCACCATTTTTGTTACAGAATCTATTTTAGTGAGTAAACTACTGTCCATATCAACTGCTTCAGGAATTGAATACGAAAGTCTTAATAAATTAGGGGTTGTGATGCCAGTTCCTTCAGGAAATGTGTTTTTAATAGAAACAGGAAGCTTTCCCTTAATTTCTAACGCCCCAAAAATCATTTGTGCTGAAACTTCTTGTGACACCTCACTATTTTGATAGGATACTACTACGGCATCAATAGCGCTAAAATCAGGAATCTCCAAAAGAGTATATGGACTTGCAAAAACATCTAATATGACCTTGTTGTTTTTAGAAATTTCTTGTAACCAAATTAATTCATTATCCGACATTTTATAATCTTTCCATGGCGTTTCGTTTGACTTATGATAGCCTATGATTACAGTATTGTAGGGGGCTAATTTATTGAGTAAACTAGCGAGGTTGTTCTCTGAAATAATATCAACTTGTGTGTATTTTTTTAAGGTATTCGTAAAATTGAAATTATCAGAATCACCCAATTTTACATAGGCTATTTTCGCTTGAGATAAATCTTTTATAGGAAGTGTTGCATCGTTATTCTTTACGAGCGTCACTGCTTCATTCATTAATGATCTGTATAATACTTCATCTGTTGTTGTACTAATATCCTCTTTAATAGCTACCTCGTTGATAGGGGTGAAATGATTCAATCCTGCCCAATACTTTGCGTTTAATATTTTTCGTACAGAGTGATCTAGTCGTTCTTCGGTAACAATATTATTTTTAAGTGCTTGTTTTATTTTTTTTACAGCCTCTTTGATATCTTCAGGAATCAATAACATATCATTACCAGCGATAAATGCAGCCAAATCAATAGCGCCAGGTTGCGCATAGTTTGAGGCTCCTTTCATATTTAAGGCGTCGGTAAATATTAACCCCTTAAAGTTCATTTTCTCTTTTAGAAGTTCAGTGACAACTTTGTATGAAATAGATGTTGGGACGCCTTGTTTTGGTTCTAAAGCAGGGACGTTTAAATGTGCAATCATCACACTTGCTAAATCTGATTCAAATAACTTCTTGTAAGGATATAGCTCAATAGAATCTAAACGTTCAAGACTAAAATCGAGGAATGGCAATGTTTTATGTGAGTCGGTAGAAGTATCTCCATGTCCTGGGAAATGTTTTGCGTTTGCCAAAACTCCAGTACTTTGCATACCTTTAGTGAAAGCAATTGCTTTGTTAGCGACATTGTATTTGTTTTCACCAAAAGAACGGTTTCCAATAATGGGGTTTTTCGGATTGGTATTAATATCTACAACAGGAGCAAAGTTAATATGAATCCCAACGCGTTTAGCGTGTTTTCCAACTTGTTTTCCAAATTGCTCAATCAGGGTGTTATTTTGTACGGCACCTAAAGTCATATTCCATGGGTAGCGAAACGTGTTTTTTAATCGCATATTGAGGCCCCACTCACCATCAAAACCGATGAGTAGTGGAATTTTAGATTTTGATTGATAAAGGTTGGTAAGTTCAACTTGTTTTTCGGGTGTTCCTTGCATAAAAATCAGACCTCCTACGTGATACTGCTTGATCATTTTATTGATATAGTTGGTGTGTTTTTTATCTTTATTTGAGTAGGCTTGAATCATAAAAAGTTGACCAATTTTCTGATCCAAGGTGAGATTTTTTAGTGTATTTTCTACCCAATTTTTTTGATTTTCAATATCTGCAGTACGCAGTGGTTCATGTTGTTGTGCGTAGGTTGCGATACTTAAAAAAAAGGCACTAGCGATTATTAGCTTTTTCATTGTTATTTTGTTTTACTACTGACCAATTTAAACAGAATCTTTATTGGAAGTTTTGGCTTTATAAAGGTCAATTATTGTTTTTACGCTTTTGTGTTTAATTAAAAGTTCATTAGCCAGCACTTCTTCAATTTTTAACTCGTCCATGATCATTTTTACACCTCGATTTACTAGCTTTTTATTTGATAATTGCATGTTTATCATTTTATTACCTTTTACTCTTCCTAGTTTTATCATTACAGTTGTTGAAATCATATTCAGCGCTAGTTTTTGGGCCGTTCCAGCTTTCATTCTAGTGCTTCCGGTAACAAATTCTGGCCCCACAACCAATTCGATGGGATGGTCTACTTCATATGATAATTGGCTATTGTTATTGCAAACAATGCAAGCCGTCGTTATATTATTTTCTCTTGCTTTTCGTACACCACCAATAACATAAGGAGTGGTGCCTGATGCTGCAATTCCAACAAGAACATCATTTTCACTTACAGCATATTCCTTTAGATCTTCCCAAGCTTGCTCTAAATCATCTTCTGCATTTTCAACGGCTTTTCTTAAAGCTCCATCACCACCGGCAATAAGTCCAATTACCCAATCGTCTGGAACACCATAAGTTGGTGGGCATTCAGAAGCATCTAGCACTCCCAATCTTCCGCTTGTCCCAGCGCCTATATAAAATAACCGTCCGCCTTTTTTCATTTTTTTATAAATGGCATCCACTAATTTTTCTATTGAAGGAACTGCTTTTTCAATGATATAAGGAACTGTTTTATCTTCTGCATTTATATTGGTCAACAAATCAAAGGTGTTCATTTTTTCCAAATCATTGTATTCCGAGGGCTGTTCAGTTATTAACTTATTTTTCATTCTATTTAAAACTTCTAATTTTCTATTTCTATAATGCACAGCTGACTAGCCTGAAGCATAAAATCTATTGTTATGTTACCATTGGTATACTTAGTCATCAGTTTCTTGCCATTGGCATCAATACTATTAATGTTTCCAGATGATGGAAGACCATATTCACTAGCGTCAAGACTAAACTTAACGGGATAAGGATTGTCACTAATACTTGCCAGTGCGATACCTATTTGGCCGTCATCAGATTGCCATGTTCCAGCATAAATTAGAGGGGCAGTTTTTTGAAATGATGTAACGGTATTTCCGGTTTTACCGGCATAAATAGATAACCTAGACATCTCTAATTTTTCTTCTGGAATATCCATTTCAGGAGAACGTAAAAATTTACCTCGCAGCAGATAATCCAATCCTTGATATCGTACTCGTGCTAGATTTAATACATAATCAATTTCTTCTTTTCGTTCTGTATGCAAAAAACTTTGATAATTAGAAATTGTAGGTTGTAAGCCCCAAACAAATGATCGGGCTTGCTCCATTAAAAATTGCTTGCGATAACTTTTATCTAACAGAGCTAATGGGTCTTTGGGAGCATATTCTTTTGGCCAAAGTTCATCATATGGCGGAACAGTTAAAGAAGAATAATTTCCGTAAGTAATTGCATATTGATGATAGACGGCTTGGAAGAACGGAATAGGTTCCCAGCCATTGTCTCCGGCATAGCGCTCCTTACTAACTTCAAGCGTTAGAAAGGCATCTAAATACGGAAGCCAGGCTTCACTTCCGCCTTCACCTGCTAAGAATACATCTTTATTTTCCGGAAATTTAGATCGAATTTGCTGCGTGAGCTTTCCGAAATTTTGGAGCCAGTAGTTACCACCGCCGATACTATGGCCGTGCGTTTTATCATAACATAAAAAGCTAAAACAAGCTTGGTCCATATAAACACCATTTGTTTGATAGGTATTTACCGCACTATCACTAAGAGATGCATATTTATCTTTCCAAAACTGTGTCCCTAAACACATCGTGGTCAAAGATTTATTAGTGAATATATTATAGGTATGGGTATTTAAATTTCCATGGAGATCTTTTACAGCATAGGAAGCAGCATTTTCTTTTTCCCAACTTTCTGTATCGGTTCCCCATTGCATTTGGTTCATATATACAATGGCATTAATAGCTTCTTTTTGTGCGGATTGCATCGCTGTTATAAACGATTCTTTACCTTCCCTTGGCGGAAAGTAATCAGGAAATCCATCATCATAAGAGCATCCATGCCACCAGTGCCAAAATACATTAACAGGTAGTTTTAATTGGTCCTGTAGTTTTTTTGCGGGCACCAATACATTGCTCGATTTTCCTCTGTTCCACTCCCACAAGGCCGTTTTTTCCAAGCCTGGTGGTGTTAATCCATTTTTAAATCGACTTTCTTCAGCCCATTTTTGTTTAGTTCCCCACTCCCGATATTGCTCAGCGGCATCTATCCAATCACCTTTAAAGGTTCCAATGATCGATTCATAAGAGGTTGCGTAGCTATTGGCTTCTGAATCAATAGAAGGATAGTTGTTTACTTTATACGTTAAATTGTTCATGCTATCAAGCGTATATGAAAAGTCTTTTCTATAGGCTAAGGCATCATTACAAGCGGTGTATAAACCAAACTTTTTAGAATCATTATACAGTGCTATGCATTGCAGAGATAACCTTCCTGGGTAAGGCCATTCGTATTTTTTTTCTTCACTTTCCATTTTTGAAAGATAGGTTCTAGGATTTTTCATTTTTTCACCCATCCATTTTGGAACAGCTAAATATTCATCACCCAAATCTTTTATTCCAGAAATTTTTGGGAATACCACTTTGCTAATACTTTCTCCTTTCGTTTCTTCAACAGCAATTTTCCATGCAGATAACGATTTGTTTTCTTCAAGGGTAATTGTAGCATTTATTTTAAAATTTTTATTTTTTATTCCTGAAAAATTCTCCCAAGTTAGCAACAAGGTATGTGGGTCTTTTTTTGTAAAATGAAATCCGGATGCCATTGACATGTCAATAGTTGTGACGACCGAATCCCTCAGTAAATCAACCTCCCAAAGCGATTCTTGGGCGCTATTTGGGCTCAAGAAATTGTATGGATTATCAGTATTCTTTAAAGAAACTAGCGCCCCTGTATTCTTATCAAAACTCAAAGAAATCGTACTATTCTCTATGGTTATATTTTGTTCTGAATCAACCTGATTACATCCTATTAAGCAATAACATGTAATAAAAAAAGAAAATAGATAGTAACTGCTGTTTTTAATAGTTTTCATTATTGATTTATTTTGAAAGTTAATCTAGTGCTGGTTCATCTGAACTTGTTGTTTTGTTTTTAAAAAGAATGAGACATAGAACGGTAAGTAGTGCGTTTACGAAAATATTCATAAAGCCAAAATCAAAGTCGTACCAACGAATAAAATAGTAGTTTAAAAAGTAGGTTACCAACGGCATTAAAATACAGATGAATGGAACGGCGGCATCTTTAATTTTTATTTTAGTAAAAATTCCAAACATATACAGTCCGAGTAGTGGACCATACGTATATCCGGCGACCTTAAATATTGTTGAAATAACATCACCTTTACTTTCTGAAAACAACATTATAATCGTGAAAATTACTATTGAGAACCCAAACAAAACAAGATTTTTTAATCGCTTTTTTTCTTTGGAATTTTTATGTTGAATATCTAAAAAATCATGCGTAAAAGAAGTTGTTAAAGCCGTTAGTGCAGAATCTGCACTTGAAAATGAAGCGGCAGTGATCCCCAAAATAAAACTAATACTAGCAAAAATTCCAAAATGGTTTAATGACAGCATTGGAAATAAAGCATCAGTATTAATAAATTTTCCATTTTCAACTTCCAATTGAATTCCAAATTTTTCAGCGTATAAGTATAACATAACACCTAAGCCCAAAAATAGAAATTGTGTGATTGCTAAGATTAAACTAAAAGTTAATATGTTGCGTTGTGCTTCTTTTTTGTTTTTACAGGTTAATGTTTTTTGCATCATATTTTGATCCAAACCAATCATAGCAATAGCTATTAAAATTCCTGAGATAAATTGTTTAAAAAAGTTGTTTCCCGAATTAAAATCCCATTCAAACACCTTAAAATATTCGTGTTTTGTAACTGTTGAGATTGTATCTGAAATGCTCATGTTCAAAGCGTCCATAGTAACATAAATAGTAACTCCGGCTGCCATGAGTAAAAAGAATGTTTGCAGTGTATCTGTCCAAACAATTGTTTTAATACCAGACCTGTGTGTGTATAACCATATTAAAGCGAGTATGAGAAAGACGGTTACGAAAAACGGAATGTTAAACGCATCGAATACGGCGTATTGTAAAATTTTTGCAGCTAGCAATAGGCGTAAAGCGGCCCCAAATGATTGTGATATAAGAAAAAATAAGGACCCTGTTTTGTAGGTTCTGATACCGAACCGGGATTCTAAATAGGTGTATATTGAAACTAATTTTAATTCATAATAAATAGGAATGAGAACATAAGTTATAAATATATATCCAACAACATTCCCAAAAACAAACTGTAAATAATAAAAGTAATTCGTACCAACCATGCCGGGTATGGAGACGAACGTAACGCCAGATAATACAGCCCCAATCATACCGAATGCAACAACTTGCCAAGGAGATTTTCTATCACCCGTATAGAATGAATCGTCACTCGACTTTTTGGAAACTAGGTGAGATATTAACATTAATACCCCGAAATAGGATGCTATGATTATTAGAATTAGTGTTGCGTTCATTTATGTTAATTTTTCAATTGGAGAATTTAAAGTTATAATCATAATAGCTAGCGGGGTCGTTTAGGCTTCAATTTTCAATAAATTTTTATTTCCTTAAATTGTTGTTTGTATTCGCTTAAATTTTCAAATGAATCGAGTTTTTCCATTGACTCATTGTTTTCTACCCAATGCCTTAATTTTTCAGTACCATTAATTATATCGATAGGTTGTTGCGTATAGTTATATTCATACGGAGGTTTTTTCCATTCAAAATCATCTCCTAAGTAATGGTACAATTCACGTAAAATAAGTTGCCCTACGCGCCAAGGTTTAAACGTTTTTTTATTTGTGACGTGAATTTGAAAGCCACCACAAACGGTATTTCCGTGCTTTTGAAATGTTGGAAGAAAAGTTATTGGTCGTAAAACAAAACCTTCAAGTTTTGATTTTTTTACACTTTCGAATAACTGATTTTTATAGAATGAATACGGTTCAATTTTTGGATGGCCTACAATTTCTAAGGGTTGGGAAGTGCCACGACCTTCACTTAAAAGGGTGCCTTCATAGATTACAGTAGCGGGAAAAGTAAAAGTACTTTCTGCTCTTGCGAGATTTGGAGAAGGTAAAATCCATGGTAATTTGGTGTCATTAAAAAACATCTCTCTTTTCCAATGACGCATTTTTATTATTTCCAGGTTTACTTTCTTTTTAGCCCATAAATTTTGATGCATTAATCCTACTTCTCCAATCGTCATTCCATGCCGCATTGGAATTGGATGTCGCCCCACAAATGATTCGAAGCCGGGTTCAGTAATGTTTCCTTCAAGATCAATTCCGTTAATAGGATTAGGGCGGTCAAGTACAATAATTTGAATATCCTTATCAATACACTTTTCAAGTAATAAGGTGAGTGTATAAATATACGTGTACACTCTACAGCCCACATCTTGTAAATCAATAAAAAAGTGATCAATGTTTTCTAACATCTCATCTGTAGGAATACGCGTTTCTGAATAGAGCGAATATACAGGGACCTTGAAATGAGGATGTATATAATGGTCAGTTTCAACCATATTATCTTGGACATCTGTTGAGAAACCATGTTGTGGCCCAAACATTTTCACAAACCTTGAACCAAAAATTTCTTTAAACTTTATTGCGGCGTGTGTAAATGTTCCATCAACGGATGCATTATGGCATAACAGTGCGATATTTCCTTTGTATTTCTTTTGAAGAGATTCATCGTTGACCAAAACATCTAAGCCTGTTAATACTTTCATTTTGTTTATACAGTTTTAAAATTTATATATAGTAAACTACTGCAAATAGGTCAATCAGTTCGATTTTAATACTAGTTAACTATCATTTCGACTGTTGTACTTATTTGAATTGAATTAAGGGCAATTTTACATTGCCCTTAATTCAAAAAAACTAACTCAAATATGATATCACTATTTGTACTATTAAATAGCTGGATCTTGTGGTGTATTTGGATTATTTTCTCTTTCTATTGTTGGATAAGGATAGAAGTTTCTATTTCTTTGATTGGTCGTGTTCGCTGCTGAAGGAACTACAAAGTTTGGATAGAATCTTTTATTATCTCCAAATCTCAGTCCCGTTAGGAACAATTCAATAGATCTATTTTTATAAATCTCATCTAAAATATCACTTTTACTTGTTTCATTACCTGTCCATGCTGGCAAGTTTGCGTTAACGCCTAAATCATCATCATTTTTTTGTCGTACTAAGTTTAATTGAGTAACAGCATCATCTAATTCATCTTGTCTAGCATAGGCTTCTGCTTTGTTTAGCATCATTTCGCCTGGAAGGTAAATTGGAATTGGTGATGTGCTAGAAGCAAAGAACCCAAGCATTTCACTTAATGCTTGTCCACCTGCATCAGCATTTGCGTTACCCGCATCCGCTCCTAAGTAAAAATCAGTACGTCCGTCACCAGCTTCTGGAATAAATGCTCCTACTAAGCCAAAATTTGATTGTGGATTTAAATCAGCAGAATTAACGGTTCTATTCCAAATAGGATTTTGATTATTGGCATCATATACCCACATTGAATTGGTAGCGTCACTAGCATTCAATACCGCATCAGCAGCCGTAATCGCACCTGAGTAATTGCCTACTAGCAATTGATAGCGTGAAAGAAAGGCATTGATGGTTTTTTGCAGGTTAATATCAGCCCACAAAACAGTTGATTTAAACTCATCAGACATAGGCGTTGCAGTTAAAGCATCACGCGCTTCTTCTAATAAAGAAATACATTCAGCCAATACCGTTGCGCGATCGCTAAATGGCGCAGTACCATCTTCTGAATTATTAATAGGCGCTTGTTCAAACATCTGTATCAAATTACCTAAGCACATTGCTTTGAATAAATTTCCATACGCCAAAAGACCACTGCGGCTACCAGGACTAAGGTCAACCGAATTTGCGCCTGTAATTAGTGATTCGGTCATGCCCTTAGCTCTCAAAAGATTCACCCAAGGATTTGTTATTCCTCCACTTTCTGCAGGTAATTCAGCACCTCCTTTAGCTAATTCGTTAATATTTAAAAAAGTATTGGTCACTCCAAGTTCTCGTGTTGTAATTCCTGGAGCTTCTATTACTTGGCGTAATACCGTAATTGAATAATACTGTCTAATTCCTGTAGCTAATGCAAAGAGACCATCTTTGGTTTCTAAAACTACATCTTCCGTTGGATTGTTCGGATTTTCAAACTCTGTTTCGCAGGCACTAAATAGGCCGCCGATAATAAGCCAAACACCAATAATTGTATATGTTTTTATATTTTTCATCTTCTAATATTTATTTTGTTATTTAAAATGTCGCCGATACTCCAAGTTTGATAACTCTTGGTATTGGAACTAATCCCATAACGCCACCTCTAGAACCATTACTCTGTGCATCCATATTTACTTCTGGGTCATAACCAGAATAATTATCAATAGAGAATAAATTACGTCCAGTTAAGGTGAATTTAACACTGTTAATGCCTTTTAAAGGTTCTCTTAATACATAGGAAGCAGATACTTCACGTAATTTAATATACGAACCATCTTCAACGTAAGATTCTGCGATACCAAATTTTGCAGCACCCGTACCACGTACAGATTCTCCTGCTAATTCACTCGCTTCAGCGGGTCCACCACCAAATCGATAGAACATACGTGTATCCCAGCTCAATAGATCAACTCCTTGAACTGCATCTAGCTGCATTCTAAAAGAAAAATTCTTATAAGTAAACTCATTTGTTAATGAGGCAATAAAATCAGGATTTGGATCACCAATTACCTTACTTAAGTTTGCTCCACTTGGTTGTCCTGAGCCATCTCTTTCAGCAACAGGGTTTCCATTTGAGTCGTAAGACCCTTGCTCTCTTTGTGGAAGACCACCTGGAGTTAAAAGTAACGATCCGTCAGGATTTCTTGCGTAATACCCTTGATAATAAACACCTAGAGGGTTTCCATTTTTAGCAACGGAAAATCCGAAATTACCAATGCTAAATTGTTCACCTTCTATATCATTCACTTCATTCTTATTAGACGAAAACGTTCCGGTAACAGACCAACTGAAATCAGTTGTTTGAATTGGTGTAGCCGTAATTAAAGCTTCAAAACCATTGTTGGTCATCGTTCCAATATTTTCAACTCGAGAGCCAGATCCCGTTGATGGGGCTAAGGTTCTTGCTAATAAAAGCTCGTCAATATCTTGTTTGTAATAGGTAAGTTCTACTCCAACTTTATTATTAAATAAGGCCATATCCACACCAAATTCTATTTCAGTCTGTCTCTCAGGTTTTAAATTTGGATTGCCTAGTGCAGTAGGTGCAATTAACCCAGAATTTCCGTCGATACTTACTGCCGCATAGTTTGATAATCGGTCAAACGGACCAATTGCTGTAAGGTTACCGGCTTGACCCCAAGCAGCTCTAAGTTTAAAACTACTAAAAACATCTCCGATACTTTCCTTCCAGAAATCTTCCTCAGAAAGGATGTATGACATACTTGCTTTTGGATAAAATTGATTTCTTTCATCAGCACCAAATACCGATGATCCATCTAGGCGAATAGCGCCTGTTAAGAATAGTTTATTTTGAAAGCCAAATGTTTGTTGTACAAAACCACCCCAAAAAGTTCTTTCGCTTCTACTTTCGTTTGTAGAAATGGAAGCAGCTCCGTTGGTAGTACTTATTCCTAACGCCAATCCTGATGCTGAAATAGAACTATATGTGGTATCATCTGATTGCCAAGAAAAACCTGCAGATGTTGTAGACTTTACATTGTCTCCAATATTTTTGCTGTACGTTGCATTTAAATCACTATTCAATTGTTTGGTGTTTATTGAAGTAGTGCTTGCCGTACCGAGTTGAACGGTGTTTGTACCAATAGGTACATAGGTGGTTCCTAAGGACTCTGCATTATCATAACCAAGAATGTAATTTACTTTAAGGCCTTCTAGTGGAGATAGATTTACTTGTAAATCAGCGATTACTCGATTGTTCTTTTGTTGAAAGTCGAAGGTTTCAATATATTCTAAAATATTCGGGTAAAAGGTCATGTTAGGATAGTTACCGTCTGCATCTTGTGCAGGATTGATACTGTTATTTGTAAACAGTATTGTAGGTAATACTCCCGCATTATAACCACCATTAGGTTGATCATTACTGTGACTTGTAGAAAAGTAGATCCCAGCTGAGGCTGAAGCCCAGTTATTAATTTCCTGATTAATCCGAATACGCCCACCTTGTCTTTGATAGTCGGTAGCTTTCATAATTCCTTCATTGCTTAAATGAGAAAGTGAAGCAAAGTAGTCTGTGCCCTCTTTTCCTCCGGCAATGGAGATGTAATTATCTGTTCCTGTTGAATTTTGAAAAACCATATCTTGGTAATCGTATCTCGTTACAGGTACTCTGTCAAGAACAGTAATGTCTGATGAGGCCCAAGTAAATGGTTCTTCATTAAAATCACGCTTTTTTCTTAAAGAATTCATGTTAATGCTACTAGATACGGTAATTACTGGTTCTCCTGTTTTTCCTCTTTTAGTGAAAATTTGAACCACACCATTGCTTGCTCTAGAACCGTAGATGGCTGCAGCGGCAGCGCCTTTTATTACTTCTATTCTATCAATATCCTGTGGGTTAATATCTGAAAGTCGATTTTGAACCACACTCGTTACATTTAAAACATTGGTGGAATTGTTATTTACAATAACTCCGTCAATAATGTACAAAGGGTCAGAACTTCCGTTTACGGTACTTGCGCTTCTTAGTCTAACACTAATACCTGCAGCTGGATCTCCTGAATTTTGAGATACTTGAATCCCAGCCAATTTACCTGAGAGTGCTCCCGTTATATCAACCGAGCCTGATTCGGCAATACTCATACCATCAATGGTTGAAATGGAATTTCCAAGTTGTTTTTTTGCGGTCAATGCACCGGTTCCTGTTATTACAACTTCATCTAATCCGAGGATGTCAGATTCCATAACAACATCTTTTATGATATCTGTTTGACTTCCAAGTGTTATTGAAACTTCTTGAGTTGTGAGTCCAAGAAATTGAAAAACAAGTTTATAGCTACCTGTATTCAGATTCGCTTCTAATGTATAATTACCAGAAAAATCGGTAACTGCACCTAAATTTGTGTTTTGAATTTTTACGGTAACTCCTGGAACAGGATTACCAATATTATCAGTTACATTACCTTTAAGTGTATAGGTTGTCTGGCTCTGTGCAGAAAAGCCTAATGTCAAGAATACTAACAGTAGGAGTGTGCACTGTGGCCACTTCATGCAGAAAAGTGTTTTAATAGTTTTTTTCATAAAATTATTTTAAGATTAGCTTACTAAACAAAGATAGGACAAAACTTTATTATTTAATCATTAAAAACAGCAAAAGATTACTGTTTTTACAGCAAAATATTGCAAAAACTTGCAAAAAAGCTCTTTATAATGGCAAAACAGGGAATTCATGAAGCGAAATTGTTCCTTTTGGCAGATTTTGAGCCTTTAGAATTTAGTAAATAAAGAGGAAAAACACTGAAGTTTAGTAGGTGTTGAAGGCTTTTTACTTTAAGTTTTAATACATTTTTATGTCGTTCAGTTGGATTTTGTAATCTTTTAAACTTTCAAAAGTATCTAACATTTCCAAAGAATCGTTATTTTCTACCCAAAGCCTTAATAGATCGGTGCCATTAATTATATCTATAGGTTGTTGTGTTTCGTTATATTCAAAAGGAGGGTTTTTCCATTCAAAATCAGTTCCTAAATAATGATATAGTTCTCGTATAATAAATTGACCAACTCGCCACGGTTTAAAGGTGGATTTATCGACTACATGAATTTGAAAACCACCACAAATTTCATTTACTTTTTTATCAAAAGTGGGAATGTATGTTATGGGTCGGAGTACAAAACCTTCTAATTTTGACGCTTTTATACAGTTTGATAAGTGATTTTGATAAAACGAATATGGTTTGATTTTAGGATGTCCCATAATTTCCAAAGGTTGGGTTGTTCCGCGTCCTTCACTTAGGGTTGTGCCTTCAAATAAAACAGCTGCGGGAAAGGTGAATGTAGTTTCGGATCTTGGAATGTTTGGTGAGGGCAAAAGCCAGGGTAACTTGGTGTCTTCAAAATACATTTGACGCTCCCAATGGTGCATTTTTATTATTTTAAGTCGTGCTTTGCCATGAGTCCAATTTTTTTGATGCATTAATGCAACTTCACCAATGGTCATTCCATGGCGCACTGGTATTGGATGCCTTCCTATAAAAGATTCAAACTTCAAATCTAAAATATTCCCTTCAATGTCGATTCCATTTATTGGGTTGGGGCGATCAAGAACAATAACTTCAATGTCTTTGTCGGTACATTTTTCTAATAGGAGGGTAAGGGTGTAAATGTAGGTGTACATTCTGCATCCAATGTCTTGTAAATCCACAAACAGATGATCAATACCTTTTAGCATGTCATCCGTTGGTATGCGTGTTTCAGAATATAAGGAATATACGGGTATATTGAAATACGGATGTGTATAGTGATCGGTTTCAATCATATTATCTTGAGCATCGGTATTGAAACCATGTTGGGGTCCAAATAATTTGACAAATCGAGAACCAAATAATTCTTTAAAGCGAATTGCTGCGTGAACACAAGTGCCATCAACAGAGGCGTTATTGCATAACAAAGCTACGTTACCATTGAATGTCTTTTGTAGGTGACTATCAGTTACCAAAATATCGAGACCTGTACCTACTTTTTTCATACTTAAAATTTAACTAAACCTCCTAAAAATAAGAGGTGAACGTTATCAATTCATAACGCTCACCTCAAATACTAATACTAATTCAAAATAACAAAATAGTGTAAAAACCAGTTTGATTACTTGTTTTTACCTGTTAATTTACGTCCCACCACATTCTGGTTAACAAATCGTCACCACCTTGTTGCGTGGTCGCCGCCGCTACATTGTCGGGGTTGTTAAGTTTCTCTGACGCAGGATATGGAAGCCTTCTTGGTATTTTACCTCCTGTAAGTGTCGCTGCAACATCTGCTGGAATCAAAACAGGATAACCTGATCTTTTCCAGTTTGAAAAGGTTTCAAGACCATTGCCAAAAGTAGCTACCCAGTATTGCTCGTTGATCATTTTTAATGCTTCTGAAGGCACAAAAGGATTGGCTGTTAGGTAATCATTAATTTGATCTGATGTAATTTCTACACCATGTCCATACAGAGACAAATATTCCATTGCGGCAGTTACACCTGCATTGTAATGACCTTCAGCATCATCTCCTGCTAGTCCCCATCTTTCTGATGCTTCAGCTAACATAAATTCAACCTCAGCATAAGTCTGGAAGAAAAAAGGCGCGTCGTAAATAACAACACCAGAGCCGCCAAAAATATTAATGTTTGGTTTCGAGTTCGCTGCTCCTCTATTAGGGTCATTTATATCTTGTCCAAATTGAAGTGCTGCATCTGTATTGCCATCAACGGTTGACGATAAAACAGAAACTCTAGGGTCATCTCTATCCTTTAAAAAGTCAACAAATGTTTTTGAGAGCTTCACTTGATTGGCTGCTCTTGAGGTAAAACATTTTGTAAGTGGATTTACGTTTGGACCTCCGTCATTTGCAGAATTTTCATATTGTGTGTAAGCAATATCAGCATTGCTTTCCATAACACCTCCACTAATTGCTTTTGTTGCCCATGATTCAGCAGCGCTATTGTCAACATTTACCATTCGCATAGCCAAACGCAGCATTAATGAGTTGGCAAACTTTCTCCATTTTACGTTGTCTCCTGCGAATAATAAATCTGCAGATCCATAAGAGTTAGGGCCTCCAGCACTTAATGTTGCTGCAGAACTTTCTAGTGTTGCCAACATATCGGCATAAATATCACTTTGCTTATCATATTTAGGAAAACGAACACCTTCTAAGAATCCTTTTCCAGCTTCGCTATAAGGAATATCTCCATAAATATCTGTTAACCTACTGAAGATAAGAACTTTTTGTATTCTTGCGATGGCTAAATCAGATGCTGCCGTAGGAGCGTCACTTGCTTCTAACTGCGCTTCTAAATCGATCACGTTTTTAACCGTGTTAGAAAATTGTTCTTCAAAAAATTGATGTGTATTTCCTTCTTTATACAAAAAGGATACATAAGAGGTGTTGTTTAGATGTTGGATGTTTTGCATTAAA
Source organism: uncultured Aureibaculum sp. (assembly GCA_963976855.1). Classification (GTDB taxonomy): domain Bacteria; phylum Bacteroidota; class Bacteroidia; order Flavobacteriales; family Flavobacteriaceae; genus Aureibaculum. The sequence continues at coordinate 17,427 of CAXBMA010000014.1, read as the reverse complement.
TGAATAACGTTCCAAAATAAATAAGCAACATAACTACTACCGCCTGTATACAGTTGAATAAAGGTTAATTTTGTTGACGGATCCAGTTGTGTTGGTTTTGTAGGATTTACATTCATCTCCTCAAAGCCATTATCACAAGATCCAAACATTATAACTATTGCTAGTAAAATAAGTATTTTTTTCATTTTCTTCTTTTTTAAAATTTAATATTTACTGAAAAACCATAACTTTTAGTTGATGGTACACCAAACCTTTCTATTCCTTGTGAATTAAGGTTGTTTAATGAGGCCTCAGGGTCAACATTATCAATATCTCTTGAAATAAAGAAGAGATTTCTTCCAATTAACGATAGTCTTAAATCATTAATGAAAAAGCTTTCTAAAGCCTTTTTTGGTAAGCTATAAGATATGCTTAATTCTCTAAATTTAACAAAGTCAGTACTATACACAAACTCTTCCGAAATACCTGCGCTCTCTTCTGCAATAAGACTGTAATACGTTCTTAAATTTTCAGGGGCAACCGTTGTTGTAAAAGGTTGACCTGTGGCATTGTCAATACCAGACACTTCCAAGCCTGTCTCACGACCTTCTAACGTCTTTTTGTGTAATCCTCGTATCATTAATTCTCTGTTGGTACCTGAATGTACACTTCCTCCAAATTTTGCATCAATTAAAAACCCAAGTGACACATTTTTGTATTTAAAAGAATTTGAAAACCCTAACGTATAAGGGGCAACACCTTCACCTAGTATTTTATTCTCTCCTTGAATAGGTTTTGGAATTGTGCTGCTGAGGTCATACATGATATTTCCTGACTCATCTCTTTTGTAAGAGGATCCGTAAATAACTCCGTAGTTTTCACCAACAATATGCGAGATGATTGCGGTTCTAGATCTCGTTTGACTTCCGTCAACGTTAATAGGGGTGTCTTCATCATCAGTGTGAACAATTTCACTATCGTTATAACCTAAGTTAAATGAGGTGTTCCAAGAGAAATTTTCATTTTTTATTGGAGACCCACCAATCAGTAATTCAAGACCATTATTTTTCAATTCACCAATGTTGAGTATAGATGACGTATAACCCGATGATTGAGAAGCTGCGGCACGTACAATATCGTTCGTAGTCTGATTTGAATAATAGGCAACATCTAAATTTAAGCGGCTATTTAAAAACCGACCTTCAAATCCAAATTCGTATTCATTTTTTTGGAATGGAATTAAATTAGAGTTCGGAATAGAGTTTCCATTTAATTGTCCGAACGATTGTCCTTGAAAGGATCCAGTAACTGCGTAGTCTAAATTCAGGGCATAGGCGCTTTGAGCACCACCGGCAACTTGTGCATAACTTGCTCTTACTTTAGCGTAATTGATTTTCTCAGGTAATTCAAATGCTTCGCTTAATAATAAACTTCCACTTAACGACCAATAAAAGTCATTGTTAGGGGTTGTTTTGCCTGGAAAAGAAAGTGTTGAAAACCAGTCATTTCTTCCTGTAAAGGTAACATACAGATATTGACCATAATCTACTTCAAATGAACCATAAACCGAATTGGTTTTTGTTTTAAAGTAATTGTTTGATGGTTCAGGCAAGGTGGTATTGTTTAAATCTTCTAATCCCACAACAATAAAGCCTCTACCTAGTGCGCTTAATGATTCAAAAGTCGATATTCTAGTGTTTGCACCAATTATAGAATTGGTAGAAATTTTTGATGTTATTTCCTTTTGGATGCCGAGCATAAAATCTGCATTAAACGATGCGTACGTAGACTTACTTTGAGATAATTCACCTGTAGGGCGGTAAGCCGTTCCGAACGGTGTTACTTTTTTTCTTGATAATTCATAAGTATCTAATCCTGCACGTCCGGTAGCATATAACCAATCTGTTATATCGTACCTTAATGAGGTGGATGCGGTAAGCCTATTTTTATTGTCATCATTATTGAAGTTATTGACTACCCAATAAGGATTCTGGATAAATTGACTGGTTTGAAATAATAATTCTGTCCCCGCGTCATTAGAGCCTGGTTTTAAATCATTAATATTTAAGGAGGCTGGCAATACGTAAGCTACTGTATTTGCATTTCCTGGGGTATCACCTAAATTAACACGGTTGTGAACTTTTTCAATGACATACTTTGCATTAACGGTTGAGGTTAATTTGGGATTTATTTGCGCAGTGGCATTCAACGATAACGATTTCCTGTTTAAGGTTGATTTTGGAAAAATATCTTTATTCTCTAAATTGGAAAAAGAAAATCGATAATTATATCCATCGCCACCTTTTGATAAGGCTAAAGTATTCACTGCTGTTGTACCAGTTTCATAAAATTTGTCAAGATTATTACCTGTATTAGAATAAGGTCTTCTAACCCCATCCCAGTTGTAAACACTTGAGCCATCCATTAGCGCTCCCCAAGAATGTAAAGAGTAGGTGAAAGCATCATCTATGGCCAATGCTGAATCAGCAATTTCTACGGGATTATTAGCAAGGTCATATTCAAACCCTGGTTTTAATCCTCTATTACCTGATCCATAGATAGTTTGAATATCTTGAAGGTCTGTGTTTATTTGGTCAAAAGTATACGAGCTCGAGTATTCGATGCCTAAGCTATTTTGATTTTTACCAGATTTTGTGGTAATCATTATAACCCCATTTGAGGCTAAAGATCCATAAAGTGCGGCTGCAGAACTCCCTTTTAACACAGATACAGTTTCAATATCATCAGGGTTGATAGAAGAGATATCATCTCCTCCATCTCCGGTACCATCATTGGTTGGGCCTACTACCGAACCTCCGGTATTATTAATAACTGGAATTCCATCGACCACATAAAGCGGTTGGTTATTTCCTGTTAAAGAACTTGCGCCACGGATAATTACTCTACTAGAACCAGAGGCTCCGGTGCTACTAGTAGAAATGTTTACACCAGCAACTCTACCTTGTAGTGAGTTAACGGCACTTGTTGTTTTTACTTGAGTCATTTCATCTCCGTTAACTTCAGTTAGCGAATACCCTAAAGCTTTAGCTTCTCTTTTTATTCCTAAAGCAGTAACAACAACTTCACCAAGACTTGTTGCATCTTCTTCTAGTTCAATATTAATTACCTGGTCTTCCCCTGATAATACTACTGAAATAGTTTTGTAGCCAATAAAGCTAAAGACAAGCGATTTGTCTTTGGTATTATCTGCTTCGATCGAATAATTTCCGTCAAAGTCGGTAACACTACCTATAGAGGAGCCTTGAATGGCAACATTTACACCAGGTAAATTTGTGTTACTTCCTTTTTCTTTAACGACACCTGATATAGTAACTGTTTGCGCAAAAGAAGTATGCACAAAGAAAACCATTATCAAGGCTATTACTTGAAAATAATAATTTTTCATAGAGGTCTTTGTATTTAAGTTAATTTGGTTAAAAGTAAAAATAAAAAAATTAAAACAAGCATTTTTTTGCATAAATTATGCTTGTTTTAGCGAGATAGTTCGAAAGTTTATGTTAATTACGGCAAAAAAATCTTGTAATTTTATATTTTAATGAATATTTTGTTTTTATAAAGTAAAAAGCAGATAAGCCAAAAAGCTAAAATATGGCTTAGCGCAAAAAATAAAGAGCCATTCATGTTTCCTGCAATCGGCGAGAATACTTCACTAAACAGGTATTTGTGAGCCGATATTTTCGGCCCTCCGTCGCTAGGCGCTATTTTAATTAGATAATTTATGGTTCTTCCATATAGGCCAGAAAAAACAAAAATAAATAAGGGGTTCATTCCAAAATGAATAAATGGTTTGGACCACTTTTTATATCCTTTATAATCAATAATAAAAATTAAAAGCGTTAAAAATAGTATTGCAAAACCGGCTGTGTACAAAACATATGAACTGGTCCATAGCGCTTTATTGATAGGGAATACAATTCCCCATACGCTCCCCAGCACAACCAATACAATGCCTTGGATTAAGAGTTTTCTCATTTTTTGTGTGAGTGATATATCAGAACTAATCATTTGCCCTACTAAATAACCAATTATGACGGTTCCAATAGAAGGGATGGTTGATAAGAGTCCTTCTGGATCAAAAGGAATACCAAAACCGTGATACATATGTTTCTCACCCAACACCATTAGATCAAACTTTCCTACAATATTTTCTTTCAGAGAAAATGGGTCTATTGCTGATCCAAAAAACAGCAATATCCAATAGCCAATTAAAAGTACACCTAGTACAGCTAATAACTCTTTCTTTTTGAAACCTAAACAAAGAATGGCTCCTATACCATAGGCGATTGCTATTCTTTGTAAGACTCCCATAATACGCACTTCTCCAAAGTTAAAATACGGGAACAGGTTGAGTATGAGTCCTAAAAGAAAAATAATTGCTGCCCTTTTAACTATTTTCAAAAAACTTGTCGTTGATAATCTAGTGTCGTATTTTTTAAATGATAACCAAACAGATACACCCACTATAAAAAGAAAAAAAGGAAACACAAAATCTGTAGGTGTGCAGCCGTTCCATTTTGCGTGTCTTAATGGTGCATAAACAAATTCCCAGCTACCGGGTGTGTTAACCAATATCATAAAAGAAATAGTAATCCCTCTTAAAACATCTAAGGAACTGAGTCTTTTTGAAGCATTCATAATGGTGTTTTTTTTCTTAAGACATTGTGAAAATGTATTATCAAAGGTATAAATATATTCTTAAAATGCGTGTTTTAGCACTAAAACATGCAAGATAATGCTTATCTTTAAAAATTATTTGCATTTTTATCAGAAATAACATTAAATTTATAAAAAAATCTTTTAATGAAAAAGAAATTGCGACAGCAAAAAATCATCGATGTGGTAAGTATTAATCGGAAAGTTAGTTCAAGTTTTTTATCTGAAGAATTAGAAGTTTCTGAAGATACAATTCGAAGAGATATAAAGGAACTACATGATAAAGGGATGCTTACGAAAGTGCACGGAGGTGCAATTTCTACTATTCAAAAATTGTATCACTATAATGAAGATGTCATATACAATAGAGAAAATAAAATCCGTATTGCTCAGAAAGCCATCACTTTATTAGAAGATGGTTTGGTGATTATTATGAGTGGAGGAACGACCAATTTAATGTTCGCTAAGTTATTTCCAAAAAACATAAAGGCAACAATCTATACGTATAGTCTACCAATTGCAATGCAATTAACTGAACACCCACTTATTGAAACTATTTTCATTGGGGGTAAGATTCATAGAAACTCAATGGTAACCACTGGTATTGATGTTATTCAATATTTGTCTAACATAAGAGCAAATATTTGTTTCATAGGTGTAAGTGGACTAGATATTGACCAAGGTATAACAGATGAGGGTTATGAAGTTTCCATAATAAAAAAGGCCATGATTAGTGCTTCAGAGCGGATTGTTTATTTAGCAACTTCAAATAAGCTAAATGTACGGCATAGTTATGATGTTTGTAGCTTAAAGGAGATTGGTACAATGGTAACCGACCTAGACCCTGACGATCCAAAATTGAAAGAGTACATTTTAACAGATGTAAATATTTTATAAGCCATTTTTTTTAAATCGTATACTTAAAAATTAAGCAAATATTTTAAAATTCAACTCAAAATGAAACCAAACGTAAAGAAAAACTCAGCCTCTATTTTATTTTTTTTAGCACTATTTATATGCTCCATATTTATAAGTTGTCAGAATGCTAAGAAAAATGACGAACCGGCCGTAAAGGAAAATGAGCCTATTGTTGTTGGAGCGAATCAAACAGCGGATTATTTACCATTATTAAAAGGTAAAAATATTGCGGTAGCGGTAAATAATACTTCAGTGATTTTTAAAAGTGATGATAATAAAACGTATCAACACCTTGTTGATTCATTAGTTTCTCTTGATATAAAAGTGGCTAAAATGTTTGCTCCTGAGCACGGAGTAAGAGGTGTTGAAGATGCAGGTAAAGTAATTTCAAATGGTATCGACGAAAAAACTGGCATTCCGGTTGTTTCGTTGTATGGAAGTAACTACAAGCCAACAAAAGAACAATTGGAAAATGTAGATTTAGTGTTGTTTGACATTCAAGATGTGGGTGCGCGTTTTTACACATATCTTTCTACAATGCACTATATCATGGAAGCCTGTGCCGAAAATAACATTCCTGTTATTGTTTTAGACAGACCAAACCCTAACGGACATTATATAGATGGTCCTATAGTAGAAGATGAGTTTAAAAGCTTTGTAGGGCTACACCCGGTGCCTATTGTATATGGAATGACGATCGGTGAATATGCCAAAATGATCAATGGAGAAAAATGGTTGAAGGGTGGTGTTGCATGTGATCTTACTGTGGTACCATTAAAGAATTACACTCATAATTCAACGTATAGTCTTCCTTTAAGACCTTCTCCGAATCTTCCAAATGATAAATCTATAAACTTATACCCAAGTTTGTGTTTATTTGAAGGAACAAATGTTAGTTGTGGAAGAGGTACTGAAATGCAGTTTCAAATTTTTGGGTCGCCAGACCTACCAAATGACACGTACGATTTCACCTTTACGCCTAAACCAAATTTTGGTTCTCAAAACCCAAAAAACCTGAATCATGAATGTTTTGGCTTGGATTTATCAAAAACGGATAACCTGAGTAGTTTAAATTTTAATTGGGTTATTGATGCGTACAATGCCACTGCTGATAAGGATACATTCTTCAGAGAAAAATCTTTTAACATCTTGGCAGGTACTGATAAATTAAAACAACAAATTGAAGAAGGTCTTAGTTTTGAAGAAATTAAAGCTACATGGCAAGATGATTTAACCGCTTTTAAAAAGGTGCGAGAGAACTATTTAATATATAACTAGCCTATAAAAAATACGTATCATGTATATAAATAAAAACGCCATTGAGTTGCTATCATTCAAAAATACAATAGGCCTTATTTTAATTTTATTCATTCTAACTTCATGTAATCTTTCCAATAAAAAGGACGAGACCAAAACTGATTTGCCAGAATTGAATAAGGGTGTAACGGTTGGTGCGGATCGACTTTTCACAGAATATTCACATCTCATCAAGGGTAAAAAATTAGCATTAGTTTCAAATCATACAGGGAAATTGTCTGATGGAACGCATCTTGCTGACACCCTTTTTAATTATCCAAACGCTGAGTTAATTGCGCTTTTCGGGATGCACTTTAATATTCGTACAAATGATTATTCCATACCGAAGGATAAGGAAGTAGATGTTGATGTAGAAACGGGGCTTCCAAAATATTCGCTTTATGGTGAGCATCATAAGCCCACTGCAGAGATGTTAAAGGATGTAGAAGTTATCGTTTTTGATATTCAGGAAGTCGGTGCGCGTTTTTATGAACATATCAATATCCTTGGTTTTGTAATGGAGGCTGCCGCTGAAAACAATATTGAAGTGATTGTGCTCGATCGTCCAAATCCCATTACTGGGTTAAAAATGGACGGTTTTATAACAGATGATCAGTTTCTTTATGGTTTTGGAGCGTTCGGTAAGGTACCTGTAATACACGGTATGACTATGGGTGAAATTGCGAAGCTCTATAATGGCGAACACAAGCTTAGAGGAGGCGAACAAACAACACTTCATGTGATTGAAATGTTGGGTTGGGAACGCTCCATGTGGTTTGATCAGACGGGAATAGAATGGACTAAACCATCGCCTAATCTTCCTTCTTTCGAATCACTCCTTGCGTATACAGGAACCTGCCTTTTTGAAGGCTTAAATATTTCCGCTGGAAGAGGTTCTGAAAAACCATTTCAATATATTGGAGCGCCATGGATTGATAATGATGAGGTAGTTTCATTATTGAATAATCTAAATTTAGATGGTGTTCAATTTGAGGCAATTACTTTCATCCCAGAAAAAATGGATTTTCACAGTAGCGATCCTTATTTAACGGGAGAGCTTTGTAAAGGGATTTATGTGAATATTACAGATAGAGATAGTTTCGAACCCTATAAAGCTGGAATCGCAATGGTTTGGGCTATACATCAAGTGCATCCTAACAAAATGGAGTGGGATAAGGAAACGATGGGTAGACTGGTTGGTACTGAAAGATTGGAAACTATGATTTATAATGGAGCACATCCATTAGAAATTTTTGCCTCTTGGGAAAAGGAATTGATAGCATTCAAAAAAGTTAGTAAAGCGTACTTTTTGTATTGATTTGGAGTGGTGGCAGGATTAACTTAGTTCATCCAGAATTTAGGTTTGTTGCACAAGTATATCCAATATTGGCAAGCGCCAATTCGACTTTTTTATTTTTTACACATAAGTACCTGGCAGTACTCAATGCTTTAAAAATAAAATATCCAATCACTAAAGTGATTGGATATTTTTAGTCGGGGTGGCAGGATTATACCCTTACCCCATAATATTATATATATCAACCAGTTACAGATTTCCAAACATTACTGTTAGCCGATTTGTTGACGATACTATAAATGAACTTGAAGTAAATTGCTTTACTTTCTGATGGTGCAAATATATAATTTGTATTAATTCAAACCAACATAAAAAGTCGTTTATTTTATGACATTTAATAGTCCTTCAAATTCCGTTTATTAAACCTTATAATTCTTACGTAAAATCTAAAACCTCATATTGTTGATAGTCATAAAATTGAGTAATCAACTACTTCATTAAGGGTCTATTATGTGATTAACTTCTATAGGAAAATTTGAGGTAGAGAGTATTCATACAATATTGCCGCAATATAAACGTCGCAAAATATTTTCCGGAAAAAAGGGACGGCATAAAGCCAACGCTTATTCCCTCGCTAATTTATTCCGTTTCCTTTCCACTCTAAAATTTTGTCTCACGTTTGGGTTATGCTCAAATATTGTTTAATCTAAAATCATTTAATTATGGAAACAAAAGTAAAATCAAACGGAACAGCAAAAAAAGTAAATGCAACCGTTAAAAAGGAAGTTCAAAAAAAGTTAACTGAACAAGCAATCGGTAAAACCAATGTTCCTGAAAAGAAAGTAACAGTTGAAAAAACTGTAATCAATTTGGATGACAGAATTCAAAAGATTGAGAAATTGAGAGGCTTGGCCAATCAACGTGAACGGCTGACGGAAACATTGAACGAGCTTACAAAGTTCAATTACAATCAGGACGGTTCAAGTTCCTTCCATATTAGGGACTCACGTAATCTGGAATTCAAGACGACCAACACGAATTTAATCAAGTTGGTAACTACGCATTTAGAGTCCACATTGGAACAACGTAAATCAGAAATCGAAGAACAGATTGTAAAATTTGAACTTTAATGAAGCAAATGTCTTCAAATGTGAAAGCCTGCTCGCAAGAGTAGGTTTTCTTTTTTTAATAATATCTGTCGTTAGACAGGTCTAAAATCAAATATTATGTATTTAAAAAGTTTACAACAAGATGAAATTTTCGTTTCAAATGAAATCTTTAAAAAGTATTACTGATATGGAGTCTCGAAGAGGACTTGAAAATGTCATTATTTCCAATGGCAAGGTTGTGAATGTGGTCTCGAACAGTTATGGCCATATTCCAAATGAACTGTTCTTCAAAAAAGCAGAACAGCTATTGTTGGATGCCAATCTAAAATATCATATACGCATGATTAACAGGGATGACAGGTCTTTCATTACCGACTTTATAATTGAGGACGATAACCAGTTCTCGTTAAAGAATGGACAGGACAAAATATTACCGATGCTTCGTTTTAAAAATTCCTATGACGGAAGCGAAAAGACTTCCGGACATTTTGGATTTTATAGAGAAGTATGCACAAATGGACTGCACGTTGCACAAGCAGAAATAGCGTTTTCTATAAAGCACAGTAAGAACAATACAGATTTAATAATGCCGAAATTGAACTCGCTGTTTGAGAAGTTTCTGAATAACGAATACTACGAAATCACAAGAAAATTCAGGGAAATGGAAGAAATTGAACTTATTGACACCAAAGCATTTGTAAAAGAAATCTTGGAAAAGACGAAACTGTTCAGATATGAATGTAGCGACAAAAACGATAATCCTTCAAAGAAATCTAAGGAATTATTGGATATGATTGCAGAAGAAGGACAAGATTATTATACAACGCCCACGTTATGGGATGGTTATAACGCCTTTAATTGGATGCTTCACAATTCCTTAAAAAAGAGTTTTTCCCAACAGGAAAAATTGGATAAGATATTGTTTGATGAAATATTTGCAATGGTTTAGAATATTGTAAAAGGTTTACCCAGTACCTTAAATTGGATTTTTTATTTTTTAAATTGAAATTAAGCTTTAAAAAAATTATGAACATCAATTTGTTTGGTATTTTGATTGTTGATTTTTAACATTAATTTCAATAAGTTAAATCTATTATAATAATTTGTATATTTGCAACCGATGCAAAAACACAATCACATAAAAGCACTTTTCTTTTTAGGCATATTTAGCCTATTGTTGCTGCATCAGGTTGTTCCTCACTGGCATCATTTACACGAGATTGAACAATCGCATAAAGCTGTTGCCCATAGTGACAATCATAGTCAACATCACGATGTTCCAGAAAAAGAAAGTTCCAAAAAAGGGCTTTTAGATTTATTTTTGGAGGTTCACGTACATTCAGTTGTTTCTAATGAAATATTGTTAGCAAACGAAAGTGGTGTAAAGAAACTCAACGTTCAAAAAGATGTAAACACACTTATTTATGTTAATCATTATAGTACTTCAATAATCTATGATGAAGCAGAACAAGTGGTCGTCTATCATCCGCCCAATAATTATTTCAATTCTTTTCTCTCATCCCTCGACTCACGAGGCCCACCTACCTGTTAACCCCTCTTTAGTTTAATATAATTAAACAAATACATTCATTGTATTTGTAATTGTGTTACACTTCGGTAATATACACTTCGCTTTTATTACCATTTTACCATACGTATTAAAATAAATCATTGGTTTTGTATAACGCAAATCCATAGTTAACCTGTATGGTATTTTCATTTTTATTATTTACGACTTAAAATATTTTAAACATAATGTTAGACAAAATCATCGCATTTTCGATAAACAATAAACTTGTTATCGGATTATTTACGCTGGCTCTAATTGGATGGGGCGTTTATTCGCTAACAAAGCTTCCCATTGATGCAGTTCCAGACATCACAGACAATCAAGTTATGGTTATTACCATATCACCCACTTTAGCGGCACAAGAAGTAGAACAATTAGTTACGTTTCCCGTAGAACAAACAATGGTTAGTATTCCTGGGATTAAGGATATGCGTTCTTTTTCTCGATTCGGGCTTTCTATAGTAACTATTGTTTTTGAGGAAAGTGTAGACTTATATTGGGCAAGGCAACAAGTTCAAGAGCGATTAACGCTGGCTGCCAAAGATATTCCTGAAGGCATCGGAAAACCAGAAATGGGACCCGTAACTACAGGATTGGGTGAAATTTATCAATATGTAATTCATACCGAAAAGGGATATGAAGATAAATATGATGCCACCGAATTAAGAACTATTCAGGATTGGATTATCAAAAGACAACTTTTAGGAACACCTGGTGTTGCAGAAGTGAGCGGTTTTGGTGGTTTGGTCAAACAATATGAAATTGCCATAGACCCAGATAGACTTCAAAGTATGAATGTTACTATTGAAGATATATTTACCGCGCTTGAAAAAAACAATCAAAACACGGGTGGCGCTTATATAGATAAAGGTCCTAATGCCTATTTTATTCGGAGCGAAGGACTTGTGAACAATTTACAAGAATTGGAAAAAATAGCTGTTAAAGTTAATAACGGAACACCAGTACTTGTAAGGGATGTTGCCAAAGTACAATTTGGTCACGGTGTGCGCTATGGAGCGGCTACGCGAAATGGAGAAGGCGAAGTTGTTACGGGAATTGTAATGATGCTAAAGGGAGCAAACTCTTCCGCAGTTATCAATGATGTAAAAGCTAAAATTGAACAGATTAAAGAAACTTTACCCGAAGGCGTAACCATTGAGCCTTATCTGGATAGGAAAGGTTTGGTGGACCGTGCAATAGGCACTGTAACAACTAATCTTACGGAAGGTGCTTTGATAGTAATTTTTGTGTTAATTCTCTTTCTTGGGAATTTAAGAGGTGGTTTGATAGTGGCTTCGGTCATTCCGCTCTCAATGCTTTTTGCAATCGCGATGATGAACCTCTTTGGGGTTTCCGGAAACCTAATGAGTTTGGGCGCCATAGATTTTGGTCTTATCGTGGATGGGGCTGTAATTGTTGTTGAATCTGTAATGTTTGGGATTCATACCGGTAAAAAGAAATACGCAGGCGTCGAAAAGCTATCATCTAAACAAATGGATACCGAGGTAAGGCACTCTGCTGGAAAAATGATGAATTCCGCTGCCTTTGGACAAATCATTATATTAATTGTTTACGTGCCTATTTTGGCTTTGAGCGGGGTTGCAGGAAAAATGTTTCATCCCATGGCACAAACGGTAATGTTCGCTATTCTTGGAGCATTAATTTTATCACTTACCTATGTTCCAATGATGTCTGCACTTGCACTGGGTCGCAAGACGGAACATAAACGGAATTTTTCTGATAAAATGATGGATTTCTTTCAGCGTATGTACCAACCTATTTTAGAAGCTGCCTTGCGCACAAAACTATTGGTACTTGGATTGGCAATAGGACTATTTGTTATTACGCTAATAGTTTTTGCCAATATGGGTGGTGAGTTTATTCCGCAATTGGACGAAGGGGATTTTGCGGTTGAAACAAGAGTCCCTGTTGGAAGTTCCATAGACCAGATGATTGATGTTTCTCAAAAGGCGCAGACCATATTATTAAAAGAATATCCAGATGAAGTAAAGCAAGTTGTAAACAAGATTGGTTCGGGGGAAGTTCCCACAGACCCTATGCCAATTGAAGCTGGAGATATGATGATTATATTGAGTCCTAAATCCGAATGGAAAAAGGCTGGAGGAAGAGAAGAACTGGCCGCAGAAATGAAAGAATCCCTATCTATAATCCCAAATGCTACTTTCAGTTTTCAACAACCCATACAAATGCGTTTCAACGAACTTTTAACAGGTGCAAAACAGGATGTTGTCATCAAAATTTATGGCGAAGACCTTAATATTCTTTCAGATTTGGCTGGTAATGTTGGGAGCAAAATAAAATCGGTAGAAGGTGTAGAAGATTTGTATGTTGAAGAAGTGACTGGACTACCACAGATTAATATTCAAATGAATCGCGATAAGATTTCTCAATATGGAATGAATATCGAGGATGTAAATAATGCAATCGAAACTGCATTTGCGGGTACTTCGGCAGGACTCGTTTATGAAGGGGAACGTAGATTTGACCTTGTTGTAAGGTTGGACAAGAACTACCGAACCGATATTACCGATGTACAAAATTTGTATGTCAGTACACCACAGGGAAATCAAATTCCATTAAGTCAGGTGGCGAACATTTCATTTGAACCGGGACCTGTACAAATTCAGCGTGACAATGCCAAACGTCGAATTATTGTCGGCTTCAACGTGCGTGACAGGGATGTACAAAGTATTATTGAGGACATCAAGCAAATTATGAATTCGAAGGTTGATATGCCAGCAGGTTATTATGTCACCTACGGCGGTCAATTTCAGAACTTGCAAGAGGCTAATCAACGATTAATGATAGCTTTACCAATAGCTTTGTTATTGATTTTAGTGCTGCTGTTTTTTACTTTCGGTTCAATGAAACAAAGTTTGCTCATTTTTACGGCAATCCCTTTATCAGCCATTGGCGGTGTCTTTGCATTAATTATAAGAGACCTACCTTTCAGTATTTCAGCTGGAATCGGATTCATTGCCCTATTTGGTGTGGCTGTTTTAAATGGAATCGTATTGGTGGCAGAATTCAACAGGCTTGATAAAGAAGGTGTAACCGATATTTATGAACGCGTCATTAAAGGAACTCGTGTGAGATTGAGACCTGTATTAATGACGGCAACCGTAGCTGCTTTAGGCTTTTTACCTATGGCGTTGTCAAATTCATCAGGTGCAGAGGTACAGCGACCATTGGCAACTGTGGTTATTGGTGGATTGATTACGGCGACCGCATTAACGCTAATCGTTCTTCCAGTCTTGTATATTTATTTTACGGAAGGAAAAGTAAAATTGAATTTAGGAAGAAAAAAAATAGCCACTACTTTAATCGTGATTGGCGGTCTATTCTTTCCAGCAATGCAACTTCAAGCACAAGAAACAAGTATGGTGCAAGAACGTGAAATTACATTGCAGCAGGCTATTGAAATGGCACTTCAGAACAATAACCGTATTAAGATTGCTCAATATGAAATCGAGGTTGAAGAAAAAGGAAAGTACGGTGCTATAACTATTCCCAGAACAGAATTTTCATATTCAAGGGGCGAATTTAATACGCCTACGGTAAAGGATAATCAATACGGAGTTACACAGCGGATTAATTTTCCAACAGTGTATACCAGTCAGTTTAAACTTGCAATGGCAAGAGTTAGTAGCAGTGAACAACTAAAGGTTATAGAAGAAAATGACCTGATTGCGGATGTAAAAGCTGCCTATTTCAGAGTTGTGTTTTTAATACAGAATAAACAATTATTGCAGCGTCAAGATAGTCTATATGGCAATCTCAACCGTTCAAGTTCGATGCGTTATGAATCTGGGGAATCCACAAAATTGGAAAGTGTAACCTCGGCAACTCAAGCAATGCAAATAAAAAACAAGCTTCAACAAAACGAAGCTAATATGAGAATTGCCAAAAGGCAGCTTCAGGTTGTTTTAAATACGAATGATGATATTGGTATTGTAGATAGTAAACTGGTTCGTCGTGAAATAGATTTAGATATTGAAAGCCAGTCTGTGGAGCAAAGCCCGTTTTACGTTTATTTAAAACAACAGTTGGAAGTAAGGAAACGAGAGACCAATGTAGAAAGGAATAAAGTGTTACCAGATATTATGTTCGGTTATAATAGCCAAACATTTAATGGGGATCAAAATAGCGGTGTAGCAAACCAAAATTTTAATGACAATGACCGATTTTCATACTTTCAGTTAGGTATTTCAATTCCCATTTTCCCTGGTGGACATCGTGCCAAAATTCAAACGGCAAAAATCGAAGAGGACATCGTCCTATCTCAAATTGAGTTAAATAAAACGCAACTGCAAGGGGAACTACAAAATTTATTGCAAGAATATTACAAACTTCAAGGTACTTTAGATTACTATCAAAATGAAGCTCTGCCACAAGCGGAACTTATCATTGATAATTCAGAAAAGAGCTTTAAAAGCGGTGATGTTTCCTATACGCAATACTTGCAAAACCTCACTTTGGCGAACAGTATTCAAACAGAGTATCTAAACACACTATATCAATATAACCAGTCCATCATAGTAATCGAAGCCTTATTGGGCTTGTAAAAATCTTGTGATATCACATTAAAACATAAAAAAGATGAAAATTAAATTCAATACAAAAATTTCGCTGCTGATTTTATCCACCCTAATGATGGTGGCTTGTGGCAATAAGGATTCCGAGAAAGTAGAAGGTTCCGAAGAATCTTCTATAAAAGAAGAACAACCAGTTGCAACTGGAAATAAACAAATCACTTTTACCAAAGACCAATACAATCTCGCCGGAATTGAAACTGGTGCGATTGAAATGAGAAATTTAAGTAACATCATAAAACTAAATGGGGTTATTGACGTAGAGCCTAAAAGTATGGCTTCTGTATCTGCACCTTTAGGAGGTTATTTAAAAACTGCGGGGAGATTACCCGGTGAAGAAATTAAAAAAGGACAAGTCTTGGCAACCATTGAGAATCCAGAATTTATCCAAATTCAACAGGGCTATTTAGAAAGTTTAAGTAGACTTCAATTTCTTGAAGAAGAATTTAACCGACAAAAGAAATTGAGAGAGGAGGACATCAATTCTGCAAAAACATTTCAGCAGGTTTCTTCTGATTATAAAATAACACAAGGAAGAGTGAAGGCATACGAACAGCAGCTTGCGCTTGCGGGAATAAGTAGAAGTTCTGTCCAAAATGGCAATATAACACGAACCGCAAATCTTTATGCACCAATTTCAGGTTTTATAAAAGAGAGTAATGTAAATATTGGCGATTATGTATCGCCACAGGACGTTCTATTTGAAATTGTCGATTTAAACGATATTCATTTAGCTTTGAATGCCTTTGAAAAAGATTTAGAAAAGTTAGAGATTGGCCAAACCGTTAAATTTTCGCTTTCGGATGACAATACCTTCAATCGTACTGCCGAGGTTTTCTTAATTGGAAAAGCGACTGGTAGTGACCGTATGACGCCAGTTCATTGCCATATTAAACAAGAAAATCAAAAAGGCTTATTACCGGGAATGTACGTAAAAGCTTGGGTAGAAAGCGGTACGAATAAGCAAAATGCAATCCCTTCAGAAGCTATTGTTCAATATGAAGGAAAAGATTTCGTAGTCCTTCAAACCGAAGAAACGGAAAATGGCTATACATTCAAGTTAGAACAGGTTAAAAAAGGAATTGAGCAGGAAGGGTACACTGCTATAACAATGGCTGATGGTGCAACTGTTCAAAATTTTAAACCTGTAGTCAAGAACGCTTATTCCATCTTGTCTGCATTAAGAAATTCTGAAGAAGAAGAATAATATTAAAATCAATAACAATAAAATTAAACATTATGAAAAAAGTACTTTTTATCGCAACCATTAGCTTAACCTTATTAGCATCTTGTAGAGAAACTAAAAAAGAAGAAAGCGTAGAAACTCAAAACTCTGAAACTACCTTAAGCCCTGAAGAAATGAGCCAAAGGGAAGATAGCTTGAAAATAGTAAGAGAAGAAAATCGCAGATTGGACAGCATCCAACAAGTTAAATCCCACGGGCACGCCCATTAATAATCAAAGTCCCATTGTACTAATATGTGCAATGGGACATAAACAATTATATTATGAAAATTAAAAAAATATACGTCTTTCTCATTCTGTTTCTATGCGGAGCATTTGTTTCAATGGCGTATGCTCACGGCGTAGATGAAGACACGCAAACATTTCTGTTAGGAAATAGTGGCGTTGCATTTGGCCCCTTTCTTTATATAGGAGCAAAACATATGATTACAGGTTATGACCATCTACTATTTTTGGTTGGTGTTATTTTCTTTCTGTATAAACCGAAAGAAGTACTCTTATATGTTAGCTTTTTTACAATTGGCCATAGTACAACGTTACTGTTAGGTGTTTTAGCCGATATTAATATTAATGCATTCTTAATAGATGCTATTATTGCACTATCCATTGTTTATAAAGGATTCGACAATTTGGGAGGTTTCAAACGTTTCTTTGGCAAACAACCCAATACGAAAGCAGCAGTTTTGATATTCGGTCTGTTTCACGGTTTTGGTCTTGCCAGTAAAC
>CAXBMA010000013.1:0-59260 GCA_963976855.1 uncultured Aureibaculum sp. | reverse complement strand
CAATCTCATCAATAGCAACGTCATTGCGAGGCGCATTGCAACGAAGCAATCTCATGATCCTAGCTATTATTATAATGATTTGTTTCTTTTATCAATGCTTTTCATTTTTTCCTTAGATGCGTCATAAAATAGAAAGATTGGGAATCTTTTTATTTTTGAGCGAGTTGGTGGGTGGCGAAACAAAAAAGCTTGTGCCCAGCTTGACTGGGTATCAAGGCTGATTTTAAAAACCATAAAAAAATACTACGGTAACCCCCGCCACAGATAAAAAGAACTTGCCTTTCAGGCTTCGGACAGCTTTTTATCTCTCAGCCATCAGCTGCTACCTTGATTTTCAATGTTTTTAAAATAG
Source organism: uncultured Aureibaculum sp. (assembly GCA_963976855.1). Classification (GTDB taxonomy): domain Bacteria; phylum Bacteroidota; class Bacteroidia; order Flavobacteriales; family Flavobacteriaceae; genus Aureibaculum. Next base: position 58,908 of record CAXBMA010000013.1, on the reverse strand, counting down.
GCCGAATAAGTAATTGATAATCATTTTTCTTTTGTAAAATACTTTTTAGAAGGCCTTTCCGCATCTGGAAAAATGCGTTAATAAAATCATTGAATGGAGCGTTAAAAATAAAAGCTGTCTGACCCCGTGACTTCGGGGGAGTTCTTTTATTTTAGTGGAATGAAATGATTTTTAGCAATTTTAACAGCAAGCGGTGATTTTTCTTTGCTTCTTTCTTTTCATGGCTGGAAAAGAAAGAAGGTTATTAAAAAGGCTTTTGTTCCATATAAACATCAAAAAACAGTATTTCGAGTCATAATAAAACAGTGAAATATCTTTACACATACCCCAGATTTTATTTATAATCAAGGTGGTAATTTAGGATTAATGAAATAAATTGTAATTATGAAAAAAGGACTGATTATTAATAAAGTTTTTGATTTAATTATAGATGGCAAGTCAAATGAGGCTGAAACATTATCAATTACAAACTATCCGTTTCAAAAAACACTTCCAGTTAAGAGGTACTATACCAAGACCCAAATGTGTAAGGTCTTTTTAAAAGATGGATTTATTGATAGATATTCTGGAGAACAATTACTTTTTCCTGGTATTATTAAAATTTTGAGCCTTAAATTTCCTGAGATTTATAAATTTCATAAAAATTGGAAAATTTCTGAAACGCATTCAATCTATTGGGACTTAATGCCTACTATTGATCATATTGTTCCTGTAACACAAGGTGGAGGAAATGAAATAGCAAATTTAGCTACTACCTCCATGGCTCGTAATTCTGCCAAGGCAAACTGGAGCTTACAAGAAATTAATTGGGAGTTACATCCTGAAGGAAACCTACATAATTGGGATGGATTGAGTTCGTCGTTTTTAAAGCTTCTAGAAAAAGAACCGAATTATGAATCGAATACTTACGTTAAAAGTTGGAAAAATGCTCTATTAAAAGCGCAATCAATTAAAATTTGAAATAGTAACATTCATCTTTAATTATTATTTCTCTTTTTATACTTTTTACACAATATTTAATAAAATGAAGAGAATAAAAATGCTTCTCCAATTAAAAATTCGTGTAACTGCCCCCATCAGACACGGAATGATAGGTGATATTAATAACGAATCTTTAACACACTACACCACAAAAATTAATTAAATTTAATCTATGAAACAGCACTATAACATCATTATCGCTGGTGCCGGTGGAATTGCCGAAGCAGCAGCCTTACTCCTAGCAGAATGGAGTCAAATAAATCCAACGATTTATATAGGAAATCGTACGCTTGCTAAAGCGGAAAAAGTAGCAAAATGGGTACAAGATGGAACTACAAAAAAGTGTGAAGTCCATGCCTTTCATTTACCTGAAGATGGTACAACGAAAGAAATGGAAACTATTTTTAAAAAGGGCGATGCCCTACTCGATTGTTTACCGGGAAGCCTCGCACCAAAAATGGCACAAATTGCTAAAGACTTTAGCTTGCATTACGCCAATTTAACGGAGTATGTTGCCGAAACAGATCAAATAATCCAGCTAGCAAAAAATGCCACCACAGGATTTATTTTACAAACAGGTTTGGCTCCTGGTTATATTGATGTATTGGCAAATCATTTATTTCAGCAGTTTTGTAAAGATTATCATGTTGATACGGTCGATAGCCTCAGTTTTAAAGTAGGTGCTTTAACCGATCATGCCGTTGCACCTCATTATTACGGATTTACCTGGAGTCCGGTTGGTGTGGCTACCGAATACATAAAAGACTGTATAGCACTACGTAACGCTAAAAAAACAACAGTTCCTGCTTTATCAGAAAGAGCTACTATTAGTATCAATGGGATTTCCTATGAAGAAGATCTCACTTCTGGTGGTGCGGCAGATTTACCAGATGCCTTAGCGGGAAAAGTAGGTAGTTTAGATTATAAAACACTCCGTCATCCGGGGCATTATAAATGGGTTGATAACATCATTAAGAATTTACCCAAAACAGATATTACCATTCGAAAATTACAAAGACTGATGCTCGCGGAGATACCACATATCGAAGACGATCAAATCATTTTATACGCAGCGGTAGAAGGAAAAGATGCCAAAGGAATATTGCGAAGAAGAGAAATTGCCAAAAAAATAAGTCCGTTACAAGTAGGGAAACATACTTTACGAGCCATACAGACTACCACAGCAGTCCCTTTATTGCAATCCATTAAATACCTGCTCGAAACTGAATCCAAGGGCGTCATTTTACAAAGTCAATTAGATACGCACTTGTTTTTAAATGGTGATTTTATTGTTCCTGTTTATGGGGAGGTTTAGGGGTTAGGGATTAGTGGTTAGGAGTTAGGAGTTGGGTGTTTGGAATTAGCAGTTAAGACTAATCTTATTAATAGTAACGTCATTGCGAGCTCTGCGAAGCAATCTCATCAATAGCAACGTCATTGCGAGCTAAGCGAAGTAATCTCATCAATAGCAACGTCATTACGAGCTCTGCGAAGCAATCTCATCAACAGCAACGTCATTGCGAGGCGCATAGCAACGAAGCAATCTCATGAATCTAGTTATTATTATAATGATTTGTTTCTTTTATCAATGCTTTTCATTTTTTCCTTAGATGCGTCATAAAATGTAAAGTAATACCTATTTTATTTATTCATCTTTCTTTTCCAGCCATGAAAAGAAAGAAGCAAAGAAAAATCACCGCTCGCTGTTAAAATTGCTAAAAATCATTTCATTCCACTAAAATAAAAGAACTCCCCCGAAATCTCAGGGTCAGACAGCTTTTATTTTTAACGCTCCTTTCAATAATTTTTTTAACGCATTTTCCCAGATGCGGGAAAAGGTTCTAAACAGCTTTTTGAACTAACTTTAGACATGGGTAAAAGAACTGATGTTATTTAATAAAAAAATGACAGTTGATTACTTTAGCGACCTATTTAAAAACCATTGAAAATCAAGGTAGCAGCTGATGGCTAAAAGATAAAAAGCTGTTTGAGCCTGAAGGGCGAGTTCTTTTTATCTGTGGCGGGGGTTACCGTAGTATTTTCTGATGGTTTTTAAATGTGTCTTGATACCCAGTCAAGCTGGGCACAAGCTTTTTTGCGTAGTTTATCCTGAGCGCCGTCGAAGGGTTTTTTCATCAAGGAAAAAATGATGAGAAAACAAGATGCTTCTCCAATTAGAAAACCGTGTAACTGGATCCCCGCTTTCGCGAGGATGATAAAATCATTAAACTGTCCACCGCAAACTACCTGCTGAAACCACCTACTAAACTGCCTACTTCTTTTCTCTTTTCTCTTAACCGTTTCCCTATTATAATCTAAAATACTATCTTCGACAAAAGCAAAAGCCATTTTTCACAATGCCAAAAAAATCAAACTTCTGGTTAGACCTCTTAACCCAAATCGTTGACGTATTTTTTAAAAGCTCTAATACAAAAAAAAGAACCTGGCATCAACATGTAGTTCCTTATAAAGACCGTTGGGCGGTACGCCGCGAAGGCAACAAACGCATTACGTCAAAACACAACTACCAAGATACGGCGATTCGGAAAGCCAAGAGCATTGCTCGAAAATACAAGGCCGATGTCATTATCCACCGCGAAGATGGTACCATACGAGACCGCATTAATTACGACTAATAGTTGATGTGATATATTAGCAATTATGAAAGCATATAGCATTAATAAATACGGAGCACCAGACCTAGTTTTGGAACTTATAGAAGTCGAAAAACCGGAACCTAAAAATACAGAGGTTCAGCTAAAAGTGTGTGCAACAACAATCAATGATTACGATTGGTGCATTTGTACTGGAAATCCTTTTGCTTATCGCCTGATTTTTGGACTCTTTCGTCCTAAGAAAAAATTAAGATTCCCAGGCATGGAAGTCTCAGGTATTGTGGAACAGGTAGGTGAGAATGCTACAAAGTTTAAAATTGGTGATGCCGTTTACGGTGATCTCTCAAACTTCGGATTCGGCAGCTTTGCTGAGTTTCTTTGTATTGATGAGAAAGCCCTAGCTAAAAAACCAGCTACCATGCCTTTTGAAGAGGCAACTAGTATTCCACATGCAGCAATGCTTGCATTGCAAGGACTTCGAGATCCAGGACAGTTGAAAGATGGCCAACAAATTTTGATTAATGGCGGTGGCGGCGGTGTTGGTTCTTTCGCACTGCAACTAGCAAAAATGTATAAGACAACGGTTACCGGAGTCGATACGGGTGAAAAACTAAAAGCCATGAAAAAACAAGGGTTTGATTCTGTAATCGACTATAAAGTAGAAGACTTTACAAAAAGTGACCAGCAATATGATTTAATCTTAGATTGTAAGACCAATCGCTCACTCTGGAGATTTTTACGGGTTTTAAAGCCGGATGGAAAATATGTTTCTATTGGTGGTAAATCTGGCAAACTATTGCAAATGATTTATATGAGTCCGTTACTGAAAATATTTAGCAAGAAACGCATGCACATGATTATGTTAAAGGCTAATAAGGACTTGGAATACATCAATACCCTTTATGAGGCTGGCAAAATACAATGTGTGATCGATGGACCGTATTCTTTTGACAAAATTCCTTGGGCGGTTCAACGCTTTGGAGATGGGCTACACCATGGTAAAATTGTTATCAAAATAAGCGAATAGCCTCTCATAGACAACTATTGCCTGCCTGCTTTTCTTAGTCAAGGATGATGGTTCCAATTAAAGCAAGAAGGACACGTCTAATTAATCTATTCCTTTCATTTTTTCCTTAGATGCGTCATAAACTAGAAAGATGGAGAATTTTAAAATTATTCTTTCTTTATCTTTTTTGCTCGTCTAGGGCAGAGCGTTAGTAAAACAGCCAGTGGCTGTTTTTAGCAAGGAGCCAGCTGGCGCCATGAGGATAGAAAAACGACATCACCCCCCTGGCCTTTCCTTACGGTTAGTCCCGTCCCCCCAAGGGGACAATACTATAAAAAAACTCAGCGTCGAACTGCGTTCTCCTGGATTTCTGAGCTTTTGTTCGCCTATACTGCGCAAGAAGGAACAAGTCACAGTAATATTACAACTACTATTTTTGGTTTTTCTGGATTTGGGTAAAAGTACTTTTGGTCTTTAATAAAAAAATGACAGTTGATTACTTAATCGACCTATTTTAAAACCATTGCAATCAAGGGAGCAGTTGATGGCTTAAAGATAAAAAGCTGTTTGAGCCTGAAGGGCGAGTTCTTTTTATCTGTGGCTGGGAATCCCGTAGTATTTTCTTATGGTTTTAAAATCAGTCTTGAATTTTTTGCTTCGTTTTTGTGTCAAGACAAAAATGAAGAGGATAAATGAAGCTGTTTAAGCCTAAAAAGCGCGTTCTTTTTATCTGTGACTGGGAATCCCGTAGTATTTTCTTATGGTTTTAAAATGAGTCTTGATACCCAGTCAAGCTGGGCACAAGCTTTTTTGGGTAGTTTACCCTGAGCGCCGTCGAAGGGTTTTTTTTATCAAGAAAAAAATGAAGAGGATTAAAGTAACATTCTCATAAGAAACAGAACAAACCTTAAACAGATTGCTTCACTATGCTCGCAATGACGTTGCTATTGATGAGATTGCCACGTCGCTTGCACTCCTCGCAAAGACGAAACCATTAAACCTAACGTCATTACGAGAAGTGAGGAAACGAACGACGAAGTAATCTGTTAAATGTGTACGTATAGTATCATGAGATTGCTTCGCTAAGCTCGCAATGACGTTCCTATTCATGAGATTGCCACGCCTTTTGCAAAGGCTCGCAATGACGATAAAAAGAGCGTTGCCTCTACTCTACACCACTACAAAAACCGGGTTTTAAAACTTGATTCTTATCACGTACATTCTTGAAAATACAATCGATTTTATTAATACCTTTACTATGAATTGTTGGATCTATGAAATGGCTGGGTAACAAGTTTACACGAATCTTAAAATCCTATCTGTTATGAAAACAAACATTAAAACACTACGCTTTAAAAATCACAAAACTGGTGATGTCTGCCGAATTAAATTAGAAATTAATGACCGTGCCATACTCCGTGAACACTTAGAAATAGAAGTTACGGGTTGGTACTTCAAAGCTTCAACCAATCAGCAAACAAAAGTTGTTTTTGTTGTAAAACTTGATGCGCGCGAAAATGTATTATACATCATCCATAATGGTGATAACTTAGGTACGATCAATCTCAATCACTACATAGAACTCGGTGATACTTTTGATGAATTGGAAGCCAATGATGCTTTTCGTAAAATAGCCGATCAGGTAGAAGAGAACTATGATACCTTTACTGATCCTGCAGAGGCTATTGAACTAATAATTAACAGACTTCCTGCTGTTGATCCAATCATGGGTTGTTTTATAAAGTCGGGACTCTCAACATCTATTGGTCAAATCATTCGCTGTAACAATACCGCACAACGTGAATTAAGAGGCAAACGCAAAGTATGGGAACTGCTCAAATGCTTAGGTCAAAATAAATGGAACATGGTGTCAAAATTCACTTGGCGTGTGCTTAGATGTATTGGTGCTGGGGGATGGGATATTTTTTAATATATCGTCATTGCGGGACAGAGCGTTAATAAAATGTATGGTATACATTTTTAGCGATTGGGCCAGGTGGTGCAAGGGAAACGAACGACGAAGTAATCTGTTAAATGTGTACGTATAGTATCATGAGATTGCTTCGCTAAGCTCGCAATGACGTTCCTATTCATGAGATTGCCGCGTCGCTTGCACTCCTCGGAATGACCGTACCCGATTGGCAGATTGCCGCGCTGCGCTCGCAATGACAGTAAAAAAATAATGACCTATCCCTTACACCAACTCCGTAGTCAAACTATCGTGTTGCGACTGTTTTTCTGTAGCTACAAAATACCCATTGACTTTTGAAATGATATTTTTTTGTGTTTGTAGGAGTCGTGTTTTGTAATTCTGATAGTTGGCATCTTCGGCAATCGAATCAAAGGCCATTGAAAAACTAATGTCGTGCAATACTTTAAAGAGCAAGGCATCAGGGTCTTTAAACCGTTCTCTCGAGAGCTCTACGCCTCTTTCACAGACAATGAGTAGATAGTGACCTTTCTCAATATCTATATGCGGTAAGCCTGTTTGTGTAGTATAGCCAAACGTAGGTATAAACTCATCTGGCGCATACATAATTCCGGTAAATTCTCGAATCTTTCCTTCAATTTGAGGTAGTGTAAATAACATAGGTATATAATTTTAGCGACGTATTCCTTTTATAAAGTTAGTCAAAATTTACAGTGGCTAACCAAAATACTGAGTGATGTTATGAACAGTTATAAGCATGATTTTAATTTTTTATGCATATTATCGACAACAATTCCCTAAAAATATAATACTTATGGTTCTTTTGTTGTTGTTGATAACTTGGTGCGGATGTAGAATTCCAAGAATGTTCATGATTACAAGATTTTTGTGTTTTAAAAATTCCTAATAAGATATATCACAGGGTTTAAAATGACTTATTCCACCTAGTAAATATCAACTAAAACACCCCTGAAGTCCCCTCAAAAGGGGACAATCTGTATAATTTATATTTTTAACTCATAAGCATTCAAATGTAAAAAAATTAGTTAGGTTTTTCTAGTATCAAATGTCCCCTTGGGGGGACTTTAGGGGTGTAATCATACGAAGCCATAAAGCTCAAAAACCCATTCATATATAACCAAGCAGATATTATGTCACAAGTTTACACTGCAGACGCTATTCTACTTCTAAAAATAACAGTAACGTTTTTTTTATTTATCTTCGGCAACAAGGCAGCATGCCTTTATTCACACAAAAAAAACATTTATGCTTAAATCCATATTCACACTTGCACTACTATCGCTTAGTGCTTTTACTTTTGCTCAAAAAACAGGAAATTATGTAGTAGTCATCAACAACGATTCTATACAGATCAACCTCGATGAAAGCTTTCAATACAAACCAGGAGGCGGTAAACAACTCGATATAAAAGTCATTCAACCCAATATACTTACCTATACTGATGCTATGATCTCATTTAATTACGACAAATCATTAAACGTATCAAATACTATAATAGACAAAGGTATTGAACAGTGTATGGTGATGCAATCTACCGGAAACGGATTTATGATTCAAAAATATCAAACCATAGACCCTAGTAGTTTGACCCAACTAATGCTCAATGAACTCATTAAAGAAAGTGTGAGTTATGGTTATGTTAAAAAAGAAACGCCATTTAAAAAGACGCTACAAAGCGGACAAACCATTGAAGGGATACAAGCAACCTTAAGCTATAAGGGTGAAGATGAAATCTATACCGTAGCTACCTATGGCGCTAAAGATGAGGGTATTATTGTTATTACCATGTTACTGAGTGAAGATTTTAACGATGAAAAAATTATTGATCTTTTTCTAAATACATTGCGGATTAAATAATATAGTCATAAACGTCTGTACTCCAATAGAATTTAATGTCATTGCGAAAAGTGAGGCACGAACGACGAAGTAATCTGTCAAATACGTGTGACTGACTTTGATTCTAGTTGTTATTCATGAGATTGCCGCGTCACTTGCACTCCTCGCAAAGACGGTGCCATTAAACGTATCGTCATTGCGAGAAGTGAGGCACGAACGACGAAGTAATCTGCCTAATACGTGTTACTGACTTTGATTCTAGTTGTTATTCATGAGATTGCCGCGTCACTTGCGCTCCTCGCAAAGACGTTTTTAATACAATTATGCAAATTGATTATCTTTATTTTATGAATAAATCATATGTCTACTTTATGGCGAATAAAAATAATACTGTTATTTATATTGGAGTGACGAGCGATTTATTAAAACGAGTTTATCAGCATAAAACCAAAACGTATAAAGGATTTACCTATAAATACAATTGTGACAAACTAGTGTATTACGAAGACTTTAATAATATTTCTTTAGCCATAGAGAGAGAAAAACAACTTAAAGCTGGAAATAGGAATCGAAAGGAATTTTTAATCAATCAAGAGAATCCTGAATGGTTGGACTTGTCCGATGACTGGGTGTTTGCTTTTTAACCCTTTCAACGCACTCCACACCTTAAATAAACGTTACTATATTGGGAGCCACGTAAATCAAGCACCAGCCGACTATTTAAAGAATGAAATTAACAAGAAAATATATACCCCTACTAGCTATACTATTGCTATTATTCATTACTGCATGTACCTCTGATGATGAAAAGCTACCATCCAACAAAACCATTGCTTATGAAAATCCTGTGGAAGTGATCATCAACGGTTATACAGATCATGCAATGGAACCCTTTTTATCACCTAACGGACAAACATTATTTTTTAATAGTCAGAATACCGGAATCAACACCAAATTATATTATGCCACACGAATAAGTGATACCGAATTTGAATTTCAAGGTGAAGTGATTGGCGCCAATGAATCACAAACCAATCAGCTAAATGCAGTACCCGATATGGACGAAACCAATCAGTTTTATTGGACTTCCCTTCGTGAATACCCCACAAAATTAGACAATTTACATTTTGGGACCTATGCCAATGGTACCGTCACTAATGTAGGACGTGTACAAGGTGATTTTTATGTGGGACAAGAAGGATGGTTGGTGATGGATCACGGAATTAGCTTTGACGGACAAACACTCTTTTATAACAATGCCCGTTTTGACGATGAAAATTGTACAGGACCCTGTGAAACCTTTTTGGGAATGGCAAAAAAAGAATCGAATGGAGTTTTTAAAAAAATAGCAAACTCAACTACCATACTCGCTCAGATTAACGACCCTAATTATATCTATTATGCTCCGGCGATTACTAAAGATGAACTTGAATTGTATTATTCGAGATATCTTGCCGCTAATCCTAGTGAAACCACAGTAGTTGAAATCTGTGTAGCAACACGAACTGATAAAATAAAAGCCTTTGGTATGCCAACTGTATTATTTTCTTCACCCGCAGCAACAATACTCGAAGCTGCTACTTTAAGTGCCGATAAAAAACGGATGTATTATCATCAGAAAATAAATGGCAATCATAAAATTTTTGTAAGAACTAGAGAATAAGGTTTCTTTTTTATTAGGTTTTGTAATGGTGGAATAAGCTCATGAATTAAATTAAGCAAATCCCCAGATTTCACGATACTGTCATTGGCTAGCACCGAATCTTTGATTTCCCGTGAAAACGGGAATCCAACTTTAATGAATGTGATTCTAACCACTAAAGTGGATTCCTGCCTCCGCAGGAATGACAAGATGCAACACAAGTTAATGATATTCCTATTTCCTAGCCTGCAACCACTCCGTTCTTTTTTGAGCCGTTTTTTTATCTACTTTTTCTATTAACCTAGTGGTATACGAAGTATTGGCATCAAACGTAAGCGTTGTTTCTTTTTGAACACCAAAACGCTTAAACACCACCGCTACTTTTTGTTGTGGCTTGAATTGTAACAATAAGTCTGATGGTTTGATAGTCGAATCAACCGCTACACCATTGATAGAAATGATCTCATCGCCTTTTTCTAAATTGGCTTTGTAAGCGGCACCTCCTTTAAACGGATTGGAACTCACTTTATAATCGCCATCGAGATATACACCCAATGCCGCCTTGTCTAGATTGCTTTGCTCAAATGCAACACCTACACTCTCAAAAAGGGCTTTGTAATTGGGCATGCGACTATCAAAAACGGAGATATCAAAAAACTGAATGCTAAATGCTTCACCTGCATAATCCGTCAATGCTTGTTTTAAATCGCGTACAGTATATGGTATTTCAGTTTTACCATAGCGTTGCCATACCAGTTTCATATAATCATCTAAATTTTTATTACCTTCTAAATTGCGCAATCCTAAATCCAATGCCAAGCCCAATACCGACCCATAGGTATAATACGAAATAAAGGTATTCTCTCTATTTACAGGGTCTACCGAAGTGGCAGCATCTACAAAAGGTGCTTGGTAACTCATTTGAATGGGATTGAAATAGGCTCTTGCCGGAGAATTCCATACATAATTGAGTCCGCCATCCAATCCGTTCACATAGTCTTCTTGCGACAACAATCCGGCTCTACACAATATTAAATTGGTATAATAACTGGTAAAACCTTCGGCAAACCACAGTTCACCCGACATATTTGCTTCTTCATAATCAAAAGGTTCTAAGGTTTTCGGGCGGATGCGCTCTACATTCCACGAATGGAAAAATTCATGCGATACCGTACCCATATTACGCTCCATACCACCATCTGCCAAACTACGGGTGCTGGTAACTATGGTAGAATTGCGATGTTCCATACCATCACCGGAAGCATTCGGTATATAACAAGCTAAAAAAGTATATTCGCCGTAATCAAAATCGGCCAATTCTCCATATACAGCACGTTGTTGCAATACCGTACTTTTTACTTTTTCGAAATACTGATCCAGTTCGGCTTCGGTACCATTGTGATGCAATACAAACTTTACCGTTTTTTCTTTTCCCTCATCGATCACTTTAAAACTGCGTGAGGAATAGTTAGAAATCTCAGTAGGACTGTCCATAAAATAATGCAAGTTCGGAGCATAATAGCTGTTGCCTCCGAGTGATTTTAACTGCGTTGCTACTTTCCAATTTAAATCGGTACGGACATTAAACGTAATTTTTATAGGGCGTTGTGTATAATCGCGGGCATACATAAAGGTAGCCGGAATATTTAAATGCGCATGGGTTTCATCTACTTGCGAATAGGTACCTCCACCTCTATTGGCGAATAAGGTATACGTAATTTTTACGGTACCATCATGATTCCCCACATTCCATTGATAGGGATTTGGGCGTGTCACTGGCAGTGCATTGCCTTTGCTATCTACCGCTTTTACATTAAAAACATTTTTTGCAAATTCGTGAATGGCATAACGACCCGGTGAAGTTCTACTCATTCGCAGTTCTAATACTTTGTTTTCTAAATTAGAAAAAGTAGCCGTAACTGTCGCTTCGTGATGGACGGCATTTTCAAATGATATTTCGTAGTTATGGTGTGTTTGCCCGAAAGTGAATAGGCTAATAACGGCGAATAGTGTTGTAAATAGGTGTTTCATTATTTTTATTTAAAATTAAAATTACCTTCATTTTTTCTTGATAAAAAACGAAGCAAAAAGGCTTGTGCCCAGCTTGACTGGGTATCAAGACGGACCAAGGAAATTACTTCGTATCGCACACTTTCAAAATTATATGCGCTGTGCTTCGCACCGCAATTCCATTTTTCCGTGTGCTATTTCTGCGCCCCGTCATACAAATCAAATAAATAGTTACTAAACCAAATAACTTTCAAAACATATTTTATATAATACTAATTAACAAAAACTAAGTATAACTAGCTTCGAATTGATACGTTCAAAATAGCTTGGTAAATGAAAATTTAGAATAACGGATACTCAAATTTAAATGATACATTTAACTAATTAAATTTCCTTCGGCATCCCATTGGGCAATGTCGCTTCTGGTTTCTTGATTTACACATTTGGCAATCCAAGCGGGATCATAAGCCATGCCATGTTCTTTTAAAATAGCGGCAGGAACGCCATCCCATACATTGGGCGTATTGCCTTTGTACCCCAGTTCTTCGATGCCCATTTTTGAAGTATAATAGCCCGTTAAGGTCAAATTACGCATTCTCGTAAAGAATTTTTCACCTTGTTTCATATCGGTCGCTGTCTTGTTAGGATAGGCTATCTGGTCACAAACGGCATGTTGCTCGTCTACAGAACACGACTTAAATTCGGTTCCATAGGTTTTATTACAGTAATTATCAAGCCACATCAAACCACCACGAAGCGGTGTTTGGTGATTCGGCAAATCTTTTACAATAAAGTCGATGAATTCCGGTACACCGGCATCTGTTGCCGAACCGTGGGTATCACTAGCTGGTAATATTAGATCACACAATACCGCTATGGTTGACAGTTCATGTTCATTTAAAAATTCAGCAGCTAATACACGTCTATCGTTTTCAACTTCTTCAGGCGTGCGCCCATAAAAAGGCAGATCTTTAGCTGCGGTTTTAGCTTCGGTAGTACTCGGCGCACAGCTATTAAGCGCCAATCCCGTTGCCACGGAACCTAATAATAACGATTTGATAGTATCTCTTCTATTCATGGGGTCTAGATGTTTTGTTTTTTTAACTGATCAATAATATAGTCGCAAGTACGCCACGATAAAGCGAGGATGGTCCAGGTAGGATTTTTATCGGCCTGTGATACAAAGGGCCCACCATCTACAATAAATACATTCTCTGCATCGTGTAACTGCTGATGACTATTGCACACCGACGTTTTTGGGTCATCACCCATACGTGTAGTTCCCACCTCATGGATAATTCTTCCGGGTGCCGCCAAGCCATATTCACTTTCAGCACCAGGTGCATCACCTAGTATGGTGGCGTTCATCCCATCAAAAATGGACTCAAAAGTTTGATGCATATGTTTTGACTGTTGGCGCTCATGATCAGACCAAGTATAATTAAATCGCAAAACTGGGATTCCCCATTCATCAACCACATCAGGATCAATTTCACAATAGTTATCTTCTCTAGCAATACATTCGCCTCTTCCGGAAATACCGATTACAGAACCGTAAAACTTTTTAGCATCGTCTCGTAATGAATTACCATAACCGCCAATTTCTTCTCCTATATATTTATTGAGATCATTTACATTAAATCCGAAGCCATACGATGGCATTCCCATGCCTCCCCATACTTCTAAATGATAGCCTCTCGGGAAATTCAATTTGCTATGATCGCCCCACCAAGGGGTATACACATGCATTCCTCCTACACCATCTTCATTATAAATTTTTCGATTCATTAATTCTGGAACAAAAGCGGCACGACTCGTACCTGTAGAATCGTGTAAGTATTTCCCTACCGTTCCACTGCTATTACCGAGTCCGTTTTTATGCACCTTACTTTTAGAATTGAGTAAGATCCGTGCAGAACTGCAAGCCGAAGCAGCTAAAACCACCACTTTCGCATTGATTTGATATTCCTTTCTGTCTTTTTTATTGATATAGATCACACCAGTAGCTTTACCACTAGCATCAGTTACTACTTCACGCACCATAGAATCGGTAAACAATTTAATTTGTCCACCCGCTTTTTGTGCCGGGAAAATCAAACAAGTCCCTGAAGAAAAATCGGCATGTACACTACAGCCTCTACTACATTGGCTACAGTAAAAACACACGCCACGCTCTTCATTAATGGGTTTGGTAAGAATCGATAAGCGCGATGGGATTACTGGTATATTCGCTTTTTGCGCTCCTTTTATATAGTATAATTCGTGTAATCTCGGTTTGGGTGCCGGTAGAAAAAACCCATCAGGTTCATTAACCAGGCCCTCTTTACTACCAAAAACACCTATTAATTTGTCAACTTTATCGTAATATGGTTTTACATCTTCATACGAAATTGGCCAATCATCACCCAATCCATCAATACTTTTGTGTTTAAAATCATTCGGCCCAAACCGCAAAGAGATCCGCCCCCAATGATTTGTTCTTCCACCAAGCATCCGTGAACGAAACCAGTCAAAGCGTGTACCTACTTTTCGTGTGTAGGGTTCACCGTCAATTTCCCAACCACCATAAGCAGCATCAAATTCACCAAAGGCTCTGGTAGTTCCAGCGCCACGCCTGGGAGATTCCCATGGCCATTTTAATTGTGTACGCTGTGCGATATCGCCTGGATCAAAAAAAGGACCCGCTTCAATCACCGCAACATTTAAACCTGCTTCTGATAAAATTTTGGTCGCCATGCCGCCGCCAGCACCTGATCCAACGATGATTGCGTCAAATATTTCTGGTGATTCTTGTATTTGCATTTGAATATAATTTGGTAGTTCTCCCAAATATAATAAAATATTTTACGAATATGTGTTATCTTGCGCACGCTAAAAAAAAGAATTGCATGAACTATATTTTATATGATGGAGCCGTACGTAACAGCTTATTGCCCTTCACCTATACCCGCCCCGTTGCCGATATTCGTATTGGTATTTTAACGATTCGGGAAAAATGGGAAAAGCAATTGAGCTTTACACTGACTACCTTAACGGAAGAATATTTAGAAGAAAAATTTCCGATGGTAGAAATGGAGCAGAACATCATGATCAATGCTTCCTTTTTACCTACAGAAACACTCGTTGAAGCTGTAAAAGCACTACAAGAAAATGAAGCCCTTATATACCATGATGAAGTGGTTGCTTTTTTTACAACAGATACCCAAGAAGAAGTTGATTTTGATACCTATACCAACATTGGCTTTGAAGAGGAGTTGTTACAACTTAAAAATACCTGGGATATTTTTTCTTATAATGCCCAAGCACTCGAAGCCGATTTTCAATTATTAACGGCTGGAAGAAAATCAGAACCCATCCCGAAAACGGTGAACTGCATACAAAAAGAACGCATCTTTTTAGAAGAAGGTGTTGACATTACTTTTGCTACCTTAAATGCGTCTACAGGCCCTATATATATTGGTAAAGATGCCATTATAATGGAAGGTGCATTGATACGTGGCCCTTTTTCATTGGGTGATGATTCTGTAGTGAAAATGGGCGCTAAAATTTACGGTGCTACCACTATTGGACCCATGAGTAAAGTAGGTGGAGAAGTGAATAATACAGTACTATTTGGCTATTCTAGTAAAGGCCATGAAGGCTATTTAGGAAATGCCGTCATTGGTGAATGGTGTAATCTAGGTGCAGATACCAACAATTCAAATTTAAAAAATAATTATGCCGAAGTGCGCACATGGAATTATGAAACGGAGAATTTTGCAAAAACAGGATTGCAATTTTGTGGTTTGATGATGGGCGATCATTCGAAATGCGGTATCAATACCATGTTCAATACCGGTACCGTAGTTGGCGTAAGTGCCAATATTTTTGGAGGTAATTTCCCAAGGAACTTTATCCCTTCGTTTGCATGGGGCGGTTCTGGCGGATTTACAACCTTTAGAATGATCAAAGTCAATGAAGTAGTAACAGCGGTGATGAAAAGAAAACACTTGAGTTATGATGAACAAGATCGCAAAATACTACAGCACGTATTTGAAATCAGTGAAAAATATAGAAATTTCGCATAAAAAAAAGGGCTTATCAACTGATAAGCCCTTTTTTATTGTTTATTTATTTGATTATAATGTTGGTAATGCGTTGTTAGCATTTGAAGTAGCATGTGCATCAAAGCCAGCTGGTAAATAAGCGTTGGTATCAAAATCAAAAGCTTCTAATTCTTCTTCGATATCTGCTTCTTCCAATTTACTGAAATCAATGGTAGCATTAAAACCTACTGGTAAATATGCTTTGGTATCAAAGTTTAACCCTTCTACTTCTTCCTCAATATTCATTTCTTCAAATTCACTGAAATCAAAGGTTGCATTAAATCCTACTGGTAAATAGTTTGCTGTATTAAACTCCAATGGTAGTATTGCTTCTTCAGTATTGATTTCTTCTAGTTCATCAAAATTAAGTGTTGCACTGAAACCTACTGGTAAATAGGCTACCGTATCAAATTCAAAAGGCTCGTCAGACTCTACTTGTGCCTCTTCATAATCCATATCGTACATTCCTTTATACGCATCGAAACCTGCTGGTAAATACGCTTCAACATCAAAGTCAAAAGGAACATCATTGTTCATACTTGAGTGCATTGCATGTGTTCCTGTTACATGGCTATAGTTGCTGATGATTGTAATCATTTTATTGTTGTAATCTAAGCCAGATATTTGGTTATCTATGGCTTGTGCTGTGCTACTGAAACCGATCATTAGACAAAGGCTGTAAATTAAGTTTTTCATTTTTGGTATGCTTTTTGTAATTGTATAATTGAATTTGTTTTTTGTTCTTTATTATAGAACGCTTTTAAAGGTGAAACGTTACAGTATTTATACTTTGTTGTGAATACTTTAACAGTTGGTTGTGTTTTTCGTTAAAATTCTGTGAACGAACTGGATTATTTAAAATACCCCGATCCAAAAACCGAGGTATTTATAGGTTTATAGTTCAATTGATTCTATTGCTTTTTTGTGCGCATCGAATCCTTTTGGTAAATACTTTTTAGTATCAAAATCAAACGGTACTTCAACTTCTTCGATTTCAATCTCTACAATCGCATCTAAAATGTTTTTGTTTAGATTAAAACCTATTGGTAAATAATCTTTGGTGTTGAAATCAAAAGGAACATCTTCTTCTTCTAAAGCCACTTCGTAAATAATTCCATATTTTGCTTCAAAGCTTGCATGGGCATCAAATCCGATGGGCAAATAGTCTTCCGTATTAAAATCAAACGGTTCATCTTCTACTTCTTCTAATTCAATTGGACTAATAGCGCTTAAAATTTCTTTAAGACCGTTGTTTATGATTGTATCATTTATTGAATTGAATGGTTGATCAGATAATTGGGCTGCTGTAGCTGTCAAAAAACTTAAGACTAACATACATGGTAAAATAATTTTTCTCATTTTTTTAAGGTTTTAAGTTGCTCAAGGTACTATGTTAAACAAAGTACTTTACAATAAGACGAGGATTATTATTTTTTGTTACATTGAAACCGAAATATTTTTAATTATATTTTGGAAAATCTTCTGTAACCCTTGTCATTATTGACACTGCAAATATTTAAAAAAATAAAGGTTCCCTAAAAAAAGAATAACTGAACTGTTATTTTTGTGGTGTAAACTGTAAATTAAAACGAGTAATTGACGAAATTAAGGGTTCAAATCGGTTTTTTTAGGGCGTAAATTGAAAAAGAGAACGCTTCATATTACTGTCTAATAACAGTAATTTTTCTTTGAGTTTTTGCGGAATTTCCTTTTCCTGTTTCTTTGTGACTACAAAATAAAAGTTGTTGTTGCCTTCAAGTAGTGATTTTAAGTCAGTTTCATTTGCGACAATTTCTGCCCGCCCACGTGAATAAAATTGACCTGAATACGATTTTCGCTTCCAATAATAAATAGGAGTAATTTTGTTGGTACTCAATACTTCTTGCTTTTCTAAGAGATATTTATCGGTATTCATAGAGCCATTTAAAGCTCCAGACATATAAATAAAGGTACCGATAACCACGAGCGCAGGAAAAATAGAAGCTGTAAGCACTACGGTATTTTTCTTTTGATAGTCTTTCCACCAATAAATCATGAGCAGTGCAATAGGCACTAATACGGGATAGATATAGGTATGTAAAATATTACTGGAAAAAGTAAAGAAAAAGGGCGTCCAAAACAACCAGAGGATCAAAAAGGAAGTCCAATCGTTTTTAAATATGCTTTTTCTCGTTTTCCATAGTTTATAGCAAACTAGCTGAATCCATGGAAATGCAAATGCCAATAGAAACAACCAAATCATTCCTAGAGGTTGCGAATGGCCACTACCATATAAATCACCTTTCCAACCAGAAACAACAAAACGTTTAAAATGTTCCCCTACGATAAAGTAATCGATAAATCCAGGCGATTTTTTTTCAGCATATAGATACCAAGGAATGGCTATTAATAAGGTAAGTAACACCCCTAGAATCCACGGTAATCTTGTAAAAACTTCCTTAAAACGTTGTTTTTTTAAGACACTCCAGATAAATATAGGTGGCGCCGTTAAAATGAGTACGATGGGTCCTTTAGATAGTAAACCCAACCCCACTCCAACAAAAAAGAGATAACCCCAGAGCGTGTTTTTGTTTGGTGTTTGCATGGCCTGCCAAAAGGATAACATAATTAACACAACCGAAAAACCCAATGCCGAATCTGTAGACACCACACCAGCGTGGATTAAAAATTCGGGCATGGTCAATAAAATAAATGCAGCGACATAAAAAGAATGCCCCATTTTTTTTACCAAATTACCCACTAGTAACAAAACGCCTATTGCCAGTAAAAACGAAGGTAAACGTACGGCGAACTCGTTAACACCAAAGACTTCAAAACTCATGGCTGAAAGCCAGGTAGACAGTGGTGGTTTTGCCCAAAAAGGGATTCCGTAATCTATTTGTAAAACAATCCACTCTTGCGTTTCATACATCAATCGCGCAATTTCACCATACCTTGACTCTGTTTTATCCAAAAGCGGAATAAGCCCCGAAAGGATTAATTTAAAAACAAGAATTACAAAAACCGATATTTTGAAAAATGTAGCACGTTGCTTTCCTGTTTTAAACATGTAGTATTGACTTATTGTGGATGGATAACCGGATTATTTTTGTTTGTATTTTTTATGAATGGCATAAAGATCAAACCAAAGTCTAAAAAAATAGCTAGTCTTTACTTTAGAATCACCTTCATCAACCCATTTTTTTAATGGAATTTCTATCATTTTTTCTATGGCTGCTTCTTTACCATAGCGATTAATTATTCTATAAAACAACTCTACATCAAACAACCATTTAGAGATAAAGGCTTCTTTAAAAACATAAACCGCCAATTCTCTTTTAAAAAGTTTACAACCGCATTGCGTATCATAAACGCGTAGGTCTAACACTCTTGATATTACAGTGGCAATAATTCTACCTATTATAAAACGATATCTATTTCGTTCAATGATACTGCCTATTTTCATCATTCTACAACCAAAACTAAAAGCGATTGGTGCTTCTAAATATGATTTCATTCCAGCACATTCTTCTAAAGAGGTAGAAAGATCGGCGTCTAAATAGCCAATAAAAGTATATTCAAAGTGTTTTTCGCAATGGTGCATTCCTGTGCGTACAGCTTCTGCTTTCCCTTGGTTTTGAGCACAGTCTACAACCTCAATTAACTTCGGAAACTCCTCTTTAAACTTAGTAAGCATAATAAAGGTGTCATCCGTAGATCCGTCATTAACAAAACACAATAACACATCAGATTGCTTCTTTAAAAAACTCCTGTATTTGTCAAATTGGAAGCCCTTTTCTTCATTGTAACATGGAATTACAATACAGGTGGTACTCGTAGGTTTTGCTAAACTCATTTAAAAAATATAAGGTGTCAATTTCAAAATTATCAACTTCCCAAAAGTAATAATTTTTAGTTTCTGATTCACCAAAATCTACAGAAACAAAAAAGAGTAGTTACAAACTACTCTTTTTTGTTATTATAATATAGGTAAACTACCGCGAGCTCACACTACCCGAACCGCTCACTTTAAAATCTTGATACTTCGGATTTCCTTTATAGTAAACATTCCCAGTACCTGAAATGCGTGCTTTCAAATTGTCTTTGACACTAATTTTTACGCCCCCAGAACCTGAAATACTAACATCTGCTTTATCAGAGGTGAGTTGATAGGCATCAATATCACCCGATCCAGAGATCGAACAGCGTATAGAAGTTGCGTTGCCCCTTAAGTCAACATCTCCTGAGCCTACAATTGAAGAAGAGATATCAGAAGCCGCAATATGTAGTTTAACATCACCTGACCCAGCCAATGAAATTTTGAATTCAGTGGCTTTTATTACATCGTCTGAATACACATCACCAGAGCCTGCAAGAGAAACACGTTCAATATCTACAAAAGGAACGGTAATAAGAATCTTTTTATGTGTTGAAATATTCACTCCTTTTTTCCATGAAATCTTCAAATTGTCTCCGTTTACCTCCGTTTCTAAGTATTCTAACAAATTCTCGTCTATATGAATGGTTAAGTTGCCTTCGTTTCCGGCTACCAATTTCACATCAAATGAACCTGCTACTGAAATGGCATCATAATCTGATACGGTTCTTGTTTTGGTAATCATGTTGCCATTGCCTTTGATTCTTTTTCCATACCATTGTGCATGGATACTGCCCGTAAAGGCGATGAGTACTATGACTGCGATTAATTTTTTCATTTTAATATATTTCGTTAGTTAATTTTTTATTCATAAAAGGTGACACTGCCATAATCTGAATCTACTTTGATAATAGACTTCGAATTTTGACTTTTATAATAACCCTCGTAATATTTTGATTGCGATTTTACCACTTGTTTGATAAATTCATAACCAACATCACCTCGTTTGAAACTTCCATAACTCAATTTAAGTATAAAGTTAAACGGTGCATCTGGCGTGCCGATTTTAACACCACAATAATCGCCATTGATTGTCACAGAATCAAAACCCGCTTTTAAATCGTCTATTCGTATCGAACCATAGTCGGCTGTAATATCAACTTTTTTAGAGATCGCACCTAGTTTGGTGGTTAAATAATCCCCAGTTCCAATTACACTGCGCCCATCACTCACTTGTAAACTTCCGTAATCGCAATTATAATTTAAGTCATTTATTTTTTCAAATACCGTAGTGGTATAATCTGCATTCAATCGAATATCACCAGCCTCTTCAACTGTTAGCTTTGAATAATCAGCATTGATAGAGCCTCCATTCATCTTACCAATTGTTGATGAACCGCAGTAATCTATATTGATACTATTATTGGTACTGTGTAAGTCACCGATACTAATTTTACCATAATCACAATTAATATCCGCATCTCCTTTAAGCTCATTTAAAAAGATATTTCCATAATCATTTGCCAATTTAACATTGTTGGTTAGAGGTACTTTGACTGTATAATTAATTTTATAATGTACGTTCCTCTTTTTACCCCAACTCCAGCTCCAGTTCGATGATTTTTTCTCTATAATTGTCTCTGCAGACACTTCACTTCTACTCCCTTGAAACTCAACATCAATAATTTTTAAACGTTCAATTACTTGACTCTCATCATTTCCGCTCACTGTAATTTTCACTTCAATCACCACCTGGTTTTTATCCCATGAAACAACATCAATATTACCGTATCTATTGTTGATTTTTAAAAGTGCATCTTTATTAACGGTATACTCCTTTTTTAGGGTTTTTGATTTTTCATATTTGTCCTTTTCGGTATCTGTAGCAAAGCAAATTGCCGGAACTAGCAGTAAAAGGAATACCAGTCTATATACGTAGTTGTTTTTCATGTTTTTTGTATTTATAAGGTTTGTATTATGCCTGATTTAGTTCTTCTATATTTAATTTTTTAACATCGTCTAATTGTTCAAGTAACCGTTGCAACACTTCTATGCGTTGTTGGAAATTAGAAACCATTGCATAGATAACACCTCTATTGCTCTGATCAGATTCTAATTCTTTAGTCAATTTTAAATACTCCTGTTCTAATATTTTTAACTGATCAAAAGCATCTGTAATAATTTTTTCATTGGTATCATTTCGCTGTAAATTAACTTGCTCAATCTCATATTGAATGGTGGATACAAAAAAGCTCTGTGCTTCTTTCATTTTTGGAGAAACATCAGCAAGCTCCATTTGTTGTGGTGTTGAAGAATAAGAGCCAAACCAAAAACCCACCATTAATAATATTGATGCTGCTACTGCAAGCCATTTCCAGGTAGCTGGATTCCATTTTACTGTTTTATCCTGATTGGTATTGTTTGATAGACGCGCTTCAAATCTTTCAAAGTGCCCTACTGATGGTTCTTCAAAATCAAACTGATTTTGTAAATCCTTTACTCTATTTTCTAAATTATCCTTCATAATTCACTACTAATAATTGACGTAATTTATTTTTTGCTCTCGAAATTGTGGTTCTACTATTTTGATAAGTAATATCCATTATTTCCGCAATCTCTTCATAATCGTATCCCTCAATCAGATTTAAGGTAAGTGCTACTCGGTAATTGTCTTTGAGTTTTTGAATAGCGACCGTTATTTCACTTGCTTTAAGCAAGCTGTAATCTGACTCTGTATTTTCTTCTTCCATATCTGGAATTACCTCCAGTTTTACTTCGTCGAAACGATTGTTTTTTCGCAATTGAGTTAAACTTCTATTAATTACGATGCGCTTTAACCAAGCTCCAAATGCTACCTCACCTTTAAAAGTGCCCAATTTTGTAAATGCGACTAGAAACGATTCTTGCATCACATCTTCAGCTTCAAAACTGTCTTTTAAAATCCTAAGCGCAGCATTATACATTGCTTTATAATACAACTTATAGATTTCGAATTGGGCACTAGAGCTTCCACCTTTACAGTGCTCCAAAAGTTTGGTAATATGTTGATTTTTAGTTTGCAATGAATCGTTTCTATTAAAAAGACTATGGCGTTTTTAAACTGTTACACTTTTGTACAATTAAATTTACAATTTTATATTCTTACACTAACATCAAAACAACTAACAATGGCATAACAATTGAAGTTATACTATTGAAAATGTATTTGAAATTCTGTATTACATTGATTTTAGTGAGTTTACAGATTGAATGCATGCATATTATTTTAGATAATTAAACGTTTAATGTCATATTGACTTAATATAACTTATGAGTAACCCAAAATTTTTAAATATTGACAGTTTGTCACTTCACAATATGATTGATGAAGATTCGGAGTTAATCCCATTAATGACCCCTGAAGATGAAGAGGAAATAAACAGAGAGGAAGTACCCGAAGTATTGCCCATTTTACCGTTGCGAAATACCGTATTGTTTCCAGGAGTTGTAATTCCAATTACTGCTGGTAGAGATGCCTCTATAAAGTTAATAAAAGATGCCAATGCTGGTAACAAAACCATTGGTGTAGTCGCACAAAATAATGAGACGGTAGAAAACCCTACTATTGACGATATCTACAAAGTTGGTACGGTAGCACGAATTTTACGTATCCTAAAAATGCCTGATGGTAATACCATGGTGGTTATTCAAGGTAAAAAACGCTTTGAAGTAGGTAAATTTATACAAGACGAACCGTATATTAAAGCTACGGTTAAGGAGGTTGTTGAAGAGAAGCCGAAAATAAAAAATTCAGAGTTCAATGCAATCATTGAGTCTATTCGTGAATTATCATTGAAAATCATAAAAGAAAGTCCGAATTTACCAAGTGAGGCTTCCTTTGCCATAAAAAATATTCAGAGCAATTCATTTTTAGTGAATTTTGTGTCTTCTAATATGAATTTGACCGTACTGGAAAAACAAGAGTTATTAAATATTAATAGCTTAAAAAAACGTGCCTTGGCGACCCTTAAGAAGATGAATATTGAATTTCAACGCTTAGAATTGCGCAATGATATTCAATCAAAGGTTCGTGAAGATATGGATCAGCAACAACGCGAATATTACTTACATCAGCAAATGAAAACCATTCAAGAAGAATTGGGTGGCGTGTCTTATGATGAGGAGCTCGATGAAATGCGTGTTGCTGCCAAAAAGAAAAAATGGAGCAAAGAAATTGCCGAAACTTTTGAAAAAGAATTGGGAAGATTGCAACGTATGAACCCACAGGTAGCAGAATATTCGGTACAGCGTAATTACTTGGACTTACTATTAGAATTGCCTTGGAATACCTATTCTAAGGATAAATTCGACCTAAAAAGAGCCCAGAGAATATTAGACCGTGATCATTTTGGTTTGGATAAGGTAAAAGACCGAATTATTGAACACTTGGCTGTTTTAAAATTAAAAGGAGATATGAAATCGCCTATTATTTGTTTATACGGCCCTCCTGGTGTTGGTAAAACATCTTTGGGTAAATCGGTAGCAGAATCGCTTGGTAGAAAATATGTGCGTATGTCATTAGGTGGTCTTCGTGATGAAGCCGAAATTAGAGGGCATCGTAAAACCTATATTGGGGCCATGCCTGGACGAGTAATTCAAAATATTAAAAAAGCAGGAACGTCAAATCCGGTTTTTGTATTAGATGAAATAGATAAATTATCAAATAGTCACAATGGGGATCCTTCTTCTGCCATGTTAGAAGTACTGGATCCAGAACAGAACAGCGAATTTTATGACAACTATTTAGAAGTTGGCTATGACTTATCAAAAATTTTATTCATTGCCACTGCCAATAGTCTATCAACCATTCCGTGGGCTTTAAGAGACCGTATGGAAATAATCAATGTTAGTGGGTATATTATTGAAGAAAAAGTTCAAATTGCTAAAAAGCACTTGGTGCCAAAGCAATTAAAAGAGCACGGATTAACAGCGAAAGATTTGGTTTTCGGGAAACCACAACTAGAAAAAATAGTTGAAGGGTATACGCGTGAATCTGGCGTTAGAGGTCTGAATAAAATGATTGCTAAAGTGGTACGTAATGCAGCTAAATCTGTAGCAATGGAACAAGATTACAATGTTAAATTAACAAATGACGATATTGTAAGTATTTTAGGAGCTACCCATTTAGAGCGTGATAAATATGAAAATAACTACGTTGCAGGTGTGGTGACTGGTTTGGCTTGGACAAGTGTAGGTGGTGATATTCTTTTTATTGAATCTATTTTATCTAAGGGTAAGGGCAACCTTACGATTACAGGTAATTTAGGAAAAGTAATGAAAGAGTCTGCTACGATTGCAATGGAGTATATTAAAGCCAACGCGGTTGCCTTTGGCGTTAGTCTGGAGTCGATAGAAACAAATAATGTACATATTCACGTACCAGAAGGTGCCACTCCTAAAGACGGCCCGAGTGCTGGTATTACGATGTTAACTTCATTGGTTTCTGTATTTACCAAAAGAAAGGTAAAATCGAAATTAGCAATGACAGGTGAAATTACCTTACGTGGTAAAGTGTTACCTGTTGGCGGAATTCAAGAAAAAATATTGGCAGCAAAACGTGCCAATATCAAAGAGATTATCTTATGTAAAGACAATGAAAAAGATATCAATGAAATTAAGCCTATCTATTTAAAAGGCTTGAAATTTCACTATGTAGATACTATGAGTGAAGTTATTGATATTGCTTTATTAAAACAAAAAGTAAAATAATACTTGATTTTTATCCATAAAAAAAGTTCCGATAACGAGTTGTTATCGGAACTTTTTATTTAAGTAACGTTTTGATTGACGACTATTTAGTCAATGACATCGTCTTTTTCAAACTTTTTATTCCACACTTTTATTTTATCATCAATAGTAACACCTTCAAGTATCTCAACATTAATACCATCAGATATTCCTAATTTCAGGTTTCTCTTTTCAAATGTATCATCGCCTGTTTGAACCTCTACGTACGGTTTTTCAGTTTTTTTATCAAACTGTAACAATGATTCTTTAATTGACAAAATGCTATCTTTCTGTTCTAAAACTATTTCTGCATTGGCACTATAACCAGCTCTTAAAAAATAGCTATCATCTAAAGTTACATCAGCTTTAATAGTAAATTGTACCGCACCACTTTCTTCTGTTCCTTTAGGAGCAACAAAGTTTAATTTCGCAGGGAATTTTTTATCTGCCACAGCACCCAAAGTAATATCTAAATCAATATCTTTTTTAATTTTACCTACTTCAGCTTCATCTACTTTTCCTTCAAAGATCATCTTGCTCATATCTGCAATAGATGCAATGGTGGTTCCAGCATTGAAATTATTACTCTCAATTACTTGATCTCCTTCCTTTACAGGAATTTCTAGTATCGTTCCTGCAATTTGTGCTCTGATATTGGTATTGGCAGAACCTCCACCACCTACAGAACCACTTCGGATAATTTGATAATCATTTTGAGCGTTTTTTAAATCATTCTTTGCTTGATTATAGGCTAACTCAACATTTTCAAAATCAGAACGCGAAATTACACCCTTATCAAACAATCCTTTATTTCTATCGTATGCTATTTTGGCATTATTCAATTGAATTTGAATACTATTCACTCTACCTCTCGCACTGGTTAATGATTGCTCATTTGGAACTACCCGTACTTTTGCAATGAGATCTCCTTTTTTAACCACATCACCTTCTTCTAGGTAAATTTTATCTATAATACCTGATATTTGAGGTTTGATCTCAATTTCTTCTAACGGTGTTACTTTACCTGTAGCAACGGTCTTTTTCACGATGTTCGTTTTAAAAGGTGTTTCCGTTTCATACGATGTAACAGATTTACTGTTCATTTTACCAAACCACAATAACACTGCAATAAAAGCCACACCTATGATTCCGAATATGATTTTTTTCTTCATTTTACTTATTTTTCTGTTGATTAATTAATTTTATATTTTTATTCTTCTCTTAATGCTTCAATTGGTTTGATACTCACCGCTCTTTGTGCAGGTATCATCCCTATCAAGGTACCAAAGGTTACTAGTGCTACTACGGCACCAACCGCTATGGGTATATTTACTGTAGGATTTACAAATGGAAAATCATCACCACTACCAAAGGCATTATTTAAAATCCAGAGAACTAGCCCTCCAAAAATAATTCCTAAAATTCCAGCAATCAATGTTAAAAAAACGGATTCTAATACTATTTGTCCTCTAATTTTACTCGGTGTAGCTCCTAAGGCTCTTCGTATACCAATTTCTTTGGTTCGTTCTTTTACGGTAATTAATAAAATACTACCAATGGCAATAACGCCAGCAATTAACGTTGAAATACCCACGAACCACGTTAAAAATTTAAGCCCTTTAACAAACCCCGTAATTTTTCCAAACATCTCACCAAAATTGAACGCACCAAAGGCTCGTTCATCTTCTTGATTGACATTGTGTCTTCTCTTTAATACTGCCTTTACTTGTTTCTCAACAACAGCAATGTCAGCATCTTTATGAGCTGCAATGGTCATCCAACCTATATAGTCACCTGTATTGTTTATTTTACGATAGGTTGAAAAAGGGATATAAATAGAGTCGTCGCCTTCAAAAAAGGAAGAAGTATTTTCTTTATAGGTACCTACAATTTGAAAAAAACTTCCATTAATCTCTAAATAATCACCCACGGGCTCTTCACCTATTTCAAACAATTCATTGACCAATTTCTCACCTATGATACATACTTTTTTCTCGTTATCAATATCATTTTTATTAATGAATCTACCGTTGAATAATTTTACTTTACTTACCTTATCCAATATTGGATAATCACCAAAAACTTTATAAGTTTTTGAATTCGTTTTCCGTTTAACCTGAGCTGGCGCTCCTCCGAACACTCCTTGTACATTTCTAGGCGCCACAAATTCTATTCCTGGCACTTGTCTTTGTATTGCTTCGGCGTCCTGAATTTTTAAACGCAACCGTCTACCTCTTTGGAACCCTTTATAAGGCATACTGGTACTCTGAGCCCATAAAAAGATACTGTTTGTAGCCATATTGCTAAACTCTCTATCAAAACCATTTTCCATGCCTCTAGCAGAACCTAAAAGTGTAATAAATAAAAACACACCCCATAACACTCCAATCACAGTAATTGCTGTACGCAACTTGCTTTTTCTTATGGAACCAAAAATTTCTTGCCAAGAATCACTATCAAAAATAAATTTCATTCGTTTTCTTTTATGGTTATTTTTAATCTTCGCCTAAGGCTACTACTGGTTTAATACTTGCTGCTCTTTTTGCCGGTATGTACCCTGCGATGGCGCCAACAATTATTAAAATAACCGTGGCCCATACGATGGTACTAGTATTTACTTGTGGGTTTGTAATAAAATAATCTTCCAAACTATTTCCCATTCTATTCAAAGCAAAAATGGCTATCAATATTCCTGCATAACCCGCAATGGCAGTTATAAAAATAGATTCTTGTAAAATTAAACCTACAATTGAACCTGGTGTTGCACCCAATGCTTTACGAATTCCTAACTCTTTCGTACGCTCTTTGACCACAAAAACCATAATATTTCCTATGGAAATCGCTCCGGCAAACAAGGTGCCAATTCCAATCCATAAAACAATCATTTGCAATACGTTGGCTAACTGCATGTTTTGTTGGTAATTATCAAATACCGATTGTACACGAATGGCACTTCGATCGTCTCTTGCTATAAAATGCTTTTCTTTTAAAAGCTTATTGATATCTGTCACCATTTTTTTGGCGCCATCTACTCCTAATGCTTTATTAAAAGTCAAGGCTATTTGGTCAATATCATCTGTATTTTTATAAATTAATTGTATGGTTGAAACAGGTGCATAAATACTGCGCTCTTCATCATCACTCCCTTCGTCTTTAAAAATACCTACTACTTTATGGGTAATACCATTGAGTTCGATAAATTTACCCAACGCATTTTCCGTCTTATACAAATCTTCCTCTACCAATCTACCAATAACAACAATTCTAGTTTTGTTTATGATATCATTTTCATTAATAAATCTTCCGGCTGTTACGATGGTATTTTCAATAAACTGATGATCTGGATGTATCGATTTGATTGTGTACGAGCCAGACTCATTTTTGTTTTTGGCTTGAACCCCTTTATAAACTCTTGCTGAAAGGTATTCTATTCGATCGCCTAGCTCTTTTTTCAACAATTCTAAATCTTCATTTTTAAACCGTATTCTTCGCCCTTCTTTAAACCCCATATAGGCTTCTGAAGTTGTGCCAGGTCTAATGAAAATGGTGTTTGTGGCATCATCAGAAAAAAACTTATCAAACGTGTTTTTCAAGCCATTACCCATCCCAAAAAGTACCGTAAAAATAAAAATACCTAAAGCAACCGTAAAGGCACCCAAAAACGTGCGTAATTTATTTTTACCTATTGACTGAAAAATTTCTTGCCAACGACCTATATCAAACATAGTTATGCTTTTACTGTTTTATTTACTTTTTCGTCACTGATAATAACACCATCCTTTAAGCGAACAATACGATCTGTTTGTTCTGCAACCTCTTCTTCGTGCGTTATTACAAAAACGGTCATTCCTTCATCATTAATGGCCTTTAATAAATCCATTACAGAGTCAGTTGTAGTTGAATCTAAGGCACCCGTTGGCTCATCTGCCAATACTACTTTGGGGTTGGTAACTAAGGCCCTAGCAATAGCTACTCGCTGTTTTTGTCCACCCGATAATTCACTAGGCAAATGATTGGCCCATTCTTTTAACCCTACTTTATCTAAATATTCTAGTGCTGTTATTTGTCTATCTTTTCTATTGATCCCTTTATAGTATAAAGGTAACGCCACATTTTCTAAGGCTGTTTTATAACTAATTAAGTTAAAAGACTGAAAAACAAAGCCTAAAAATTTATTTCGCAATACAGCGGCTTTCTTTTCATTCAGTTTTTCGATTAATTCTCCATTTAAAAAATACTGGCCTTCATCGTGTCCATCTAACAGTCCAACTATATTTAATAAGGTAGATTTACCAGAACCAGAAGATCCCATTATCGATACAAACTCACCCTCTTTGATATGCAAATTCAATCCTTTTAATACATGAAGAGACTCCTTCCCCATAGGATACGATTTGTGTAGATTTTTTATTTCAATCATTTGGTTAATTATTTTGCTTTAAAATTAAGAATTGGCACTTTGTGCTATTCATAATAGTTTTTTTAAAAGACAAATCAAAGTCTATTTTGTAACTTTACATCATGAATCCTAGTCAAAATAAGCCAATTATTTTATTTGATGGTGTTTGCAATTTATGCAATACGTCAATTCAGCTTATTATAAAAAAAGATCTAAAAGAACAGTTTTTGTTTGCGCCTTTACAATCTGACGCCGGACAACGGATTTTGTTACATAATAAGTTAGAAAATTTAGACTTCGGTACCATTATCCTTTTAGAAAATAATAAAATATACGATAAATCTACTGCCGCATTAAGAATAACGAGGCGTTTATCAGGCGGTTACCCCCTTTTATATGCCTTTGTAATTGTGCCTAAATTTATACGAGATGCTGTGTACAAAACAATTGCCAATAATAGACATAAATGGTTTGGTAAACAGGCGCAATGCATGGTCCCCACAGCCAGCATAAAAGAGCGATTTCTAAGCTAAAAAAATAGCCTAAACCGGGCGGCTTAGGCTATTAAAAACAAAAAGTATTTAAAACTGTTATCTTCTTTGATCGAAGTCATGTGTATTTCGGTAGTTTCATTTTGATATTGTTATCAAAATACAATACTTTTTGTTTTATAGTTTAACGACTATATCTATTTATAATTTTGCAAAGTATACTTTTTCTTCAAAATCTAACGGTACTTTCACTCGGGTTGACCCCCAGCCTAACACCATTAAAATCTGACTTTCTACTTTTTTAAATGCTATAGAAAATGCTTCTAAATTCTCAGCTTTACTTACTGGAACTCTTATTTTCGCTACATCTGCTGATGGGTCATATTGAAAAGCTCCCCAGACATCTAAATTTGAATTCAAAATAATTTCCCATTCTTTCTCTCCTGGAATTGTTATCAATACATAGGTTCCGGCACTCACATGTGTGTCTCCTAAAATAACATCTTCATATAATTTAATTTCTGTTGCTTCATTGGCCCCCGTTCTCCATACTTCCCCGAAAGGTACTTCGTTTCCGAAAACCTGCTCATTGGCTGCATTTGGTCTTCCATAAAGTACTTTTACCAAAGGAGGTGATACTCGTGATTCTCTATAATAAGAAATATCATGTGGTACTTCATCCAAATTTTTAAATCCTTGCGCCTCACTTTTAAGACTAAATAGTACTAAGGTATAAATGGCAATTCCTATTTTTATATATGTAGTTTTTTTCATGACAAAAATTTTAATGGTGGTTATTTCTATTCTTGCTATTATTATTCATTCATGGCAACTGCGTCTCCCTTTATGGCAGTACTGAGCTTGCGTGTTGCTGATACTGTTAGTTTTGATGCTACTACAAAATTTGTAGTATATAATCTAATATCGTACGTTCCTGTTCCTAATTTTGATTTGTCTATCGTACATTCCTTGCCCGTATTTGCGGCAGTGTGGATTAATTTGCCTGTAGTTGGGTCTAAAATGATGTACTTGTAAAAAGAATTTGCTGATTCTAATTTTATGCTTTCTTCGCGGCTATCATCATAGATAGTCATCGCTACGGTTCCATCTGGAGCCTTTGTAATATATTTTAAACGTTGTGGTTTTTGTGCTGCACTTGCAGTAGTTTGTGCATACATTGTTACTGCTACTATACTTAATACTAAGGTTATAATTACTTTCTTCATGATACTTAAATTTAAATGGTTATCCTGTTTTTTGTTTGTTTTGATTCAATTATTAAATCAGTGTAGGGAAGAAAGGATTTGTGGTTATTGAGTTTTTTATTGTTTATTATTCATTCATTGCAACTGCATCTCCCTTTATAGCGGTACTAAGCTTGCGTGATGCTGAAACAGTTAATTTTGATGTGATTACAAAACTTGCGGTATACAATCTTAAATCATAGGTTCCTGCTGTGAATTTCGATTTGTCAATCGTACACTCTTTTCCACTATTCTTTGCTGTGTAAATTGGCTCGTTTGTTTTTGGATCTACTATTTGATATTTATAGAATGCATTGGCTGATTCTAATTTCATGCTGTCATCTCTGCTATCGTCATAGATCGTCATGGCTACTTTGCCATCTGGACCATTGGTTACATACTTTAAGCGTTGTGGTGCTACACTTGCAATTGTTTGTGCATAGATGGTTACTGCTACGATACTAAATACTAAGGTTAAAACTACTTTTTTCATGATATATAAATTTAGATGTTATTCAAATTTGTTTAATGGTTGTTTATTGTTTGATTAATCGTTCATGGCAACGGCATCTTCTTTCAATGCGGTCGTGATTTTACGTGTTGCTGAAACTGTTAATTTTGATGTGATTACAAAACTTGCGGTATACAATCTTAAATCATACGTGCCTGCCGTAAATTTTGTTTTGTCAATGGTACACTCTTTTCCACGATTCTTTGCTGTGTAAATTGGCTCGTTTGTTTTTGGATCTACTATTTGGTATTTATAGAATGCATTGGCTGATTCTAATTTCATACTGTCATCCCTGCTATCGTCATAGATCGTCATGGCTACTTTTCCATCTGGACCATTGGTTACATACTTTAAACGTTGTGGTGCTACACTTGCAATGGTTTGTGCATAGATGGTTACGGCTACGATACTAAATACTAAGGTTAAAACTACTTTTTTCATGATATATAAGTTTAGATGTTATTCAGATTTATTTGTTTGTTTATTGTTTGATTAATCGTTCATGGCAACGGCATCTTCTTTCAATGCGGTCGTGATTTTACGTGTTGCTGAAACTGTTAATTTTGATGTGATCACAAAACTTGCGGTATACAATCTTAAATCATACGTACCTGCCGTAAATTTTGTTTTGTCAATGGTACACTCCTTTCCGCGGTTCTTTGCTGTGTAAATTGGCTCGTTTGTTTTTGGATCTACTATTTGATATTTATAGAATGCATTGGCTGATTCTAATTTCATGCTGTCATCTCTGCTATCGTCATAGATCGTCATGGCTACTTTGCCATCTGGACCATTGGTTACATACTTTAAGCGTTGTGGTGCTACACTTGCAATTGTTTGTGCATAGATGGTTACTGCTACGATACTAAATACTAAGGTTAAAACTACTTTCTTCATGATAAATAAATTTAAATGTTTATACTGTTTTTATTTGTTCGATTCCACTATAGAATCTTAGGTAGGGAAGAAAGGATTTTAATCAAATTTTGGCATTTTTTTACTCATAACTATTTGACTATCAAATTGTTATATGATTTTTACCGATTTGAATTAAGATGTGCGTTTCCTATGTTTATTTTCGACTGGAAAATAACATCTTAATAAGCTGATTTAAAACTGCTAAAGAGGGTCTAAAAACTCAAAAACAAGTTTTACAATAAAGTAAAATGAATGTACTGTTCTATTATACCATAGGCACACAGATTTTAGTTAAACAAAATTTTAATAATTAATAATTGATGTTGGGGGAGGAAAAATACCTTACACGAGGTAATCTAGAGTGTAAAGCATCAAAGATAACATCCGAAATACACATCTAAAGTACTATTAAAGGTAATACTACGCAATAGAGTAATTCGGGATTTTTAAAAATGGTGGAAAACCGCTAGTTTTAATATTTTTACTATTATTCTTGTAAAGTATTGACAATCAACCGTTAAAAACTAGATAAGTAATGTATTTAGTCGTTTAAGGCAACGTTTCAGTCCTTTTAAAAGGGGAAATAGCTATTTCAAACTGCTCAAAATAAAGTCAATTGTTCGATTGGTATTCTTATTTTCTGCAAATGAGTCAGTAATATGCTTTGCTTTTACTGCATATCCCTTTTTAATTAATAGCGCTATTTCATCTGCATGTTCTAAACTGACCTTCCCAGTAAGTAATAAATCAAGGTCTTTTCCTTCATGATAATAGTCGTACACTTTTTTAAGTCCGGTTAAATACAAATAATCTTTGGTAAAACCGCCGCCTCTATGCGCACGCATGGTAATATAAAAAGCCTGCTCTATATTTAAGTCGTAGGTATTGTGTAACAATCTAAATGTTCTTGAAAACGAATACCCTTTAGCCAAGCTATTCACTGCCAAAACCCGATAGGCTAATTCTTTCAAACGTTTGATGGTTAAATTACCAGACATATATTCACTAAACACTGCCAATCCTTCTTGGGTTTCTACATTTCCAGGAAATCCGTGTGAGAAAATTTTTAACGGATGCAATAAGCCATTCATCGTAGTTACCATATGAACACCTATTTCATGATTTGTCAAAATACCCATTTCATTCTCAGAAAAAGTATGGTTTCTATTTATCACCAAGGTTTTAATACTATTCAAGACCATGGCAATAGCTCCCATTTTATCTGAGACTTTAATATCATAGGTGAAGTCGTATTTTTCAGAATAATCTCTAAAAAGATCTGCTGCCTGTTGTGTTGAGTATTTTGGCTGAAAGATTGGATCTGATTCGTCCTCTTCATTAAAATGTAAAATAAACTTTGCATTCTCCACGTCTTGCTCTGTAGGTGAACCAAACGAACGCAGGCTATTGTAATAAAATTTTTTCCCTTTGCCAATCGTTTCAATACATTGTATTAAACCCGAATAGAAATAGATGATCTCTTCATATAATTCACTGATAGTTTCGTCTTCTATTGACTCAATAGACAGTGTGAAAAATTTACGATGCAATAGAAATTTATCAAAATCGCGCTCTGGATATTGAAACGCTGGAGATCCTAAATATTTTGAAGCAAAAAATTTAGCCTTCTCCTCTTCTATATTAATAGGATTAACATAACTAAGTAATTCAATATTCTTAACTATACCATCTATAAAACTATCTATTTCTAAAAGTGCTTTGGATGTTACATTTATATCATGCTGCATATACTAACTAATTCTAATGTATTTATTGAAAGTGCAAATTTAAGGTTTATGTGCTTTATAAAAAGTTTCTGCGTGCTTTTTTAAATCAACAATTAAAGCGTGCTCAATAGCCGCAACAACTTCAGGAAATAGTATTTGATTCAATTCGTCGCAATAAACCTTCTTTGCTTCTGTTGCCAACACCAACGTATTTGCAAAATGTTGGGTAATGTATTTTAAAAAATATCCATTTCCTTGAAACGTATCATTAATCTTTGATGACGATACAATACCATTAGGTAATGGCATCTTTTCTAAGCTTGCCCGCCATGAGGCTATTTCTTTTCCAAAACGATTGCTATCAACATTAGAAGTTCCCAGGTTCCATGTAGGCACTTCTCTATCCCAACGTCTCCAATTATAGCTGTGCATATCATAGACCACACATACGCCGAAGGTAGTTTCTACCTTTTTTATTAATGCGTGTACAACCATATAGAAATTAGCGTGTTTTTGCAAACTCTTAGCTTTCATTTCTGCTGAAAGCGGATTCCGCCATAGCTGCTTGCCCCATGCATCACTATATATGGCATTTTCTGGCGCTCTGTTTAAATCATATTCAAATCGCGAGTCCATTCCTGCGATAACAATAGGATGTGTTTTTACCATTTCCTTGGTGGCTGGATCTTCTTCAAACCAACGCTCATATTCAGTATGCATACAGTTATCCCAAAGCTCACTTCTAAATTGATGTCCGTCATGAACGGCTCCACAAACATAGGGAACATACGACTCAATTTTTAAGGTGAGTGAATAATCATCTGCGACGGCTTCAAATAAGTCGCCTGCTTCTATTTTCTGTACAATTTCTTGAATTGATAATCGTAACATTTTGTTTTGCTAAATCGTTATTTGTAATTCAAATTAACTTTACCCTAAGTTCAAATAGAACTTCAAACGTTATTATTTTTCTATTGGCAATTGGTGATTACTCCCCCATTCTGTCCATGAACCGTCATAAACTGCTAAATTTTTCATGCCGGCTATATCTGCTCCAAGGGCCAAAATACACGCCGTAATCCCCGAGCCACAAGAAAAAATAATCTTTTCTTTTTGCTGATATGACTCATTAAAAATGGTTTCTAATACTTGCTTACTTTTCATCGTCGTTCCATCTAATACTGTTGTATACGGAATGTTTTTTGAAGAGGGTATGTGACCACTGCGCAGTTCTTCTCTTGGTTCTAACTCTAGGGCATTAAATCTTCCTGCTGATCTTGCATCAACAATACGCATTTCTTCTAAATCAATTGCTTTGAGCACTGTTTGATACGTTTCAATCAACGCTGCATTATAAATTGCCTTAAAATTTCCCAAACCTCCTGTATATGCTTTGGGATTTTCTAGTGGTAATTTTTTTTCTTTCCATGCTGGAAGTCCGCCATCCAAAACAGCCACATTGGTATGACCCATACTTTTAAATAACCACCAGGCTCTCGGACTCGCATAAATACCCAAATCATCATACACCACAATGGCACTGTCTTGATTGATTCCTAAATTCTGTGCTTCTTTCTCAAATGCTTCAGCACTCAAAATAGTATTTGGTAGCTGTGAGTTTTGATCACTAAAAACATTTTTAATATCAAAAAACCGTGCGTTTTTTAATTGTTTCTTGGCTGTTGATTCCGTAGATGAATCGGTAACTTTTTTTAAGGTAGCATCTAAAATAATTAGATTTGGAGCATCAAGATGCCGTAATAACCAATCTACAGATACTAACGAACTTGGTATTTGAATCTTGTTATTCATTCATGAAATTATGCTTCTTCTACGGTTCGTTTTAAATCGGCTTTACGTCTAAACGCTGCACTTTGCTCTAAAACTTTACTTTCTAAAAAATCAATTACTTTTTCCTGTAATTTCACTTTATATACCTTATTTATATAGGTAATTCCACCAGGGCTCATCACATTGACTTCTACTAATTTGCCTCCAATAACATCAATACCAACAAAAAAGAGTCCGTCTTTCACCAATCGCGGGCCAATTTTTTTACATAATAATTTTTCTTGAGCAGTCAACTTGTGTTTTGCAATTGATCCACCAGCTGACACATTAGAACGATGGTCATTATCACCAGGAATGCGACGCATCGCACCAATTGGCACGCCATTTAGTAGCAATATTCTAACATCTCCTTGATCTGCTCCTTCTATATATTCTTGTAAAATTACATAGTCAGAATCTCCATCGCTTTTACTAATATAAAAATCTAACAAGGAGTTAATATTCCCCATGGCCGCTTTTTCAATAAGTATAACCCCTGAACCTCCAAATCCATTCAATGGTTTTAAAATCATTTTATCGGATGGTGATTCTTCAATCATTCGAATTAGATAATTCTTGTTTTTTGATACGTGGGTTACCGGAATAATTTCATTGTCTGGGTCTTCAAATACGGCGGTGTACAATTTGTTGTTTGCTTCGCGCATCCCTTGTAACGAATTGATAATAAATACATCATCTTTTACAGAGTCTAAAAAATTCAACATCAGTGGATCTAATGGTGGTTCCGCACGCATAAAAATTGCATCAAAACCAGCCAACGGAAGCATTTCCTCACGGGTTGTTGTCTTTTTATAAAATGATTTTAAGGATCCAGAAACCTTTTCAGCCCTATTAATTACAGTACAAAATGCATTTGTAACACTATTTCTAATGGTCAAATTTGCTGGTGTACAAATGGCTACTCCATGTCCGCGTTTTACACATTCATGAATTAAGGTTAATGAGGTGTCATTTTCAGGAGATTTAATATCCTCCCAAGGGTACATTAAAAAACAAACATTCATACTCTCTTTTTTAATTATTTAATTGATAAATAAGTTTTAACTTTTGCATTCTCAGGGTCCATTTTTTCCAAGTCATAGACATCAAAATCTGCCATATAGCTTCTATTGAATTTTAATCCCCAAATTGTTTCCCAAGTTTTTACTACACAATCTGGTAGTTTCCCTTCAGAAACGAAGGTTTTATAATTAGATTTCGGGATTACTTTCCCTACCAATCCTTTAGGTATACTTGCTAACGTCGTTACAGAACAACCTAAAATTGTTGTGTAATATCCATGTTCATCAGATTCATATTCGGTATACATATTATAAATAGCATCAGAAACTTTATTGGGAATCCGATCTGCTACCTTGTCAACAAACCACTGATTCCACAAATTATTAATAGCTGTTTGGGCGCTGTTATTTTCGTTCGTTGTTCTAACGGCTATACCCATAATTTTAAATGATTCTACTATCATTTTACAGCTTCATAATTATCATCCCAATTTTTAACTTTTGGATCACCCAATTTACCAACAGATTTTGCTACCATCATAGAAACAGCGGCATCACCTGTAACATTCACTATTGTTCTACACATATCTAATGGTCTATCAACCGCAAAAATCAATGCAAGCCCAGCTTCTGGAATTCCAGCATATCCCAAAACACCTACTAACATTACCATTCCCGCTCCCGGCACAGCTGCACTTCCTATAGAAGCCAATGTAGCTGTTGCTATAATTCCTAATTGTGTTCCAAGAGTTAAATCCATTCCAAATGCTTGTGCTATAAATACGGCAGCGACTGCTTGATATAGACTTGTACCGTCCATATTAATAGTAGCTCCTATTGGCAATACAAAACTAGAAACTTCTTCTTCTACTCCTAGATGTTCAGTTACACGTTCCATGGTAACTGGTAAAGTTGCCGCACTACTACTTGTTGAAAACGCTAACAATTGTGCTGGTGAAATACCATTCATAAAAAAACTAGGTTTCTTTTTAGTAAAAACGAAAACCAATATATTGTACACTACTATCATCGCCGCTAGACCCAATACCACTGTGAGGGCATACCACCCCAATGCTTTGAATAAATCAATACTGGGTGATTCTACAACCAGTGCCGCCAACAATGCGAATACACCATAAGGGGCAGCGAGCATGATTAGATCAACCATTTTTAAAATCACCTCATTAAATCCATCAAAGAAATCTTTAACAGTCTTTCCTTTTTCTTCGGGAATTAAAATCAATCCGATACCGAAAAATACGGCAAAAAAGATTACCTGTAGCATATTGCGATTACTGGTAGCCGCTTCAAAAATATTTTCAGGAACCAAATCTTCTAAGGCTTGAAGTGGCCCACTTTCCTTCTGCTGCATTGCTGTTTCTTTATACTGTGCCGTGCTCCCACTATAATTTTCTACCATCTCTGTTCTAGTCGTCTCAGAAATAGAATTTCCAGGTTTTATAATATTTACTAAAAACAAGCCTATCAGTACTGCAATTACTGTTGTAGTTAGATAAATCACAATGGTTCTACCTCCCATTTTTGACAATTTTGAAATATCTTTTAAATCAGATACTCCTTTAATTAGCGCCGCTAAAATCAAGGGAATCGCTATCAATTTTAATGAATTGATAAATATTTTACCAAACGGTTTAATCCAATCCTGTACGATATCCATACCTCCATTTACTTCCGTCATAACCAATCCAACAACAACTCCTAAAAACATTCCTAATAATATCTGCCAATGCAGTGCTAATTTTTTCATTTAAATAATTTTGAAATTTGGCAGAAAGGTAAAGAAATAACTGCAAATAAAAAATTGTAACAGCCCATTCACACCCAATCAGTGTATTAGTGCAATTTCATTTTTATAGTTTACTATTATATCGTACATTGTGGGGCATTTATTAATCAATCAAAACAATAAAAATGAATAATATTTTAGACTTATTAAATAGTGATCTTGGTAAAACATTAATTGATGGTACCAGCCAACAATTGGGACAAGACAAAGCAAAGACATCGTCAGCATTAAGTGCTGCATTACCTTTAATTCTAGGCGCTATGAAGAACAATGCAAAAACTCCTGAAGGAGCTGCAGGTTTGTTAAGCGCTTTAAATAATGACAAGCATAGTGGTGGGATTTTAGATAATTTGAGTGGTATCCTTGGTGGTGGTGGAATTGATGATAATGTAATGCAAGATGGTGCTGGGATTTTAGGTCATGTTTTTGGCGGAAAAGAACAAAATGTTGCAGGTGCAGTGAGTCAATCGAGTGGTATTGATGCAGGTTCTGCAATGAATATCTTAAAAGTAGCTGCCCCATTAATTATGGGATATTTAGGGAAACAAACACGAGAAAAAGGGGTTTCTAGTCAGAGTGGTATTGGCGATTTACTTGGAGGAATGCTCGGCGGTGGCGGTGCTAAAGAACAGAGTTTAATCACGCGTTTATTAGATAGTGATGGTGACGGAAGTGTGATTGATGATATTGCAGGTATGGTCTTAGGTGCAGGTGGTACTCAGAAAAAGAAAAGTGGTCTTGGCGGTTTGCTGGGAGGTCTCTTCGGAAAAAAATAATTACTAAAAGCAAAAAGCCGAACGAAACGTTCGGCTTTTTTTTTAGGCTTTTATACCCTACTTTTGCATTTTATTAAAGGCATGGAAAAATTAAAAAAACGTTGGGGTATTGAAAGTAATTTGCAGGTCATTGTCATCCTGATTGTTTTTGCCCTTACCGGATATTCTTCACTATTGGTAGCCAAACCCTTATTAGCACTTATCGGATTAACACCCGAGACAACAAATCCTTGGTTGTACAAACCCTTGCGGTTGCTTTTGATCTTTCCTTTTTATCAAATTCTCATTATAGCGTACGGTTGGCTGTTTGGACAGTTCGAATTCTTTTGGAATTTTGAAAAGAAAATGCTCAGTAGAATGGGATTTAAATTTTTGTTTAAAGAACGCAATTAAACTTCTATTATAGTCGTCGTTTTCTTCTCATAAACATAAGTGTATAACCACATTAATGTAAAGGTAGGAATGACATCTAAAAAGGGCAATGCTTCTTCAATAAAACTAATCGCCGCAGCAATTTTACCTTTTTTTCCTTTGTACATTTTTGTCATTAAATAGGCCGACAACGGTGCCCAAACAATATCCAATACAGGAAATGCAAAAGAGGCAAATCCGAAGGCATCAAATGCGATGCCTAGGGCTAATTTTTTATATTTATTATCTGTCATATCGTATTTTGATTCATTCAATAACAGTATTGCAATAAAAATGCCAAAATTAAGAAAGTCTAGAACTAATCAATTTTAAGAACTCTGTACGCGTTTCTATATTTTCAAATGCACCTCTAAACCCTGAGGTTGTTGTCACAGAATTTTGCTTTTGAACACCACGCATCATCATACACATGTGTGAAGCTTCAATAACTACAGCAACACCGCGAGGTTTCAACACTTTATCTAGTACACATACTATCTGGTCTGTCAATCGCTCTTGAACCTGCAGTCTTCTGGCAAAAATATCAACTACACGAGGTATTTTACTCAAACCTACTATTTTTCCATTCGGAATGTAAGCAACATGAGCTTTGCCAAAAAAGGGTAAC
Organism: uncultured Aureibaculum sp.; assembly: GCA_963976855.1. Taxonomy (GTDB): domain Bacteria; phylum Bacteroidota; class Bacteroidia; order Flavobacteriales; family Flavobacteriaceae; genus Aureibaculum. The sequence continues at coordinate 17,396 of CAXBMA010000013.1, read as the reverse complement.
ATATGATGTTCACACAGTGAATACAATTCGATATCTTTTATTATAACCATTTCAGAATAGTCCTCATCAAACAGTGCCGATTTCAATACTTTTTCAGCATCTATATGATATCCTGAAGTTAAATATTGCATTGCTTTGGAAGCTCGTTCCGGAGTTTTTAACAAGCCATCTCTTTTTACGTCTTCACCAAGGCCCTCAATAATTTCATGAAACTTTTGTTTCAATTCATCTGTGACTTCTATATTGTACTCTTCAAATTTTTTATATGGCATGTCTATTATTTAGATTTTAAAGATATAAAAAAGAAGATTTGCCGAAAAATGAATTCCGACAAATCTTCAAAACCAAAAATCAACCAAATTTTTAATGACTCTTTAACTTACTTTTAAATTGTTTTTTAAACTTTTCTAATTTAGGATTAATCACCATTCGGCAATACCCTTGATTTTTGTTATTGTTATAATAATCTTGATGATAATTTTCTGCTACATAATAATTGTTAATCGGTGTTATTTCTGTAACTATTTTTGAATCAAATATTTTCTCTTTCTCCAACGCCGCTAACATTTGACTAGCTACGGCTTTCTGTTTTTTATTATGATAAAAAATTGCCGACCTATATTGCGTGCCTACATCGGCGCCTTGTCTATTTAACGTTGTTGGGTCGTGTGTGCTAAAAAACACTTCCAGTAATTCTCTATACGAAATAATAGTCGGGTCAAATGTCAATCGAATCACCTCAGCATGCCCCGTATTGCCAGTGCCCACTGCATTATATGATGGGTTTGCTACTGTTCCTCCTGCATAGCCCGATTCGACCTTAGAAACTCCTTTCAATTGCTCAAAAATAGCTTCGGTACACCAAAAACAACCGTTTCCGAAAGTTGCTAGTTCTAGCCCTTCTTCTACCATTGCTAAATTTGTTGTGTCTTGTTTTTCCTTTTTACCTCCTGCAGATAAATTGCAAGAAATAAAAACAAAAATTGAAACGAACAACAGACTTTTTTTAATCATTATTCCTTTTACTAGTAAGACGAAGTTATTACGCTTTAATTACACCCTTAAGAAAACTTTAACAATAAATAATTCACTCCCCTCTAGAAATCAATTTTCTTGGGAATTGTATCAAACTTTCAGCACCATTTTTTCCTATCGCTGCTACCCCAAATAGGTAGTTATCTATTACGATATTTTTTAGTGTATAATCGGTTAATTTACCTACAAAACGACTGTGTTCCCACTGAGGTGCCGTTGTAGCTCTCCAATACACTTTATAACCTATTAAATCGGCATCACTTACGGCATCCCATTTTAATCGTGTAGATGGCTGTACTGCTCCTCCAATTTTAACATTTTTAGGGGCTGGTGGCGCCGATGCCAAAGCAGCCAATGTCAACGCATTCACTGCTGTTAGCTTTGCTGCATAATCAAAATTTACCGATTCAATAACATCGCCGTACTCAACACCGTTTTCAGTTCTTAAATCTTGATGCTGCTCGTTGTAATTTTCATGAGTTTCCATAATCCGTACTCCGGTAAACCCTTGATCATTAAAAGGTCTATGATGACCTCCTCTACCAAATCTATCCAACCTATAAATCATAATAGCGTCTAGATTGGTCATATAATCATCAGTTAACTTATCAATATATCTAGCTAATTGCCGAGAAGGCCCATCAATTTCACCACCATAAAAGCGCATAGACCCTTTTTCTCGATCGGTCATTTCCATAGAAATAGCCTCTGAAAAAACCCGAAAGGTACTATTGTCAATCACCCCATCAATTCCTTTAATATTTCCAATCATATCATTGTTGATAACACCCACAATGTCCCATCCCTGCTCCTTAGCTACTTTCGCCATGTGCTGACCTCCAAACAATCCTTGCTCTTCACCAGAAAGACCTACATAGATTATGGAAACGGGAAATTTGTAGTTGCTCAATACTCTAGCCGCCTCTATGGTGCCTGCCATCCCTGATGCATTGTCATTCGCTCCTGGTGAGTCTGATGTAAAGTTGGTGGGATCAGAAACACGTGAATCGATATCTCCAGACATAATTACATAGCTGTTCGGGTATTTTGTGCCACGTTGTATGGCTAGTACATTCACGATCCAAGTATCTTTCACGATCCTTCTATCGTCTTTAGGCACTAAATTACGTTGATAGCTCACCTCTAAACAGTTATTACATGTCTTAGAAATTGTTTCAAATTCTGACTTTATCCAACGTCTTGCGGCTCCAATTCCGCGTGTTTTTGAAAGGGTATCCGATAAGGTGTGTCGCGTACCAAAATTAACAAGCGTTCTAATGTCTTTTTCAATATGTTCAGATGAAGGCGCAATTGCTATTTCACTTAAGATTTTTGAGACATCACTTTGTGCGAATGATATTGCCGAAATACATACAGCAAATAAGGTATATTTTATATTCATAGTTATTGGTTATTAAATCACCGAAAATTTACAAAGAAATACTTAAATTACACCACTCAATTAATGAACTTATGAAGAAATTAACATTGCTACTTTTCATTTCATTTTCTGCGACTGCTTTTTCGCAAAATGATTCGATCCCAACATTCTGGGATCATGTTAAATTTGGTGGTGGGTTTGGATTTGGTTTTGGTAGTAACAATACAACTCTGGCAATCGCCCCCAGTGCTATTTATACCTTTAACGATCAATTTGCCTTTGGTGTAACTACCAGCTACTTATACAGCAAAAATTACAATTTAAAAACGAATGTCTTTGGGGCCGGACTCGTTGGACTTTACAATCCTTTTGAATTTTTACAAGTATCTGCAGAGTTCGAGCAGTCATTTGCTTCACAGAAAATGGGTTTTGAGAAAGAACATTTTAACTTTCCTGCCTTATATGTTGGTTTGGCCTATAGAAGTGGTTGGTTTGCAGCGGGCTTACGTTATGATATTTTATATGATGAAAATGAAAGTATTTATGCCTCAGCATTTTCACCTATTGTGCGTTTTTATTTCTAGTTAAAATGCATTTTCATTCCTTCATGTGATGATTTAAAGCCCAATTTTTCATAAAAACGAAATGCATCAGGTCGTTTTTTATCGGTAGTTAATTGCACTACGTGCGCACCTTTCTGTTGCGCTCTTTCAATTGCCCACTTAAATAGCTTTTCACCAATACCCAAACCTCGCTGATCACTTCTTGCACGTACCGCTTCAATTTGTGCTCTAATACCACCTTGATAGGTTAAGTACTGGATAAAACTTAGTTGTAATGTTCCTATTATTTCATGAGCAGCATTCTCTAATACGATCAATTCTTGATTAGCATCCTTGTCAATATTTTCAAAAGCAGTATAATATTTTTCCGGTAAAGGATCTTTATAATCTTCCCGCAGCTTCCCCAATGCATCATCAGCGATCATTCTTACAATATGAATTATATCTTCTTTTACAGCGTTACGTATCGTCATCATTAATACAAGCTTTGTAGTTCTTTTACTAATTTTTCTAGCATTTCATCAGTAAAATCGAGATGGGTAACGATTCGTAGCTTTCCTTGCCCCATACCTGTTATAGCTATATCTTTCGCTGCTAGTCTTTTTACAAAATCTGTTTCGTCTAAGTCATCAGCAAGATAAAAAATAATAATATTGGTCTCAACAGGCTCGACTTTTTTAATAAACGACAAACTTTTAAGCACCTTTTCTATTTGAGATGCTTTTATATGGTCTTCTTGCAAGCGTGCTACCTGATGATCTAAAGCATAAATACCTGCTGCTGCCAAATAACCTACTTGACGCATACCTCCACCCAATAACTTCCGTATACGCAATGCCTTTTGAATATGCTCTTGAGTGCCTAACAATAAGGACCCTGAAGGGCAACCCAATCCTTTTGACAAACAAATAGAAATCGTATCAAACAGTGCCCCATACTGTGTTGCCTCTTCAATTTTAGCGACCAAAGCATTAAATAAACGCGCACCGTCTAAATGGAAGGCTAAGTCATTTGCATTACAAACCTGTTTAATTTTCTCAATCTCGTGTAAATCCCAACAAGCGCCCCCACCTTTATTAGTAGTATTCTCTACAGCCACTAAGCGAGTCATTGCCGCATGTATATCTGCTCTATTGCTTATGTTTTCAGCCACTTGTGCCGCTGTAAACATACCGCGATTACCATCTATTAGTCGGCAAGAGACCCCCGAATTAAAGGAAGCGCCACCTCCTTCGTAATTGTATACATGTGCCCATTTATCACAAATTAATTGGTCACTTGGTTGGGTATGCAACTTAATAGCCGCCTGATTTGCCATGGTACCAGAAGGAAAAAATAGCGCCGCCTCCATACCAAAATACCGTGCTGCCTTTTCTTGTAAAGCATTGACTGTTGGATCAGCCATAAATACATCATCACCTACCTCAGCACTAAACATAGCATCTAACATACCTTTAGTAGGCTTGGTTACCGTATCACTTAATAAATTTATTTTCATGTTTTTTTTAGTTCATACCAATTGGTGAACCATCTGGTATTTTAGGTGCCTGTTCTTTTTTATATTTTGCCGGATTCTTTTTAAAATTTTCGATACTTTTTACGATGGCGCTGTTGTACATTTTTTGCACACCACTCACTTTATCAGATCTTAAAAAATTAGTGATTTCCGCCAGCTTATAATCTACTATAGCACTTATTTGCGGATATGAATTCTCTGTACTCGCCAAATAAAATAATTGATTTAGCACTTGATTGTTTATCACATTTTGCAACTCTTGGTAATAGGCGTTTTTATGTTTCTTTTTAAAAGAATCAGCAATTAAAGCGTCTATTAACTCATCGAACCCTAATTGACTATCATCCAAACTTTTATGCTGCACTAATCTCGACACCCGCTCTGGATGCAACATCAATTCTAACGTCATTTCAGAAGCTGTCTCAACCGCTCCGAAAGGGTCGAAAGCAACTCCATTTTTACTGCTAAATGACTCTCTACCTCTTCTGTATCCCATCGCTCTTGGCGGAAGCAATTCCAACATCTTTTCTGGAATAGCAATGGTAGCAACATCAATTGTTTTTAGGAGTGTTTGCAATGCTTTTCGTTCTGTTTTACCATCCACTCTTTTTACTACCGTTTGATTCCCTCCCTTTACCGCATAATTATAATCGAGTCCGCCAATTAATTTTGAAACCGCTTCTGTTTGGTATCGGTGAAAGAAATAGAGCGGTACAAAAACATCTTCCAATACAGAATAGGGCTCCCCTTTTTTAATATTTGCCGTAGAAAAGTTCGCAATAGCCGTTTTTCTAATAGCTAGCATATCATTTAACTCATCGGAGATATCATTTCCATTATCCCACAAATGGGCATAGGCATGTGCACTTCCTTTGGGTCTGGCATCTTGATCAGAGAGGTAACGCATACCTTTAGCGAAAGCATCATCTAATATTTTTGACAACTGTGTCGCTTCATCAGAAACAAAATCTTGATATGAATAGGCTACTGTTACTTTATCCCATTCACCAATTCCTATTGCATAAGCATCAGAAAAGTCGATTGCGCCATTTTTTAACCGCAACTGAGGATGTGGGTAATCCATTACAGAAGCTCTGTTAGTAGTGCTCGTAGCGAAGTTGTGCGCAAACCCTATGGTATGCCCTACTTCATGTGCAGACAGTTGGCGAATTCTAGCAAGGGCCATTTCCAATGCAAATTGATCATCGGCCGTAGCTCCTGCATATGGTGCCTGTAAGGCTTGGGCGATTAAAAAATCTTGACGGATACGCAAAGATCCCAAACTCACATGTCCTTTAATAATTTCACCTGTTCTCGGGTCTGAAATACTTCCCCCGTAGCTCCATCCTCTTGTTGAACGATGTACCCATTGAATCATATTGTATCTTACATCTAAAGGATCTGCCCCTTCTGGTAACATTTTTACTTGAAAAGCATCTTTATATCCTATGGCATCAAAAGCTTGATTCCACCAACGTGCTCCTTCTAAGAGCGCTGAACGTATAGGTTCTGGTGTCCCTCTATCTAAATAATAAACAATGGGCTCTTTCGCCTCACTTATTGCCGCAGTTGGTGTTTTCTTTTCTAAACGGTGACGGAAGATAAAACGTTTTGTAATTGATTCGTTTACCGGCGTAGCATAATCCATATACGACATGGCATAAGAACCCGAACGTGTATCAAATGCCCTCGGTTTATAATTTGCATCTGGTAATTCAACAAAAGAATGGTGTTGATGTACTGTAACAGAAGAAGCATCTGGCGTAACACTTCGTATATTATAACCTTTAGGGTCTCCTTTAAATGTCAACAATACGTCAAACTCCACATTTTTAGGGAATGCTTTTGTACGCTCTAAACTAAAAGCGCTTCGTGATTTATCTAAACTATAATTCCCCTGTTGGTTACGCTGTAATGTCGATGCCACTCCATGGGCATCTCTTATGAAAAAATCGGTTGCATCTACCAAATAAACACCATTACTCTCTTCTTTAATTTTAAATCCGTGTAGCACCGATTTCGCAAAAGCTTCCTCAATTGATTTACGTTCATCTTCATTGGCTGTTAGCGCTCTAAATCTTTGATTTGGCTGCATTAACAACAATTTGTTTCCTGCCTTTTCAAATCGAACGACCACACCATCACCTAATTGACCTCTGTCCAAGCCTATATCATTAGAGCCGATTCCTTCGGATAGTGCTCTGACATATAAAAACTCTGTGTCTAATTTATCTACTTCGAGAAATACCTTATCCTCAGAGGCATCATAGTAAAAATTCATATAACCTTCGTACTTGGTGACACCCTTTTTATCCTTAAAGAATTGAGCATAAGCTCCACTAAAAATAAAAGAGAAAACAAGTAATACAAGTAATTTTTTCATGGTTTGTTTGGTTTACGTCAGGTTTTTTAGGTTTTTAGACCCATTATTGGGTAGCTAATGTACTAAGAATTTATTTTTTTTATTGCTATTTCCTAAAAAATAAGATCTGTAAAAGTTAATAATATTTTTAGTTTTATGTTGCCTGCTAAAACCGTATTTTTGCCTATATGATTACACAAGACAATATTAAAGACCTGGTTGAGCGTATTGAAAAGCTCAAGGACTATTTGCAGATAGACAAGAAGCTAATTGAGATTAGCAATGAAGAAGAAACAGCCGCCAACCCTGACTTTTGGAATAACCCCAGAAAAGCCGAAGTTCTTATGAAATCATTGCGTTCAAAAAAAACATGGGTAGACGATTTCAATACGGCTAAAATTGACGCCGAAGAACTGCAAATTCTATTCGATTTTTATAAGGAGGGAGAAGCTAGTGAACAGGAGATTATGAAAATTTACAATAAAACAGCTACGCATTTAGAAAATTTAGAATTTAAAAATATGCTTTCTGATGAAGGCGATAATTTAAGTGCTGTTTTACAAATAACAGCTGGAGCAGGCGGGACGGAAAGTTGTGATTGGGCAGCAATGCTCATGCGCATGTATTTAATGTGGAGTGAAAAACAAGGTTATAAAACAAAAGAACTCAATCATCAGGCCGGTGATGTAGCGGGTATAAAAACGGTAACTATAGAAATTGATGGCGATTTTGCCTTTGGTTATTTAAAAGGAGAAAATGGAGTGCATCGGTTGGTACGCATCTCCCCTTTTGATAGCAATGCGAAACGGCATACTTCATTTGCCTCGGTATATGTATACCCCTTAGTAGACGACAGTATTGAAATTGACATCAACCCTGCTGAGATCTCATGGGAATTTGCCCGATCAAGTGGAGCTGGTGGTCAAAATGTAAATAAAGTTGAAACCAAAGCTATTTTAACACACCATCCTACAGGGATTGTAATTCACAATTCTGAAACACGTTCTCAATTAGAAAATAGAGAAAAAGCCATGGTCATGTTAAAATCGCAATTGTACGAATTAGAACTACAGAAACAACGCGAAAAACGCAGTGAAATTGAAGCCAATAAAATGAAAATTGATTTTGGCTCTCAAATTCGCAATTATGTAATGCATCCGTATAAATTAGTGAAAGATGTTCGTACAGGGCATGAAACGGGTAATGTAGATGCTGTTATGGATGGTGATCTTGACGGGTTTTTAAAAGCTTTTTTAATGGAGGCGGGACAAGAAAGCAATAATTTGTAATTAGTGGTTAGTGGTTAGTGGTTAGTGGTTAGTGGTTAGTGGTTAAAGACTATGAAAAAGTAGTATTCCAGATATGGTATATTAATAAGTATAGGTATTGGAATGTTGTATCAACTAATTCCAATTGGTGATTTCGGAAAAGGAATTATCCTCTTCCTACTATTTATCATTATTTCAATTGACATAATCCCTAACACACTTAAATTTTATTGGATCAAATGAGTAAAATAACTGCAATTATCTTCGACTTAGGGGGCGTATTAATCGACTGGAACCCAAAATACGTATATAGAGAAATTTTCAATGGCGACGAAGCAAAAGTAGATTGGTTTTTAAATGAAGTGTGCACGATGGAATGGAATGTTGAGCACGATGCCGGCAGAACCTTGAAAGAAGGTACAGAACTACTAATAAAACAGTTCCCACAATTCGAGGCGTGGATTCGGGTTTATTACAACAGATGGCACGATATGTTAGGAGGCCCTATAAAGGAAGGTGTTGATGTGTTAAAGCGCTTAAAATCATCCGATATGAAATTATACGCCTTAACCAATTGGAGTGCGGAAACCTTTCCTGTTGCCATTGAACGTTATGAATTTTTACAATATTTTGAAGGTATTTTAGTTTCGGGTGAAGAAAAAATGCGAAAACCATTTTCAGAAATCTACGAGCTTATGTTAAGTCGCTATCAATTAAATGCTGAAAATTGTGTTTTTATTGATGACAACTTAGAAAATGTTGAAGCAGCAAGCAGAATAGGAATTCAGGGCATTCAATTTAAAAATAGTACCCAGCTAATCAATGAATTGAATCATTTGGGAGTTCACTTTTAAGAATACCATACTTTATTTTTAACCGTTTAATACCCCACTTTTTTGCTTTTTTAACATCAACGCCCATATAAATATCAATCTGCTTTCGCTTACGTAGATGCATCTTATCTTTAACTAGATAAACGCCCTCTAAGCCCTCTATTTTAACCGGCGTGTTGTGTTTTAGACCTAAGCGTATTAAGTCTCTAGAGACCGCTATACACTTCATACCGGGCTTTAAACTATCTCCCCAAGCTGCTATCGCTGGGTTTGTGGAAGTTTGGTATGCCAAAGAATTATAAGCGGATGCCTTTACGGACAACTCTTTCCAAACATACAAGTCTTCCTCAGATTCTTTACAACTAAGGCTCACTAATAACAAACAGAAAAGAACAACATACAAACGCATCACACTATTTATTCCTCTAAAATACATTAAATTATACAAGTTAGCGTAACATTTTATGCTATCAACTTAAATTTAAAACGGTCATTTGTTGTTTTCTGCGCTAATTGACTAATGGCTATTTCTGACAATTGTAATACTCTCGGGTAACCTCCTGTAACTTGACAATCTCGCATAAGCACAATTAAGGTACCTGATGGTGTTAATTGTACGGTACCAGGCATTACTGAAGAAGTAAGGATAGGCTTTAACGAATTCGGCAAGGATTCTTCCAACCGATACCCCATTCTGTTGTTATCCTTTGAAATAGCAAATAAGGTTTGTAGTAACTTATTTTTTTGAAGGCCACTCAATAGCTCGTATTCAGGCCCCTTGTAAACATCGAAATCCTTGGTTGTGAAGTGCTCTGAATTTATTTTAATCGAAGCGTTGGATTCCTTAAAAACGACGGAAGTTTTGGTAGTTGGTAACACATCTCCTTTTTTAACTAAGTGTTGATTGGTAATCTGATTGAAATAACTTCTGCTATTTAAAACCATCGCTGTTTGAAAACCACCTTTAATTGCGAGATAGGCGCGCACCCCAAAGACAGGTTTATCAAAAGTGAGTACGTCGTCTTTATTTATTTTTATAGCTGTGTTTAAATGAATTAATTCTTGGTTCAAACGCGCCGATAAATTGGCTCCTGAAACACATATAATAGATTCATTACCAGCTTTTAATTTGCATTTACCTGAAGTAATTTCTAAAACTGAATCATTTGTGGAATTATTTAAAATAGTGTTGGCAAATTTGGCGGCATATAAATCCATTGCACCCGAAATAGGCACACCTAAATCGCGAAAACCAACTCTTCCCAAATCTTGAATGCTCGTATAAAATCCTGCCGATACTACCTCAATCATTTCGTCGATATTTTAATTCATAAAAACCGATTTTTACTTGAGTTTCAATTTTCATATACGCATCGAGATCAATCGCTCTAAACTTAATGTGATCACCCGACTTAGCGAAACAGGGGCGCTCCTTTGTGCTGTCAAAGAAAGAAATAGGTGATCTACCTATAATATTCCATCCTCCGGCGCTATTTTGGGGATAAACACCTGTTTGCGAACCGCCAATTCCAACCGACCCCTTATCGACATACAGTCGGGGTGTAGATTTTCGAGGCGTATCTAACCGCGCATCCATTCCGCCTAAGTATAGAAATCCGGGTAAAAAACCAATAAAATGCACTCTGTAAACTGCTGAACTATGCCACTCAATAAGTTGATCATTACTGACCTTTTTTTCAAGTGCCATCTCCTCCAAATCAATACCAAATTTCACATCGTAACACACGGGAATTTCCCAAAGTCTATTTTCCGTATTTACCAGTTTATTTGCTTGAGAATAGAGTGCTTTTAACGCTAATATTTCACTATCAATTTTATCTATTGTTGATGTGTAAAAAATTGTTAATGAGTTATATGTGTTGATTACCTCAAGTATTACTTTATTATTACTTGCGAGTATTCTATTTTTAAATTCAACGATATCATTCAGTATATTTTCATTAATTTCAGGTGGCCATTCAATTAAAATAGCCTGTTTCCCAAACAATTTATATGTTAAGTTATGGGCCTCCATTTAAGATATTTCTATGCCTCTTTTAGGAAGTTCGCTAACAAGGTATTTTACAATTTCAACGGCATGACTGTTATCGCCATGTATACAAAAGGTTTCTGCATGCATATCTAAATTCTTTCCTTCAATAGTTTTCAGCTTACCATCAAGTACCATTCTCAACAAATGTTCCAGCACAAGGTGCTTATCTTCAATTACCGCATTCAATTCCGTTCTCGAAACCAAAGTGAAATTAGCATTGTAATTTCTATCGGCAAATGCCTCAATTTTTACGTTAATGCCATTATCTATTGCCATGTCATGAAGAAGCGACTTATAAGGAACGTATAAATACCCATTTTTCATCGTGTTATGCATAGCATCAATAAGCACTTGAGCTAGTTCTTGATCTGTCGCTGCAAGGTTATAGAGTGCACCATGTGCTTTTACATGGTTTAATTTAACGCCTAAGCGTTCTGCAATTTGTTTTACTAAGTTAATTTGCGCTTCTATACTTTGCTGCAAGGCCCTAGAGGGCATTTGCATCACTTTTCTGCCAAAGTTAGCGCTATCAGGAAACGAAGGGTGAGCGCCTATTTTAACGTCGTGTAATTGCGCTAATTTAATGGTTTCAGTGATTGTTAACTCATCTCCTGCATGACCACCGCAGGCAATATTACACGATGAAATATAAGGCATTACTAAAGATTCATTGGAAATACCTTCTCCCACATCACAATTAAGATCTATTGTACGATTCATCTAGATGAAGTTAAACACTTTAAAGATACTCTTTAATCCTAAAAAAATAGTGGCAGCTAAAATCAGGAATCCAATAACATTTTGAAATATTGAATTTTTATACTTCCCTAACAGTGACGATTTATTCATTACCCATAGCAAGAACCCAGCAACTACAGGGAGTAGTATTCCGTTTGCCACTTGTGCAAACTTGATAATTTCAATAGGTTTTACATTCAATGAAGAGAATAACACCCCAAAAAAGAGAACAATCATCCACACAGCCCTAAAATTACGTGATTTTAGTGTTCCTTGCCATCCTAAACAGCCTTTTGCAACATAAGCTGCTGCCAATGGTGCTGTTATGGCCGACGTAATACCCGCCGCAAATAAACCAAGAGCTAGAAAATATTTGGAAAAATCACCAAACAACGGTGCTAATCCCTTCGCTAAATCAGCCGCATTAGAGATCTCAGTTGACTGTATTGCTGCGGCAGAAATAATAATGGCCATAGAAACGATTCCGCCAAGAGTGATGGAAACAATGGTATCTTTTCTTGCTTTTACGATATCATTCGGTGAATTCCATTTTTCCTTGACTAGAGATGCGTGTAAAAAAAGATTGTAGGGCACTACTGTAGTTCCTATCAAGCCTATAATAGTCAGCAAGCTATCCTTGGGGAATTGAGGTACAAAAGCACCTTTTAAAACAGCGATAATATCGGGCTTCGTTAAAATAGCTGTAATCAGAAAGGAAACGCTCATCACCAGTACCAAGGTGACCAACGCTTTCTCTAAAAACTTATAATTACCAATAAAAAGCAATATAAAAGCCACCAAACCAACAATACTATTGAGGTAGCTAAAACGAAAAGAGCCTATAGTTAATTTCGTATTTGTAAAAATAGTTTCCAATCCCAGTACACCTCCACTAATATTTCCTGCTTCATAAGCCGCATTACCTATCACGATAGCCGAAAGCATTAGTAAAACAATGATTTTCCTTAAGTACGGATTTTTGATCTCATTGCGAATAACCTCAGACAAGCCTTTTTGAGAGATAATCCCTAAACGAGCTGCCATTTCTTGCAAAACAATGGTGGCGATGATAGAGAGTACCATGGCCCATAACAAAGCAAAGCCAAAATTAACACCTGCTAAGGTACAGAGCGTAACAGTTCCCGGACCAATAAATGCAGCGGCTACCAAGGTGCCCGGCCCAATATTTTTAAATAAGTTCTTAATCATTTTTAGCGGCATTCAGTGCATAAATAGCAAAGCTACCTAGCCAATGCCCTCCTTCATAACTATCATCAACAATACTCGGCAAGGAGTAATTAATGTGCTGATTTGCACTATTCTTTAAATGACTGTATTCAGGTAAACCCTCAGCAATTTTATATAAACTCCAAGCTCTTGAAAAATTGACACCATCTAAATGCACTAATTTACCATCTGTTCTGTCGGAAACTTTACCAGTTTCTAAAGTGAAATCCGTTTTTATTAGCTCTGGTAAAAAGTTGGAAATCCATACTTTAAACGCATCTGTAGACAATATCCGTTTCATTAATGCCGCCTCTTCTAAGCAGGGTGATAAGAAGTCGAATCCACTTGGCTCCCAAGTAATTGGACAACCAGTATCATTTAAATAAAATTCCTTTGCCCGTTTTTCAATCATGTTTTTTAATTCATTGTGATTTAAAGCAACCGCATAATCATATGCGAACGACATACCAAATGCCGTATTTGTGTGTTCACCAACGCGAATAGGATAGTTAAGTTTTGGTAAAAACTCCAGATATTTTTCAATAATAAGATCGGTCAATGGCTGAAGGTTCATCTCTAATTCTCTTGCTAAAGGATCATTGAAGGTATGTAGTTCTTCGGCCAACTTAAGTAACCAAGCCCAACCATACGTTCTTTCAAATGATTTGTTATGGGTAGCGTCAAAATAGGCGACTTCAGTCAGAATATTTTCTTTTGACATATTTTCTACTAACTTTTTACCAATCACCTCTTTTTCTGCAAGGTTCGGAAATTGTTTTAATAGGGAAACTAAGCTCCAATGACCATGTACAGCAGAATGCCAATCAAAACAACCGTAAAATGCAGGGTGCAACGTTTTAGGTGTTTGCAAATCATCGGCACTTGCTATCGTTTGATTTAGCTTGTTAGGATATTCAGTATCCATACAGGTAATTGGTAAGTGAACCAACTTATTGGCTTCTTCTAGATTGAGTTTAGGTGTTGGACTCACAGCTATATTAGCGTCAGAAACTAACTCTTTTTTCTTAGAAGGAGTACAACTTAGTATACAGATTATTAATAGAGATAAACAATACTTTTTTGTCATTGTATTTGATGTAGTATAAAAAATGAATTGAATGCAACCGCTAAAAATAATTATTGCCGTTAGAAATTAGTTATCGATACCAACAATTTGATAGGCATTCACTTTGGGTTTTTCAAAGTTATGCTTTTTACTTGATTTTTTCAGTTCAGCTACTTTTTGAATCTGAATAAAATAAGCCGCAAGTTGGTCTAGAATAGGATGTTGGTCATTTGTACTGACTTCTAATTTCTCGCCATTTTTTAATTCTACTATATAATTATAGCGCGGCGTATCAACTGGTTTTGTTTGTTGCTCCCAATGATCGACCATATTTTGAAATTGTGTTCGGTTTAATATTCTACGTAATTTATAAATTTCGTCGTCGTTGATGATCCCTGTAAAATTTCCTGTATACTCCTTTGTATAAATTCTCCCTTGGTAAAAAACAGTACCGTCACGATTTATCTCTAAAGAAAAAGAAGGGCAGGTTCCGAAACAAGTAGACGCTATAAAGGTGATTCTTTTAAAATCAACTCCCGAAGCCACTTTCTCTCTATTGTAAAACACATATTCTTCCTTTTTAAAAAAAGGAGCATAGTTTAACTTTAAATAACCTTCTTGATCTAAGTTTACCTTTTTATCAAGCGGTGTCAATACCAGCTTATCTTTATCTAATTGTTTGATTTTAAATTTGACTCCCTCTTTTCTTTTATCAACACCTCCAACAATAAAGCGTTCTTCAAAAGTGATGGTTTTATTTCCTAAGGCATAATACATATCATGCCTTTTTCCTGCCAAATTATAAGTGATGGTATCTACATCAAAACGCAGATAATCTAAATCGGTATTCGTCCATTCTGTTTTGGTAAGTACTAAAGAATCTACACGTGATTGACCATATACAGTAATTGCAAATAGCAATAGAATCGTATTAAGTATCGGTTTCATAACAATTTAGGTTAGGATTAAAGGGTATCAAATTTAATAAAAAAATACATACCAACACACTTTCATCAATTGACACTCAAATGTTTAATAAAAATATTAACCCAACCAGCCCTCCCTATCAAGGCTTCTGTATTGAATTGCTTCTGAAATATGATCAGATGCTATATGCTCCGAATGATTTAAATCAGCAATGGTTCTAGCTACTTTTAAAATTCGATCATAGGCTCTTGCCGACAAGTTCAAACGCTCCATAGCCGTTTTTAATAATAATTTAGAATCTTCATTGAGTTTACAATACTTTCGTATTTGTTTTACCGACATTTGAGCATTGTAATGTACATTTTCATTAGAAGTAAATCGCTTGGTTTGTGCCACTCTGGCTTTTGTAACCCGCTCTCGTATCAGTTTACTTGATTCTCCTTTGCGCTCTTCGGATAATTTTTCAAATGGCACTGGCTGTACTTCAATATGAATATCAATCCGATCTAATAAAGGTCCAGAAACTTTACTCAAATACCGTTGCATTTCTGCAGGGCTCGATGTGACATGCCCTTCGGTATCGTTAAAATAACCACTCGGACTCGGATTCATACTCGCTACTAGCATAAAACTACTCGGGTAAGTCACCGTAAATTTAGCTCTTGAGATGGTTACTTCTCTATCTTCTAATGGTTGACGCATGACTTCTAAAACAGTACGCTTAAATTCAGGAAGTTCATCTAAAAATAAGACCCCATTATGCGAGAGTGATATTTCCCCTGGTTGCGGATACGCCCCTCCTCCTACCAAAGCCACATCACTTATGGTGTGATGTGGTGATCTAAAGGGTCGTTGCCCCATTAAACCTGAATTTTCTTTAACTCTACCCACAACACTGTGAATTTTTGTAGTTTCCAAGGCTTCTTGTATTGTCATTGGTGGTAAAATACTCGGTAAACGCTTCGCTAGCATCGTTTTTCCAGAACCTGGAGGTCCAATTAATATAATATTATGCCCACCAGCAGCGGCAATTTCCATACAGCGCTTTATGGATTCTTGCCCTTTCACATCCGAAAAATCGAATTCCGGATTTTCTAAATTATCATAGAATTCTTTTTTTGTGTCTACTACAGTAGGTTTCAATTCTGAACTCCCTTCAAAAAAGTCAATTACTTCTTTAATGTTGGAAACTCCATACACGTCTAGATCATTCACAATCGCTGCTTCTTTTGCATTTTGTTTTGGTAAAATAAACCCCTTAAAACCTTCTTCTTTGGCCTTAATAGCAATAGGTAATGCTCCTTTTATTGGTTGTAAACCACCATCTAATGAAAGCTCGCCCATAATAAGATACTCAGCAATTGAATTGCCTTGAATTTGTGAAGATGCTTGTAAAATTCCGATTGCCAAGGTTAAATCGTAGGCAGAACCTTCTTTTCGTAAATCAGCGGGAGCCATATTTATCGTAATCTTTTTACCCGGAATTTTAAGTCCGTTATTTTGCAATGCCGCTGCAATTCTAAAATTACTTTCTTTTACGGCATTATCTGGTAAGCCAACCAAATGATAACCAATTCCTTTATCAACATTAACCTCTACCGTTATTGTCGTTGCTTCTACCCCAAAAACGGCACTTCCATAAACTTTTACCAGCATTTCATTTGTTTTTGTTATTACAAATCTAAATTATCTTTTTGACAATTAAAATTTAGCTAACAAATTAAGTGCTAATAGATTATTTAAATTTTTATTTCTTACCTTTAAGTTCTAACTTAAAACTTTAAATTATGAAAAGGAAACTTATTTATCTATTCATTATCGCACTTACCTATTCTTGTACAGAAGAAAATGTAATAATGGATTCTACCACAACAGAAATGAAGGCTATTCACCAAAGATTCAACAAGGCCCCTATCGAAAATTTTACTTTGACCTTATATGAACAAAATGCTACTTTCTCTAAAAAGTCAACTTCAGCAACTGAAACTTCCGCAACTCGATTTATGGAAGCTACAAATGCCGAATTAAAAAACAACGATATGCCATTTCAGTTAAGCATGATTGAATATTATAGTTATGACGGAGCCGGAAATACCATTTTCTTTAACGACCGAGGCAATAAACAATTGTCGGCTGACTTTGTTCCAGGTGATCTTCGTCGTGGTGGTTTTACCGATATCGCATTCGCAAGAGACGGTACAGAAGGAGCAACTGCAAGTGGTTTGACACCAGCTCAAACCGATGGTGCTATTTTAAGAGCTATGGATACTTGGAATACTATTTCTTGTTCTGACGGATTAATTCTTACAAATATAGGATCATCTCCATTCGATCTTGGTTATGTAGAAGCACTTGTAACAGAAGGCGCTCAAGGTTCATATTTCTTTACCGATTTAATGCATTCTGGTTTTAACACTACTGTAACAG
>CAXBMA010000012.1:0-59356 GCA_963976855.1 uncultured Aureibaculum sp. | reverse complement strand
TGATTATCTAATAAAATTAATGAATTGTAAACTTAAGCCGTGTATAATTAATTGCTACTAGTGGGTAAAGAGTATCACGGCAATTCTAGCGAATTTCCTAACTGCAACGCTTTTTTGCTATCTTAGTCACTTAGGCAACAACTATTAAAACAAGGAGCTGTTTCACTGACATTTTTTGAAATGGCAATGTAAAATACGAACTTGAGAAAATAATCACGGAAGGTAAACCATACACAAACTGATATGCAATACTCCAACAAGTGCTACTGTTAACTCAATGTATGATACTACTATTTGGCAACAGAGAGTATGAATCGTTTAATTGTCACAATCAGCTTTCAAATAAATTATATTTTTATTCTTTCTAACTTTACAACCATCTCCGAAAAATCCCAAAATCAAACCGTCATGATAAGACCTTATTTATTAGCAGAAACCAACTGGAAACATTTAAAAAATGAGACGGTAGATTTAGCAATCCTACCTTGGGGCGCGACTGAAGCTCACAATTATCATTTACCCTATGCTACAGATGTTATTGAAGCTACCGCAATAGCCGAAAAAGCAGGTGAAATTGCTTGGGGAAAAGGAGCTAAAGTGATGGTGCTTCCTACTATACCCTTTGGTGTAAACACAGGGCAATCTGACATTTACCTCGATATGAATTTGAACCCAAGTACGCAATTTGCCATTCTTAAAGATCTTATTGAAGTACTCAACAGACAAAACATTCGAAAATTCATGATTTTAAATAGTCACGGTGGTAATAATTGGAAATCTATTGTGAGAGAATTAGGCCTACTATACCCTAATATGTTTTTATGTGTAGCAGAATGTTTTAAAATTGTAGATCGAAATGATTTCTTTGATGACCCTGGAGATCATGCAGACGAAATGGAAACGAGTTTATTGCTCCATCTAGCACCAAAATTAGTATTGCCAAAAGAACATTGGGGAATGGGTGCTGAAAAAAAGAACAAAATTAAAGCGTTTAGAGAAGGTGGTGTTTGGACAGAAAGACCTTGGTCAAAAATAACTGAAGACACCGGAATCGGAGACCCGAAATTAGCAACAAAAGAAAAAGGAGCTCGTTTTTTTAATGCCGTATGTACTGAAATGGGACAATTATTTTTTGATATCGCAAAAGCCGATACTGAAAATCTGTATGAATAAATCGTTTATTTTTTGTTTTAGAACAATCAACTTCCTTTATAGGCAAATAAGTGCTTACATAATTAACTACTCCAGATGGTTATGGTTTACCGTATAGTTTCGCCATTTTTCTAAGCACTGTTGCATATCTTCTGGTATTTCAGAATCAAATTGCATCATCTTTTTCGTTGTAGGATGCTGAAACCCTAGTGTTTTGGCATGTAATGCTTGCCTTGGTAATACTTTAAAACAATTATCTACAAATTGTTTGTACTTGGTAAAGGTTGTTCCTTTTAAAATTCTGTCACCTCCATAACGCTCATCATTAAAAAGGGTATGTCCAATATGCTTAAAGTGCGCACGTATTTGATGTGTTCTACCTGTTTCTAATTTACATTGTACCAAGGTCACGTAACTAAATCGTTCAATTACTTTATAATGGGTAACTGCATGTTTGCCAAATTCCCCATTAGGGAACACATCCATTTGCAGTCGGTTTTTTAAACTTCTACCAATATTTCCGGTAATGGTACCTTCTTCAGCCTCCACATTCCCCCAAACCAATGCATGGTATAATCTATTCGTAGTACGGTCAAAAAATTGATTGGCTAAATTGGCCATTGCAAATTCGGTTTTAGCAACCACCAACAAACCACTGGTATCTTTGTCAATTCGATGGACCAAACCAGGTCGTTCATTAGAATTTTTAGGTAAATTTTCTATATGATGTATGAGCCCGTTTACCAAGGTGCCACTATAATTACCATGACCAGGATGCACTACCATTCCAGCTGGTTTATTGACCACCATTACGGCATCATCTTCAAATACAATATCTATAGGAATATCTTCGGCAACCAATAAATTTTCATGAGGCGGATGTGCCAATACCACACGAACCTCATCATGAGGCTTCATTTTATAATTCGACTTTACAACGGCATCATTCACTAATACATTCCCCGCTTTAACAGCTTGTTGAATTTTATTACGCGTAGCGTTTTCAATAAAATTCATTAAAAATTTATCTACACGGAGTGGCTCTTGACCTACACTTGCCGTAAATTTAAAATGTTCATAAAGTTCATCATCCTGTTCTAAATCTGTAGTCTCGTCTTTCATTTTCTTTATTCCGAATCGTCTGAACCTCCTAATCTACCATCACCCAATACCAAATCTATGGTAGAGTTTTTGGCGATCATAGAACCTGCTTCCAAACTTTTACCATTATACTGTAGTTTTCGTACTACGTCACGACCAATATCTGGCACATAACTAGAACTTCCTATTTTAAAACCTGCCGAAGTCAATTGCGTAATTACTTGTCTTTTTGTTTTACCCAACACGTTAGGCACCGCTATCATTCTATAATTGGAAGGATTTAAGGTTAAATAAATTTTTCTTCCCTCTTTTACAAATTCTCCCGCTTCAGGATTTTGCTCAATCACAGATTTTGGTGGATATTCGGGGTTAAAACTTGCAGAATCCATCACTATAAAAGCCAACTCAAGCTTACTTAAAGTATTGTCGGCATCCATCAATGACATTTTCGCCAAATCGGGTACTTCAATTTTTTGATCGTGATTGGTTCTAAAATTTAGAAATTTACTCACTAAAAAAACGGCAATTACAATTGACAGAAGCATAATTATAACTGTTCGTAAAAACATTTTACTTTTTAAATACGGTAATAGCTGCATTTCTTGGTTTTATTTTACATTCACAAACTTACTATAAAAAATATAAAAGCGTATTTTTATACCTAAAATATTCAATACATTTGTTTTAATCATAAACCGCAAATGAAAAAAAATATTGCCATTATAATGGGAGGTTATTCCTCTGAAGTCGCTATTTCACTAAAAAGTGGTGCCGTAGTCTATCAGAACCTGAGTAAAGAGAAGTACAATACGTACAAGGTTCATATATTAAAAGAAAAATGGGTAGTGGTCATTGACACCAATGAATACCCTATCAATAAACACGATTTTTCATTTGAACTCAACGGTAACAAGATTGCATTTGACTGTATTTTTAATGCCATACATGGCCATCCTGGTGAAGATGGTACTATCTTGGCTTATTTTGATTTATTGAATATTAAACATACTTCTGCCCCATTCTACCAAATGGCGCTAACTTTTAACAAACGTGACACTTTAAGTGTCGTTAAAGAATATGGTATAAAAACGGCTACTTCATACTATTTAGACAAAGGTGATACCATTGACGTTGCAAAAATAATTGATAAAGTTAGCTTACCCTGTTTTGTAAAACCAAACAATGCAGGTTCTAGTTTTGGTATTAGTAAAGTTCATAAAGCAGAAAATTTAGAGAAGGCAATTGCAGTTGCTTTCGCGGAAGATGATGAAATTTTAATTGAATCGTTTTTAAATGGAACCGAGGTTTCTATTGGTGTAATTCAGTATGACGGCAAGGTAAAAGTATTAGCTGCTACCGAAATCGTATCAGAAAATGATTTTTTTGATTACGAAGCCAAATATTTAGGGAAGTCACAAGAAATAACACCAGCGCGAATTTCAGAAACACAACTCAAAAACCTCAATGCGACTGCCCAAAAAGTATATAAAATTTTACATATGAGTGGATTCTCAAGAGCGGAATATATTTTTATTGAAGACGAACCATATTTTTTAGAAATAAATACGGTGCCAGGTTTAACAACCGAAAGCCTTTTGCCACAGCAAGCAAAAGCAACTGGTATCCCTTTAGAAGATTTATTTGGTAACGCCGTTGAAATGGCCTTAAAATAACAATTATGAAAAGAGCATTATTTCCAGGATCATTTGACCCAATTACGTTGGGCCATTACGATATTATAAAAAGAAGTATTCATTTGTTTGATGAAATTGTTGTAGCCATAGGTATCAATGCTGATAAAAAATACATGTTTAGCCTTAAGGAACGTACCCAATTTATTGAAGAAGCATTTAAAAATGAACCTAAAATTAAAGTCGTTACTTATAAAGGGTTAACTGTAGATTTTTGTAAAGAGATTAATGCCAATTTTATTTTAAGAGGCCTGCGCAATCCTGCCGATTTTGAATTTGAAAAAGCAATAGCACATACCAACAGAAAACTATCAAAAATTGAAACGGTGTTTTTATTAACAGCTGCAAGCACCTCTTATATTTCATCTTCTATCGTAAGAGACGTCATCAGAAATAATGGTAATTTTAGCGTATTGGTTCCAGATAGTGTAAAAGTGAACTAAAAAAAAGCCTTGCAATTGCAAGGCTTTTTTTTTATAATTTATATTCAGAAAGTGCTTTTGTAAACTTTTCTGGGTTTGCTGCTAAATGATAGCGAGGATCATCAACGTCTTCAACAATGACCTCTCTAAATTTCGGACTTGCTTTATACATTAATATTTTACAGTCTTCACTTAAGTGTTTTAGTTTGATTGATTTTCCTGCCGCTTCATATTTCTCTACTAAATTAAAAATCGCTTCCAATGCAGAGTGGTCACTAATTCTAGATTCCACAAAATCAATCTCTACCTTATCCGGGTCATTTTTCACATCAAACTTATCATTAAAAGCAATGATACTTCCAAAGAATAACGGGCCCCAAATTTCATAGATTTTAGTACCATCTTCACGCAATCGCTTACGCGCTCTAATACGTTTTGCGTTTTCCCATGAGAATACTAAGGCGCTAATAATAACACCGGCAATTACCGCAATAGCCAAATCGAAAATTACAGTTAGAGCAGACACGGCAATTAACACAATCACATCACTTAACGGAATTTTATTTAAAATTCTAAAACTACTCCAGGCAAAAGTTCCAACCACTACCATAAACATAACTCCTACCAAGGCAGCAATCGGTACTTGCTCTATTAAACCTGAGGCAAATAAAATAAATGCCAATAAAGCCAAGGCAGCAACAATTCCTGATAATCTTCCTCTACCACCACCTTTTATATTAATTAAAGATTGCCCTATCATAGCACAACCTCCCATACCACCAAACAAACCTGTTACAATATTGGCGCCTCCTTGAGCCATACATTCTCTATTCGAATTTCCTCGTGTTTCAGTTAATTCGTCAATTAAATTTAGTGTCATTAATGATTCTATCAATCCAATTGCAGCTAAAATTAAGGCGTAGGGGAATATAAACTTTAATGTTTCTAAGTTAAAAGGCACTTTATTGAAAATATCCCATTGAAAAAGTGGTAAGCCACCTTTCAATCCTTCTCCACCTCCATCACGGATAAAACTTCCAACCGTTGCTACGTCTAAATTCCCAAAAATTGCTATTGCAGAAACTACCAAAATAGCAAGCAATGCTTCTGGTAATTTCTTTGTGATTTTAGGCAAGCCAAACATAATTGCCATAGTTAGCCCCACCAACCCAATCATAATCCATAATTGTGAACCTTCCATCCAAACTTTTTCACCACCAACAAACTCCTTAAACATTCCTAACTGCGATAGAAAAATCACAATTGCCAATCCGTTAACAAAGCCCATCATTACCGGATGAGGTATCAATCGCACAAACTTACCAAGCTTTAAAACACCTGCCAACATTTGTATAATTCCCATTAAGATAACAGTTGCAAACAGGTAATAAAGTCCGAGATTTTCGCCTTCAGCCCCCATTGCATTTCCATCAGAAACCAAGCTCACCATAACCACGGCTAAAGCTCCTGTAGCTCCACTAATCATCCCTGGTCTACCACCAAATATAGAAGTAATTAAACCGATCATGAATGCAGCATACAACCCTACTAACGGATCAACACCAGCAACAAAAGCAAAAGCTACAGCTTCTGGCACTAATGCCAAAGCCACTGTAATTCCGCTTAAAATATCATTTTTGGCGTTCTTCGTTCTCTTTCTAATAAATTCTGTCATAGTAGCGTATCTTAAAAGTCGGCAAAGGTACACATTTTAATTACTTATATGACAAAAGGCCTTTAAGCATAAAAAAAGCGCTATCATAGTTGATAGCGCTTTTTTTCTGTTTTTCGACTGGAGTTTTAGTCTTTTACAACTTTAAATGAACCTATTTTATCATTTACTGCAGCTCTTACAAAATAGGTGCCTTTAGCTAAAGAAGTCAAATCTAATTCAGTGGCTAATGCTGTTGGATTGATTTCTTTAATTTTTTGTCCTAACAAGTTATACAAGCTCACATTAGTAATGGTCCCTTCCGCTTTCATATAGAGCCTGTCTTTAACAGGATTAGGAAAGTAATTAAAACTTACCAATTCTAAATCGCCAACACTGGCAGTAGCACTAGTACCCACAACATTCATCACAATGTTGATATCTGGTCTACCTTGTAACGAAAAAGTTTTAGGAGTTACTAAGCTACAACTAGCTGCTTCTATAAATGACGGGGCAGTTTCACCTGCATCATTAGATCCAATTTCAAAGGATGCTAATCCAGCTCCACCTTCAGTTAGCACATCAGAAGCTACTGAAATAGCAACAACAAACTCTGAATTGACTGGAATAGTAGCCGCAATACTCGATGAATGTAAAGTCAACACTTGACTCTGTAAATTTTCTGTTATTTCATTTATCAATGTTAAATTTCCTGTTGGGAAAGGTGCATCGGTAGTATAAATACTTATTTTAACAGGATACCCAACTATTGGAATGGCAACAAGCCTTTCAATACCGAATTCCACTGCTGAAATATCATATGCACTGGTGATGCCAAAATCATTTAAATCAAATGATCTGTAAAATGTGTTTGCTCTTGTAATACCAATAGTATTACATGAAATTGAATGATCATCTTTAATAGTCAAACTATTTGAATGGGTAATATTTTGGGCAAGTATACCATTCAAACTAAAAAGAAAGACTATTACTAGGGGAGTAATTTTTTTCATACGCAATTTAAAAGTTTATATGTTTCATTTGAGAGGAAATACACCTCTATATACTATATAACAACTAAAGGTGCCTTTTTTCCTACCATTTAATTTTGGAATGCAAATTTACATAATAATTTTATATTCTTATAGGTACTTTTTAGCACTTCAGTTGTCTCTTCACTATTCAACCAAACAACTTTCGTAATGCCCTCTTCAATTTGAGGCACCAAAACCTGCTTGTCATTACTAAGGCACATATTGTACCAAAATGTCACTTTTAATATTTTTTTTTCTTTGTATTTATAAATATGATACGTTGTCATTATAAAATGGTTCAATTTTAAGTTTTTAACGCCACATTCCTCTTCCACTTCACGTAGCGCCGCGACTTCTCTTTCTTCACCTGGTTCTATTTTTCCTTTAGGCAAATCCCATCGTTCATTTCTATAAATCCATAATAGCTCATTACGCGTATTAAAAACAACACCCCCTGCGGCTTCAATAACTTTAAAATTATTTTGAAAGTCTTTCCATAAAAATTCTAAATCATCATGATAGATATAAAGAGCGATTTGTGTTGGAAATTCAAGTTTTACTAACAATTTTGTTAGGTTAATATCTAGATAACTAAAAAAATTATTCTCATTTTTATTTTCGAGTGTATCTGTCAAATAAATTACAGATTCATTTACAAAAATTGTATACATTTGCGGCATGATTTTAGACAAAAATACAGCAAAAAAAACTGCTGAACTATTATTGCAAATTAAAGCGATTAAACTTCAGCCTAATGAACCTTTCACTTGGGCTTCAGGTTGGAAATCTCCAATATATTGTGATAATAGAATCACCTTATCTTATGTGAACATTCGGAATTTTTTGCGTGAAAACTTGGCGAAAATAGTCGAGGATAAATATGGAAAACCCGATGTAATTGCTGGCGTAGCCACTGGTGCCATTGCTATTGGTGTTTTGGTAGCTCAAGAATTGGGTGTGCCGTTTATTTATGTGAGGCCAGAACCAAAAAAACACGGTCGTCAAAATCAAATAGAAGGTAGTTTAGAAAGTGGTCAGAACGTTGTTGTAATTGAAGATTTAATAAGTACCGGCAAAAGTAGTTTGAATGCAGTATTAGCATTAAAAGAAGCGGGTGCAACGGTAAAAGGAATGGTTGCCATTTTTTCATATGGCTTTAGTTTTGCAGAAGATAATTTTAGTAAAGCGGCTATTGAATTGACAACTTTGAGTGATTACAACCACTTACTGGAACAAGCCATTGACACCAATTATATCAACGACAAAGAATTAAACGCCTTAAAAACTTGGAGTGAAAATCCAAGTGAATGGCAATAAACAGATACTTGCATCGCATGAATTTAGAAAGTCCAAAAGTTAGCGTACAAAAATCAACAACTGAGCTATTTGAATTTTTAACTAAGGTTGAAAATTTTGAAACCATAATGCCCGAAAATACAGACAAATTTGAAGCTAGAGAAAACGGCTTTTTATTCGCATTAAAAGGCATGCCAGAAATAAGATTAAACTTACAAGAACAAGTGCCTTCTAGTAAAATAGTATTGGGTTCGGCTAGTGATAAGTTTCCTTTTACTCTAACTGGAAACATTGATGATACAGGTGAAAACACAAGTGAGATTCAATTAGTTTTTGACGGTAAATTCAATGCAATGATGGCCATGATGATTAAGGGTCCGTTGCAAAAATTTATCAACACATTAGTAGAAAACATTGAAAAACTTAAATAAACTCAATTTCCTTTAGGTCATAAGTCTCAACAGTATCATTATCCCGCTCAACAATTAAGTTTCCTTGTTTAGTTATTCCTAAAATTTTTCCCATAAAATTCCCGTTTTGATCATTTCTAAACATGGCGGGTTCGTCTTTTCTGTACAACACCTTTTCATAGTTTCTCTTTAAAAGTTGAAACTGTTGATCTGCAACCAACGCAAGTTGTATTTTTAGTTCAACAATTAACTTTTTCAACAAAACATCTTTATCAAAATGATTCCCCGTTAGTAGACGCAAAGAAGATGCATTTGGCACATTGTCTGGAAAATTCTGTTGATTCACATTTAAACCAATGCCTATAATGGCGTATTGTACTTTATCAATACTGACAGTATTTTCAATTAATATTCCACAAATCTTCTTTTGAAATGACAAAATGTCGTTAGGCCATTTGATAGTTAATTTTGCAGGAATGTATTGTTTTAACACCTTATAAATCGCCAACGAAACTGCGCAATTCAAATAAAATGTTTCTAAAATATTCAAATCTTCAAACCTGCATAACATACTAAATGTTAGGTTTTTACCCCTTTCAGAGATCCATTCATTATCAAATTGCCCCTTTCCTTTGGTTTGATTTTCAGTAACAACAACCGTGTAATTATCAACCACAGATGCTCTAGCCAAATCTCTTAAAAAAGTGTTGGTTGAATTAATGGCACTAAGTTTGACTATCTTCATATATATTTATGCAAATATAGCACTTCAATAATCATAAAAAGTAATACATTTGCACGTAATTATAAAGATGTTGAATGACAAAACAAAAGGCTAGTACAGATCAGCTGATTACTGAGGTAATTAAAGGTATAGAACAGGTTAAAGGCGAAAAAATTAGTATTCTAGACTTAAGAGAAATTGAAAATACTGTTTGTGATTATTTTATTATCTGTGAAGGAAATTCAAATACACAAGTAAACGCTATTGCTGGATCCGTTCAAAAAACGGTTAGTAAAGCACTAAAAGATAAGCCGTGGCATATTGAAGGTGAAGCAAATTCTGAATGGATTTTGATGGATTACGTCAATGTTGTTGTGCATATCTTTCAAAAACAAATCCGTGAGTTTTATGACATAGAGAGCCTTTGGGGCGATGCTAAAATTACAGTTATTGAAACTGCTCACTAAAAATTTTAATATTATAAATCACTCACATGAGTCAAGATAAAAAAAACAATAAACCCCTAAAAGAATTTAAATTTAAGTTCAATTTTTATTGGGTTTATGGGATATTATTTGCGTTAATTATTGGATATCAATTCTTTAACAGTTCTGATTTAGCAACATCAGAATTATCTACTAATGAATTTGAAACCATTTTAAAAGATAATGACATTCAAAAAATTGTTATAGCCAATGATGATATTGCTCAAATATTTATCAAGCCAGAAGCTTTAGCAAAGGAAAAGCATAAAAAAAATACAAAAAGTCCGTTTTTCAGTGAAAAAAATCCGCTTTATATCTATAAAATTGGCGATTTAAAAAACTTTGAAGATCATCTTAGAAATGAGCAAAAAGAGAGTTCCTTAACTTTTGACACCAAGAATGTCTCTCAAGATAGTATTTGGGATTTCATATTACCATTGTTGCCCTTTGTGTTTATTATTGCCATCTGGATTTATATTATGAAACGGATGTCTGCTGGTGGTGGCGGTGGCGGTGCTGGTGGCCAAATTTTCAATATTGGAAAGTCGAAAGCCAAATTATTTGATCAAGATCAAAAAGTTCAAACATCATTTAAAGATGTTGCGGGCTTAGAAGGAGCTAAAGAAGAAGTTCAAGAAATTGTAGATTTCTTAAGAAATCCTGATAAATACACCAAATTAGGTGGTAAAATACCTAAAGGAGCCTTGTTAGTTGGCCCTCCTGGAACAGGGAAAACCTTACTTGCAAAAGCAGTTGCAGGTGAAGCAAAAGTTCCTTTCTTTTCACTTTCAGGATCAGATTTTGTAGAAATGTTTGTTGGTGTTGGAGCCTCACGTGTTAGAGATTTATTCAAACAAGCAGCTCAAAAATCACCATCTATTATTTTTATAGATGAAATTGATGCCATAGGTAGATCTAGAGGTAGAAATAATGTAACTGGAGGTAATGACGAAAGAGAGAATACCTTGAACCAACTACTTACAGAGATGGATGGTTTTGGTACCGATATAAACGTAATTGTATTAGCTGCTACCAACCGTGCTGATGTTTTAGATAAAGCATTGATGCGTGCAGGTAGATTTGACAGACAAATTTATGTTGATTTACCAGATATGAATGAGCGTCAAGAAATTTTTGAAGTTCATATAAAACCATTAAAGCTTCATAAAGATGCAGATATTGAATTTTTAGCAAAACAAACTCCCGGATTTTCAGGAGCTGATATTGCGAATGTTTGTAACGAAGCAGCCTTAATTGCCGCTAGAAAGAATAAAAAAGCAGTTCATCATCAAGATTTTTTAGATGCAGTAGACCGAATCGTTGGAGGTTTAGAGAAGAAAAATAAAATAATGACTGTTAAAGAAAAAGAGACCATCGCCTATCATGAAGCTGGTCATGCAACCGTAAGTTGGATCTTAGAACATGCAGCTCCATTGGTAAAAGTTACTATTGTGCCACGTGGTCAATCATTAGGTGCCGCCTGGTACCTGCCGGAAGAAAGAATGATCGTTCGAACAGAACAAATGCTTGATGAAATGTGTGCCGCACTTGGTGGTAGGGCTGCAGAAAAAATTATTTACAATAAAATTTCTACCGGTGCCTTAAGCGATCTTGAGAAAATAACCAAACAAGCACGTGCTATGGTTACGGTTTATGGATTGAATGAAAAATTAGGTAACATCACCTATTACGATTCTAGCGGGCAATCTGACTATAATTTTTCAAAACCTTATAGTGAAGAAACAGCTCGATTGATTGATCAAGAAATATCAAAATTAATTGAAGAGCAGTACAAAAGAGCACAAGAAATTCTAATAAAACACAAAAAGGAATTAACGATACTCGCTAAACTATTACTTGAAAAAGAAGTGATCTTTAGTGACGATTTGGTAAAAATATTCGGAAAAAGGCCATTTATAAAAGAACCATTGGTTCAAAAAGTGGTGAAGTCTGATTCAGAAGAAGTAAAGGAAAGTCCTCAGAAAGATGTGAACAATGACGGTGAGATTTCAACAGAATTCGCTTAAACTTGGCATATTTCTTACTTTTGAGTAATTCATAATTTTATACATGAATCTCTTTAATAAAATTTTTAGTCCTAAAAAAGAAGAAACTAAAAAAGAGGATGGTTTAAAATCGATTTACGATCTTGAAAATCTTTCTTTAGACGATATCTTTGTGCATAATTTCATCAAGAAAGGTGGTAAATTTCTTTATTGTACGCTTCAGGAAGAAGTCAATCAAAATTTACTAAATATTATTGACGAAAACAGCTGGGATGACGTCTTGTGCTTTGACAACGACCTAACAAAACTTTTAACAATTATAGGTAAAAGTGGAGATACTACTATTGGTAATAACAAACCCTTATTTACCAGATGCGAGCACTTAATTTCTGAAAATGGCAGCGTTTTATTTTCTTCAAATCAAGTACAACAACATAAAATAGCAGAACTTCCAAGTCATTTTATCGTTTTTGCAAAAACAAGTCAATTGGTTAGAACAACCAGTGAAGGATTAATGGGGATTCGTAAAAACTACAAAAAGAATTTTCCAACCAATATTAGTTCTATTAAAAGCTATATGCCTAGTAAGGTTAATGATGATTTTTTAAGTTATGGAAACGCAAATGCAAAGAGTCTGTATTTGCTATTACTAGAAGATTTATAACATGAAAGAGCTTCTTACAAGAGCGCTATCAGGGCTCGTTTTAATGGCCGTTATTATAGGCGCTATCATGTATTCAAAAGAATCTTTTTACCTTGTTTTCTACGTGATCATGATGCTTTGTTTATACGAGTTCAAAAAATTAATAGACCTTAGATATAATTGGGTTTATTTAGTAGCGACCTTGATTTATCTTCGCTTTGCAAACTTAATAGTAATCGACAGCAGTTACATGCATTTTTTCTTGATTATTTCCTTGTTCACTCCATTCGTTTACCAACTATTTAAACCAAAAGTTAGCCTCACGTCAAGCAAATTGGGTCATTTTTTTTTAGCGATTGCATATGTTGTAATGCCTTTTGTTTTCCTTACAAAAATACCGTTTATCAACGGTGAATATCATGCGAAAATAATTATTGGTATTTTTATTTTAATATGGACTAGTGATACCTTTGCATATATCGTAGGAAGTACGATTGGCAGAACAAAACTATATGAAAAAATATCACCTAATAAAACCATAGAGGGAGCATTTGGTGGCCTTGTAGCCGCACTTGTAGCTTCCTATATCTTAGCTCGCTACATTCCTGTTTTGACCACTTTGAGTTGGTTAATTATTGGATTGATAGTTGTGGTCTTCGGTATTTTAGGCGATTTAATCGAATCAAAATTTAAAAGAGAAGCACAAGTTAAGGATAGCAGTAATTTCATTCCGGGTCACGGTGGCTTTTTAGACAGACTGGACAGCTTGATTTTTGCCGTTCCCTTTGTTTATGTTTATTTACATTTAACCTATTAAAATATTTTTATACATGTTTCATAAAGAAGGATATAAAATAATCATCATTTCAATGGTTATTTTTGCAGGATTGATTGTATTAGCCGATAACTACATCCCAATAGTTTGGCTTAATAAAACGGTCATGATACTCTTATTAATACTTTTTGTTTTAGTACTTCAGTTTTTTAGAAACCCTAAGCGATACACCATTGAAAATTTAGATCAAATTATTGCACCTGTTGATGGAAAAGTAGTCGTTATTGAAGAGGTTGTAGAAAAGGAGTATTTTAAAGATAAACGAAGGCAGGTTTCTATTTTTATGTCTCCAATCAATGTGCATGTTACACGTTATCCGATTAGTGGTAAGGTAAATTTCAGTAAATATCATCCGGGAAAATATTTAGTGGCTTGGCATCCAAAATCTTCTGAAGAAAATGAACGAACTACGATAGTCGTTGAAAACAATACCGTTGGCGAAATTTTGTATCGACAAATAGCGGGTGCCATGGCTCGGCGTATTGTTAATTATGCAAAAGTTGGAACAACCGTTATTCAAGGTAAAGATGCTGGCTTTATAAAATTTGGGTCGCGAGTAGATATTTTTTTACCTTTGGATATGAAAGTGAATGTTGCCCTAAATCAAACCGCCAAAGGGGGTGTTACGGTAATAGCGGAAAAAATATAATTTTGTCAGTATAAGTAATGAAAGAAGTAGACCGAAAGTTTCAGAAAGCATATAAGATAACTTCTTCAATGACAAAAAAGTTACCGCAAGACACCATGCTAAAATTGTACGCCTATTATAAGCAGGCAACAAAGGGCAGTAATTACAGGAAGCCTTCGGGCGATAACGAAGTAAGAAATGCGTTCAAACTGAATGCGCTATTTCAGCTAAATAACATTTCTGAAACCGATGCAAAAAAGAAATACACACAACTTGTTGAAGAAATAATTCAAAAAAAAATAGATTAAATATTATGAAAAAAATAATTTTATTTTCGTTGGTTCTCGCTATGAGCTTAGCCACGATTTCATGTAAAAAAGAAGCAAAAGAAGCAAAGAAATCAGATTCAGCACAATTTTCAATTGAGCCAAAAACAGTAGTAATTAACTGGATAGGTTATAAAACAACCTCTAAAATACCAGTAAAAGGTGAATTTAAAGAAGTAACCATTTCAAATATTAAAGAAGCGCCAACTGCTGTTGAAGCGATGAATGGTAGTCAATTTAGTATTCCCGTGAGCAGCTTGTTTTCTGACCTTGAAGACCGAGACACTAAACTAAAAGAACTCTTTTTTGGTGTAATGGATGCAACGATAAACTTAACTGGAACTGTCAATTTAAATGATGATGGAACGGGTAATGTCAATTTAAAAATGAATGGGGTTTCAAAAGAAATTCCCGTTACATATACCGTTAGTGATCAAATAGTACAATTTGAAGGAACCTTAGACATTGTAGATGATTTCAATGCACAATCAGCATTAGAATCGCTGAGTAAAGCTTGTTTTGATTTGCATAAAGGACCCGATTTAGTTAGTAAAACATGGAGCGAGGTTACTATTAGTGCACGCGCGCATTTAAAGAAAAAATAGCAGCTAAGCACTTTCTAAACAATTCATTTTACTAGCAGTATATCTCAAAGAAAAACACATGGAAAAATTGTTCAACTTTCGTTCTGCACTTATCATTTCAATTGCCTTACTATCATATAGTGTTAGTAGCCAACAAAAAACCATTCCTATATTTGAAAATGGAGAAGCTCAGGTCGTTCCTGAATTTAACACCCCTGAAAAATGGATTCGACATGATTTATGGGTAGAAACAACATTTGATACGGATGGCGATGGAAAATTAGACAGAATGCATGTTGATGTAACACGGCCTTTTCAGACAGATACTGAAGATCTAAAGCTACCAGTAGTCTATGAGTCTAGCCCTTACTACGCTGGCGTCGCTGGATTTGCTGAAGGTACTTTTTGGAATGTAAAACATGAACTAGGTGCCACTACTGAAGCCCGTATTCATCCTGATGTTACGCGTTTAGGAGCGCGACCAATAATTTCAAATTCGCAAATTAAAACATGGGTTCCTAGAGGGTATATTGTGGTACACTCGTCATCACCAGGAACAGGTCTTTCCGATGGGTCTCCAACTGTTGGAGGTACTAATGAATCATTAGCCCCTAAAGCTGTAATCGATTGGTTATGCGGAAGGGCAACCGGCTATACAACACGTGATGGAAAAGAAAAAGTGAAGGCATTTTGGTCAACGGGAAAAGTGGGAATGACAGGAACCTCTTACAACGGAACCCTGCCCTTAGCAGCGGCTACAACGGGTGTTAAAGGACTAGAAGCGATTATCCCTATTGCCCCAAACACTTCCTACTATCACTATTATAGATCAAATGGTTTGGTGCGATCTCCTGGAGGTTATTTAGGTGAAGACATTGACGTGTTATATGATTTCATTCATAGTGGTGATGAAGCGAAACGAGCATATGCCAATTCCAATATTCGCGATACTGAAATGAAAAATGGTATGGATCGAATATCCGGAGATTACAATGCTTTTTGGGCAGGAAGAGATTATTTGAACGCTATGAAACCCATGAAGGCTGCTTTGTTAATGTCACATGGCTTTAATGATTGGAACGTAATGCCCGAACATAGTTATAGAATATATAAAGCAGCAAAAGAGCAAGGACTCCCAACGCAGGTTTATTATCATCAAAACGGACATGGTGGACCTCCACCTATGAAAATGATGAATCGGTGGTTTACACATTATTTACACGGTATTGATAATGGTGTAGAAAATGATGCTCAAGCTTGGATTGTACGTGAAAATGATGAACAAGACCATCCTACAGCATACAAAGACTATCCCAATCCAGAAGCAAAATCGGTGACACTATTTCTTGGCAAAGGTGCTCCAGAAATGGGGGCTTTAACTACGGAGAAAACCACAGGACAAGGAGAAGAAACCCTAGTAGACAACTATTCATTTTCGGGTACTACCTTGGCGCAAGCAGAAAATACGAATCATCGCTTGCTGTATGTAACTCCAAAACTATCAAGTGACTTACATATTTCAGGAACAGCTACGATTACTATTCGATTGGCAAGTAGTAAACCGGCAGCGAATCTCTCTGTTTGGTTAGTCTCTTTACCTTGGGAAGAAGCTAGAAACGTAAAGATGACAGATAATTTAATTACACGTGGCTGGGCAGATCCACAGAATTACAAATCACTTACTGAAAGTGAACCTTTGGCCCCTGGTAAGTTTTATGAGCTATCATTTGACTTACAGCCTGATGATCAAATTATACGTAAAGGACAACAAATTGGGCTCTTGATTTTTTCAAGTGACAAAGAATTTACACTTTGGCCAGAACCGGGTACAGAATTAACGATCGACTTAGAGGCTACTTCACTAAGCATCCCAGTAGTTGGTGGTTTAGATACCTTGACTAAGGCATTAGAAAATTAATAACAAGTTAACGTTACACTAAAAAAGATGCATCATACGGTGCATCTTTTTTTTATCCAGCATTTTTTAATTTAAGCTGGCAAGGCTCGTTTTCAACGTTTCAATTTTAGCTAAAGCATCTGCTTCTTTTTGTTTTTCACTAGCAACTACCTGCTCAGGAGCATTACTTACAAAACGTTCATTGCTTAGTTTTTTCTGTACAGATTTTAAAAATCCTTCGGTATAGTTCAGTTCTTCTTTTAATTTTTCTATTTCCGCGGCTATATTAATCCCTCCCGAAAT
The DNA here is from genome assembly GCA_963976855.1 of uncultured Aureibaculum sp. Lineage (GTDB taxonomy): Bacteria > Bacteroidota > Bacteroidia > Flavobacteriales > Flavobacteriaceae > Aureibaculum. The sequence continues at coordinate 42,168 of CAXBMA010000012.1, read as the reverse complement.
AGGTATAAAATATTCATTCGCCTTTACCCTGAATGTCAAAGCTGCATCCACCTTTTCAGAAACATATTCAAGAGAGTTAATATTCCCCAACTTGGCAATTACCGAATCTAAATTAGTGGTTTGGTTTTCATTATTAAGTATAGACAAGTCTATTGTTCCTTTAAATGAAATGTTTTTTTCTTTACGGATGGTACGAACACCAGAAACGACATTTGTAGCAAAATCAAAATCATTAATTAATTGCGTATCAATTTCTTTTAATAGCGGATACTGAGCCACAATCAATGCTTGTTCTGGCGTACGTTTCTCAATATGTTGCCAAATTTCTTCCGTTAAAAATGGCATAAACGGATGTAATATTTTTAAATTATTTTCAAGTGCTGTAATAACTTCGCGGTACGTTTTTACATCTATTGGTTTTTCATATGCAGGTTTTACAACCTCTAATAACCAAGAAGCAAAATCGTCCCAAATTAATTTATAGATTACCATTAAGGCATCTGAAATTCTATATTTACTAAAATGATCTTCTATTTCGGCTAATGCTTGTTGGAATTTTGCGTCGTACCAATCCAATGTAATTTTAGCAGCTTCCGGTTGTGCTATCGTTTCAGAAATTTCCCACCCTTCTATCAAACGAAAAGCATTCCAAATTTTATTAGCAAATTGTTTTCCTTGTTGACACAGAGATTCATCAAACATTAAATCGTTACCTGCTGCGGCACTTAACAATAGCCCAACACGAACACCATCGGCGCCATAGGTTTCAATTAATTTTAACGCATCTGGAGAGTTCCCTAACGACTTACTCATTTTACGCCGCTCCTTGTCTCTTACCAATCCTGTTAAATACACATTTGAAAATGGTTTTTCACCTTTGTATTCATAGCCAGCAACAATCATACGTGCTACCCAGAAAAATAAAATATCCGGACCTGTTACCAAGTCGTTGGTAGGATAATAATAATTTATCTCTTCATTTTCCGGATTGCGAATTCCATCAAAAACACTCATTGGCCATAACCATGAAGAAAACCAAGTATCAAGTGCATCTGTATCCTGTTTGAGGTCAGAAACTTTTAGTTTAGCATTGCCCGTTTTCGCTTGAGCCAACTCTAATGCTTGCGCTATTGTTTCGGCCACTACAAAGTCTTCTTTGCCATCTCCATAAAAGTAGGCTGGGATTTGTTGTCCCCATAACAACTGACGTGAAATATTCCAATCGCGAATATTTTCCATCCAATGGCGATAGGTATTGTTAAATCGTTTAGGAAACAGTTTTACCTCTTCATCTTCTAGCACCGCTTTTATTGCGGGTTTGGCCAAGTCTTTCATTTTCAAAAACCACTGATCAGACAATCGAGGTTCGATCACTGCTTTTGTTCGTTCAGACGTTCCAACTTTATTGATATGCTGTTCCGTTTTAATTAAAAAACCCTTCTCTTCTAACTCCTTGGTAATTTCTTTACGCACTACAAATCGGTCTTTCCCCTCGTAATGCAATCCAAAACTGTTGAGTGTGGCGTCAGCATTAAAGATATCGATGACTTCAAGGTTGTGCTTGTCGCCGAGGTTTTTATCATTTTCATCATGCGCGGGTGTCACTTTTAAGCAACCCGTACCAAACTCGATATCAACATATTCATCTTCAATAATTGGAATCACGCGATTACATAATGGTACAATTGCTTTTTTCCCACGTAAGTGCGTAAAACGTTCATCATTGGGGTTGATACAAATAGCAGTATCTCCAAGTATGGTTTCTGGACGTGTAGTAGCGATGGTTACTTTTTCATCACTCCCTTCAATAGCATACGCTAAATAATATAAATTTCCTTGGCGTTCTTCATAGATAACCTCTTCATCAGAAAGTGTGGTTTTCGCTTCAGGGTCCCAATTCACCATGCGATAACCTCTATAGACGAGTCCTTTGTTATACAAATCAACAAATACCTTTATTACAGCTTCAGACATATCATCATCCATTGTAAATTTCGTTCTTTCCCAATCACAGGAAGCACCTAACTTTTTAAGTTGCTCTAAAATAACACCACCATATTCATGGGTCCAATCCCAGGCATGACTTAAAAATTCTTCTCTTGTCAAGTCATTTTTATCAATGCCTTGTTCTTTCAACTTCGCTACAACTTTTGCTTCTGTTGCAATAGATGCGTGATCAGTTCCGGGCACCCAACATGCATTTTTCCCTTGCAAACGTGCACGGCGAATCAATACATCTTGAATGGTATTATTTAACATATGTCCCATGTGCAACACCCCAGTCACATTTGGCGGTGGTATTACAATTGTATAAGGCTCGCGCTCATCTGGAGTTGAATGAAAATAGTTATGCTTCATCCAATAGCCATACCATTTATCTTCTACAGCATTGGCATTATATTTTGTTGGGATACTCATTTGGCTTAATTCTTGATAAAAATGAAGTGCAAAGTTACGATTATCAGCAATAAGTAAAAACTTTGACCGTTATAATTTTAACACAAAAAATCATTATATTTACATTTTAAAATAAACTATAAAATGAAAAAATTAGCACTAATATTATTTGTAGGATTGATTGGCTTTTCAATGAATGCTCAAGGAACTGCACAAGCAACAGAAATTGACCCAAATGCACCTGTTTTTGAATTTGAGTCAAAAGTTATTGACTATGGTCAAATAGAAAAAGGGTCTGATGGAGAATATATTTTTAAATTTAAAAATGTAGGAAAGTCACCTCTAATTATTTCAAATGTGATAGGCAGCTGTGGCTGTACCGTACCGACGGCTCCAAAAGAACCAATTATGCCCGGTGCTAGCGGTGAAATTACTGTAAAGTATGACACCAATAGAGTTGGTGCAATTTCTAAAACAATCACCATTACCTCAAATGCAACAGAGTCTAAAAAGGTAATTCGCGTTAAAGGTTTAGTAAAAAAAGAAAGTAGCTTGTCAATATTAGAGAAGCAAGAAAAAAGTATGGTTTCTAATAAGCAATAATTATAAGAATCTAACATATAAAAAAAGCAGCTCTCGGGCTGCTTTTTTTATTCTAATATCTTTTCAAGTTCAAATCTAAAAAGCAATGGAACACCATCTCGCTCTATTAACAGTCGAATTTGTTTACCTGGCTTTGTAGAAAAAATATGAATAATTTCTTCCAACTTATAATTATAAGTCGACTTACCATTTAATTTTAAAAGAATGTCTCCTTCTTTTAATCCCGCTCTGTGAGCTGGAGACCCTTCTCTAAGTACTGCGATAACATAGGAAGGTTTTAATGAATAAACATAACTAAATAAAATTTCAACTGTTGAATTCGGTGAATCATCTTGATCTCCAGTTTTAAGGATGCTACTTTGCCTTTCTGGAACTACCATACTTCCATTATGAACCAATTCTATTCCGCTCATATTGTACAAAAAGGGATCATTAAAATAGGAAGAAGGGTTTTTGAAAACTAGTTGTTTATTTTGATAATCAAAAATAATTCGAAAGCGCTTCAGAATTTCAGAGCCTAGAGTTCCGTTCCGTTCTAAATGTTTGTAGGCCGTTTCTATAAAAGCTGAATCGGGGTAAGCCACATTAGCACTCGTAAAAATATAATTTCCCAATGCAATTTTATCTATCTTACTTCGCTTACCATAAATATTTCCACTGAGCCCTTTTCCTAAATAATCATCAAAATGCCTTTCGGGAATGTTAATTTTTTCACTCGATTTGTCAAACAGCCACAATGCATCACTTCCACCTAAATCAATCAATAGTTTCGCATCAATGCTATCACCTACTTCAGAATGCACTTCAATAAACATATAGGGCTTGTTTTTGTAAAATTCCAAATCGAAAAATTGGCATTTCTTGCACTTTCTATATTTATAAGTATTGGGTTTAAAAAATCTCAATCTTTTTGTAGAATAGTTTATATCAACTACAAAATCTCGAAACAAATCACCTCCTATAATCCCATTTATGCTAATCCCCATACTCGCAGACAAATCAAAATCTTCCCCTGGAATTAAATAAACGGAATGATTGGGGTTTCGAATATTTTCTATACCAAAAAAATTTCTATCCGATTTAATAGCATCAATATGGTCACCTTTCCCTAAGCCTCTTATTCGAATTTTCTGGGTGTTTTTGAGCTTTAAAGAATCTTCGATACTCAAATTAAACATAATGGTATTATCAACGCCTGTATCCAATAAAAAATTTAACCTGCTGCCATTTACTTCAACAGGAATTATTATTACATTGTTTATTAGTTTGAATGACAACGACTGACTTTTACCGCCGCCTATAAGATTAAATTTATCTTGCGCAAAGGCCCATGTACTGTTTACACAGAAGAGCAATACGAAAAACATCAATCTTGTATTAAGCATCATGTAGACAGGTTGTTCTCTTAAAGTTACAAAAAGATTATAGTACCCTAAAACTTTTGGCATAACTTTAACGCGTTACAAATTTTCAATTCTTTCAATTTGATTGAAATAATTTTCGCAAATTTGTCACCTCATGTAAATTATTTCATTGATGCCAACTATATCTAAAAAAGGCGCACAAATGCCGCAATCACCAATTAGAAAATTGGTTCCTTATGCCGAACAAGCTTATAAGCAAGGGAAAACTGTTTATCATTTAAATATTGGTCAACCCGATATAAAAACACCAGAAATTGCCCTTGATGCTGTTAAGGTACACTCATTAGATATTTTAGCATATACACGATCTGAAGGATCTGAAGAATACAGAATAAAGATTGCTAAATATTATGCAAAACATGAGATCCATGTAAAAGCTGAAGATATTATTGTTACTACAGGAGGTAGTGAAGCGTTATTATTTGCTTTTGGAAGCGTAATGGATACTGATGATGAAATTATAATTCCGGAACCTTTTTATGCGAATTACAATGGTTTTTCTACAGCTTCTGGTGTAAAAATAGTTCCAGTCATATCGAGTATCGATGATAATTTTGCCTTACCTCCAATTGAAGAGTTTGAAAAATTAATCACGCCCAAAACAAAAGCGATATTAATTTGCAATCCAGGAAATCCTACTGGATATTTATATTCAAAAGAGGAAATTAAAAAGTTAGCAGCTATTGTAAAAAAGCACGACTTATTTTTGATTGCAGATGAAGTGTATAGAGAGTTTGTTTATGACGGATTAGAGCACTACTCTATTATGCAAGAAAACGACTTAAAAGAACATGCCATTATCATTGATTCTGTTTCCAAAAGATACAGTATGTGTGGTGCACGTATTGGCTGTTTAGTGTCTAGAAACAAAGAAGTAATTAATACTGCTTTAAAATTCGCTCAGGCCAGATTAAGTCCACCAACCTTAGCACAAATTGCTAGTGAGGCCGCTTTAGATACACCACAGCGTTATTTCGACGATGTTATTGAAGAATATGTTGAAAGACGCAATACCTTAATTAACGAATTACAAAAAATTGAAGGTGTTAAAGTTGCGAAACCTAAAGGGGCGTTTTACTGTATCGCCGAATTACCTATTAAAAATTCAGATGCTTTTGCACAGTGGCTCTTAGAAAGTTTTGATGTCGATGGAGAAACAGTTATGGTAGCACCTGCAGCCGGGTTTTATTCAACACCTGGTGTTGGCACCAATCAAATTAGAATTGCCTATGTATTGAATAAGAATAGTTTAATCAAAGCGGTTCATATTCTTAAAGAAGCTTTAAAAGTATACAAAGACTAGTGCTTATTTCTGAAAACATATCTTTAAAGCGTTATAATACTTTTGGTATTGACGTAAAGGCAAAACAGTTTATCGAAATTCTGTCATTGCAGGAGTTGTCCACATTAGTAGCTACTCAAAAAGACTTTTTTATCCTTGGTGGAGGCAGTAATTTATTACTCACAAAAAACATTGATCGCCTAGTCGTTCATATTGCTATAAAAGGGATTTCTGTCATTAATGAAACGGAAAACCACGTATATGTCAAGGCGCAAGCCGGAGAAAATTGGCATGAATTTGTATTGTGGTGCATTGGGCAAAATTATGGAGGTATTGAAAATTTATCATTAATACCTGGTAATGTAGGTACTGCTCCCATACAAAATATTGGCGCCTATGGTGTAGAGTTAAAAGATAGTATGTATGAATTAGATGCACTAGAAATAACCTCAAATACCGTTAAAACATTCTCAAAAGAGGACTGTCAATTTGGATACCGTAACTCCGTTTTTAAAAATGATTTAAAAGGGAAATATATCATCAGCAGTGTTACTTTTAAACTTACAAAAAAGAACCATAATCTGAATAACTCTTATGGTGCGATACAGTCTGAATTAGAAAAAAACAATATTAAAACACCCAGCATTGAAGCGATTTCTAACGCTGTGATTTCTATTCGAAAAAGTAAATTACCAGATCCTAAAGAGCTGGGGAATAGTGGAAGTTTTTTTAAAAATCCAGTGATTTTAAAACATCAATTCAGACAATTACAACATAATTTCCCTGAAATACCTCACTATATTATTTCTGAAAGTGAAGTAAAAGTACCGGCTGGTTGGTTGGTTGAGCAATGCGGGTTTAAAGGAAAACGATTTGGTGATGCTGGTATTCATAAAAATCAGGCCTTGGTACTGGTGAATTACGGTAATGCAACAGGAATGGAGATTCTTGAGATCTCTAAAAAAATTCAACAAACCGTTCACGATACATTCAACATTGTACTAGAAGCAGAAGTAAATATTATATAACATCAAATGAAACTGTCAGTTCCTTTAAGATTAATCGAGGTAGATCCATTAAAAAAATAGCATCAGTTCAATTAAATTTTGACCGTACTTTTCCTTATCTTTGCAGAAACATTTTTTTATGAAACTTTTATTAATAACACTTGTATTATTGGCTGTGGCTTTTGCAGGGATTGCAATAAAAATTTGGGCAAAAAAAGATGGTGAATTTGCAGGAACTTGTGCCAGTCAGAATCCGATGCTCAACAAAGATGGTGATGCCTGTGGTTTTTGTGGAAAAACACCAGATCAGTTTGAAACTTGCAAAGAACCTCAACATAATTAATTAAGTTTGTAGCTATGCTACTGACTACGCTTTTCTATATTTTTCTTATTGCAGTACTTATTCAATTTGGTTTTTATGTTTTTATTTTTGGAAAATTTTCATTTCTAAAAAAACAAAAAACAACTCCAAATAACTTTCCTATTTCGGTAATTATCGCTGCCAAAAATGAAGCGCTTAATCTAATAGAAACCATCCCCGCGATCCTCGATCAAAACTATATTCATTTTGAATTGATACTCATCAATGATGCTTCTTCTGACGAAACACTTAAGATTATGCAGTCATTTGAAGCACAAAACGACTGCGTTAAAATCATAACTATTGAGGCTAGCTCAACCTATAATGGCAATAAAAAAAATGCCCTTTCTAAAGGAATTGAAGTAGCTACTTTCAGTCATCTATTGTTTACCGATGCCGATTGTAAACCCCTTTCAGAAAATTGGATCACAGAAATGGCAAGCAATTTTACAAATACAAAAAAAATAGTTTTAGGATATGGTGCGCATCAAAAAATAAACAATTCCTTTCTGAATAAATTCATTCGGTATGAAACATTGATAACTGCTATTCAATATTTTTCGTATGCACAACTCGGAATTCCATATATGGGTGTTGGTAGAAATTTAGCATATCACAAGTCGCTTTACCTTCAAAATAATGGTTTTGAAAGTCATGAGCATATTAAATCTGGTGATGATGATTTGTTAATTAGTGAAATTGCGACGCAACAGAATACTGCCATTTGTTTTAGTAAAGACAGTTTTACACGATCAGCTCCGAAAGCAACCATAAGGCAATGGTTTCTTCAAAAACGAAGGCATATAAGTACCGCTTCAATCTACAAACCAATCCATCAATTTTTATTAGGGCTCTTTTTCAGCTCGCAATTGTTGTTTTGGTGTTTAGCAATAATTTTACTCGTTTGTGCGTTTAATTGGTTCATTGTAATCCCTTTAGTGCTTATCCGACTAATCACTCAGTATATCATTTTTACAAAATCAGCGTTAAAGCTCGATGAGAAAGATCTTATTGTTTTTATACCTGTTTTGGATTTCTTATTAGTGTTTGCACAACTATCTTTATTTATTACAAATCTAGCTTCCAAACCAAAACATTGGTAAGATAATAAGTCGTATTTATGAAAGAAAAAGAAGCAATTACAGCTGCGATACAAAACGCTAAAAAAGGCGAGGAAGCAGCCTATACCCTACTGTTGAATACCTATTGGAAGGATGTGTACCGCTATCAATACAGTAAAACAACTGACGAAAACGAAGCTGAAGATATTACCATTAAAACTTTTGCCAAAGCATTCGACAAAATTGCGACTTTTAATGATGATTATAAATTTAAAACTTGGTTGATTTCAATTTCAAAAAATATTTACATTGATCATTTTCGGAAAAGAAAGACAGAAACTATTTCCTTAAGTAAAGAAAAAGATGCGTATAAAATTAAAGATGACGATCCTACACCTGTAGATAAATTAATAATAGAGCAAAATTTAGCGCAACTATTGGCCTTTATCAAACAATTGAAACCACATTATCAAGAAATTATTCATCTCCGTTTTTTTAAGGAAATGAGTTACAAAGAAATTTCAGAACAGCTCAATGAACCGATGAACAATGTGAAAGTTAAATTGCTACGCGCTAAAAAGTTACTTGCAGAAATTATAAAAAATTCAAATTCTTAAATTTTTAGTATTTTCATCAAAATTTTTGGATGAAAAAAATATTAAAGTCTCTAGGTCCTGGCCTTTTATTTGCAGGCGCCGCCATAGGTGTCTCACATTTGGTTCAATCAACCCGCGCGGGTGCTGATTTTGGCTATGGATTGATTTGGGCCTTATTACTAGTACATCTTTTTAAGTATCCCTTTTTTCAATATGGCCCTCGCTATGCTACGGCTACGGGTGAAAGTTTGATTGACGGCTATCAAAAATTAGGCAAAGGTGTTTTAATTAGTTATTTCATTTTAACGTTTACAACTATGTTTACCATTCAGGCAGCCGTGACTATCGTCACAGCCGGATTGGCTGCAACACTATTCGGAATTACAGACAACCTTACTGTTTGGAGCATCATTATAACCCTACTCTGTATCTTTATTTTAATGCTTGGCAAGTATAAGTTTCTAGATAAACTTATGAAAGTCATTATAATTACCTTAACACTAAGTACCATAGTAGCAGTTGGTGTTGCCCTTTTTAATACCGATAAATCAATGTCACTAGTACAAACTTTCCCAAAAGGAAGTGTAGAAATAGCCTTTTTAATTGCATTTCTTGGATGGATGCCCGCACCGCTAGATATTTCTGCTTGGCATTCACTATGGGCGCTTGAAAAAGCAAGAGATACCGAATTTAACACCAAAAAATCGATTCAAGATTTTAACATTGGTTATATAGGTACCATTTTTTTAGGCCTTTGTTTTATCATGCTCGGGGCACTGGTCATGTTCAATTCGGGACAAGAATTTAGTAGTAGTGCAGGAACTTTTGCCCAGCAGTTAATCAATTTATATACTGAAAATTTAGGCAAAGAGGCCTCTATTTTTATTGCTATCGCAGCATTTACAACAATGTTTAGCACAACGGTAACAACCTTAGATGCTTCTCCTAGAGCCATGGCAAAAACTACCCAATTACTATTTAAACGGAAATCAAAGTATTATTATTTAACATGGATACTACTATTGGGTTTGGGTACCATACTAATTTTATCATTTTTCATTTCAAATATGATTTCAATGGTTAAAATAGCAACAATTCTATCATTTTTAACCGCACCATTTTATGCAATCGCTAATTTTATTTTGATCTCTAGTAAACATACACCCAAAGAGTGGCGCCCTTCCTTAGTGATGAAAATCGTAAGCTATTTAGGTATTGTTTTCCTTCTTGGGTTTTGTGTTTGGTATTTAATGAATTTATAATCCCAACTAAATAAAATTCCTTAATTTTGCAGTCTGAATAAACAATTTATGGCTGAAGAATCTTTAACAATTCCTATAAAAAAACCAAAGTGGTTACGTGTTAAATTACCTGTAGGTAAAAAGTACACCGAACTTCGTGGTTTGGTTGATAAATATGATTTGCATACTATTTGCACTAGCGGAAGCTGTCCTAATATGGGAGAGTGTTGGGGTGAGGGTACGGCCACATTTATGATTTTAGGAAATGTATGTACACGTTCTTGCGGTTTTTGCGGTGTAAAAACAGGCAGACCAGATACAGTAGATTGGGAAGAGCCAGAAAAAGTAGCACGTTCTATCAAGATTATGCAAATAAAGCACGCTGTAATTACCTCAGTAGATAGAGATGACCTAAAAGATGGTGGTTCTATTATTTGGGCAGAAACCATCAATGCCATACGCAGAGCAAATCCCACGACGACACTTGAGACTTTGATTCCCGACTTTCAGTTAATTCATAAAAATATTGATCGTATCATTGCTGTAGCACCCGAAGTGGTTTCTCATAATGTAGAAACGGTACGTCGTTTAACTCGTGAAGTTCGTATTCAAGCAAAATACGATAGAAGTTTAGCTGTTTTACGGTACCTAAGAGATAGTGGTATTAATAGAACAAAATCTGGAATAATGCTGGGCTTGGGTGAATTAGAAGAAGAAGTTATCCAAACCATGAAAGATTTACGAGCTGCAAAAGTAGATGTTGTTACCATTGGTCAATATTTACAACCTAGTAAAAAACATTTACCAGTAAAAGAATTTATTACCCCTGAGCAATTCAAAAAATACGAAACCATAGGCTTAGAGCTCGGTTTTAGACATGTAGAAAGTGGCGCTTTGGTAAGATCTTCATACAAAGCCCAGAAACATATCTTATAAGCCTTGTAGCTAAACTGTTAAAATTAACAGTTCTCTAACACTGTTTAACCTATCGTTAACGCACGCAACACAATTTTATTACGAAATTTGACGTTATAATACAGAGACAAAATAAAATTTTGTTTTCATTGTATAAATTATTTGAGTTAGTTAAAGAAAACGCCTTTTCAAAAAGGCGTTTTCTTTGTTTAAACAAGGTTGAATGAGCAACTTTGGCATAAGATTTGTAATATATCTTACGAAGCAAAGTAAAATTTGTTTTCATTGTATAAATTATTTGAGTTAGTTATAAAAGCACCTTTTAAAAGGGTGCTTTTTTTGTTAATACATATATTTAACAAATATGTTTGCGAGATTATTATAAATTTCTATAATTTCGTGAAAGTCAAAAAACTAAATCAACACGTTCCTTATGAAATCAATTTGTTTTAAAATACTCTTCCTCAGTACTTCTTTCCTGTTTTTTACTAGTTGTGCGACAGACTCAAAAGACGATCAAACCACAGTAGAAACTACTTTTAAAGTCGACTATGAAAAATTCACTTTAGACAATGGATTAGATGTTATATTTCATATTGACAGATCAGACCCAGTTGTAGCCGTTGCATTGACAAGTCATGTGGGATCTGCGAGAGAAAAGGAAGGAAGGACTGGTTTTGCCCATTTATTTGAACACCTTCTTTTTTTAGAGTCTGAAAATTTAGGCAAAGGTGGTTTGGATAAAATGAGTGCACGCATCGGTGGTTCTGGAGCCAATGGCTCAACCAGTAGAGATAGAACCAACTATTTTCAAACAGTCCCTAAAGATGCCTTAGAAAAAATGATATGGGCCGAAGCCGATAAATTGGGTTATTTTATCAATACGGTTACCGATCCCGTTTTAGCAAAAGAAAAACAAGTCGTTAAAAATGAAAAAAGGCAAAGTGTAGACAATAGACCTTACGGACATACCTTTTATGTAATTGACAAAAATTTATATCCAGAAGGACACCCATATAATTGGCAAGTAATTGGGTCATTAGAAGACTTACAAAACGCCACCTTAGACGATGTTAAAGATTTTTTCAATAAGTGGTATGTACCAAATAATGTAACCTTAACTATTGCGGGAGATTTTGATACGAAACAAGCCAAAGAATGGGTTAAAAAATATTTTGATGAAATAAAAAAAGGGGACGAAATTCCTGAAATGAAAAAAGCACCTTCGGTTCTAACATCCTCAAAAAAGCTATATCATGAAGACAATTTTGCGAGGCTCCCAGAATTAACGCTCACCTGGCCTGGTGTACCAGCCTATGATAAAGACTCTTATGCCCTAGATATATTGTATCAATATCTATCCGAAGGAAAAAAAGCGCCCTTATACAAAGTTCTTGTAGAAGACAAAAAACTAACAGCAAACATAAATATGTTTGGTTATAATTCAGAAATATCCGGGCAGTCTATGCTAAGCGTGAGGGCTTTTGAAGGGGTCGATTTAGACAGTGTTCAAAAAAGTATTAATGAGGCCTTTAGTCTGTTTGAGGCCAATGGCATCGACGAAAAAGATTTAAAAAGGATTAAGGCCGGATTAGAAACCGATTTTTACAATGGCTTGTCAAGTGTATTAGGCAAAGGGTTTCAATTAGCACAATACAATATTTATAAAAAAGATCCAGGTTTTGTCAATCAAGATGTGAAAAATATTTTATCGGTTACAACAGATGATATCACACGAGTTTACAACAGCTATATCAAAAATAAAAACTTTGTAGCCACTAGTTTTGTTCCTAAAAACCAAGTTGAATTAGCGCTAACTGATTCTAAAAAAGCGGAAGTTGTAGAAGAAAAAATTATTGCTGGTGCAGAAGAGACTTTCGACGCAAGTATTGCTGCCAGTTACGAAAAAACACCTTCTAGTTTTGATCGCTCAGTGGAGCCTCCATATGGAAATGAAATAACTGTAAACACGCCACAAATTTGGAAAGACAGCTTAGAGAACGGCATGAAATTATTCGGTATTGAAAATAATGAAGTTCCATTAGTACAATTTGAAATGGTTTTAAAAGGAGGTCTATTGTTAGACGATCCTGAAAAAGTTGGTGTTGCGAACATGCTAGCACAGTTAATAACCAAAGGTACTCAGCATAAAACAGCCGAACAATTAGAAGAGGCCATAGAACAACTCGGCGCAAGTATTTCTGTTCGCACTACACGTGAAAGTATTGTAATTAGCGGTAATTCACTAGCCAGAAACTATAAAGAAACGATGAAGTTAGTAGAAGAAATATTAATAGAACCTCGTTGGGATGAAAAAGAATTTGAGCTTATTAAACAAAGTACCATAAGTACGATTAAGCAACAACAAGCAAATCCGAACAACATTGCTAGCAATGCATACAACTTATTAATCTACGGAAAAGATCATATTTTCTCTCATAATATTCTAGGTTCTGAAAGTTCTGTTTCTGCCATAAGCATGGCCGATCTAAAAGCATATTACACGGCCTACTTTTCACCAACTATTAGCAATTTTCATATTGTTGGTGCTATTGGCAAAAACGATGTATTGACAACCTTAGCCGATATCAATACGAAGTGGGCTGCAAAAACAGTTCAATTTCCAGAATATTCCATGCCCAATGCACCTGCACAGTCTCAAGTTTATTTTTATGATGTTCCTGGTGCAAAGCAATCGGTGATTCGTTTTGGTTATCCTGCCTTGGCAGCTACTGATAAAGATTATTATCCTGCCACCATGATGAATTTTATTTTAGGCGGCGGTGGATTTGCCTCGCAGCTTACCCAGCAATTACGTGAAGGAAAAGGGTACACCTACGGTATTTTCTCTAATTTTTCTGGAAGCACCATTCCAGGACCCTTTACTATTAGTAGCGGAGTTCGAACAAATGTAACTTATGAATCTGCCAGCCTAGTAAAAGAAATACTTGAAAACTACGGAAATAACTACAGTGAAAATGACTTAGCAACTACAAAGAGTTTTTTAATAAAAAGCAATGCTAGAGGACTTGAAACTTTAAATTCTAAATTAAATATTTTAGAAAATATAAGTTCATTTGGTTGGTCTGACGATTATGTAAAACAGCAAGAAGAGATTGTGAAAAATATGACCATCGATCAAATTAAAGCCTTGGCGGAAAAGTATTTAGATCCTAATAGAATGATTTATTTAGTAGTAGGTGACGCAGCTACCCAAAAAGACCGATTGAGAAAATTGGATTTTGGTGAGCCGGTTCTCTTAAATGACACTTCAAAATAAGATTAAACTACTAAGAAGGCACATGCCTTCTTAGTAGTTTATTATAAATTGTTTAACCAATACATTGATTTTACCCTCTGCCTTTTTTGCAGCAAGTTGTACTGCTATATGTGATACTTTTTCTATTTTCCCTTCGATTCCCAAATCGGTAATTACAGAAATGCCCATACAATCCATCTCTAAATATTTTGCCATAATCACCTCAGGAACCGTTGACATACCAACCGCATCACCTCCCATATTACGAATCATTCTATATTCTGCTGGTGTTTCAAAAGTGGGGCCCTGAAGCCCTAAATAAACACCTTTTTGAATGGCAATCGCATTTGTTTCAGCAACAACTTCCATTTTCTGAAGCATTTCTAAGCTATAGGGCTCGTGCATATCTACAAAACGTTCGCCAAAACGATCGTCATTTTTTCCTCGCAATGGATGTACGGGCATCAAATTTATATGATCTGTGATTAGCATAATATCTCCAATTTTAAAATTGGGATTTACACCACCTGAAGCATTGGAGACAATTAATTTCTTAGCTCCTAAAAACTTAAATACGCGTATCGGAAAAGTGATTTCATCAATTGACCATCCTTCATAATAATGAAAGCGTCCTTGCATTGCGACTATTTTCTTATCTCCTATTCTACCAAAAATCAAATTCCCTAAATGTCCTTTTACGGTAGAAGTCGCAAAATGTGGAATTTCGCTATATGGAATACGAACCTCAACAGTAATTTCATTGATAAAACTACCCAGTCCAGTACCCAACACCACAGCAAAATCAGGAGTGGAGAACCCCTTGCTGTGAAGGTAATTAATTGTTTCTTGAACCTTGTTCCACATAGTTATTAATTAGGGTGTTAAAATTATCTTGATGCGTTATGAATGCAGTTTCAATTGGTAAATAATAAACATTTTCTTGAGAGCTATCAAATGTTCGTACATAATCCTTTTCAGTAGTTAAAAGCAACTTTTTATCGCTAGATATACGCTCATAGGTTTCAAAAACAGTCTTCAATTCGGTCTCTGTAAACGCATGATGATCTGCATATTTTAAGTGCTGATACCTTAGTTGCTTACTATCTAAAAAGTCGCACAATGGTTGGGTATTTGCAATGCCAGTCACTAAAAGTATATTATAGCTTGACAAATCGTTAACTTTAAGGACACTATGCCCATAAACGGCTTCGTCATATCTTATTTTTGAAAAGAAAACAGTTTGATTTGCACGAGGTCGCAATCTATTTTCAATATGTATTTGCTCATTTTCGGTCAAGGTATCGGGACACTTTGTAACTACAATAATTTGTGCGCGTTTTGCTCCCGTTATTTGTTCACGTAAATCGCCTGTGGGTAGCATAGTATCATCTACATACAAATGAGTATAGGGCGTTAACAAAATATTCAATCCGGCTGCCACTTTGCGGTGTTGGAAAGCATCATCGAGTAAAATGATATCAGGTTTGTTTTTTAAGCTCCTTAAATTGTTAATTCCATTGACTCTATCAGCATCAACTGCGACGATTACCTTTTTAAATTTCTTAAAAAATTGCATGGGCTCATCTCCTATTTCTTTAACAGAAGTAGTATTGTCAGCGATAATAAAACCGCTTGATTCTCTTTTATACCCTCTACTTAAAACCGCAATTTTATAAGTATCTTGAAGTAATCGTATTAAGTATTCAATTTGAGGTGATTTCCCGGTTCCACCAACGCTCAAATTACCAACTACAATAACAGGTATTTCAAATCGCGTTGATTTTAAAAAGCCCTTATCATAAAGTAAATTGCGAAGCGCTACTAGTGCGCCATATAAAATGGCAACTGGGTATAATATGCTACGGAGAAATTTCACATTAGCGAAAATACAAAATAGATCAATACCCTACGTGGTCAACAATTTCTAAACCGTAACCAATAATTCCCACTCTTTTTTTAATCTGTGCTCCGTTAGAAATTAAGCGCAGTTTACTAATATGTAAATCGTGTAGGATCTGAGCGCCAATCCCAAAATCTTTTTCATCCAATTTCATTCTTGGTACCTCAGCTTGATTCTCACTTTGTAAGTCTTTAATTAGTGATAACCGGTTGATTAAATTGAAGGACTGATTTTCTTGGTTGATAAAAACGATTGCACCTTTACCTTCATCATTAATTAGTTTAAACATTCTCGCAAAACTATCATCTGGCTTGGTCGTTAGCAATCTAATAATATCATTATTAATTAAGGTAGAATTTACACGTACCAATACACTCTCATCATCTTGCCAATCCCCTTTTGTCAATGAAATATGAACTTGGTCATTGGTAGTTTGTTGATAAGCTCTTAAACGGAATTCTCCAAACCGTGTTTGCAGGTTAAAATCTTCTACTTTTTGAATAAGTGAATCATGTTGCATTCTATAGGCAACAAGATCTTCGATGGAAATTATTTTTAGATCAAACTTTTTGGCCACCTCCATTAATTGAGGCAATCGAGCCATAGTACCATCTTCATTTAAAATTTCAACTAAAATACCTGCTGGTTGAAATCCTGCTAAACGGGCTAAATCTATGGCCGCTTCGGTATGACCCGTTCGTCGGAGTACACCTCCTGTTTTTGCTTTTAACGGAAAGATATGTCCAGGTCTGCCTAAATCATGAGGCTTTGTTTTTTTGTCTACTAAAGATTTAATTGTTTGAGATCTATCATGAACAGAAATACCTGTAGTACAACCATGACCAATGAGATCTACAGAAACCGTAAACTGTGTATGGTGCAAAACAGTATTGTTTTTTACCATCATGTCTAACTCCAACTCATCACATCTTTCTTCGGTAAGAGGCGCACAAATGAGCCCTCTACCGTGCGTTGACATAAAGTTTATCATTTCTGGGGTTACTGCTTCCGCTGCAGCGATAAAATCGCCTTCATTCTCTCTATCTTCATCATCTACCACAATAATTAATTTGCCTTTTTTAATATCGGCTATGGCTTCTTTGATAGTATTTAATTTCAATGTCTTTGATTCGGTACCTATCATTTTAATTTTTCACTTTTATATTAAATAGTTTTCTAAAAAACCCAGTTATTGGCTGTAAAAATGCATCAACGTTAAAAATTCCTTTGTCTTGTGTAGCTCTCAACATCAATAAGATGCCAAAAGGCAATGTAACAATAGTTGCTAGCCAACCTCCAAGTAAAGGAGTTATAGCACTAGATTCTGCCATCTTTTTCCCAAAGGTAGAGATGAAAAAATAGATTACAAAAATAACGATTGCAAGTATCATAGGCAATCCAAATCCACCTTTTCTTATAATAGACCCCAAAGGCGCTCCAATAAAAAACAATACTAAGCAGGCAAAAGAAAAAGCCAAGCGCTTGTGATATTCTGTATCGTAAACGTTTAAAAATTTTTGCTTGTCTTTAAATAATTTTTTATACCCTTTTATTTCATTCAATGTTCTACCAATGCGTTCTTCGGCACTATTAATAACGGCTGTTTTTTGAATGCTATCAAAATTCGCCAATATTGTTGGCTGCAAATTATTATCAAATAAAGAATCTGTATACATTTGATCAAGAGTTGACTTTACGTAGAAACTTTTTGCCTTATCATGAACATAGTTGTCATAAGGAACTTTCAAAGAATCTCTATAATAATCAAGTTGGCTAAGACTTAGCATTTCCCTATCTTCCTTATATTCTGCCGAATTGATATTACTCAACTTAGAAATATCAATATTTACAGTATATTCATCAAAATAGGATTTGGTAAAGGGTACGTTCTTATTTCGAGTAAACGACTTTTTTTCATCAATTAGATCTTCATAATGATAGCCATTTTCAAGGACTAAGGTCATATACTTACTCCCTTCTTCTGTAGTTATCATTCCTCTTTCGGCCTTAATTACCTTAAAGTTCGCTCCTCCTTGATCTAAATCATAATAAATATGTACATCTTTCAATAAATTATCATCGTCGCCATATTTTTCAGCGAATTTAATACTGTAACCAGGTATTTCTGTATTAAAGGTTCCTGGAATTAGTGCCAATGCAGGTTTTGTTTTTTGCATATCAACTAATAAATTCTTGAATTTAAAAGCTGCACGTGGAAAGGCATAATTTAAAAACAAAAAATTCAAACCACTTAATAAGATCATTAAAAACACCAAAGGTCTTATAAGTCGCTGCAGCGAAACTCCCGCTGATTTAATAGCAGCGAATTCATAATTTTCTGACAGACTGCCCAAAGCCATAATGGATGACAGCAAAATTGCAATTGGCAATGCAGTTGACACCATCATTTGAGCAATGTATCCTAGAAATTTTAAGATGATAATAACACTAATACCTTTTCCTGCAATTTTATCAAACTGCAACCACAAAGTTTGCATTACTAAAACAAAAAGAACCACAAAGAATGTGGCTAAAAAAGGGATTAAAAAACTCTTAAGTATATATTTATTTAAGATTTTCAAAAAGCACTATAGTTTATTTATCGTGTAGCCCTTTTCTTTATATTTTGCCTCATCGAAGCTAAACAGTTTACTCGATAAAGGTTGGTTTGTTTTAAACTTCAAAATTGTCAATGTAGTAACCGTTGAATTATTACCTTGTTCAATTAAGTTGTAAATGTGTTTTGTCTTGACATCAATGCCTAACAATACATTGTCAATTTGTGAATTACTATCTATTGGAAGCAGCTTTATATATTGAATTTTTCTTCCTTTGATATTCTTTTCCTTATCCCAACTATATCGAAATCCTTTTTTGTAAAACGAAAAGAATTTGGATGGGGTGAGCGTGTTGTCATCATCTGCATCTGCATCTGAAATATTTACTTCTTCATCTTCAGGAATAATGGTAAATACTTTTGTTCCATCAAAAAGCTGATTTGTACCTAAAAAGTTCACATTGTATAGATCTCCTTTTAGGGTTGCGTTACCACGTGTCTCTTGCTGTACATCTTCTTTTTTATTCTCTAATACGTATTTAAATTCTACATACATATTTTCATAGGTATTCATTTTTGAAGATACCTCATCAAGTAAGCTCTTTGCCTTATCAGTTCCTTGCGCAAATACACTCAGACTACTTGCTACAAAAATTAATATTAATATTCCTTTTTTCATCTTAATTGGTTTTCTCGTTTTTAAAAAATTCTTCAAGCGCTAAAACATCATTAATCAAAACTTGTCTCGCTTTACTTCCTTCAAATGGCCCTACAATACCTGCAGCTTCCAATTGGTCAATAATACGACCTGCTCTGTTGTATCCTAGTTTTAGCTTTCGCTGTAATAAAGAGGCCGACCCTTGTTGTGCATTTACAATAACATAGGCGGCATCTTGAAACAGCGCATCTCTATCGGCAATATCTATATCAAGACCTGTGCCACTTTCCTCCCCAACGTATTCAGGTAACTCATGCGCGCTTGGATAGGCTCTTTGCGAACCAATAAAATCTGTTATCTTATCTACTTCTGGAGTATCTACAAAAGCACACTGCAATCGTGTCAATTCACTTCCGTTAGAAATTAACATATCTCCCTTACCAATGAGTTGATCTGCTCCTTGGGCATCTAAAATCGTTCTTGAATCTATTTTCGAGGTAACTCTAAAAGCAACCCTTGTTGGAAAATTTGCTTTAATAATACCTGTAATAACATTCACAGAAGGTCGTTGCGTTGCCACAATTAAATGAATTCCAATTGCTCTTGCTAACTGTGCCAAACGAGCAATGGGTGTTTCAATTTCCTTTCCTGCCGTCATAATTAAATCGGCAAATTCATCAATTACCAATACAATATACGGTAAATATTTATGTCCGTTTTCAGGATTTAGCTTTCTTGCTTTAAATTTTTGATTGTACTCTTTAATATTCCTAACAAAGGCATCCTTCAATAAGTCATAGCGATTATCCATTTCAATACACAACGAGTTTAGTGTATGAACCACTTTGGTAGTATCTGTTATAATGGCTTCATCAGTATCTGGTAATTTCGCCAAATAATGACGTTCTATTTTATTAAAAAGAGTGAGCTCCACCTTTTTAGGATCTACCAAAACAAATTTTACTTCGGCAGGATGTTTTTTATACAACAAAGAGGTTAACACGGCATTCAATCCAACCGATTTCCCTTGTCCTGTAGCACCCGCCATTAACAGGTGTGGCATCTTTGCCAAATCAACAACATAGGTTTCATTAGAAATTGTTTTTCCTAAAGCCAAAGGCAATTCCATTTTTGAATTTTGAAATTTTTGGGTAGACAATACCGATTTCATAGAAACGATCGTTGCATTTTTATTAGGCACCTCAATCCCAATAGTACCTTTCCCTGGAATGGGCGCAATAATTCTAATTCCCAATGCTGCTAATGACAGGGCAATATCATCTTCTAAGTTTTTAATTTTAGAAATTCTAATTCCTTTATCAGGAACAATTTCATACAAGGTAACTGTTGGGCCAATAGTAGCTTTAATACTGGCAATACCTATTTTATAATTGCTTAAAGTATCGACAATTTTATTTTTATTCGCTTCTAATTCTTCTTGGTCAATTTTAATATTCTCATTGTCATATCCTTTCAACAAATCAAGTGAAGGAAATTTATACTCAGAAAGCTCTAAGGTAGGGTCGAATTCTCCAAAATCTTCAACGAGTTTATTTGATAAGTTTTCAACCGTTTTATCTTCTTCAAATGTTTTCTCAACTTCTATAGTAACTGTTTCTTCAACCGTTTCAACAACTTCCATTGGTTGTTTTACTAAAGGTATCTTTTCAGGTTTTTCTACAATTGTTTCTTCTTTGGTTTTCGTTACCGCAAGTTCAAATTCAGACATGGGCTCTTCAGGTATTGCTCCAGCCACATAACCTTCTTCGGTCACATCTTCAATACTTCTATCAGTACTAGAACGCACTTTCTTTTTTGGCATTTTCTCCTTTACCATTTCAGGAGTTAATTTCAATTTAAAAATTAAATAGGCGAGCAAGCTAAATAGCAAGACTAAAAACACACCAACCTTACCAATGAAATCATTTAAAAAATCATTCAATTCAAAACCAACAACTCCAGATAAAATAGCATTTTCAGGAAAGAAAAATCCAAAAGCTAACGCCAACCAAAAAGCACTCACTACACCCCAAAACCAAATTTTTCTCAATTGTTTAATAGGCGAATGAAGTAGCGTTACCATACCGGTGAAAAACAATAAAATTGGTAAAATAACAGCAGCGATACCAAAACCTTCATAGATAAAAAAGTGACTTAACTGCGCCCCTATTTTCCCCAATAGATTTTTTGTATGACTAACCCTTTCTGTAAATTCTGCCAACTGGCTTTGATCTGACTGCCAATTAGCGAAAAATGAACTAAAAGCGACTGCCAAGAAGATACTAAAAAGCACGACAAAAACGCCAAAAACAAGGTGTGTTTGTTTGTTTTTAAAAAAACTAATTATGCGATTTTTCTTTTTCTTTTTAGTTATTACTTTTTTCTTCTTTGCCATCAATTAAACTGTATATCGCAAAAATACATAAAAATATATGAGTTGTTAAGTGTGTTTGCTAAAGTTTAAGAAAATTTTGGTAGATAAATTATCAAACCTATAATCGTTGCAATAATTGCAGCAAAAGCAGATGATCCGGCAGCTACGTCCTTAATAAATCCAATTTTTTTATGATAGTCTGGATGCACAAAATCTGATAATTTCTCAACGGCTGTATTCGCCGATTCAGCTACCAATACGAGACCGATGGCCAAAATTTGAAACATCCATTCTGTTGCAGAAAGGCCCACTACGAATCCCAACCCAGTCATTACAGCAGCAACTCCTAATTGAACCATAATACTGTGTTCAGTAGTTACTAACAACCACGTTCCTTTTAAAGCAAATTTCAAGCTCCTTATTCTTCCAACTAAAAAACTGTCTTTTGGGTTCTTCATAGCACTAGACTTACGCGTCAAGTAACGCTTCTAATGCCGCCTTATAATTGGGTTCATCAACTATTTCTGGAACTTGTTCTGAATAGACAACTTTACCATTTTCATCGAGTACAATTACAGCCCGTGAATGTAAGTTCTCTAATGGTCCGTCAGTAATTGTAAGTCCGTAAGCTTTACCAAAGTCACCCGTCCCAAAATCTGATAAATTTACTACATTTTCAATGCCTTCGGCTCCACAAAAACGAGCCTGAGCGAATGGTAAATCTCTAGAGATGCATAATATTTTAGTATTTTCAAGTTCAGCAGCTTCTTGGTTGAATTGTCTCACAGAAGCGGCACAAGTACCTGTGTCAATACTTGGGAAAATATTCAATACCACTTTACTTCCTTTATAATCTGATAAAGTAGCCTTTGACAAGTCTGTTTTGGTCAATGAAAAATTTGGCGCTTGTGAGCCTATTGTTGGCAATTCTCCTAACGAATGAATTGTAGTTCCTTTTAATGTGATTGTAGCCATTACTTTAAATTTTATATGTTACTCAAAAATACGCTAAAAATAAAAACTCTCGAAATGTTTCGAGAGTTTTATTATTTATAAAATAGATACTATTGTAAATTAATTGTAATTTACGGTAAAGTATTCTGCTACACCCTCATGTGTTGCTTTTAAACCCTCTTTGTCAGCGTTCCAGTTTGCTGGACATGCTTCACCATGCTCTTCATTAAACTGCAATGCGTCTACCATGCGTAAGGCTTCATCTACATTTCTACCTAAAGGTAAATCATTCACTATTTGATGACGTACTACTCCTTCTTTATCAATTAAAAACAATCCTCTGTAAGCAATCATTTCGCCACTAGCTTGTAATTGATCATCTTCATCGTAAAAATAATCACCCGCTAATACGTCGTAATTTTTTGAGATTGTTTTATTTGTATCTGCTACTAAAGGATATGTTACTCCTTGAATACCACCTTGGTTTTTTGGCAATTGTAACCAACCCCAGTGTGATTGTTCTGTGTCTGTTGAAACAGCAACTAAAGCAGTATTTCTTTTTTCAAATTCAGCTAATTTTTCTTGAAAAGCATGCAACTCTGTAGGACATACGAATGTAAAATCTTTTGGATAAAAGAATAACAATACATACTTGTTTCCTAAATATTGATTTAACGAAAAATTTTCTTCAAATACACCACCATTTACTACCGCTTGTGCAGAAAATTCAGGTGCTTTTTTGCCAACTAATACAGCCATTTTTATTCTTATTTTTAAATTAAGCAACAAATATACAAAGTGATTAATCATTTTTTACTAATAAAACATCTATAAATTTTATAGGCACATAACTTTTAATTATTATGTTAAATTTTAAAGTTCAACAAACTGATTTTAAACAAAATAAAGCATCGTGTTGATAACTTAGATTTGATTTTATCAAAATAAAAATATAACTTCGTTAGGCCTTTGAAAAAGCTTAAGTCAATTAAACCCTAAATAAATGACTGAAAAACATCACCTTTTAACCGACGATGAGTTTGAAGAAAAATTTACCAACTGCAACTTGCCAGCAGTACATTTTACACACGAAGCTCATCTAAGAATCTCCTACATTTACATTTCAAAATACGGCATCAAAAAAGCGATCGCAACCTTGTGTAAGCAACTTGCAAATTTTGATAAAAAAAATGGAGATGGCACCAAGTTTAATACGAGAATAACCATTGCTTCTGCTAAAGTTCTTCAACAATTTATGGAAAAAACCAAAGCCCCAAATTTCTTAGGGATGCTAAATGAATTTCCATTATTAAGGAGTAATTTTTGTGACTTATTAAAGAGTCATTATAAATTAGATTTCTTTAAAAAAGAGAAAGAAGAAGATTACATCGAGCAAAACGTTTTAGCTTTTACTTAAAAAACGTATCAATGGTACACTTATATTTTCACAAATAAATGGTGATTAAAAACTGCACCATGTATTGCCGTGTTAGATGCTATAACACTACATTATATATGAAAAAAGTTACCTTATTGATGTTGTTTTTTCGCTAAAGTCAACTTATAATTTATTTTGGTTAAGCTTCGGATATTAGAGCCATTGCTAAAAAATATGGTACGGTAAAACAAGTTGAAATTAAGGAAGAAATTATACGCACGTTTTAATTATTTCTGACTAAACACCAAAAGCGGTAATTACGATATTTCGTGAACTTGCATTGTTTCTATGTTCACAGAGATAGATGCCTTGCCAAATTCCCAAATTTAAATTTCCATTTGTAATAGGAATTTGTACCGAGACGCCCATTAAGGAAGCTTTGATATGCGCTGGCATATCGTCAGAGCCCTCATAATTGTGTTTGTAATAATGCGCATTTTCTGGTACCAGTATATTCATATGACTTTCA
Source organism: uncultured Aureibaculum sp. (assembly GCA_963976855.1). GTDB lineage: Bacteria > Bacteroidota > Bacteroidia > Flavobacteriales > Flavobacteriaceae > Aureibaculum. The sequence goes on along the minus strand of CAXBMA010000012.1, from coordinate 17,672 downwards.
AAATCTTGTCGCACCGTTGGATCTGCATTCTCATTGATGGTGAGACTGGCAGACGTATGTTTTATAAAAACCTGAAGCATCCCATTCGTAAACTTGCTTATTTCTGGTAGATTTTGTAATACCATTTTGGTTATTAAATGAAACCCTCGTTTATAAGGTGGTAGTTTAACTTCTTTTTGAACTATTTTCATTACTAACAAATTGGAGTGCAATATATTGACTTTCTCATAAAAAAATACGAACTTCGTTAACTATGGATTAAAAGAGCAACAATACGTTTTATCCTTGCAATGAAAAAAATTAAGTAAAATTATTAGAATGACAGAAAAAAGAGCGAATTCCGTTGAAATTAACAAATCGGAATTTCGAAAAATGGGCTATGAACTCATTGATACAATTTCTGACTTTTTTGAAGGTATTTCTGAAAAGCCAGTTACTACGAGCAAAACTCCGAAAGAATTACAAAAAGTATTGGGCAATTTATCCTTACCTGAAAATGGATTGCCAGCAGAAAAATTAATTGCTTCTGCCTCAAAGTTATTAATTGATCATTCGCTATTTAATGGTCATCCAAAATTCTTTGGGTTTATTACCTCTTCAGCAACACCCATAGGAGCGTTGGCAGATTTATTGGCTGCTTCGATTAACCCAAATGTAGGCGGCCAAATTCTCAGTCCGATGGCCACAGAAATTGAAAAACAAACCATTCAGTGGTTGGCTGAATTTATTGGTGTCTCTCCAAATTATGGAGGTGTTTTAGTTAGCGGAGGTAATATGGCAAATTTCACTGCTTTTTTAGCTGCAAGAACTGCAAAGGCACCTAAAAACATAAAAGAGGATGGGCTTTCAACTGCTACAAAACAATTAATAACCTACTGCTCAAAAGCGACGCATACGTGGATTGACAAAGCCGCTATTTTATTTGGACATGGCACCAAATCCATACGTTGGATCCCTACCGATGCAACAAATAAAATGGATACTTCCATCCTAGAACAAACCATAAAAGATGATTTAAAAAATGGCCACCAACCATTTATGGTTGTAGGAACCGCGGGAGATGTAAGCACAGGTGTTGTTGATAATCTTGAATCCATTGCGGCTATTTGTAAAGCATATGATATTTGGTTTCATATAGATGGTGCCTATGGTATTCCAGCTGCTATTATTCCTGAGTTAAAAGACGTATTTAAAGGAGTAAAAGAAGCTGACTCCATTGCTTTAGACCCTCATAAATGGTTGTATAGCCCTCTAGAAGCAGGTTGTACATTGGTAAAAAATCCGAAGCATCTTATAGATACCTATAGTTCACATCCTGAATATTATAATTTCAGTTTAACGGAAGAAGGTGGATCACTAAATTTCTTTGAATATGGACTTCAAAATTCTCGCGGTTTTAGAGCTTTAAAGGTATGGCTTGCCTTACAACAAATTGGCAGTAGTGGTTATGTAAAACTGATCAGAGAAGATATAGCCTTGGCAAAATATTTTTATGATTTGGCAGGAAAACACAATGAATTAGTGCCCATAACTCAAAATTTAAGTATTACTACTCTTAGATATATCCCAGAAAACCTCAAAGAAAAGGGTAAAGAAAAAGAAGCGTATTTAAACACCTTGAATGAAGCTTTAGTGGAAACACTACAAAATGGTGGTGAAATGTTCCTGTCAAATGCCATCGTAGAAAAAAACTATTGCCTGAGAGCTTGTATTGTAAACTTTAGAACTACAAAAAAAGACATCGAAGAGTGTATCGAAATTATCGTTAAAGAAGGGCAAAAAACGCACCGGATACTTCAAGGGTAACAACATCAAAAAAATGCAGTTTTAGTTGTGTTGAAGTTGCCTACAAATACAAAGCATTCATCGCTTTAATAAAAAATGAAAAAATGAATAAACACCTGCTTTTATTAATCGTGTTGATTGGGCTTATAGTGTCTGCACAAAAACCAGAAAACGACTTTCAAAACAAGAAAATAGTTAAACTCGATTCACTTTATAGCAGCCTTTATGAAAATGGAAAATTTAATGGAAACGTTTTGATTGCAGAGAATGGAGTACCCATATTTGAAAAAAGTTTTGGATTAGCAAATGAAAATACGAGATTTCAACTAACCAAAAATTCCGTTTTTAATTTAGCGTCATTAACGAAACAATTTACAGCAGCAGCCATCGTAATTCTTCACAAAAAAGGCAAATTATCTTATGACGATGATTTTACAAAGTACCTTCCTGAACTCCATTTTTATAAGGGAATCACCATTAAAGACCTTCTCATTCATCAAAGCGGACTGCCAAGTTATATGGCAGTAATGGATCAAGAATGGGACAAAACTAAAACTGCCACCAACCAAGATGTTATTAAGCTTTTTGAAAAAGTAAAACCAAGCGTTTTATTTCAACCAAAAGAAAGATTACAATATAGCAATACAGGGTATGTGTTTTTGGCATCAATCATTGAAAGACTATCGCATGACAGATATTCAAATTTTCTTCAACAAAACATCTTTAATCCTTTACAAATGGATGCGACAAAGGTATTGTTTAGACACAAAGACACCATAGCTTTTCCCGCTTTAACAAAGGCATATATAAGCAATCATTTAAATACTAAAATAGAACCTCAAAACCTGAAAACCTTTGACTACGTAATTTATGTTGACGGTGTCTATGGACAGGGGCGCTTGCATGCTACCACACCCGATTTACTAAAATGGGACCAAGCACTTTACACAAACAAAATAATAGATGAGACCGACAGAAAAATGATATTTTCTTCCTATAAAACCAAAGTTGGGCAACATACAGGCTATGGATTTGGCTGGTATATAAGCAACAGAAAACCTTATGGGAAAATTGCTTTTCACAGTGGTGGCTGGCCAGGATATGTCACCTATCTCGAAAGACATCTTGACACTAATAAAACAATTATAATCTTGCAGAACAACTCCGGTTCTAAAATAGAAACTCCGGTTGAAAATACGAGAAGGATTTTGTACGGCTTGGAAGTCAAAGAAAAGAAAATTTAAAAAAATATTCTAGTGCTTATTTAATTGATAGGCTAAACCACTAACTTCGTAATCCATCAATACCACGATATCCATTTTATGAAATCTACTTTTCAAAAAATAATGATTGCCGTTGCCAAACGTCGCTTTAAAAGTGAGCGTACGCTGAGTTCCAATAGGCAACTTTCTAAAGATGTTAAGATTTTAAGTGTAAATGTTACGCATCTTTTTCACGATGTCTTTTTTATAAGTATTGGTGTTGTGTGTGCTGGGTTTGGATTAAAAGGGTTTTTACTGCCTAATTCATTTATTGATGGCGGCGCCATGGGCATATCTTTATTAACTTCTGAAATTACTGGAGTCTCACTTTCCATTTTGATTATTCTCATTAATTTGCCTTTTATAATTCTTGGTTATTCAAATATTGGAAAACAGTTTGCCATTAAAAGTGTACTGGCAATTATCGCACTGGCATTACTTGTTCATTTTATTCCGTATCCATTAATCACTTCAGATAAACTACTCATTGCTGTTTTTGGTGGTTTCTTTTTAGGAGCTGGTATTGGTATGACCATTAGAGGAGGTGCTGTTATTGACGGCACCGAGGTACTGGCTATTTACTTAAGCAGGAAATCTGGACTCACCATTGGAGATATTATTTTAATATTTAACATTGTTATCTTTATGTTCGGTGCTTATATTTTATCTATAGAAGTCGCTTTATATGCTATGTTAACCTATATGGCAGCTGCTAAAACAGTCGATTTTATTATTGAAGGTATTGAAGAGTATACGGGTATTACCATCATATCTAAAGAAAGTGAAAAAATTCGCTTGATGATTACTGATGGCTTGGGCCGAGGCGTAACCATCTATGCAGGTAAAGGTGGTTATAATAAAGATGGTGAAGATTTACGGGAAATTGATATTATTTATACCGTAGTTACACGTTTAGAAATTGCGCGCTTAAAGATGGAAATTGATAAAATTGACTCCAAAGCCTTTGTCATTATGAATGGTATAAAAGATACCAAAGGCGGTATGATTAAAAGGCGATCGTTTGTGAACTAGACTACTACTATTGATTTTCTAAATAAAATTTATATAGAATGAAACCAATCACTAAATACGCTAAAAACAATACTATTAATATTGCGTATCAAGTAGTAGGTCAAGGTGCTGTTGACATCCTTTTTGTACCAGGTTGGGTTTCAAATATTGATATGATGTGGATCGATTCTAAACTGTCTTATTTCCTATCATACCTCTCTCAGTTTTCAAGATTAATCTTATTTGACAAAAGAGGCACCGGACTTTCAGATAGAGTAAACCCATCGTGTTCACTAAACGAAAGAATGGATGACATTATAAGTGTAATGGACGCTGTAGGAGCTAAAAAAACAATATTATTTGGGCATTCTGAAGGAGGAACTATTTCATGTCTCTTTGCAAAAACATACCCAGAACGTACAGTTTCTTTAATTACATTTGGTGCCTTCTCGAAAAGAAAATATGCCGTTGATTATCCATGGGCTCCAAAACCAGATGAACGTGCTGTTTTTTATCAAACGATTCAAAAAGAATGGGGAAATGGCCAAAAAATGGGCTTAGAAATCATTATGCCTTCCATGGTTAATGATGCTGACTATTATAATTGGTTTGCTAGTTATCTGCGGTCTGCGGCAAGCCCTGGAGCTGCACTCGCCTTAGCAAAAATGAATACAGAGTCAGATATCACTAGTATTCTAACTGAAATTAAAGCTCCTACATTAATTCTCCATAGAAAAGATGACATCGATGTACATATTGAAGAAGCTAACTATTTAGCAAAGCGTATTCCCAATTCAAAGTTTGTACAACTAGAAGGTAACGATCATTGTTTTTGGGTAGGTGATTCATTTTCAGTGATTGCCGAAATTGAAGAATTCATTACAGGAATACGCCCCGTTAAAATTGAAGAACCGCAATTTAAAACGAAAACCAGCTATGCCAAAATAGATATTGAAAAAACAATGCTTGATAATTTTCAATACAATCTCAAAGCTGAAGAGTTTGCAAAGTTATGTGGTCGAAGTTTGTCTGCATTTAAAAGAGACTTTAGCAAACAATTTAATACTACACCTTTTAAATGGCTAAAGACAAAACGTCTGGAATATGCAAAAACACTTTTACTTGAAAATGAGTTAAACGTAAACCAAATATGCTATGAAAGTGGGTTTAAAAATAATTCTCATTTTATCCAATCATTTAAAGAACAATTCAAATTACCTCCTAATCAATACAAGTCGAAATCTATTTAGTTGATTCATCTACAAGAGGTTTGGACCTTAGAACACATTTATTGAATTTTTAAGCATATCGAAATCGTTTCTTTTAGCTGAGCTTTGTGTTACAACCAAAACACAAATCATGAAAAAATCAATCATTTTTATTTATGGAATCGTTGCCTATTGCATCTTTCTTGTTGCATTTTTATATGCTATAGGTTTTGTAGGCAATATTTTGGTGCCAAAAACAATTGATTCTGGCATCGAACCGCCATTACTGGAAGCTATTTTAACCAATACTGTTTTATTAAGTGTATTTGCTTTACAACATAGTATTATGGCAAGACCAAAATTTAAAGAATGGTTCAACTCTATTTTTAGTCACGCAATGGAACGAAGCACTTATATCCTACTATCAAGTTTGGCATTGCTGTTAATATATTGGCAATGGCAACCGATCACTACCATCGTTTGGAAAGCCGAAAGTTATACTGTTTCTATTATTTTAACAGGACTATTTTTTTTAGGATGGGTTCTTGTTTTACTGTCTACATTTATGATTAATCATTTCGAACTTTTTGGTTTAACTCAAATTTTTGACAATCTAAAAAACAAAAAAACGCCAAACCCAAAATTCCAAACCAACTATTTATACAAATTGGTTAGACACCCACTTATGCTAGGATTTTTAATCGCTTTTTGGGCAACCCCTACTATGACCGTTGGACATTTATTCTTTACACTAGTAACTACTATATACATTTTTGTAGCGGTAAAGTATTTAGAAGAAAAAGACCTAAAAAAATCTATTGGTCCAGCCTATGAAACCTACCAAAAAGAAGTGCCAATGATCATTCCGTTTACAAAAAAGAAGACAACACATTAATAAAGAATAGCAGAATGATATAGGTAACTAAAAAAAAGGTTGTATGCACCATAAAGTTTATTCTTCAAAATGCCCTAGGATTCCTATAAGAGAAAGTTCAACAAAAGTCAAAACTTAAAAAAGCCAAAGTTTTCACTTTGGCTTCTATTATTATTTCTTGTTAAGCAGATTGCCACAGTACAACACAGTTGCACTTCGCAAAGACGTTTATAAGTGAATCACTTCACCATAAGCATCTGCCACGGCTTCCATCACTGCTTCACTCATCGTTGGGTGCGGGTGAATTGCTTTTAGCACTTCATGGCCTGTAGTCTCTAATTTACGCCCTAGTACCGCTTCTGCAATCATATCGGTTACACCGGCTCCAATCATATGACAGCCTAACCATTCGCCGTATTTGGCATCAAAAATAACTTTTACAAATCCGTCAGGTGTTCCTGCTGCTTTTGCTTTACCAGAAGCTGAAAACGGAAACTTACCCACTTTCAATTCATAACCTGCTTCTTTGGCTTGGGCCTCTGTCATACCAACACTCGCAATTTCTGGTGTTGCATAAGTACAGCCCGGTACATTACCATAATCAATTGTTTCTGTATGTAAACCTGCTATTTTCTCTACACAAGTAATCCCTTCCGCGGAAGCGACATGTGCCAAGGCAGGACCGTCAACCACATCACCAATGGCATAATAACCAGGTAAATTAGTTTGGTAATATCCGTTCACTAATATCTTATCTTTATCTACTACAATACCTACATCTTCCAATCCGATTCCTTCAATATTTGTTTTAATACCTACTGCCGAAAGTACAACATCAGCTTCTAAAACTTCTTCGCCTTTTTTGGTTTTAACCGTAGCTTTTACCCCTTTACCAGTAATATCAACAGCGGTAACACTAGCGTTGGTCATCACGTTGATTCCTGACTTTTTAAACGAACGTTCAAATTGTTTGGCAACATCTATATCTTCTAAAGGAACTAAGTTTGGTAAGTATTCTATAATAGTAACTTCAGTGCCCATTGCATTGTAAAAGTGTGCAAACTCAACACCAATAGCACCCGAACCAACAACAATCATTTTTTTAGGCTGTTTTGGTAAAGACATGGCTTCACGGTAACCAATTACCTTTTCACCATCAATTGGTAAAAATGGCAATTCACGTGCACGTGCACCTGTTGCAATAATCACATGATCAGCGCTGTATTCAGTCGTTTTTCCATCAGCATCAGTAACGTCCACTTTTTTACCAGCTTTTATTTTACCGAAACCATCAATAACATCAATTTTATTTTTTTTCATTAAAAATTGAACGCCTTTACTCATATCGTTAGCCACATTTCTACTACGTTGGATTACTGCAGTAAAATCTTTATCAATAGCTTCTGCTTTCAATCCGTAGTCATCAACATGCTTTAAATAATCATAGACCTGAGCGCTTTTTAACAAGGCTTTTGTAGGAATACACCCCCAGTTTAAACAAATACCGCCTAAGTTTTCTTTTTCTACTACAGCCGTTTTAAACCCTAATTGTGAAGCTCTAATCGCTGTTACATAACCTCCAGGGCCACTTCCTATGATGATAATATCGTATTTCATGTAATTATATTTATGAATGTATCTTTAAGTTGAATTGCAAATTTAATCAAATTTTATAGCTTTTACAGGACTAATTTTACTAACAATATAGGAAGGTATTAACAGCATCGTTAAACACAGTACTAATGTACCTACGTTGAGCAGTAAAATATAGTTGATATCTAAGTATACAGGTGCTTGACTCACATAATAGGTTTCTGGATTCAATTGAATGAATCCAAGGTATTTTTGAGCTAGCAAAATACCGATTCCTATAACATTTCCAAAAAACAAACCGATTGCAATTAAATAACCTGCATTGTACAAAAATATTTTTCGAATACTCCAGTTGGTATTTCCTAAGGCTTTCAAAATACCAATCATTTGGGTCCGTTCTAATATCAATACCAATAAGGCCGTAATCATATTAATTCCTGCTATCAGAATCATAATGGCAACGATTACAATGATATTGGTATCAAATAAATCTAGCCATTCGAATATTGCAGGATACTTTTCGCTAATTGTTTCGGCATTTAGAGTATTGGGTATGCTGTTGTATATTTCATCACCTTTCTGCTGAAGTGCATCAAAATCATCGAGTAGTATTTCAAATCCGCCTATTTGATTTGCTTCCCATTTATTTAGACGTTGTATTTGTTTAATATCTCCAATAATATAATTCTCATCAAACTCTTTAAATCCAGAATTGTAAATTCCAATAACGGTAAATCGTCGTGCGTTGGGTGCTTTGGTAGGATCATCTTTCACAAAAAAGGTATTGAATTCAGCCCCCAAACTCAAGCCCAATCGATCAGCTGTCATTTTAGAAATTAACACCTCATTAGACACTTCACCTGTTATTTCTAATACCTGACCTTCTATTAAATAGGTCTTAAAAAAAGACCAATCATAATCAACATTAACTCCTTTTAAAATTATGCCTTCAAAATCTTTTTCGGTTCGAATAATCCCAGCTTTTGAAGCATAGCTTTGCACATTTTTAATTCCTTCAACCGTAGTGAAATTCGGATAAAATGTTTGTTCTATTGAAATTGGATTGACTGTTACTTTTGAGTTATTTTCTTCATAATTAGAAATTTGAATATGCCCATTAAACCCAGAAATTTTTTCCTTAATTTTTTTCTGTAATCCAACCCCTGTAGCAATTGAAATTAACATAATTATAATGCCTAACGCAATTGCTGTAATCGCAATTTTTATTATTGGAGATGAAATACTACTTTTATACTGTTTAGCAGCGATAATTCGTTTGGCTATAAATAACTCGTAATTCAAAGTTCTATATGATAAATTTGTTGCTCAAAAATACATATTTCTTTTCGGTTTTAATTTTCTTGACTGCATTGATTTCTTGCAAACCTCAAATCAAAGAAAAACAGGCTTTTCTTAACACGGAAATTCCAATCACTCAAAAAGAAATAATTGTTGGCGCCAATCAAACAGCGCGTTATTTACCACTATTAGAAGGAAAACGAATTGGGATTGTCGCCAATCAAACATCCGTAATTTTTAAATCAGACTCAAGCTATACACATTTGGTAGATTCACTGTTACAATTAAAAGTCGACGTTACTACCGTATTTTCATTAGAACATGGCTTTCGCGGAGATGCCGATGCCGGTGAACAGGTAAATGATGATAAAGATGCAAAAACAGGCCTACCCATTATTTCACTACATGGAAAAGAAAAAAGGAAACCCTCAAAGGAGCACTTGAAAGATATCGATATAATGATCTTTGACGTTCAGGATGTTGGCGTTCGTTTTTATACCTACATCTCTTCTTTGCATTATATCATGGAGGCTTGCGCCGAAGCAAACATTCCTTTAATTTTATTAGACAGACCCAACCCAAATGGGCATTATGTTGATGGCCCTACATTGGAAATGGAACATAAAAGCTTTGTGGGCATGCACCCAATTCCGTTAGTTTATGGAATGACCATTGGCGAATACGGACATATGATAAATGGCCAAGATTGGTTGAAAAATAAGGTAAAATGCGACTTAACAGTGATTCCTTTACAAAATTACACACATCAAAGCGCGTACAGTTTGCCTATTAGGCCTTCACCAAACTTACCAAATGACGTCTCTATTAATTTATATCCTAGTCTTGGATTTTTTGAAGGCACTACCATCAATGCTGGACGCGGTACAGAAATGCAATTTCAAATTTATGGAGCACCCTTTTTTCCTAAAAGTGATTTTACCTATACCCCAGAACCCAATTTTGGTTCAAAATCTCCAAAACACAAGGGTGAAATATGTAATGGCGTCGATTTAAGAAATGAAGAAAGATTGAGTGAAGTAAATTTAAAATGGCTCATAGATATCTATAAAAAAACACCTAAAGGCACTCCTTTTTTCGGGCCTACTTTTACCATTCATGCTGGAAACACCACTCTACAACAACAGCTAGAAAAAGGGTTGACACAAGAACAAATTAAAGAAACTTGGCAAGAAGATTTGGAAGCTTTTAAAAAGATAAGAAGTAACTATTTAATTTATAACGAATGAGAAACATAATCTGTACACTACTGTTTTTAAGCTTTTTTATAGCTACTTCTCAAGAAATAGCAATAGCAAATGCAGAGAAAATAGCGACGGCAAAAGAAACGGCCCAAGCTTTTTTAGTAAAAGAACAAATTCCGGGGATGTCAATTGCCGTTTCCCAAAAGGGTACATTACTTTGGTCAGAAGGTTTTGGCTATGCTGATATCGCATCAAAAACAAAAGTAGTGCCAGGCACGCAATTTAGACTCGCCAGCATTTCCAAACCCATTACCGCTGTTGGTTTAGCGATTTTAGCCGATAGAAATCAGCTTGATTACAACGAAAGTGTTTATACTTATTTACCAGATTTTCCAAAGAAAAAATATGATTTTACTGTAAAACAAGTGGGTGGTCATCTGGCTGGAATTCGACATTATAAAGGCAATGAATTTATTCTCAATAAGAAGATGAGTATTACAGAAGGTTTGTCAATCTTTAAAAATGATTCATTAATGTCTAAACCTGGAACAAACTATCAATATAGCACCTATGGCTGGAACTTATTGAGTGAGGTGATACAACAAGTAGCAAAGGTTCCTTTTAATAAATTTATGACTGATGAATTGTTTCGTCCGTTAAAAATGACCCATACGGAACTGGATTTATCAGATCAGAAAATGCCAAATAGAACGCTTTTTTATATAAAAACAAATAGCAACTCCATAGTACTAGGTCCGCCAGTAAGTAACGAGCACAAAGTTGCAGGAGGTGGTTTTATAGCGAATGCTGAAGACTTACTGCTTTTTGGTAATGAGATTATTCATCCAACACACATTTCTGAAAAGAACCTTTCAGAACTGTTAGTCCCACAAAATACTTCAGATGGAAAATCAACGAATTATGGTATTGGGTTTGGAACAGGAACAACTAAAAACAATACGCCCGTCTATTCACATTCTGGGGGTGGTATGGGAGCAACCACCTATTTACTGATCTACCCTAAAGAGGAGTTGGTAATTGTTGTTTTAACGAATTTGTCTCAGGTGCCCATTAGAGACTTGACAAAAAAATTAGAAGATTTGTTTATTGATTAATTTAGGATTACGAAGTTGTTATATAAGTATGCTACTTCATCGTCGACCATATTAAAATTATAATCAATACTAATAACCGTAGGGAAACCGTATTCTGCATCATATTCAATGGTTAGTCCATCTGGATTTTGTTTTAATAAATTGTCTATAAAAAGAAATGCATCTTCAATTGTTTTAGAATGATTGAAAACATCTTCATAGGTTTGGCCTTCTGGCAACATAGATTCATCAAACTCAACTTTTTCCTTTACCCCATTCTGTACAAATACATCTTTAACTAACACCCCGTAGCAATAACAACTAATACGCTCCGTAATCATATAATTTTCATAACCAAAACTTTGCCACTTTTCTATTGCTTTTACAAATTCCGTATTTTCCTTTGATAAGTCATCATCAGAACTACATGAAATTAAAAAAATAAAAAGTATCATTAAAGTCCTTTGAACCATAGTTGTCTATTTCTTTTATAGATGATCAGGAAGCAGTAGGGTTGCTTTTAAAGTGGTAGTTTTTTCTTCAATTCTTCAACTATATTAAAGGCAGCAGGGCAAATTTCTGTATTCTTTAAAGTTAATTGTGTTAGCTGAATAAACTTTTTTCTATTGGTATGTGGATATTCTGCACAAGCCTTTGGGCGTACATCATAAATAGTACATTTATTATCACTGGTATCTAAAAAAGTACAGGGTGCTTGTTGTAGTACCATAAAATCTTCTTCATCGCGCTGTAAATATTGTGAAATGAACTGTTGCTCTTTCATCCTAAAATGCTTGGAAATTCTGGAAATATCCTTGTCTGTAAAAATAGGACTACTTGTTTTACAACAATTTGCACAAGCTAAACAATCTGCTTTCGCAAATTCGTCATCATGCAATTCTTGCATTAATAAATCTAAACGTTTTGGGTTCTTTTTTTTAAGCTTTGTAAAATATTTCTTTGTTTCTTGATGTTTCTCAGCAGCAAGTTTCGGCAAATTTTCCAATTGCTTTTTCATAAACTGTGATTAGTCAAACCAAATAGTAAAATATTTTATTGTAGCAAGGTCGGGAATTTGGTCTAAACGGATTTTTTGAGTTCCAAACTCTTGGATGCCCAATTCCTTTTTATCAATCGCTATAGTCACATCTAGTTCATCAATAAATAAAACGACGGTAGTAAAAGTAGATTCCACTTTATTTACAGTATAATTTCCTACAATGTCTTCAAATTTAGAAGCAAGCCCCAATCCTTTTACTGATTTAAAGCGCTCATCAAAAATTTGAATACTCTCAATTGTTGATGTAGAATCATGCTGCTCTTCTGGAATAATAGTTAACATATGAGCACCCTTTTTGTCATATACCAAATACTCATCATACTCAGAACTCGCAAACGCACCTTCCCCTATTTTTGACACTAGTGAATCGCTAGCAAACAGTTCTTTTAATTCATTTACCTGTGTCATAGAAGTCAATTTACCCAACTGATTTTTAGCAATGGTAAAATTATTTTCCTTTTTACACTGTAAAAAAACTAGTGACACTATTACTAATACGGCAATTTTTTTCATACTTATAAATTTACTTCATTACTTTTTTTAATACTCCTAATATCCCCCTAATAAAAGTTGCACTGGTCACCACTTTTAATATTGGGTTCATTCGTGTACTCTTTCTTGTTGTTGTTCTCGTAGCTTTTTGTTTTACTTCTTCTTTTTTCTCTGCAACTTCTATTTCGTGTGCTTTTTCTATCTTTTTATTTAAAATTTCATAAGCACTCTCTCTATCTATTTCTTCATTGTATTTTCTGGCAATTTTAGAATTTCCAATTAGTGTAGACAATTCTGTTTGTGTCAAAATATCCATTCGACTCATCGGAGCTCTTAACATAGTTCGAGCTAAAGGTGTCGGAATACCCTTTTCATTTAGTGTAGACACCAAGGCTTCTCCAATACCCAGTTTCGTGAGTACTTCAGCAGTATCATAATAATCAGAGTCTGGATAATTTTCAGCAGTTAACTTAATGGCTTTTCGGTCATTAGCTGTAAATGCCCGTAAGGCATGTTGAATTTTTAAACCCAACTGCGACAATACATCTGAAGGAATATCTTTTGGGTTTTGAGTAACAAAATATACGCCCACTCCTTTTGATCGTATTAGTTTTACAATACTTTCAATTTGACTTAACAACGCTTTTGAAGCTTCCTTAAATATCAAATGTGCTTCGTCAATAAACAAGATCAATTCGGGTCTTCCAGAATCACCTTGTTCTGGTAAGGTACTGTAAATTTCAGCCAATAACTGAAGCATAAAAGTTGAAAACAACTTTGGTTTGTCTTGAATATCTGTTAGGCGCAATACCGATATAACACCTTTTCCATCATCATCTACTCTTATAAGATCATCTATTTCAAAAGAACGTTCACCAAAAAATAAATCACCTCCTTGTTGTTCTATTTCTACCACTTTACGGAGTATCGCTCCGGTAGAAGATGTAGAAATTCTTCCATATTCGCCTTCCAATTCTTCTTTTCCTTCATTGGTAGCATATTGTAATACCTTTTTAAAATCTTTTAAATCCAATAACGGAAATTTCTTATCGTCACAGTATTTAAATAGCACAGCTACAATTCCACTTTGCACTTCCGATAAATCCAAAATTCTCGATAATAACACCGGACCAAATTCTGACACGGTAGCTCTTAAGCGTGTTCCGTCTTGCTCAGATATGGTTAAAATTTCTACAGGAAACGGTTTGGCTTCAAATGGCAAACCAATAAGTGCATGACGTTCATCAATCTTTGCATGTCCAGGGCTGGCTTGTGCCAAGCCACTCAAATCTCCTTTAACGTCCATTAAGAGCACTGGAATTCCTTTTTCAGAAAGATTCTCAGAAAGCACTTGCAGTGTTTTTGATTTACCAGTACCCGTTGCACCGGCAATCAAACCGTGACGGTTCAACGTTTTTAAAGGGATTTTTACAAAGGCTTCAGTAACGGTTTCTTCTCCTAACATGGCGGCACCAAGCGTTATAAAATCACCTTTTGTTTGATATCCTTTATTTATATAGTCAAAAAACTCTTCCTTCTTAGTCATCAAATTGTAGTGTTTATTCAGTTTATAAAAATAACATTAAATATCTCAATTCAAAAATTGCCATCCAATAATCTTTCAACATACAAATTACAACTTTTAATACTGCATATTACTAAATTAAAACAGGCTTATTTCTTACCTTTGCGCCAATAGAATAGTTCATAAAATGAAACCTAATTTAATCACTTTTTATTGTGCAGTTGTTTTAGTCCTTGCATCTTCTTGCGCACCAACTCAAAAACCAGATTTAGAATATTTAAAATCTAAAGAAGAAAAGAAAAAGGACCTACCGTTTTCTGACGCCGTACGCGTGGGTAATGTACTTTACTTAGCAGGTCAAATAGGTATGGATCATACGTCAAGAACACTCGTAGAAGGAGGTATCAAACAAGAAACCATGCAAGCCTTAAACAATATTAAAGCGGTATTAGAATCGAATGGTTCGGATATGAATCACATAGTAAGATGTACTGTAATATTAGCTGACATTAATGATTTTGCTTCAATGAATGAAGTTTATAAAACTTTTTTCAAGGACCAATTTCCGGCCAGAACAACCATCGCTGCAAGTTTAGTAGCCAATGCAAAAATTGAAATTGAAGCTACTGCAGTAGTAAAATAATATGGATACAAACACACAGTTATTGATTGATCAGGGTAAAATGCTTCCGTTAATGGAAGAATTTTACACCATACAGGGAGAAGGATTTCACACAGGTACTGCCGCTTACTTCATTCGTATTGGAGGCTGTGATGTGGGCTGTCATTGGTGTGACGTAAAAGAGAGTTGGAATGCAAAATTACATCCTGCAACTTCGACAGATGCCATTATAGAAAATGTTCAAAAGTATAGTAATACTGTGGTTATTACTGGTGGGGAACCATTGATGTGGAATATGGACTATATCACTACAAATCTACAAAATAACGGTATAAAAACGCATATTGAAACCTCTGGTGCGTACCCATTATCAGGCCAATGGGATTGGATTTGCTTATCTCCTAAAAAGAATAAATTACCCCTTGAAGAGGTCTATACGAAAGCACATGAGCTTAAAGTGATTATTTATAATAACAATGACTTTATCTTTGCCGAAGAGCAAGCGGCACGGGTCAATGAAAATTGTGTGCTGTTTTTACAACCCGAGTGGAGTAATCAAGAGAAAATGACTCCTTTATTAGTAGACTATGTAATGCAACATCCTAAATGGAAAATATCATTGCAAACACATAAATACCTTCAAATCCCTTAAGCTTTCGAAATTCTGTGTAAAGCGAGGTTATAAACGCGCTCAAATTGTTCTTTTAACCCCATATCACTGTTGTCAAATTCAATGGCATCATCAGCTTTTTTTAGCGGTGAATCTTCTCGTGTAGAATCAATTAAATCACGTTGCTCCACATTTTCCAACACTTCTTGATAATGTACTTTATGTCCTTTATCGAGTAATTCTTTATACCGTCTTGCTGCTCTTTTTTCTGGTGACGCGGTCATAAATAATTTTAACTCTGCTTTCGGAAAAACAACAGTTCCAATATCTCTTCCATCCATTACCAATCCTTTTTCACGCCCCATTTGTTGTTGCTGTTCTACCAACTTACGGCGAACTGCTGAGACCTCAGACACTCTACTTACAAAATTTGATACCTCTAAACTGCGTATTTCTCTTTCAACATTTACATTATTGAGGTGCATTTCTGAGAATCTCAACTCAGAATTATACACAAACTGTAAAGAGATATTTTTAAGACTCGTAACTAAGGCTTCTTTATCAAAATTGGATTGATTGATAAAATTCTGTTGCATAGCAAAATAGGTAACCGCTCTATACATGGCTCCTGTATCTACATATAAATAATTCAGTTCAGATGCTAAATGCTTAGCAATTGTACTTTTTCCTGTTGATGAAAAACCATCAATGGCAATTATAATTTTGTTCTCTTTTTCCAAATCAATATCGTTTAAGTCCGGTCTTCGCTAAATTAATATTCAGCGAAAATGTGTTTGTATTTGTTGCTGGGTGAAACTTACTAAACGCATAGTTAAATTGTAAACGTCCCATTTTTAAGCCAAATCCAGCTGTTAAACCTGCAAAAGTTCTACTTTCTGTCAATCTTAATTCTCTTCCTCTTCTAAAGTTATATCCCAGTCTTAAATTAAATCCTTTGTCAGGGAAAAATTCAGCACCAACCACTACATGTCTAAATGCATTTCCTATAAAAGAAATTTTATCGGTTGTCGATTCACCACCTATAGCTGTTTCGGTATCTGAAGGATTTTCAGTAGAAACATTCCACTGTTGTAAACTATTTAAGGTTACATGCCATTGCAGCGGTATATTTTCAAGTTTATAGGAAGCGCCTAGTGCTATTTCCAAAGGCAGCTTTTCCTTTTCGGTATCAAAGGCATCTATTTGATAACCAATATTACGTATTACAGCGGTAAAGTGATAGGGTGTATTTTCATTATAATAACTGATACCTAGATCTGCTGCAATACCACTTGATGTATAATTTTCAATACTTGAACTTATCAGTTTAACAGTTGCCCCGACGTTGAACCCATCCCATGGTAAATTATAAGCATACCCCACCTGAAACGATAGGTCTCTTGCCTTAAAGGTGCCTGTTTCTACACCATTTTCATCAGCACCTATCAAGGTTCCATAATTCACATAGGTAATACCCGCGTGAAATGTTCCTAATCTTCTATTAAACATGTGTGCAAAAGCAAGAGACCCATAATTAACATCGGCTAAAAAATCGACATAGTTTAATGCTGCTTGGTTATCCAATTCAGAGGTGATGGTTGATGGATTCCACATGGGTTGATTTACATCATCCATAAGCGTAAGAGTTTCTCCCCCTAATGCCGATTGTCTGGCAGAGGTAGATACATTTAAAAAATTAAATATACGCTCACCTCCTACTTGCGAAAAAGCAATGTTTGTAATCAGTAATATGCATGCTAAAATGATGACTCTCATACGTGTTCACAAAGAAAAAGGAAATATAATTTATAACGTAATTATTTAGCTTTATTTTATTCAATAAGTATCAAAAAAAACTCGGTATCAACTGATAGTAGGTTTTAGGTTCTAAAATAGATTCATTTTTAGATTGAGAATTGTCTGTTAGTGAAAATATCAAGGTATAAGTCTGAACAGCAAAAGCTCAAAAGTTGTATGTTCTATGTTACAACTTTTGAGCTTTTGCTACCGGCTGGAACGTCAAGAAAAGGTCCAG
>CAXBMA010000011.1:0-94918 GCA_963976855.1 uncultured Aureibaculum sp. | reverse complement strand
TCCCTCAAAACCGGGGTGCAAATGTACATACCTTTTTACTATTCAACAAAGAAAATAAAAGAATTTTATAAAGTTTTTTGACGTAGTTTGTTAACAGTCTTAAAATCAACAAATAATCGCTTAAAAAAAATTGAATAAAAACAATCTGAAATGCTTCTTAAAATTACCTTTTTTAAAGATCTCGCAACCAACCAACCCCCTTTGTCTTTAGCTATCAGCTGTTAATAACTGATTTTTAAATACTTGCAATCTTTCCGTAAAAGAATAAGAAGGTAGACCCAATTTTTCGACTGATTTATCAAGAATAAAACCAGTAATTGGCGGCCGTTTGGCTCGCTGATTTAATTGTTCGGTAGAAATTCGTTTAATATATGAGCTATCCAAGTCGAAAACCTTCGCTATTTCAAATGCTATTTCATAAATACTTAAGAGCGTATTACTCGAGACATTAAAAACTCCTTGTGCTCGTTTCTCTACAGCCAACAAACAGGCGTGGGCTAAATCATCGACTAAAGTAGGCATCCGAAACTGATCATCAATAATGGTAACCTCCTTTTTGCTTTCTATCGCTCCCTTTATCCACAACACAATATTACTCCTACTCATATTATCTACAATACCGTACACTAAAATAGTTCTTAATATAGTATGATGTATCTTGCTCTTAATTAGTAACTCTTCAGATTCTAATTTGGTTTGCCCGTAATAACCTAAAGGATTGGGCACATCATCTTCTTTATAAGGCCCTTTCTTTCCATCAAAAATAAAATCAGTAGAAATATGAATCAAGTGTGCATCATTCTGTGCGCTCCAATTTACTAATTGCGCCACTAACGCTACATTAATTAAATGACACTCACTCCTTTTTTCTTCGCATTCATCAACATTGGTCATTGCTGCGGCATTGAGTATTACTGAGGGTTGCACTTCAGCAAGAACAGTATTTAAGCGATTAAAATCGGTAGCATCCACATCATAATATACATACCCATCAATTACACTATTTCGGTTTATCTCCCTTGAAAGTGCAAAAACCTCGTACTTCTGATTCTTCAAAAAAAGAGTTACCAATTTTTGCCCTAACAAACCATTGGAACCCGTTATTAAAACTTTTTCTTTCATTAATACAAGCTATTGAGTTTTAATATTTGCTCAGCACTTCCTAATACAATTAATTTAGAATTGGGCACCAATTTGGTATCCGCCTCTGGATTGATTACATATTCATTCTCGGGTGTTTTAAACCCTATCACAGAACAGCCTGTTTTGTTTCTTAAATCCAAATCCTTAATTGATTTTAGCAAAAATTCTTTTGGTAGTTTCTCTACAATGATCTCCTCCAAATGTGTTGCGTTTTGCGCATCCACAGAAAGCTTATCTACAAATTCAACAATATCGGGTGTTACCAATAAAGACGCCATGTGATCACCTCCTAATTTATCTGGCATAATCACATTATTAGCACCCGCAATCTTTAACTTACTGTCTGAAGAATCATCAGATGCTCTACTGACAATGATTAATTCCTTATTAAGTTGTCTTGCAGATAACACTACATATAAATTATCGGCGTCAGACGGCAAGGCAATAATTAAACTGGCTGCCTTGGTTATACCAGCTTTCTCAAGTACTTCATCTTTTGTAGCGTCTCCTTTAATATAGAAGAATCCATCTTCTTCGATTTCTTCAATTTTATCATCGCTATTTTCTATTATTACCAATGACTTATTATATCTACTTAATTTAGTAGCAGCCTGTTTTCCATTTCTTCCATACCCACAAACAATCGTATGTTGATTTAATTTCTCTATTTTATTCTGCACTTTTTTAAATTTAATTTTAGCTAACAATTCACCGCTGGCAACATATTCTGTAAATATTCTAGCAACATATCCGAAAATTACAATACTCATTACAATTAAAAAAATTGTAAATACTTTTTCATTTTCACTCAATGGATGTACTTCACCAAAACCAACAGTGGTAATAGTGATTACTGTCATATAGATTGCATTTATAAAGGAGTCATTGGAAAAATACATATATCCAACAACACCTATAACAACTACAAAAAGAATAAGCAAAAATGCTTTATATAGTTTAGACTGAAATACGTTCATGAAAATTTATAAGTCAAATACGGAACTTCGTTTGGTATAAATCTTGTCTTTTAGTTTCAATAAAAATGCCAATGTTAAATAAATACCAAACCAAAACCCTAAGGTAACAAAAGAAATATAAATAAAAAACAAACGCACATTTGTTACTCTAACTCCTAATTTATCGGCAAAACGAGTGGATACATCAAAACCTCGTTCTTCAAAAAAATATCGCATTGAATGAATAAATCGCATCTGTCAAAATTATGTTGCAATTTAACTATTTATTAAATAATACTTTACAGCTTTTGCATAATTTCTTCTATCAAATTTATACCTTTGCCGTTTGCGAATTTTTCAACCCCATTTATGGCCATACAACAAGAATACATCGACGTACAAGGTGCACGTGTGCATAATTTAAAGAACATTGACGTAAAAATACCTCGAGAGCAGCTCGTTGTTATTACTGGTTTGAGTGGTAGTGGAAAATCTTCTTTGGCCTTCGATACCATTTATGCCGAAGGTCAGCGACGTTATGTTGAAACCTTTTCTGCCTATGCTAGACAATTTTTAGGAAGTTTGGAACGGCCTGATGTTGATAAAATTGATGGCTTATCACCAGTAATCGCAATCGAACAAAAAACCACAAGTAAAAATCCGAGATCTACCGTTGGAACGATTACCGAAATTTATGATTTTTTACGCCTTCTTTTTGCAAGAGCCGCAGATGCTTATTCGTACAATACGAACGAAAAAATGGTGAGTTATTCTGACGAGCAAATCAATGAATTAATACTTAACGATTTTGATGGAAAAAAAATCAACATTCTTGCGCCCGTTATAAAATCACGAAAAGGACATTATAGAGAGTTGTTTGAGCAAATTTCAAAACAAGGTTTTGTTCGTGTCCGCGTAGACGGAGAAATTCAAGAGCTTACTAAAGGCATGCGCTTAGACAGGTATAAAACACATGATATTGAAATTGTAATTGACAGATTGCAAATCAATAGCACTTCTGAAAAACGCTTGAAAGAGACGCTAAAAACTGCCATGTACCACGGCAATGATGTGTTATTAGTAGTTGATAATGAAAGTGATAAGCCCCGCTATTTTAGCCGTAATTTAATGTGCCCAACAACAGGTATTTCTTATCCAATGCCCGAACCCAATACCTTTTCATTTAATTCCCCTAAGGGCGCTTGCGAAAAGTGCAATGGTCTTGGTAAAATAACCGAAGTGAATGTTGACAAAATCATTCCCAATAAATCGAATAGTATTTTAAACGGAGGAATTGCCCCTTTAGGAGAACACAAAAGCTCATGGATGTTTAAACAGTTGGACTTAATTGCCGAACGCTTTCAATTTACTTTGAGCACTCCTATTCAAAAAATACCAGTTGATGCTCTTCAAATTATTCTTTATGGTGGTAAAGAAAAGTTTGACATTGTCTCTAAAGATGCAGGCGTTACACGCAATTACGAAATTGATTTTGAAGGTATTGTGAATTTTATCAGCAATCAATTTAATGATTCTAATTCCACCTCCATTAAACGTTGGGCAAAAGAATATATGGATGTAAAGACCTGTGATGTATGTCATGGTTCTCGATTGCGAAAGGAAGCCCTACATTTCAAAATACAGGACAAGAACATTGCAGATTTAGTTGACATGGATATTATTCAACTGGCAGCATGGTTTTCTAATATAAAGGAAGAACTATCAGAAAAGCAACTAAAAATTGCGACTGAAATTTTAAAAGAAATAGCATCTAGAATTCAGTTTTTACTGAATGTTGGTTTGGACTATTTAACATTGAATAGGAGTTCAAAAACACTCTCTGGAGGAGAAGCGCAGCGCATCCGCCTAGCCACACAAATAGGCTCACAACTTGTTGGTGTATTGTACATTCTAGATGAGCCCAGTATTGGCTTGCATCAACGCGACAATGAAAAACTAATTGATTCCTTACAAAAACTGCGTGATATTGGCAATTCTGTACTGGTTGTTGAACACGATAAAGAAATGATTGAAAGTGCCGATTGTATCATTGACATTGGTCCAAAGGCAGGAAGACATGGAGGCGAAATTATCAGTATTGGAACCGCCGCCGAATTATTATCTAGTCATACATTGACTGCCGATTACCTTAATGGAACGAAAAAAATAGAAGTACCAAAAACCAGGCGCGCTGGTAACGGAAAAGAACTTGTACTTAAAGGTGCAACAGGAAACAATCTAAAAAATGTTTCTATCTCAATTCCGTTGGGAAAAATGATTTGTGTTACAGGAGTTTCGGGTAGCGGTAAATCCACTTTAATTAATGAAACCTTATATCCAATAATCAACCAATACATTTATAAATCGGTCAAAAAACCAATGCCTTACACCTCGATAAAAGGCTTAGAACACATTGATAAAATTATAGACATCAACCAATCTCCAATAGGAAGAACACCACGATCAAACCCAGCAACCTATACTGGTGTTTTTAGTGAAATACGTTCTCTTTTCACCAAAACACCAGAAGCAATGATACGAGGCTATAAGCCTGGCAGATTTTCTTTTAACGTTAAAGGAGGAAGATGTCCAACTTGTGAAGGTGGTGGAGTTCGTGTAATTGAAATGAATTTTTTACCCGATGTATATGTTGAATGCGAAACATGTCAAGGAAAACGTTTCAATAGAGAAACATTAGAGATTCGCTATAAAGGGAAATCAATTTCTGACGTTTTAGAGATGACTATTGATGATGCCGTACCCTTTTTTGAACACATCCCTAAAATATATAGAAAGCTTAAAACAATACAAGATGTAGGATTGGGATATATCAGTTTAGGGCAACAGTCAACAACCCTTTCAGGAGGAGAAGCGCAGCGTATTAAGTTGGCAGCTGAACTCTCAAAAAAAGACACTGGGAATACTTTTTATATCCTAGATGAACCTACTACAGGATTGCATTTTGAGGATATTAGAGTATTAATGGAAGTACTAAATAAACTGACGAATAAGGGGAATACAGTCTTAATAATAGAGCATAATTTAGATGTCATTAAATTGACAGACTATATTATTGATATTGGTCCAGAAGGTGGCAAAAACGGTGGTGAAATATTGTGTTTTGGTACACCAGAAGAGATTATTAAAAACAAAAAAAGCTATACAGCTAAGTTTCTAAAAAAAGAACTAATTTAGTTCATAATTAATATTAAAAAAATTGAAGAATGGCGAATGACGCAAATTTAAACGAAGAAAGAAAAATAATTGAAAAATTTCAACAAAAAACATGGAATGAGATTAAAACCAATGACTCTTGGGCAATTTTTAAGATCATGTCTGAGTTTGTTGATGGTTATGAAAAATTAAGTAAAATAGGACCATGTGTAAGTATTTTTGGATCGGCTAGAACAAAACCGGATCACAAATACTACAAGCTTGCTGAAAGTATTGCTTATGAGCTTACGCAAAATGGATATGGTGTAATTACAGGAGGCGGCCCCGGAATTATGGAAGCGGGTAACAAAGGTGCACACCGTGGAAAAGGAATTTCTGTTGGATTAAATATTGAATTGCCATTTGAACAACATGATAATCCGTATATCGATAGCGATAAAAGCCTAGAGTTTGATTACTTTTTTGTTAGAAAAGTAATGTTTGTAAAATACTCACAAGGCTTTGTTGTAATGCCTGGTGGTTTTGGAACTTTAGATGAACTATTTGAAGCTATGACACTCATTCAGACTAAAAAAATTGGCAGATTTCCAATTATTCTAGTGGGTACCGATTTTTGGAGTGGTATTTTTGATTGGGTAAAAAAAGTACTTATCGAAAAGTATGGAAATGTGAGCCCAGAAGACATGGATTTATTTCAAATAGTAGACACCGAACAAGAAGTTGTAACCTTGTTAAATAATTTCTACAAAAAGTACAGTTTACAGCCCAATTTCTAATATTTTCAGAATACTCAAAAGAGTTACAACGATAAAGTTGATGACTGGCCACTCTATATATCTTGAATGGCCTTAGTTTTCTCGTTTAGAAATCGTTCTTAAAGTAAAGCTGACAAAGACTATGAAAACAAACGCAACGAATTTTGGTATTGGTATCTACCTTTTAAGTAACTATCACCCTACGTTGTCAAACTAATCGTATGTAAATAACTAATTCAAGTTGATCAAATTAAAATACATATCATTTTTTTTTATACTGTTTAAATTAAGTTTAAATGCGCAAACTGATGTTATAAAAATAAATGCTTCTTTTGATTTTGAAACTTCTGAATTAAAAATAAAGCAACAAATAACCTATTTTAATAACAGCGCGTCTAATCTCGACACTTTGTATTTATTAAACTGGGCCAATGGTTATAGAAATAAGCATACGCCACTCGCGAAAAGGTTGATTGAAGACTATGATAAAAGTCTGTACTTCGCCAAAAAAAAGCAACGTGGTAGATCAGATATTAAAGATATTTCAGAAAACAGTCAATTTACCGAATGGCAAGTAAATAAAGATCAACCCGACATTGTTACCGTATATTTAAATAAACCACTAGCACCAAATGATTCTACCACTTTGGTAGCTACCTATGTTGTTAAACTTCCAGATGCTGTTTTTACTGGATACGGTAAAAATGAGACAAGCTATAACTTGAGGTATTGGTATTTAGTGCCCGCCGTGTTTGATTCGAAATGGCATACCTTAAGTAATTTAAATCTGGATGATTTCTATATGAATCCCACCAATTATGACATTGAATTAAAACTCCCTGAAGGTGTTCGTTTAAATACAGACCTGTCTAGTACTTTAACTACCAACCCACCCTTTACTACCCATAAATTAGTTGGAACCAATAGAGTAGACTTAGAACTAAACATCGCATTGTTCAATGATTTTAATTCTTATAAGACGGATTCATTAGAAGTGATTTCTAACTTAAATGGCACTGCTTTAAGTGATCAGGTAAAATCAGATGTTGTCAATAGGCAGGTAGCATTTATACAACAACATCTAGGAAGTTATCCGCATGAAAAAATGCTGGTAAATAAAATATCATACACTAAAAATCCAATTTACGGTTTAAATCAGCTTCCTAAGGCGCTTAACCCATTTTCAGGTGTTTTTGAATGGGATATTAAAATGTTCAAAGTACTTACAAAAAAGTATATTGAAAACACCTTATTGGTAAACCCGAGAGAAGACTATTGGTTGACAGACGGTATCCAAACCTATTTAATGATGCAGTATGTAGAGAAATTTTACCCTGAAATTAAGGCAATGGGTAACATCTCTAAAATTTGGGGTGTCCGCACTTTTAATATAGCTAAGTTAGAGTTTAATGGTAAATATCCTTTTGTATATCAATTTGCAGCACGTAACAATTTAGATCAAGCATTAAATACAAGAGCAGACTCGTTATCAAATTTCAATCGAAAAATAGTCAACAAATACAAGGCAGGTATCGGACTCCGTTATTTAGATGAGTATTTACAAGATAGTATTGTCCCGAAAAGTATTAAACAACTATATATAGAAAACAAGCTAAGTAGAATAAATAGTAATGTATTTAAGAACTTGGTTGTACAAAAATCGACAAAAGATTTAAATTGGTTTTTTGGCGATTATATCCAGTCAAAAAAGAAAATTGATTATACCATTAAAAAAATTAGCAAATCACGTGACTCTGTTGCAGTAACCATAAAAAACAAAAGAAATTTTTCCGCACCGATAGCCTTATACGGAGTTGATAAAAATGAAATCAAATTTAAAAAATGGCTCACAAATATTGATTCTACTACTACCATCAAAATCCCAAAAGGTGATTTTACCAAGCTTTCATTAAACTACGAATATTTATATCCTGAGTTAAATTTGAGAGATAATTGGAAAAACATGAAAGGAATCTTTAACAAACCCATTCAGTTTCGATTTTTCAAAGATTTGGAAAATCCGTATTACAATCAAGTCTTTTATAATTTATACTCTGCATACAATCTTTACGACGGAATTTTATTAGGGCCTCGACTTTATAACGAATCATTATTCAAAAAAAAATGGCTGTACAAGATCACTCCTATTTATGGTTTCAGAAGTAAGTCGCTTAACGGATCACTTTCATTTGTGTACCAACACTTACCCGAGGATACAAATGTCTATAAGTTTATCGCCGGTTTATCTGCAAGCAATTTTCACTACGATGAAGACCTATCCTACATGCGATTTAGCCCTTTCGTTTCTATAAATTTCAAAAGGGAAAGCCTTCGAGATGTCGGTGGCAAAGCATTAACTGCGCGGTATTTAATTATTGATAGAGAAACACTGGATGGAGCTCCAAAGCTCGAGTCAGACTCCTATAATATCTTCAATGTTCGTTTTGGAGCATCAAAACCCGATATTATTCAAGATATTAGATATACAACTGACTTTCAATTGTCAAATTCTTTTAGCAAGCTTTCATTTGACTTTAGATATCGAAAGCTTACTGACGCCAACAGACAATACGATTTAAGACTGTATGCTGGTACTTTTTTACACAACAAATCGGAAGGTGATTTTTTTAGTTTTTCACTTGATAGGCCTTCTGATTATTTATTTGATTATGACTATTTAGGGCGTTCGGAAAAATCAGGATTTTTTAGCCAACAAATAATCATCTCCGAAGGTGGGTTTAAATCGCAATTTCAAAACAATTTTGCAAATCGATGGATTGTTGCAACCAATGGTAGTGTAAGTATCTGGAAATGGCTTGAACTCTATGCTGATGGAGGTTTCTATAAAAATAAAGGCCAGCAGCCCTTATTTAAATATGATAGTGGAATTCGATTGAACTTTATACACAATATTTTAGAGGTTTATTTTCCGCTTCAATCGAGTTTAGGTTTCGAACCAACACTCCCAAATTATAACACAAAAATTAGATTTGTCTTAACTTTAGATCCTGGAAAAATTATCAATTTTGCAAAAAGAGGTTTCTTTTAATGCGAATTTCATTATTTTAATTAGCACTCTACAATAATTTCTGTTTTTAAACCAAAAAACGTACATTTGCGACATCTTAATACATCCTTAAAGTATGTCTGAAAAACTCATTGATTCTCACCAAAAATTATCTTACGAAGATTTTAAAAAAGAAATCTTAAGCGACTACAAAATTGCCTTAATCAGTAGAGAGTGTAGTTTATTAGGCCGTAGAGAAGTTTTGACTGGTAAAGCCAAGTTTGGGATTTTTGGAGATGGAAAAGAAGTTCCACAGTTAGCCTTGGCTAAAGCGTTTAAAAATGGTGATTGGCGCTCTGGATATTACCGTGATCAAACTTTTATGATGGCTATAGGTGAATTGACACCTCAACAGTTTTTTGCAGGTTTATATGCACATACTGATATAACGGCTGAACCTTATTCGGCCGGAAGACAAATGGGAGGGCATTTTTCTACACATCAACTCAATGATGATGGAAGTTTTAAAAACTTGATGCAACAAAAAAATGTAAGTGCCGATATTTCGCCCACAGCAGGGCAAATGCCACGTTTATTAGGTCTTGCACAAGCATCAAAAATATTTAGAAATGTTGAAAATTTAAAAAATAGCACTACTCTTTCAGATAAGGGAAACGAGATCGCTTGGGGTACCATAGGAAATGCAAGTACTTCAGAAGGGTTGTTTTTTGAAACTTTTAATGCTGCTGGTGTACTTCAAGTACCCATGGTGATTAGTGTATGGGATGACGATTATGGTATTTCTGTACATGCTAAACACCAAACAACAAAAGAAAGTATTTCTGAAATCCTCAAAGGATTTCAACGAGATGAACAGGCCAATGGTTATGAAATATTTGTTGTTGAAGGATGGGATTATTCAAAACTTATTGATGTATACAATCAAGCAGCTACCATTGCTAGACAAGAGCATGTTCCTGTACTTATTCATGTGAAAGAGCTTACACAGCCACAAGGACATTCAACCTCCGGGTCACATGAGCGTTACAAAACACCTGAACGTTTACAATGGGAGAAAGAACACGACTGTATTCTTAAGATGAGAACATGGATGTTAAGTGTTTTTGAAAACGAAGCTGAATTGAGCACCTTAGAAAAGGAAGCTAAAAAAGAAGTGAGTACAGCCAAAAGAAAAGCGTGGGAGGCCTATTTAAAGCCCATCAACGATGTGCGATCTCAATTAATAAAAATCTTAGCGCCAGTAATCAAGTCTAGCGCTAACAGTGTCTTTATCACCAAGCTAAAAAATGATTTAGAAAAACTACAAGAGCCGTCAAAAAAAGATGTTTTATCAACTGCAAGAAAAGTTTTAATCTACATTAAAAGTGAGCAGTTTGATGGAAAACAGCAACTTCTTCACTGGATAAAAGAATTTACAGCACAAGAAAATATTAATTACAGCGCTCATTTATATAGTGAATTTGAAACTAAAGCCACAAATATAAAAGAAGTAGTACCCACTTATGATAAAGAAACGAAGTTAGTAGACGCACGGGTTATACTAAGAGACAACTTTGATATGATTTTATCTAAAAATGATAAGGTTTTAATCTTCGGTGAAGATGCTGGGCAAATTGGCGATGTGAATCAAGGTTTAGAAGGCCTTCAAGAGAAATATGGAAAGCTGAGAGTGGCCGATACCGGCATACGAGAAGCGACCATCATGGGCCAAGGTATTGGCATGGCCATGCGAGGTTTGCGCCCGATTGCTGAAATTCAATATTTAGACTACTTATTGTATGCAATTCAAATTTTAAGCGATGATTTATCTACTTTACGCTACCGAACTTTTGGCAAACAAAAAGCGCCATTAATTGTACGCACAAGAGGACATCGATTGGAAGGTATATGGCACTCGGGTTCTCATATGGGGGCAGTAATTCATTTATTACGAGGCATGTATATTCTAGTTCCTAGAAACATGACCAAAGCCGCTGGTTTTTACAATACTTTATTGCAGAGTGATGAACCTGCTTTGGTAGTAGAAAACTTAAACGGATATCGATTGAAGGAAGAATTACCAACCAATATGGGTGAATTTAGAACGCCCATTGGTGTAGTTGAAACTATTAAAGAAGGAAAAGACATCACTGTGGTCTCTTATGGCGCCACACTTAAACTGGTTGAAACAGCCGCCAAAGAACTGGCCAAAGTCGAGATTGATATCGAAATTATTGATGCCCAGTGCTTACTGCCTTTTGACCTAAATCATGAAGTTGTAAAAAGTTTAGAAAAAACCAATAGATTGGCAATTATTGATGAAGATGTTTCTGGAGGCGCTTCAGGATACTTACTAGATCAAATTATAAATAAACAAAAAGGGTATCAGTATATAGATAGTCAGCCTATAACGATAGCTGCAAATGATCATAGAGCGGCGTATTCAACAGACGGTGATTATTTTTCTAAACCCTCTATAGAAGATATTTTTGAAGGTATTTATGCACTTATGCATGAAGTTAATCCTGCTAAATACAATAAGCTGTATTAAATAACAGTTAATGTTGTTTCTATATTAGAAGTAATTTTTTTACTTTTGGTTTCTCAAAACAAACTCTAAATACTTTTAAAATGAAATTCGTTAAAGTAATACTATCACTTAGCATCCTACTTGCATTTTCACTCGGTGTAACTGCTCAAACCGAAGAAGTTAAACCTTCGCTCAATGCCGGGTCTATAGATAGCCAATTTGATTACTTATATAAAAAGTCGCCTAAATGGGAAGATTATAGAAGTGTGAAGACCAATTTACTTTTTAAATTTAAAGCAAACGTGTCTGATTCTTTAAAATTAGGTAGAACCAAACTTAAGGAAGCAAATGCTACCATTTTAACTCAAAAAAATGAAATTGAAACTTTAAAAGCAGATCTTAGCAAAACAAATGATAACTTATCTTCTGTAACTGAAGAAAAGGATAAGATTAGTCTTTTAGGCATTCCTCTTAGTAAAACGGGCTATAACACCATTCTATGGTCTATCATAGCTGCACTAACTGCCTTTTTGGTATTGTTTATTGGAAGGTTCAAGCAAAGTAATACAGTGACCGTTGAAGCAAAAAAGACGAAGTCAGAAATAGAAGAAGAATTTGAAAATTACAGACAACGCTCTATTGAACGCGAACAAAAATTGAGACGCGAACTTCAAGACGAATTGAACAAACAAAAATATGCCAAACAAGAAGCGAAGAAAAAATAAATCGTTTTTGAAAATATAAACATAGAGCACCCTTAATGGGTGCTTTTTTTTGTTTTACCTAATTCCCATTAGAATTTTTATGCTTTTCATACAATAATATGCTATTTACACAGTTATTAAATATCATGCCTAATTCACTCATTTGAAAGTTATTAACAAATGAGCTAAAATAGATTGATATCCTATAAATTTGTCGCCGAATGAAAAAAAGAACATTACTCTTACCCCTACTGCTTTTATTAATTTTTCCATCATACGCATGGAAAACTGTGCCCAGTACGGAAGTAATTGTAAAAACTTCAACTGAAGCCTCTTTTAAGGAATACAGCACTAATTTATATAACCTAATTGACGAAAAGGAATTAGATTTCACAGCATTTGAATCTGCATTAAAAGGATATTTAACCTTAGCGTCTTCACAACAAATTGACAATTCAAAATACCTTTCTATCATCGATTTTAGTAAGTCTTCTAGTGAAAATCGCTTATTTATTATTGATATGGAAGCAAAAAAACTCGTACAGAAAAGTTTAGTTGCCCACGGAAGAAATTCAGGATTGGAATATGCTTCTCAATTTTCAAATAAAGTTCAAAGCTTTCAAAGTAGTATTGGCTTTTACAAAACAGCTGAAACCTATATTGGCAAACATGGTTTTTCGCTACGCCTTGACGGATTAGAATATTCAAATAACAATGCTAGATCTCGAGCTATCGTAATACACGGTGCTGATTATGCCAGTGCAGAATTTGTTACACAAAATGGCAGATTGGGACGTAGTTTAGGCTGCCCTTCGTTGCCCAAAACAATTCATAAAGAGGTAATCGAAACAATTAAAGAGGGCACCTGTCTCTTTATTTATTATCCAAAAGAGGCCTATTTACAAAAATCTAAACTACTCAATTCAAATACCTCAACCTCAATTTAAATTAAGTACTTTGGCTCTAAATTGATTTTTGCTGTTGCTTTAAACTTTCAATCAATTTACTATCCAAACCATAAATATCTTCATACAATATTAAGTTATCATCTTGATTAACTTTGGCTGTCAAATAATAGATATACACTGGTAACCTATAATTTAATTTGATTGGCTTTTCCTTTTCCTTTTCAATAAATTTGTAGATACTATCTATGCTATATTTATTATTATCTGACTCTAAGATATAATTAGACAATTCCATCGCCTTTTCTACACGCACACAGCCATGGCTATACGCTCTTGTTTCAAAATTAAAGTGTTGTTTTGAAGGCGTATCATGTAAATAAATGGCATGTTTATTCGGAAAAATAAACTTTACCAAACCCAAAGAGTTATAGCCTCCACCCTTTTGCCGAATCAGGTAATTAAAAGTATCATTGTTCATAGCCTCCCAATTTACACTATCAATAGCAACCGACTCTTTTGTATAGGTTAACACCTCATATTTATTTCTAATCAAGTAAGTAGAGTCTTTTTTGGCATTAACCAAAATCTCTTCAACAGAAATTTTTCTCGGCACGTTCCAATAGGGGTAGGCAATCACATATTGTAAAGAATCTCGTATCTCTGGCGTTTGGGTTTTTCGTTTACCTACTACTGTCTTAGATGTCAGCATCAATTTGTTTTCCTTAAAAACTTCCAATTGGTATGAAGGGATATTTACAAGGATAAAATCTGTCTCTAGTTCTTCTTTCCATCGCCACCTTTCTAGATTAGCAGCTATGGTTTGATAATAGCTATATGGACTTTTTGATAACGCTTTTGCTGTGTTTTTACCAATCAACCCATCTGATTCTAAACCATGCGCGAATTGAAATTTTTTCAACGCATCAAAAAATAGGGAATCATTAGAAACTGAGTCAAGGTATTTATGTAAAACTAGTGCCTTTTTCGACTGAATTATTGCATTTAAAGAGTCTATTCTAAAATTTTCGACAGGTACACTGTCTTTACTCAAAGAAGCAGTTTTAAGATACCTAACTAAGCCTTTTTGAAGCTCTCGGTAAGGGAAGCTCTTAGGTTGTAAATTCACCAACTTTTCAAACAAACTATCATTTTTATAAGCCTTCAAAAAATAGGAAGGCATATCCACTGAAAACTTTTTCCTAGGTAAAATAGTCACAGAGTCAATACGCTCTAGTACGCCGTAATTTAAATGCTTCCCATGAAGCATATAATAATTTGAAAGCAATACTTCTATATCAAAAGCCAAGGCATAACGATCCTCCTTATTTTTAATATTCAAAATATTTGAATCGAGTTTTCGTAGTGCCGAAGTATTATATAAAGTAGTATCTATGCCATAGTTCAATGCCGTTGCTAATTGTTCTATTAATAATTTTCCATTCGTATTGACTTCTATTGAATCATTGATCCAAACGGGAGTAAACCCAACATTTTTATAGAAGAATCTCAACCATGGCACACTATCTAAAGGAATTTTTTGAACGGAACTTGAATCGGTCAACAATTTAAAATTACTTTCAAAATAGCTTAATAGATCTTTTTTAAAATCTATTTTCGGAAGTACAATACTCGTTTTCTTTGGTTCTGATGAACAAGAAATAAGTACAAGAAACAAGCTTATATTGAGGAGATATTTTTTCATAGCGCAACTTTTTTTACCAAAAGCTGTTAATTGAATATACAAAAAAGCTGCCAAAAGGCAGCTTTTACAAAAATATATAACTTTTATTGATTAATACAATTGATTCAATGCTATTCTATCATTATTATTAAATGAATCAGCCGGACCACAAGATTGCATTAATGATGAAGCATCAGACCCTAGTGGAGTTCCTGAAATATGTATTGCTCCTACCCCTGCACTTCCTTCATTTACATTCGAGCCACAACTCTCTCTAGTCATATAATCTGTATGACGAAAACCGATACAATGTCCAACTTCATGTGCCATGGTACCAGCAACTTCAGCCAATGATGGGTTTAACAATTCAAACCATCTACTATTTATCCCAAAGCCCTTAGCAGGATCTCCTTTTCGCGTTGGAAAACCAGCCGCTCGACCAAGTGTGATAAACCCTCCTGATTCTTGTTCATAAAACTCCGTAACTTCAATATTCGCTTTACGTTTGCCTTTACCTCCAAATGCAACACGCTGAAAAGCGAGTTCCAAATTTTCATTGTTGTACATCGCTATCATATTATCTAAAGCATCTGAACCCAATTGTCCTAAATCTGGATCCACACTAACAGTAATTACTCTAGGAAGCTTTTTTACCAGGTTATTGGTTCGGTATTGTTTTGAATGTATTCCATCACTACCTTGCAATTCATCAATTTGTTCTAAAGTAAAAAACATATCTTCAACAGCAATGCCATATTCTCCCATAAAAACAGTAGCTCGTGCTTTTGATATATCAAAATGAGCAGCCGCTAACTTTTCTAATGTACTGCTTGAAATCTCTGTTTCCATAGACACTGTATCATCACTACAACTAAGAATGGTTAGAGAAATGCAAAATACTAAAAGGGAGAAAAACGTTGTTCTAAAATTAAATTTTTTCATAATTGATTTACTTGAATTTGTTAATATTAAGTTAAAATAATGCCGAATATAAAAAAATATTCACAATAAAATAAATATTTTATATCAAAAATTAGTGATAATTAACCTTTTCTTAAATAGCTATTTCCAATGGCACAATTTAAACAAGCCTGTTTCGAACAATATTCATTTTTTAATTGTAGTAATCCCTGCGTTTGTAGTGCACTTTTATGAGGGACCCCAAAAGTGCTAAATTTTGTTAGAATGCTATTTTTTTCTGGTTTTATTTGTCTGACTAATCTAAGTAACTCCTCACTATCAAACATACCCAATTGTTTGAGATACATAAATTTTAAGGGTATAATGGTATTGATTAGTAATAAATCAACAAAAGCTTTACTTACTTTTTTAGCGGTCTTTTTTGATGTTGACGTAAACGAATAGTGTGTTTTCCAATAATCAGATACCGAGACATCAAATAGGGTATAGAAATCTTTGACACAAGTTGCCGCAATAATCTTTGAGAATATATTTTGATGTGTATGATATAACGCAGCCAATTGTGCGATTCTAATTGTTGGAAAATTAGATGGTCGCAATCTAAAAAACTGAAACTGAACTCCAAATCTATCTACCAAATTGTACTTCGCCTTTAAGTAAGTATATTCATTTTTTAACCGCTGATAATACCCATCTTCTATATCCTCATTTAAAAGACCTGATTGACCAAAAAACAGCGCTTCCAAACTTTCCAAGTTGGCTTGTTGTTTTCTAATAATATTGAAATCTATTTTAGTGGCTAAATCAAAAAATGCCTCTGCATTAACTTTTAGACCAAAGTTTTTAGCCAAAAGCTTAAATAAAACACCCTCCCAATCATTTTTTGACTCAAGCAATAACTCTTCTGTAAGCACAGACTTTTGCTCTAAGCGTTCAATGTACAAACGTTCTAACCAATTTTCCATTAAAAAGGCGTCTACCTTTTCAATATCATTTTCACAATTAATCCATTTAGAAGTCGTTGAAAAAAGTTTATGATAGTTTGTAAGAACCGCTTTATCAACAAAGTTTTTTAATTCTAATGTAGGTACTACGGAACTATCTTTTCTGTAAATGGCAACATCATG
Organism: uncultured Aureibaculum sp.; assembly: GCA_963976855.1. GTDB lineage: Bacteria > Bacteroidota > Bacteroidia > Flavobacteriales > Flavobacteriaceae > Aureibaculum. The sequence continues at coordinate 78,012 of CAXBMA010000011.1, read as the reverse complement.
TTCCCAAACCACATGTAAAATAACAGCATCATAATTCGGATCTTTTTCATGACCATGTGCATACCAATCGGAGGAATTTACATGGATTTCAACATTCCCAGCCCATTTTTGATTTCCAATTAGAAGTTGAGCGTTAAAAAAATCAGGACCTGTATTCAAATTTTCTAAACCTACTTTTAAAATTTGAATTGACGCTCCTTCAGTAGTGGTTAATGCAGTCGTTTTCAACTGTTGAAACTTCCATAAGTATACTACGAAATCTTCCCTCATAACGGAAAATTACAAATTTTGAGCTAGTATCTCACGTTAAAATAAAATTATCTAATTACATTAATGACATCATGCTTGGTAATTATTTGGTAATTTCCATTTTCTAAGTCGACTAAAACTGCTTCATTTTCTTTATTGATTAATCTGGAAATTTGTTCTACAGAAGTATTCATTTTTACTATGGGAAATGCCGCTCTCATAATATCTTTAATAGGCCTGTCGGCAATGTTCTTATCTTCGAAAAACAACTTGAACAAATCACTTTCATCAACAGATCCTACAAATCCATTTGAATCTTCTACTGGCATTTGAGAAATATCAAATTGACGCATTCTATCAATAGCATGCGAAACCAATTCTTCTGTTTTAACAGTAACTAAAGGTTTGTCTTTATTGTTTTTAATTAAATCATTGGCTACTGTAACTTTTTCATCTAAAAACCCTCGCTCACGCATCCAATCATCATTGAACATTTTCCCTACGTAACGACTTCCATGATCGTGAAACAATACCACAACAACATCGTCCTTGGTAAATTCATCTTTCAATTGTAACAACCCTTTAATGGCTGATCCAGCAGAATTCCCAACAAATATCCCTTCTTCCTTCGCCAACCTACGGGTGTACACCGCAGCATCTTTATCGGTTACTTTTGTAAAACCATCAATAATATCAAAATCTACATTTTTAGGCAAAATATCTTCACCTATTCCCTCAGTGATATAGGGATAAATTTCATTTTCATCAAAAATACCCGTTTCATGATATTTTTTGAATACGGATCCATAGGTATCAACTCCCCAAATTTTAATATTGGGATTCTTTTCTTTTAAATACTTTCCAACACCCGAAATGGTACCACCTGTACCTACCCCAACCACAAAATGAGTTATTTTTCCATCAGTTTGTTCCCAAATTTCCGGAGCTGTTTGTTCGTAATGTGCTATCGCGTTTGACGGATTGTCATATTGATTAACATACCAAGAGTTTGGAGTCTCTAAAGCCAATCGTTTTGATACCGAATAATAGGAACGCGGATCATCTGGCTCAACATTCGTAGGGCAGACAATTACCTCTGCGCCAACGGCACGTAAAATGTCCATTTTCTCCTTAGATTGTTTATCACTAATCACACAAATTAAGCTATACCCTTTTACAATTGCACACAATGCCAGTCCCATTCCTGTATTCCCAGAAGTACCTTCAATTATAGTCCCACCAGGCTTTAACCTTCCATCTGCTTCTGCATCTTCAATCATTTTTAAAGCCATTCTATCTTTAACAGAATTACCCGGGTTGAACGTTTCAACTTTAGCTAAAACTAGGGCATCTATATCTTCAACAATTGTGTTTAATTGAACCAACGGCGTGTTTCCAATTGTTTCGAGTATATTTTTTGCGTACTTCATCTTTGTATTTTAGACTGCAAAAATAATAAATGTACTTAACAATATAAGTTTAACTAGCTAAACATTCTTGGAAATGTCTCTTTAACACTTCTTCTCGCTAATTTTAAACGAAACATAGAGCGTAAAAACCCCGTTCCGTAGCCTGCAAACTGTACCAACACAGCGACTACACTTGCTAGGGCAACAGTGATGCTTTTATTTTGTAGTAAACTATCAACTGCGATAAAAATAAGATAGACTAAATAGGCATAAAACAATAGATTCACCTGAAAGAACAATCCGATTGTCGCTATTAGAAAGCCCAAGATAAATACACTGGGAAACCAATACGTAATTTTTGCCGTAGAAGGGTGTAATTCATTTAAAATAGGCCGAGCCGCCCCAAAATTAAACGTTTGTTTGAAAAAACTTGACCAGGTGGTTCTTCGTTTGTGATAGACAAATGCATTTTCAATAAATTGAGATTCAAAACCATGGTTCCAGAGCCTGAACGCCAAATCAATATCTTCTCCAAAATGTTGATTTCCATACCCTTTTGTTTTTTCATAAGCAATTTTAGAAATGCCCATATTAAAACTACGTGGTTGAAACCTACCTTTTAAATTTTTATTCCCTCGAATCCCCCCAGTTGTTAATATCGAAGTCATTGTATAGCTTATTGCTTTTTGAATGGTTGTAAAGGAAGAATGCGCAGCATCGGCTCCTCCATAGGCATCTGTATAGTTCTCCGCTAAGGCTTTGGCAACATTGGCTAGGTAGTTTTCTGGTAAAACACAATCGGAATCTAAAATAATAAAGTAGTCTCCCGTGGCCTCCTTCATTCCAAAATTCCTACTCCTTCCCGCTCCTGTATTTTCTTTAAGAAAATAGCGAATCGCTAATTTAGAAGAATACGATGCTACTACTTCTTTAGAAGTATCGCTAGAGCCATCTTCTACAACAACTACCTCAAATTCACCTTCAAATGTTTGTAGCACTAAACTATGCAACAACTCATCAAGTTCTTGAGGACGATTGTATATAGGTATGATAATGGAATACTTAATAAGCACGGTATTAAAATGAAACATTCAAAAATAAAAAAAGCTCCCTAATAAAGAGAGCTTTCTATAAAATATAACTATTTCTATTGTTTTATAACTTTAAAAGACCCTACGCTTTTACCAATTTCGGCCTTTATAAAATAAACACCAGAAGTTAAATCAGACATATCTAATTTAACCGAAACGTTTGACGGTGTAATTCTTTTAACTTGTTGACCAATGATATTAAAAACACTAATGCTTTCAATAGTTTCATCAGCACTCATTCTCAATTCATCTTTAACCGGATTTGGATAATAAGAAAATCCTTTTGCAATTAAATCATCTATAGATAATACAATTGAAGATGCTACTTTTAATCCAAAAACACCTTCAGGTTCATCACTAGTTCCGCTTGGGTGCCCGATATTCATGTAATAGGTAACACCTAGTGTAGAGCTAAAGGTTGCAACTTCAACATTACCCACAAAACCTGTATCTGAAAATGTTGTACAAACAAATGCTCCGCAAGAACCTGAAAAAATAGCTACTTTAGCATCCCATGCTGTAGGTGATACTGTTACGGTTATCGTTCCTCCATCTCCTACAAAAGAATACCATACTCCATCATTCATAGCAGCGCCACAACTTGTTGCACTTACAAATCCTGCATTGGTTGCGGAAGATGCATCTACAGAAGTATTGAATGGAAACGCACCAATACTTTGTGCTGTTGAGCAATTGTCATTTCCCGGTTGAGAAGGTGTTGTACCCACACAAATTTTAAACGTAGTTGTATGTGTTGTAAGCGTGCTATTTGTAAAAACTCTAACAAAATAGGTATTTCCAATTGTTAAACTTCCAGCTGTATTTGAATCTGGATCACTACAAAGCACTATGGTTCCTAATGAAGTTCCAGCTACTCCTCCATCATAAACTGAAAAGTACAAGTTGGTTTCTGACCCCATTTTTTCTGACAAACTCACATTATGCGATGTTGCACTCGCTACAAAACGAAACCAAACATCGTCAGTTCCTTTTGTTGCTGACCCCGGACATGCGTTTGGAGCCACTGAAGCGGTTGCTTGAGCTACTGTTCCAGCGGTCTTAGTGCCACATAAAAAATCAGCATTTACGGTTAAAGTAATCGCGTCAGCAAATTCATCATTCACTGGTGGTGCCAAAATAGTGACATCCGTATTATTTGTATTTGCGTAACTATTAAGTATCGCAAAACATATTAAAATTAATATAGTAGCTCTTTCTTTCATAAGCTCGATTTTATATCGTTATCGGTTAATTTATTGCATAAAATCACAGTATCGTGATTCATAACAATAATAAGAACGTCAATTTGACGAAAAAATTATACTTAATCTGTTTGTATTTGTATTAAAATGAGGAAGGATGCATTTAATTCCCTTCTTCTTTCTCTATAAAATAATCCATTACTGATTGGCTAACACCCATATTTGAAAATCCTCCATCGTGGAAAAGATTCTGTAATGTTACTTTCTTTGTCAAATCAGAAAATAAGGTAATGGTGTAATCCGCACATTCTTGGGCTGTTGCGTTGCCTAAAGGCGACATTTTATCTGCGTAAGCAATAAATCCATCAAAACCTTTCACTCCTTGTCCGGCGGTAGTTGGTGTAGGCGATTGTGAAATGGTATTCACACGAACTTTTTTATCCGTTCCGAAAAAATAACCAAAACTTCTAGCTATTGATTCTAAATATGCTTTATTATCTGCCATATCATTATAATCAGGAAAGACTCTTTGAGCTGCCATATAAGTCAATGCTACAATAGACCCCCATTCATTCATTGCATCTTGTTTGTACAATACATTCATTACTTTGTGAAAAGAAACAGCAGAGACATCCCACCCTTTGGTAGTAAAATCATAATTCGATTCTGTATAGTGCTTTCCCTTTCTAACATTTACAGACATCCCTATAGAATGCAATACAAAATCTAATTTTCCACCTAAAATTTCCGTCGCCTTTTCAACTAAATTGTTTAAATCATCCATAGAAGTGGCGTCGGCTGGAATTATTTGAGAACCTGTTTTTTCTGCCAATTCATTAATTGCCCCCATTCGCATAGCAATTGGTGCATTGGTCAATACAAATTTAGCTCCTTCTTCATGTGCTCTTTCTGCAGTTTTCCAAGCAATGGAGTTCGCATCTAAAGCTCCAAATATAATTCCTCGTTTTCCTTTCAATAAGTTATACATAAAATGTCTTTTTATTTGATTTATTAATTGGTTATGCAAATTTAAGCCAATATTTTAAATTTTGACAGCTTAACCTAATAATTGTTTTGCATGTTTAATTGCAGAGTCATGAATTTCTTTACCTCCTAACATTTCTGCAAGTTCATGAACGCGCTCTGAAGCATTCAATGATTTTATATTGGTGATAGTCTTCGAATTTATTTCTTCTTTATACACTTTGAAATGATTTTTCCCTTTTGCTGCAATTTGAGGTAAATGAGTGATGGCTATCACCTGCATATTGTTGCTCATCGCTTCCATGATTGCAGCCATTTTATTCGAAACCTCTCCTGAGACTCCAGTATCTATTTCATCAAAAAGTATCGTAGGCAAATTGGTATGCTTAGAAAGCAATGATTTTACAGCTAACATGATTCGTGACATCTCCCCACCAGATGCTACTTTCTTTAGGTTGTCAAATTTGGAGCCCTTATTGGCAGAAAACAAAAATTGTAAATCGTCTTTACCGTTTGCATAAAAACTAGTGCTTTTGGTTACACTAATTTTAAATCGGGTGTCTTTCATGGCCAAATCGGCCAGAAGCGTTTCTAGTTGATTTGTTAATATTGGAATTGCCTTTAATCTACTCGAGTGTATTTTGTTTGCCCAATCATTAAGCATCGCTTCTGCTTTTGCAATTTCTTCGTTTTTAGAAGCTATAATTTCTTTAGCATTAGAAACGTCGTCAACCTTAACGGAGAGGGATTCTTGAATTTCTAATAATTCCGCTATCGAATCTACTGAATGTTTCTTTTGTAAATCATAGATCAGCCGCAATCGATCATTGTAATTTTCAATCTCTTGTGGACTCGCAGTTATGTCGTCATTTAAATTTTCTAGCTCGTTCGAAATATCTTCAAATTCAATTTCTAAACTAGTAATTCGCTCTAAAAGCTGACTGTAGCCCTTACTATATGAAGCCAATTTACTTAAGTTATTTCTAAAGCTATGTAGATTGGGTTTAATACCAATCTCCTCATTATTTGCTGTGTTTAAAGCCTCAACTACATGTAATTTTATAGTTTCTACATTCGTTAGTTTCTCTAATGTTTCTTCTAAAAATTCCTGTTCTTCAAGTTTTAATTCTGCCAAATTCAATTCCTCTAGCACAAATACATTATAATCGTATTGTAACTTTGCTTCTTGATGTGCTCTTAACAATTCATTTAGCTCGTTAGTTAACACTTTATAACGTGCTAATTCCATTTTATAGGCTTCTAAATGTGCCGAAGTATTGGCAAAGGCGTCAATTATTTTAAATTGAAAATTAACATCTGCCAATTGCAGTGTTTCATGCTGTGAATGTATATCTATTAATTTTTCACTGAGCTCGCTTAAAACCGTTAATTTTACGGGCGTATCATTAATAAATGCGCGGGATTTTCCGTTGGGTAATAACTCTCTTCTTATAATAGTAGGTTCTTCACAATCGATGTCTTGAGATTCAAAAAAAGATAAAAGATTGTATTTTTTTAAGGAAAACTCTCCTTCGATAACACATTTCTTTTCGCTATTTTTCAGTGAAGACAAATCGGCACGTTTTCCTAAAATCAAGGACAGTCCACCTAGTAAAATAGATTTACCAGCCCCAGTTTCACCGGTAATAATAGTAAAACCATCCTCAAAATTTACTTCGAGCTTATCAATTAGTACAAAATTTTTAATGGATAGTTTTGAGAGCATTACTGATAATCAAATTATTACAAATTAAAATAGGCTTCTATACACCTTATCAAACTTAACTATTTTTTATGAAAAAGCATGAATGAGAACCTATAATTAAAGTACTAATTTTTATGCCCTTTTCACCTTCCCTAAAGAGCCTTTTTCACTGGGGATAAGTTCGTAAACACAGGTAGGCAGTAAGGTGGGTTCTAGCCGATGTGACACATAAATTACACAAACTTTTGCACTTTGAATCAACCTATTAATCAATTGTATTACCAAATTCGTATTGGCTTCATCCAGTCCTTCAACGGGCTCATCCAATATTAGTAGCGGTGGTTGTTTCACCATCGCTCTCACTAACATTACCAAGCGTTGTTCTCCTAATGTCAACCGATTGAACCGAACCTTTTTCAAATGACTCATTTCAATAATTTCGAGCCATTGAGCAACCCTTTGTTCTTGTAATTTAGAGGGCTTTTCATAGAGACCAATTGAATCAAAAAAACCCGCTAAGAGCATCTGTTCTACGGTGTGGCTTTTATTAAATAACTCCGTCATGTTGATCGAAAAATAGCCTATTTTCTTTTTGATTCCCCATACGCTTTCTCCTGACCCTTTTTTTGTTCCAAAAAGAGTCACCTGCTGACCATAAGCCTTGGGATTATCGCCAGTAATTAGAGACAACAAGGTACTCTTACCTGAACCATTGGGTCCGATTAACTGCCAAAATTCTCCACTTTTAATCTCCCAATCAATCGCTTTTACTACGGGTTTATCACTATAATCTACAGAGACATTTTCAAATTTCACTAGCGTATCACTTTGATACTGGAAAGAAAAAAGCGATTCAGGAAGCTCAAATTCGAACGTTGTAATTGACTTTTCATTGGTTTCGAGACTACTTGTAATAGCAAATGTATTATCCTCAACAGTTCCTCTGTTTTTTATGAAAGAAAGGGTCTCTTCCGCTCTATTTGACAATTGAATGAATGTTACTTTACGTGACAACTTACCGAGCTGTTCTGTTAAATGCAGTCGCGACAGTTGATCTAAATGGTCAAAGGGATTGTCGATAATAATATAATCGGGATTTCTCTCAATACAATACGCTAAGTATATCTTTTTTCGTTCTCCAGAAGAAAATGTAATTAATGGCCTGTTTTGTGATTTGGTAATTTCAACCGATTGATATGTGTGTTCTTTTTTAACAAACGCATCCACGGCAATATCAGAGAAAAGCACGCCGTTTAAATCATTGAATTTCGCCAGTATTCCTTTGGCTTTTTTTGACAATAACACTTGAATAAAGCTCTTTTTATCAACTTTATTAGATAAGATAAGCCCCCAATGTGAATGCTCCAGCAATATGTTTGATTTTTAATAAAAAAAGTAAGCGCTACAACCTCAATTTTTGATTTGCTCCCATTTGGTGCTATAAGAAGGGTAAATTTTCAGTAACCCTTCTTTTAAGGCTGTATTATTAGTTCTTGGTCCACCAGAAAAAATATCGATAATTTCATCGGCCTTGGTGTCCATAAATACTCGTAACAGATAAGCGTTTGCCCTTCTATTATAGACGCCTTGCATTTTTAATACTGCATCGGTAATATTCTTTTTCGCTTCCTTTTTATTTTGAGACATTATATCCAACCCATTTATATGATAGTCGTACATGGCACTTCTATAATCTCTATATACAGGTGATAATATATTTTCATTGAACTGATACCTTGTATTACTGCCATCAATCCTATTCCATCCCTTAGCACCTCCTTGCTGTGCTAAATTCACCACTTTTTCTGCACTCTTAAAATATTCCTGACCTCCATTTAACGTGAACGTATCAGCGTCAACACCCAATATGGTATAGGCATAGAATGTTAATATAGACATTAAGTTAGAATCAAAACTGTTCGCGTTATAAATCAACGGTTGGAACTCATTATAAGTAAACGATAAATTATCATCCTTAAAGTTGAATATTGGCGATTGGTAAGTGGAGTTAAATATGGGGCGAGATGCTTGAATTTGTATGTTTCCTATAAATTGATTTGAGGAAGGTTGCTCAAGGATGTTCAAAGTGATAGCACATTGTAATTTTTCTTGAGCTTTGTAATTTTTAGTAGTCCACTTTGTATTATTTATATACTCGTAAATAGCCGTCTGTAAGGTAGTATACACTTGGTTATTTGAGTTCTGTATCTGATCTGCATTTACGGTAACCACACAGTTTAATTCTTGTGCAGAAACCTGCAACATCATAAAAAATAACACTATGTTTAAAAAGTTACGCATCTATTCGCTTTAAGATCTCATCAAAAATATCAGTTGCTACCTCCGTTTTTGATTTTAATTCGTACTCTATCATTTCATCAAACTTATCAATAATGGTTATTTTATTGGTTGACTTTTTAAAGCCTGCACCTTTGTCTTGCAACGAATTTAAAACAATTAAATCTAAGTTCTTTCGAAGCAATTTACTTTTCGCATTTGCTACTTCATCATTCGTTTCTAAGGCAAAGCCCACCAAAAATTGATCTTTTTTAATATTGCCTAATGAAGCTAAAATGTCTTTTGTTTTCACCAAATCAATATGTAGACTATCCGCTTTCTTCTTAATTTTTATATCAGAAACCGTAGCTGGCTTATAATCGGCTACCGCTGCAGCTGCAATAACAATTGCTGCATTGGCAAAATGAGCATGAGCCGCGGTGTACATCTCTTCAGCACTTATAACGTTTATTCTTTTTATTAACGTATGATCTACTGTTTCATTTGATGGCCCAGCAATTAAAATTACGTTAGCTCCTAAATTGGCTGCACATTTTGCCAACTCAAAGCCCATTTTTCCCGAAGAGTGATTACCAATAAAACGTACAGGATCTATAGCTTCATAGGTTGGTCCGGCGGTGAGCACAACCGTTTTACCGTTTAGCGGTAAATTAGATCGTATTTCTTGCTCTATATACGCTACAATGTGTTCTGGTTCTGCCATTCTACCTTCTCCTATCAAACCACTAGCCAATTCGCCACTTTCTGCAGGAATCATGATGTTTCCAAACTTTAATAAGGAATCTAAGGTCTTTTTTGTAGAGGGGTGTTGGTACATATCTAAATCCATTGCAGGAGCAAAATAGACCTTGCTCTTGGCAGACAAATAGGTTGCAAGAAGTAAATTATCACAGGTGCCATTCGCCATCTTTGACAGCGTATTTGCCGTTGCTGGCGCAATAAGCATCAAATCTGCCCAAAGTCCTAAATCGACATGATTATTCCACAATTCATTTTCGTCTTCTTTAGTATAAAACGTTGAGTGAACCGGGTTTTTAGATAGGGTGGAAAGTGTAAGTGGGGTAATAAAATCTTTAGAAGCAGGAGTCATAATTACTTGAACATTGGCTCCTGCTTTTATAAAAAGTCTAACTAAATGTGCCGTTTTATAAGCAGCAATACCGGCTGTGACACCTAATAATACATTTTTACCGCTTAAAACAGACATCTATTGGTTGTTTTCAGTCTCCTTTGGATCTCTGAAGTAAACCTTATCTTCTAGCCATTCTTGTACAGCAATTGCAGTAGCTTTTGGTAATTTTTCATAAAAACGAGAAACTTCAATTTGTTCTTTGTTTTCAAAAACCTCTTCTAAACTATCATTGTGCGTGGCAAACTCTTCTAGCTTATCAATTAACTCATGTTTTAGATCCTCATTTATTTGGGTAGCTCTTTTTGCCATGATAGCAATTGACTTGTAAATGTTCTCTGTAGGCTTCTCAATCTTAGCCTTGTCATAAGTAACAGTTGTTAATGCTGCTTCTGTATTTTTATAGTCCATTATTCTTTGTGTTTTTCGTAGTTATATTCCCTATCAACTCTTTTGTTTGTTGTAGCTCTTTTTCTAAATCTTCGTATATACTATTTAGCGCTTCCATTTTATCTGAATTTGGAAAGCTCTTTTTAAACTTATCATAAGCCAAAACAGCATCGTTCAAACGTTTTTCCTTTTTATACAAAACACTTTTCACAGCCAAATCATTCGATGCCATAAACTTGTAATAAAGTGCTTCTTCTTTTAAACTGGTTCCAATATTATCTTGAAGAAAATTTTCAAAGGCCACAATAGCTGCAGTATAATCTTCTACATGATAGTATTGTTTTGCTATTTCAAATGATTTCTTTTCAAGTCGAAGCGTCAACTCATCAAAATAGTTATTGGCTTCCAATGCTTTTTCACCTGTCGGATATTTATCAATAAAACCTTGAAATGCTTCCAAAGCTTTATGCGTATCTCTTTGATCTCTACTGTACTTTGGCGCTGCCAAATAATAACTATGTGCTGTCAAAAAGGTAGCTTCTTCAATTTTAGAGCTACTCGGATAATTCGCTATAAATCTATTGAAGTAATAAGCAGCTAAAGAATAACTCTTGGAATTGTAATTAGCCTGTGCTACCATATATTGGATACGCTCCATTTGAGGTTTCTTCTCGTAAAACGGAATTACCTTCTCAAACAAAACGATTGCTTTGTTATATTTTCCTTGTTCAAATAACTCAGTAGCCATTTTGTATTTGTCCTCCGTTTTACCTTTGTTCAATACCTTCTGATATTCACTACAAGAAGTTAGTAAAACAGCTACAATAAATACACTAATTATTCTTTCGATTTTAAGCATTTTGCAAAATTACTTATTAATTATGGATTATGAAACTATTTCTTTACTAATAGTCAACAGCAAAAATAATTGTGTTTTCCCCAATAACACTACCTTTCTTCCTAAAAGTTTGTTAATATAATTATGGCGTTGGAGATACTGAAGAAGTTATTGTTAATTGTTTTACATCATTATCAAATAAATACAAGCCTCCCTTATCGTCGCCAATAAGGTTGATTTTATCCAATATAGTTCTTGCCAATGCTTCTTCTTCTATTTGCTCTGCTACATACCACTGTAAAAAATTATGGGTTGCATAATCTCTCTGCTCAAGAGAAATATGAACCAAATCATTTATTTTCTCAGACACCATCACCTCATGCTCAAATAAATTTTGAAACATTTCCTTAAATGATCCAAATGAAACTGGTGGCGCCTTTAATGTAGATATTTTGGCATGACCTCCTCTTTCATTTACAAACTTAACAAGTTTTAACATATGTAAACGCTCCTCATCTGAATGCGCATACATAAATGCAGAAACCCCTTCAAAACCTTGAGTTTCTGCCCAAGAAGCCATTGACAAATATACTTGAGAGGATTCTGCTTCAATAGTAATTTGAGCATTCAACGCTTTTTCAATTTGTGCACTTAGCATACTTTAGTTTTTTAAATTAGTTACAAAGTTATTGATTTTTTCTTGCAATTCCTCAGATGCTTCAACTAAAGGTAATCTGACATTGGTTTCACAAATGTTTATTTTTTTCAATAAGGCTTTAACACCGGCCGGATTGTTTTCTTCAAAGATTAAATCAATACCCTCCATTAGATCATAATGTATTTGATATGCTTCTGAAGCTTTCCCTTGAAGTCCTAAGGCAATCATTTGCGAAAACTCTTTTGGAAATGCCTGTCCGATAACTGAGATAACCCCAGCTCCACCAGCAAGTACAACCCCAAGAACCAAATCGTCATCACCCGAAATAATTAAAAAATCTTCTGGTTTATTTTTAATTAACTGTAAATACTGATGCATATCATTACCTGCCTCTTTAACACCAATAATATTGCTAAAATCGGAGGCCAATCTAAGTATTGTGTTAGGCTCCACATTTTTGGCTGTTCTACCTGGCACATTGTAAAGAATAATTGGTTTTGAAGTTGCTTCGGCAATGGCTTTAAAATGTTGATAAAACCCTTCTTGCGTTGGTTTGTTGTAGTAAGGTGCTACCGACAAAATTGCGTCAAAACCTGCTAAATCAGTCGCTTTTATTTCATCTAACACCCCTTGTGTATGATTACCTCCTATTCCTAAAACTAAAGGTAATTTTCCATTATTAATGGCAACAATGGTTTTTCTTACCTCTGCTCTTTCGTTGGCAGTTAGTGTTGCGGGCTCACCAGTTGTTCCTTGTACGACTAAATAATCAATGCCATTATTTAATTGATAAGTCACTAAACGCTCTAAGGCTTCAAAATCAACTGTATTCTCTTTTGTAAAAGGTGTAATCAACGCTACCCCAGTACCTCTAAATTCTTTCATTTACTATTTTCTTTTTTTATCAAGGATCTATCCCTTTCTACTTAAATCAGCTTTAATATCTCTAAATATTTCGCAAGCTCATCGTTAAATACATCCACTTTATTACCATCAACAACTATCGTAAAATCATAAATATCAGCCACAGCATCATTGGCGTAACTAACTTTGAAAGTTGCATTTGATCGCAATGCTACTAAATTGGTAAATAAACTTTCCGGACCGCAATAATTAATTAACAGATCATATTTTGTGTCCATAAAACCTATTAAATTTTCGGTTTTTACTTTACCATACATCCCAAAATCTTTTTCGGAAAAGGTATTGTAATGTTGAGTGACAAAATCATCCTTCAAGTTTTCAAAAATTATGATTTCAAAATTCTTATGTGGTTTATTTAGTTTTTGACTCAAGTTTCTTGAAATATCATAACTACCAAATAATCGAGAACTTGCAAGCACACCGATTGTTTCTATCGATTTAAGCGTTTTTGAATTGGCTTTTTTTTGCTTTTTAAGTTCTTTCTCATAGAACTTTTGAATGGTATTTTTCTTTAAACTTGTTAAATTCATATATCTTTACGATTGCTGTGTAAAATTAATCAAAATGCCCGATTCGTTTTACGATAAAAAGAAAATTAAACGGAAAATAGATAAACGTTAGTATTCAAACAAAGTTAATTTATTTAAAATAATAATGAATATACACATTAGAGAGGCTAACCAAAGTGACTTATCTATTTTATTAACCTTTGAGCAAGAGTTAATCGCCGTAGAGAGACCCATGGATCCTTCCTTAGTAAAAGACCGGAAAATTAATTATTACGACATTGGGGCGTTTATAAAATCGAAGGATGCTGAAGTTTTTGTTGCTGTTTTAGATAATGAAATTGTTGGTTCTGGATACGGACTTATAAAACAACAAGACCCAAAACACAAACAAAAAATACATGGCCATGTGGGCTTTATTTTTGTACAAGATACCCACAGGGGAAAAGGAATAAGCAAGCTCATTTTAAACCGTATTTTTGATTGGTTTAAAACCAAGAATATAGTGGAGGTAAGACTTCAAGTTTACGATAAGAATCCCAGTGCTATAAAAGCCTATGAAAAAGTTGGTTTTGAAAAAAATTTAATTGAAATGTTACATTACCTTAAATAGATGTCAAATTATATTATTAAAACAGCGCGCCTAGGATTGAGGAATTGGCAAACAAAAGATATTGCTCCAGCAAAATTGATGAATGCCGATGCGCGTGTTATGGAATTTTTTCCTGACACTTGGACATCAAAACAAACAGAAGATTTTATTCAGCGCATGCGCAAGCATTTCAAAAAATACGGTTTTTGCTATTTTGCTGTTGACCGTTTAGACACCAATACATTCATTGGTTTTATTGGCTTATCGCATCAAACCTATAAAACCAGTTTCACTCCTTTTGTGGACCTCGGTTGGCGCTTAATACCAACTGCTTGGGGGCATGGTTTTGCAACCGAAGCTGCTCAAGCCTGTATACAATTTGCTTTTTCAGACTTAAAATTGAAAAAGGTCTACGCCATTGCACCCGATCTCAACCTGAAATCACAAAACGTGATGCATAAGCTTGGAATGACCAAACACACGCACTTTGTACACCCTAAAGTAGCTGTTGATAATGCCCTTAAAAATTGTGTAGCTTATAAAATTGAAAAAGGTAGTCTATAAAACATCTCCCGATTCTTTCAATTTTTCAGCATTCTCAGCAAGTTTTAATTCCTCAATGATTTTATGAATATCACCATTGATAATATTATTTAAATCGTATAAGGTCAAACCAATTCGATGTTCAGTAACACGGCCTTGTGGGTAATTATAAGTTCTAATTTTGGCAGATCTATCTCCACTAGATACCATACTTTTACGGCGTAAAGAATCTTCAGCTTGCTTTTTTGCCAATTCTGATTCATACAATCGAGAACGCAATACCTTAATCGCTTTCTCTAAATTTTTGTGTTGCGATTTTTGATCTTGACATTTTGCTTCAATCCCGGTAGGAATGTGCTTCAGTTGAATTGCAGAATACGTAGTATTCACACTTTGTCCACCCGGCCCCGTTGATGTAGTTCTAATAATTTTAACATCTTTCATGTCCAATTCAACATCAAACTCTTCCGCTTCAGGTAAAACCATTACCGTTGCTGCTGAAGTATGTACTCTACCTTGCGTTTCAGTTTGCGGAACTCGCTGTACGCGATGCACCCCAGCTTCAAATTTCAAGTCTCCATAAACGTCTTCTCCAGATACGCTAAAAATAACTTCTTTAAACCCTCCAGAAGTTCCATCACTTACATCAACCGTCTCTGTTTTCCATCCTTTATCAGAACAAAACTTCGTATACATTCTATACAAATCACCAGCAAAAATACTGGCTTCGTCACCTCCTGTACCCGCTCTTATCTCAACCATTACATTTTTTGAATCTTCAGGGTCTTTAGGAATTAATAGATATTTTATTTCTTCCTCTAATTGTGGTAACTTATCTGAGGCCTCATTCAATTCAAGTTGTGCCATTTCAGACATTTCCGCATCTGAACCATCGGCGATAATTTCTTTCGCTTCCTCAATATTATTAAGAACAACCTTGTATTCTTCTCCTTTATCAACAAGCTCTTTAAGTTCTTTATATTCTTTATTCAGCTTCACATAACGCTTCTGATCAGAGATAATATCTGGCTGTATTATTAAGTCTGAAACTTCATCAAAACGTTGTTTTACTATACGTAATCTTTCTAACATCTTACATTTTTAAGTGGAGCAAATTTAATGAAATTTAACAGACTACATAAACAAGTACGATTATATTTGTTATCGATATTTTTTAGCTTTAATTTTGCTTAAAATTATATATAAAATTATATTATGAGAAAATTAGTTTATTTATTGAGCTTAAGTATCTTGTTTTTATCCAGTTGTGGTGATAAAAAGAAGGAGGAAGTTAAAGAGGTAGAAGCCCCTAAAAAAGAAGTTGTTCAACCAACAGTTGACGCAGAACCTATTAGTAACGAGATTGTTGTAGAAGCAAATGACAATATGCAATACAATGTAAAAACAATTACTGTAAATGGTGGACAAAAAGTCAAGATAACCCTAAAACATGTTGGTGTAATGTCAAAAGATGCAATGGGTCATAATTTGGTGATTATTAATAATGATGTCAAATTAAACGATTTTGCTCAAAAAGCAAATACGAGTGCAGATACTGAGTATATTCCTGCAGAGTATACAGCAAATATCATAGCACATACTAAAATGATTGGCGGCGGTGAAGAAACAACTATTGAATTTGATGCTCCAGCTCCTGGAACTTATAATTTCTTGTGTAGTTTCCCAGCACATTTTGCCATTATGAAAGGGAAGTTTATCGTTAAATAACTTTCACTTAACCCATTAAAAAAAGCATTCTATTTTATAGAATGCTTTTTTGTTTTTACGACCTATTTGCCAAGGCTGCTTGCTGTAATTCCAACCTCTTTAATTCTCTTAACAGCGCATTTTTATCCATTTGCATCCAGACAAATAATTTGATCATTGCCACAAAAGACCAACAGATAAAAAAAGCTCCTGCCCATTTGATAAGCTCATTGGTGTTTTCAGTGCCAAAAAACTGAATCACACAGTAAATAGCGAATGCTACCATAAGTAGGCTTACAACATTCATAACTACAATTAACCAACTCATTTTTGTTTTAAATAAACCGCCTATTTGTCCGACTAAGTTTTGTTCATCTAATGCGTCATAAAATTTAGCCTCCTCTTCTGTAAGTGCCTCCTTTATTATTCGATCAATTTCTTCTTTATTAGTGTCCATATTTTTTGTTTTAAAGTTTCTAATTTGCTTGGCTTAAAAAACAGGTGTCTTTTAGTTCAACTTATTTTTTTTAGCGTATTTTTATTTGTGATTTTAATTTCTCTCTTGCATAAAATAATCTTGATTTTACTGTACCAACCGAAACACCAAGAATCGTTGAAATTTCATTCATTTTATAGGCCTCCAAATAAAACATCTTAATTATAATTTGTTGATTTTTAGGTAATTTTTCTATTGCGCTCTTCACAATATTCGTAGTATCTGGGTTCGTAAAAATAGCTTCATTAGTACCCGTTGTATTATTCTCGATTGCGTCATAACTTATTTTTGAATCGTTGTAATACGATTGTAATTTTTTGTCCGCATTCTTTTCTTTTCTTAACCAATCAATAGCCTTTCTATTTACAATGGTCAATGCCCAGCTACCAAAACTATTGGTATCTTTTAATCCCGCTATTTTTTTAAGGATAATACTCCAACAATCTTGTACAATATCTTTGGCTACATCTTGATCATTTGTATACCAAAATGCTTGCTTACACAATTTAAGGTGCCAGCGTTTGACCAATAAAGACAATGCCTTTTTATTACCCGCTTGGTATTGTAATACTAATAATCCGTCAACTATTTTTGCAGGTGTGTCCATATTGATTTCTACCTTAAAGACGTAGAAAGTTTAAAAAGGTTCAATACCAATAGGTTTTAATAAAGTTTTAAGTGTTTTTTAAAGATATGCTAAATAAATGATACTTATATTTACTGCTATTGTTATTTTTGCCGAATGTCAAGAAAAAAAGTAAAACAAGTTTTTGAGAATATTGAAGTCATTGATGCTGGAGCCAAAGGTAAAACTGTTGCGAAGGCACCCGATGGTAGAGTGATATTTTTAACCAATACTGTTCCTGGTGATGTGGTAGATATTCAAACTTTTAAAAAACGAAAATCGTACTATGAAGGTAAGGCGGTAAAGTTTCACACTTTATCAGAAAAACGAACGACACCGCAATGCGAACATTTTGGCACCTGTGGCGGTTGCAAATGGCAACATATGAAATATGAAGAGCAATTGTTCTTTAAGCAGAAAGAAGTTACCAATAACCTAACACGCATCGGTCATATTGAATTGCCAGAAGTAACGCCAATTGCAGCTTGTAAAGAACAATATTTCTATCGTAATAAAATGGAATTTTCGTTTAGTGATAGCCGATGGTTGACATTAGAAGAAATTCAAAGCGACAAAAATTTAGAAGATAAAAATGCACTAGGTTTTCATATTCCTGGCATGTGGGATAAAATTTTAGACCTCAAAAAATGCCATTTACAAGCAGACCCAAGTAATGACATTCGTACAGTCGTAAAGAATTTTTCAGTTAAAAATAAGCTCCCTTTTTTCAATGCTAGAAATCAAACAGGCTTGTTACGCACCTTAATGATTCGTACTTCTTCAACCGCTGAAATTATGGTATTACTACAATTTTTTGCTGAGGAAAAAGAGCAACGTGAGTTGCTATTAGATCATATAATTAAAACCTTTCCAACCATTACTTCGCTGCAATATGTCATCAATTCAAAGGGAAATGATACTATTTATGATCAAGAGGTTATTTGTTATCACGGGAGAGATCACATATTTGAGGAAATGGAAGGGTTGCAGTTCAAAATAAATGCAAAGTCATTTTATCAAACCAATTCTGCACAGGCCTATGAACTGTATAAAATTACGAGAGACTTTGCTTCCTTAACAGGTAATGAAGTTGTATACGACTTATATACGGGCACCGGAACGATCGCCCAATTTGTTGCAAAAAAAGCAAAAAAAGTGATTGGTGTAGAGTCGGTACCTGATGCCATAGCTGCGGCCAAAGAAAATGCAACATTAAATGGGATTAGCAATACGGAATTCTACGTTGGCGATATGGCAAAAGTATTTGACCACAGTTTTATAGAAACGCACGGCAAACCCGATGTAATCATTACAGATCCGCCAAGAGATGGGATGCATAAAAAAGTAGTGGAGCAATTACTCGCTATTGAAGCTGAAAAAATCGTGTATGTTAGTTGTAATTCAGCGACTCAAGCACGTGATTTATCAATTCTTGACGAAAAATACAAAGTACTTAAAACACAGGCAGTTGATATGTTTCCCCAAACGTATCACGTTGAAAATGTTGTACTTTTGGGGTTGCGTTAATTTGTTTTTTGTTAAATCGTTAAATAAGTTTTATAATGTATACTTTTTCTTTTGAAAAATTAAATGTTTGGAAAGATTCTATAAAACCTGTAAAAGATATTTATAAGATTACTGAGCGTTTTCCAGATAAAGAAAAGTTTGGATTAACAAGCCAAGTAAGGAGGGCAACAATATCTAATTTAGCTGAAGGGTTAACAAGAGATACTAAAAAAGACAAAAAGCGATTCATTACAATGGCTTATGGATCTACAATGGAAATTCTAAATCAATTAATCATTGCCCAAGAACTAGATTATATTTCTGAAGAAAGCTATCTTGCAACGCGTAGCGAATTAGAAAAAATTTCAAACAAATTAAATGCTTTAAAAAAATCAATAAAAGATTAATGCAATTTAACAATTCAACATATAAACGACTTAACGTTTTACTGATACTCCTTCTTGTTCTTGCAATCACAAGCTGTGAACGCGATGACATCTGTATAGATGAGATTACTCCCAACTTCGTCCTTCGTTTTTACGATATAGAAAATATAGACGACACCAAAAATGTCAATCAACTTTCAGTGCAAGTACTTGGAGTGGATAATGACTCACTTGTATTTACGGGGTTAGATTCTATTGCTATCCCATTAAAAGTAACCGAGAATACAACCCAATATATTTTAACTATAATGAGTGACAATGTTACTAATTCTAACAGAGACACGCTAACACTTAATTATACCCAAGAGTCCATTTTTGTAGGGCGTTCTTGTGGTTATAAAAGTGTATTTAACAACGTCACATACCAGTTGACAACCGATAGCGATAATTGGATCGAAGATCTTGAAATTGTCAATAATAGTATAACGAATGAAACTGCTGCGCATGTTAAAATCTTTCATTAATATAATATGTATTGTTGTGCCTTTTCTGGTCTTTTCCCAAGAAAAGGATAGCATTGTTTATAAAGATAGCTATGGTTTGCGCATTGGTGTAGATCTATACAATCCAATTGGTACTTTTATTGACGCCGATAGAAAGGGGTTTGAATTGGTTGGGGATTACAGAATTTCTAAAAATTATTATGTCGCGGCTGAATTAGGAACTATTGAAAAAACACGTGAAGAGGATTTTATAAACTTTACTACCAATGGTCAATATATAAAAGCGGGTATTGATTATAACGCTTATGAAAACTGGTTGGACATGGAAAATAGTATCTATTTTGGTTTTCGTTATGGATTTAGCACGTTCAAACAAACATTAAATAGCGCTACCCTCAATAGTAGTCCGTTTTTACCTCAGCAACCATTAGACGCACCGATAATCTATGACAATCTGAATGCGCATTGGGTTGAATTAATTATTGGAATGAAAGTTGAAACCTTAAACAATCTTTATTTAGGCTTTAGCTTTAGCGGAA
Source organism: uncultured Aureibaculum sp. (assembly GCA_963976855.1). Lineage (GTDB taxonomy): Bacteria > Bacteroidota > Bacteroidia > Flavobacteriales > Flavobacteriaceae > Aureibaculum. The sequence goes on along the minus strand of CAXBMA010000011.1, from coordinate 57,732 downwards.
AAAAAATGGTTTCCACCAAAGAACCTGATAATTTTAAAAACTTATTTGTCCCTGGTTTTAATAGGGTATTTTTAAATAATTCTGGTTTCGGATTTAATTATACCATTTCGTATTTAATCCCCATTTACAAAAAGGTAAAGTGATAATTTTTCCTTAATTTTATATACTATTTTAAAATTACAATTATGAATAATATACCTAGTGTAGATTTATCAGATTTCTTATCTGATGATCCGAATAGAAAGCAAAAATTTGTAAATGAAATTGGTAAAGCCTACGAAGAAATTGGCTTTGTAGCTTTAAGGGGTCATTTTTTAAGTGATAACCTAGTAGATAATTTATATAAAGAAATAAAGAATTTTTTTAGTTTACCATTAGAAACGAAACACACTTATGAAATTGAGGGTATTGGTGGGCAACGTGGCTATGTTTCATTTGGGAAAGAAAGTGCCAAAGGCAAAAAAGAAGGTGATTTAAAAGAGTTTTGGCATTTCGGACAATATGTAGAAAACGATCCTAAACTAAAAGCAGAATACCCTGACAATGTAACCGTTAACGAACTTCCGGAATTTAATAAAGTAGGGAAAGAAACCTATAAAATGCTTGAAAAAACGGGTGTTTATGTATTGCGTGCCTTAGCCCTATTTTTAGATTTAGATGAATATTATTTCGATAATTATGTAAAAAACGGAAATAGTATTTTAAGACCAATACACTACCCTCCTATTACCTCTGAGCCAAAAGATGCCGTAAGAGCAGCTGCACATGGTGACATCAATTTAATTACCTTATTAATGGGGTCACATGGTAAAGGATTACAAGTTCAAAATCACCATGGCGATTGGTTAGATGCCATTGCCCAACCTGAGGAGTTGGTTATAAACGTAGGCGACATGCTACAACGCCATTCTAATAACCGATTAAAGTCTACCATTCACAGAGTGGTAAATCCTCCTCGCGAAAAATGGGGGACTTCACGTTATTCCATTCCGTTTTTTATGCACCCTATTAGTGAAATGCCATTGAATTGTTTAGACAACTGTATAGACGCTGAACATCCAAAATCATATGATGACATCACAGCTGGTGCGTTTTTAAATGAACGACTGATTGAACTTGGCTTAATAAAAAAGTAAATGGATTTACAAGATCAACTTAAAAATTTGTTTCCAGACCACGTTCCTGAAAAGGAAGAAAAAACAGTAGAAAAAAGTGGTATCTGGTTACAGGAAGATCCCATCATCTGTAAATACGAAAAACGAAAAGGCAAACCTATCACTATTTTGGAAGGTTATACTGGTGCTGATACCGATTTCAAAAAATTGGCAAAAGAGTTGAAAACAACCTTGAGTGTTGGAGGCAGTTTTAAAGATGATAAAATCATTATTCAGGGTGATTATAGAGATCAAATAATGATGCTACTGAAGGAAAAGGGGTTTAATGTAAAACGTGTTGGCGGATAATTATAAATAAAATGAATGAGTAAAATAGCAGCTTCCGAGCTAATTTTAAATAATGATGGTAGTATTTATCATTTAAATTTAAAGCCTGAACATATTGCTTCAACCATTATCACTGTTGGTGATCAAGATCGCGTTTCTGATGTTACCAAACATTTTGACAGTATTGAATTTTCAACTCAAAAACGCGAATTCAAAACTGAAACTGGAAGCTATAAAGGAAAAAGAATAAGTGTTATTTCTACGGGTATTGGACCTGACAATATAGACATCGTACTAAATGAACTGGATGCGCTAGTCAATATTGATTTAGAAAAAAAACAAATTAAAGACACCCATACTTCCTTAGATATTATACGCATTGGTACGTCTGGTTCCATACAAGCGGATATCCCTGTTGATAGTTTCTTAATTTCAAAGTTTGGCCTTGGCCTTGACGGAATGATACAGGCTTATGAGTGTGAGCATATACTTGAAACGGAAATTGAAGAAGCATTTATTAAGCACACCAATTGGAATACAAGAAAGGCGCGCCCCTATGTGGTAAAAAATAGCGCTGAATTAGAACGTAGATTAAGGAGCGACTTAACATTAGTGGGTTTTACAGCGACTGCTGTAGGCTTTTATGGCCCTCAAGGTAGAGTGTTGCGCTTACCGATTAAAAATAAGGATCTCAACCAAAAAATGGATACTTTTAATTTCAACAACACACGAGTTACTAATTTGGAAATGGAAACATCAGCTATTTATGCATTGGCAAAACTACTCGGTCACAATGCTTTATCTATGAATGCTATTATTGCAAATAGAGCGAATGGTACTTTCAGTAAGCACCCGAAGCAAACAGTTGATGAATTAATTGCCTATACTTTACAAAAGTTAATTGAGTAAATGAAAACGATAAAAATTGGTGGTGTTCCAGAACACTTTAATCTCCCTTGGCATTTGGCCATTGAAAATGGAAAATTCTCAAAAAAGGGAATTGACTTACAGTGGCAAGATTTTTTAGGAGGTACGGGTGCTATGTGCAAAGCTTTACGCGATGGTAGTATTGACGCGGCCATCGTTCTTACAGAAGGAATTATTAAAGATATTATTGCTGGTAACCCAAGTAAAATAGTAAAAGTGTATGTGGCCTCTCCTTTACTTTGGGGAATTCATGTAGATGCAAACTCTAAATTTCAAAAAGTTGAAGAATTAGAAAATGCTAAAGTTGCCATTAGTAGACGTGGTTCTGGTTCCCAATTGATGGCAATCGTCAATGCGCATCAACATAATTTTGATAAGAATAAGTTGAACTATGAAATTGTAAAAAACCTTGACGGAGGCATTGAAGCTCTAACAAAAGGCACTGCAGATTACTTTATGTGGGAACATTTTACCACAAAACCATACGTTGATAACGGAATTTTTAGACGTATAGACAGTATTACAACACCTTGGCCCTGTTTTGTTTTGGCAGTTAGAGATGAAGTTTTAAATGAAGATAAAAAGTTGATTAAAAAGCTTATAAGCGTAATAAATAAGCAGTTGAAATCTTTTAACAGACCCTTTAAAACAGGCGAGTTGCTTCGTATTTTCACAGAACGCTATCAACAACAACCGGAAGACGTAAAAGAGTGGCTTTCGATCACCAAATGGGACCGAAAAAAGTACGTGTCAGAAAAATTAATTAACAACATTCAAAATAAACTAGTAACCTTTAGCGTTATTGAAGAAAGCGTACAAGCAAAAATGCTATCGAAAAAGATAAACTAACGAACATAATATCAGAAGTTTATGAAAAGAGTTTTATCATTTTTATTGTTTTTAATCGTAATTGCTTTGTTAATTTCATGTAAATCAACCAATGGTTGTTTTTAATAAAGTATAAAATAGTAACCCAACCTTAACCGAAGTTGTTTTGATTTATTTCAATACAACTAAATAGTAATCAACAGCCAACCAAAACCGTTCTTTCTAATTCTAGATAGAACGGTTTTTTAATTGCTTACTACCATCGTCTCAAACTTGCATGCTTCAACAAAAAAAACGAACTTCGTTTACATCATTAGGTAACGCTTTAAAAGTTACTGTTTTAAAAAAAAGACCAGACTTACAACAACTAAATCAATTAGAACTAGAGGTATCATAGTTTTAAGTGAGCTCAAAACCAAAGGAGTATTAACATAAATATCTATTTACAAAATAAAGTTTGAAGTTGGATGAGTAAAGAACAAACTGCCATAAAAACTACTTATTTTAGCATCGTTACCAACACTTGTTTAGCACTAATTAAAGGGTTAGCGGGATTTTTCGGAAACTCTTATGCCTTGATTGCCGATGCAATTGAGTCTACCGTTGATATTTTTTCATCTGTCTTGGTCTTAATCGGATTGAGCTATGCGAAAAAACCCGCAGATGAGAATCACCCCTATGGTCATGGAAAAATAGAACCACTAATTACGTTTTTAATTGTTGCTTTTTTAGTTACCTCTGCAACAATTATCGCCTATGAAAGTATCCAACATATTTTAACCCCACATAAATTACCCAAACCATGGACACTCATCGTATTGAGTGTTATCATTATTTGGAAAGAAGTATCTTATAGAATCGTTCTAAAAAAAAGCAAAGAAACAAATAGCTCTTCACTTAAAGCCGATGCGTGGCATCATAGAAGTGATGCTATAACTTCTGTCGCAGCCTTTATAGGCATTTCAATTGCTCTTTATTTTGGTGAAGGATATGAAACAGCGGATGACTGGGCAGCACTTTTTGCCTCCGCTATAATTTTATATAACGGTTATCTTATTTTTAGACCTGCTTTGGGTGAGGTAATGGACGAAAATAGATACCACGACTTGATTGCAGAAACTAGAAAAGTTGCAACCTCCGTTAAGGGTATTATTGGAACAGAAAAATGTTATATTCGAAAAGTTGGCATCTACTATCACATCGATTTACACGCCATCGTTGATGGAGATATCTCGGTAACAGAAGGACATCATTTAGCACATCAATTGAAAGATACCCTACGAAAAGAAATCCCCAATATTGATAATGTACTTATACATATCGAACCAAATAAAAATCCCTCATCGGTCATCCAAAATGAGAACTTAACGGATTAATTTTAGATGATATTACAACTTCCAAAAAGGTTGTTTTTGTTGCCCTCCCCTCCTAATTCAAACTAAATAAATGTTAAAATTCAAATTACGCTTTTTAATACCAAAGCGATTGCTTAGTTTTGTTGAGTAATTAGAAATAATGGCTCGAAAAAAACAATATGACGAATCTGAAGTAATTGAAAAAGCAATGCATTTGTTTTGGCGCAATGGCTATGAGCGTACTTCTGTTCGTATGTTAGAAAAAGAAATGGGTATCAACCAATTTTCTATTTATGCTAGTTTTAAAAACAAACAAGGCGTTTTTTTAAAAAGCTTAAAATCATATAAATCCAAAATTAAAACGATTAAAGATAAACTGGAAGCTTCCAATAATGGAAAGGTGGGCATTAAGCAATATTTTTATGACTTTTTAGCCTTTTCTAAAGAAGGTTCTTTAAGTAAAGGCTGTTTGGTGACCAATACGGTAAATGAGGTAAATACAGATGCTGATCCGACCATAATGAAAGAATTAGAACTGTTCGCAGAAGATATCAAACAGTTATTTGTAAGAAATCTAAAACAAGACGACAAAAGTGATCCAGCAAGCATCGAACAAAAAGCCAATTTTTTAATGAATAGCATTTTAGGATTATCAATTTCATCAAAAGTATTTAATGAAAAACAATTGGAAGATAGTATTGAAATGACATTTTTAAATCTTTAAGCTTTTTTTTAATTATTAACTAAGCATTTGCTTAGAAATAAATAGTAACAATAAAACAATTAACAGTATGACAACATTAAAAGTTCACAACATTGAAACTGCTCCAGAAGGAAGCAAAACATCATTAGAAAATTCTCAAAAAGCCTACGGCATGATTCCTGGTTTACACGGTGTATTGGCAGGCGCTCCAAAAATTTTGGAAGCCTACAAAACATTGCATGAGCTATTTACACAAACATCATTTAATGAAGAAGAATTAACAGTTGTATGGCAAACAATAAATGTTGAGCACGCCTGTCATTATTGTGTCCCTGCACATACAGGAATTGCAAAAATGATGAAAGTTGATGATGCCATAACGGAAGCATTACGTAATGAAAAACCACTTGTAAATGCAAAATTAGAAGCACTACGCACTATGACATTAACAATTGTTCGCAATCGCGGTCATGTAACCCAAGAAAATATAGATGCTTTTTATGCCGCTGGTTATAGCGAGCAACACGTATTAGAAATCATTCTAGGATTATCTCAAAAAGTAATAAGTAATTATACCAACCACATTGCAAATACACCTGTAGATGCAGGATTTAAAAAATTTGCTTGGTCTAAAGAAAATATGGAGGCTTAATTAGCACGAATTGATTGATAGTCAAACCTTCCGTCTAAACACGGAAGGTTTTATATTCAAAAACAACATACATGAATTTTAATTTAGCAACTGAAGTTGTAAAAAATTATGATAAAAGAAAAATTAAAAATTGATATTGTTTCTGATGTAGTGTGCCCGTGGTGTACTATTGGATACAAACGTTTAGAAAAAGCAATTAAAGAACTAGGTATTCAAGATCAAGTAGCTATTGAATGGCAACCTTTTGAGCTCAATCCGAATATGCCTGCAGAAGGACAAAACGTACAAGAACATATTGCAGAAAAATATGGCTCTACTTTAGAGCAGCAAAAAGAATCGCAACAACGCATGACAGAAGCTGGTGCCGAACACGATTTTACTTTCGATTATTTTGATGAAATGCGCATGGCAAACACTTTTGAAGCACATGTACTGTTAGAATATGCCAAAGCTTTTGGAAAGCAAACCGAATTAAAAATGCGATTAACCTCAGCCTTCTTTAGTGAGCGTAAAGATGTATCTAAAAGAGAAGTATTAGAACAAGCGTTAATAGACGTTGGTTTAAACGCTAAAGAAGCTTTAGCTAGATTAGATAACAATAATGCTCGATACGAAGTAAAGAGCAAAGAAGCCTATTGGCAAGACTTAGGCGTTACTTCTGTTCCAACTATTATTTTCAACAAGAAAAGTGCCGTTACAGGCGCACAGCCAGTAGCGATATTTAAGCAAGTATTATCCGAATTAATTAAAGAGAATAAATAAAATGAAAAATAGGATAAATCAAAGTATCAATATTATCGTAATAGGTTTAATGACCTTTTTTGCCATACCTAAATTATTGGGAAAACCACAAAGCATTGCAGGTTTTAAACAGTTTGAAAATGCCATCCATATAAACGCTGATTTTTTTCGAATATTCACTGGTATCTCAGAATTAGGTTTAGCACTGCTAATACTAGTCTTTGTATTCAATAAGAATAAAACTATTGGAAAAATAGCATTTTCATTTTTATTAATTACCATGATAACGGCTTTAGCATTGGAATTTTTCGCAAGGCCAGAACCAAAAATAATGCTAGTTATTATAGCTGTAATACTAGCCCTGTTATCTCTTTACAAGTTAAAAACCATTAAAATGACTTTGAAAAATGAAAAATAACAGAAGAAACTTCATAAAAAATCTAGGAATTATGGGAACAACAGGAATGATATTGCCAAATGTAGCTTTTGGTAGCACGAAAGAAAACGGCAATGAAAACACACAAAAAGTACGACCTAAAGTGTTATTCTTTGATGTAAATGAAACCCTCCTAGACCTCACTGACATGAAAGAGCAGGTAGGTCAAGCTTTAGAAGGAAGAAAAGACTTATTGTCGCTTTGGTTTACAACCATGTTACAATATTCATTAGTAACTACAGCCAGCGGACAATACGAACATTTTGGATATATTGGTGCCGCAGCATTACAAATGGTAGCCGCAAATAATGACATTGCTATTTCACAGGAAGAAGCACGAAACACCATCGTAAAATCATTACGCGGATTACCTGCACACCCTGAAGTTAAAACTGCTTTAGCCGAATTAAAAAAGGATGGTTATAAACTAGTCTCATTTACCAATTCATCAAACGAAGGTGTTAAAAAGCAATTTGAAAGTGCTGGACTTACAGAATACTTCGATGAAAGATTAAGTGTTGAAGATATTGGTAAATTTAAGCCATTTACAGACACGTATGCTTGGGGAGCTCGTAAAATGGGTGTAAAACCTGAAGAATGCATGCTAATAGCTGCACATGGTTGGGATGTTGCCGGAGCACTTTGGGCGGGCTGGAGAACTGCATTTATTAGCAGACCGGGCCAACAACTCTTCCCACTTGCACCACAAACTGAAATGAATGAGCCTGATCTATTAAAAATTTCTAAAAAGCTTATTGCTTTAAAAAAATAAGTAAATTAGAGGCTTAATAAAGTTATGAATTTTCCAAATTAAATTAATATGACAAAGTCAATTACATTCTTGTTTATTGCAATCTTACTATTTTCTTGTTCTAATGATGGGCCAAGGATTGATTATAGTGAAAATTTGTTAATACACTATCCATTTAGCGGCAATTCAGATGACCAAAGTGGAAACGGTTTTGACGGCAGTTCAAATGCAACTTTGACTAAAGACCGATTTGACAAAGTAAATAGTGCCTATAGTTTTAATGGCCAAAACGAATACATTGATTTACCAAATTTTCCTAGTTTAAAACCTCAATTTCCGGTCAGCTTTTCTTTTTGGGTGAAATTTGACGATTTGCTCCCTGAAAATACAGTCATTTTCACCACCGATTTTGAACAAGATAATCATTCTGGAGTATGGATGAATTTATCAGGAGGTAAAGTAGCAATTAATTATGGTGATGCTTCTGGGAACACTACATCTTCCAATCGAAGAACAAAAGTTGGAACAACAACGATAACACCTGATAAATGGTATCATGTTATAGGTATCATTGAGGGACCAACTAATATGGAAATATTTATAGATTGTAATAATGACCAAGGCAGTTATTCGGGGAGTGGTGGAGATTTAGATTATACATTAAACCCAGGAAGTATTGGAAGAAAAGATGGAAATACTAATTTTTCAGCCTATTATTTTAGTGGAACATTAGATAATTTCCGTTATTGGAATAGAACTCTAACTTTAGATGAAATTAGTACTTTGTGTATTGAAAATAATTAAAACAGTAAATCTCAATTGAAAATAAGATTATAAGAGTTTTCCTTTCCTAGAAAAGTTCTTTGGTCTAAAAAAACATCCCGTACACCAACGCATCAAACGAAGTACATATTTTAGTTTACCATTTAATTCCCATTATATTATTATTTTCTAAAAAAGCATTGGCTTTACTAAAATGTTTATTTCCAAACCAATAGCCTCTATTGGCACTCAGCGGAGATGGATGACCACTTGTTAAAACACAATGTTTTGTAGTATTGATCTTTGCCCCTTTTCTTTTGGCAAAACCTCCCCATAATAAAAATACAATATCCGACTTTTCTTCAGATATTTTTGAAATTACCGCATCAGTAAACTGTTCCCAACCTTTATTTTGATGAGAACCTGCCTCATGCGCCCTAACAGTTAAGGTAGCATTCAATAATAAAACGCCTTGTCGTGCCCAGCGTTCTAAATTGCCGCTTGTCGGAATAGGCAACCCTACATCAGATTCTAGTTCTTTAAAAATGTTTGTTAACGAAGGAGGGTGCTTTACACCATCATTTACAGCAAAGCACAACCCATTAGCCTGCCCTATTCCATGATACGGATCTTGACCGATAATCACCACTTTTAAATTAGTAAAAGAACACTGATTAAATGCGGCAAATACAGCATCCTCTTTTGGAAAACAAGTTTCACCACCGTACTCATTCCTTACAAAATCTATCAGATCCTTAAAATAAGGTTTGTTAAATTCATCATTCAATAATGGGTGCCAACTATCGGCAATTTTTACATTCATAAACTTCCTAAAAAATAGTTACTTTGCAATCGATTTCAAAAATACAATTTTGAGTAGTAAAATAACCAAAAAAACCCTAACCGATCTTGAATTCAATACTGTTATTGACAGTATTAGTGCCTATTGTATTACCAGTTTAGGGAAAAATGAGGTTTTACAAATTAAACCCATTTCTGCAAAACTAAAACTACTTAACGAGCTCTATCAAGTAAATGAATACCTCGCTTCTTTCGAAAATGAAAATAAACTTCCCAATCACTATTTTGAAGAAATTACCCAACACATTTATTTATTAGGTATCGAAGATAGTTTTTTAGAAGCACAAGCTTTTCAAAATATTACGGCTATTTCTGAAACCGTAAATACAATTCTAGCGTTTCTTAAAAAATTCAAAGAGTACTATCCTACATTATACAAAGTTTCTGAGGACGTTGAATTTACCAAAATAATTGTAGATTCTATAAAAAAAATAATCAATGACTTTGGTGAAGTTGACAACAATGCCTCTTTAGCATTAAAAGCAATTCGCAAAGAAATGCATTTAGTTAGAGGTAAAATTGGCTCCAGTTTTACCAGTGCATTGAGCAAATATGCCGCTGCTGATTATTTAGATACCATTAGAGAATCGGTTATTGACAACCAACGTGTATTGGCCGTACAAGCCATGCATAGACGCAAAGTGAAAGGTTCCATTTTAGGCAACTCAAAAACGGGAAGTATTGTTTTTATTGCTCCTGAATCAACTTTAAAGCTAAATAGAGAACTACAAAATTTACTGTACGAAGAGCAACAAGAAATTGTGCATATTTTAAAATCACTGACCAATGAAATTCGCCCTTATGGTACCCTACTAAAGCAATACCAAACGTTTTTAACGCATTTAGATCTTGTGGGCGCCAAAGCGAAATATGCACAAGTACTCAATGCCATATTACCCAAAATTTCAAATACTAAAAAATTATTTCTCAAAGATGCTTACCATCCTATATTGCTAAAAAGTAACCAAGAACAACAACTTAAAACCATACCGCAAACCTTAGAATTGAATGAAAAGCAACAGATCATTGTTATTTCGGGTCCAAATGCAGGCGGAAAAAGTATCACTTTAAAAACCATAGGTTTGCTACAGGTAATGATACAAAGTGCCATCTTAATTCCTGTTCATGAGCGAAGTGAAGTGTATTTTTTTGATACGATTCTAACGGACATAGGCGACAATCAATCTATTGAAAACCAATTAAGTACTTACAGTTATCGTTTAAAAAATATGCGTAACTTTCTAAAGCGATGTAATGCAAATACCCTATTTTTAATTGATGAATTTGGTACGGGTAGTGATCCTGAATTGGGGGGCGCATTGGCTGAAATTTTCTTAGAAGAATTTTATAGTCAGCAGGCATTCGGCATTATTACAACGCATTATGCCAACTTAAAAGTGCTGGCCGATGAACTTGAGAATGTATCGAACGCAAATATGCAATTTGACGAACGTACATTAGAGCCCTTATTTAAATTGTATATCGGTCAAGCCGGAAGTTCATTCACATTTGAAGTGGCACAAAAAAATGGGATTCCGTTTAGGTTAATCAATCGTGCAAAAAAGAAAGTAGAAGGTGAAAAAATACGCTTAGACAAAACTATTTCTAAACTACAAAAGGAGAGAAATAAATTACAAAAAACATCAGAAAGCCTTGAAAAAGAACAAACAAAAGCAAAAGAACATTCAGAAAATTTATCAGATACCAATCAAAAAATAGCAGATAAACTGAGTAGTTTCCAAGAGTTATATGACAGCAATCAAAAAATGATAACTACTGGAAGAAAAGTAAATGAATTAGTCAATAAATACTTTCAGACTAATAATAAAAAACAATTTTTAGCCGATTTAATGAAATGGGTAACCATAGAAAAATCGAAATACGCTCAAAAAAATAAACCAAAAACAAAAGTTGCCAAAAAGCAAGAAAAAGCAGTAGAAAAACAGCAGCAAGAAAAACTTGAAAAAGTAAAAAAAGAGGTGCTAATAGCTGTTAAAAAAGTCCGCGAACAAAAGAAAATTGCTGCTCATAAAATTGAGAAGCAAAAATTAGATTATACCTACAAACCAAATGATAGAGTGCGATTAATTGACAGTAACGCCATTGGAACCATTGATAAAATTGAAAAAAATGCTGTTACTATAAACTATGGTTCCTTCACTACTAAAACCACATTGAACAAATTAGAATTGGTTGAATCGGTTAAAAAATAAAATTAACCAAGTCCTAATTTACTCTTTATTAACGAGATGCATTTGCATCTGAAGTATCTTTTCAGTACATTTAGCTAACCTTTAATTAACCAAAACTTATAGTTATGACAAAATTTGGACCCGTAGTCCTTGTTTTTTTGTTGTGGTCAGCTTTTGCAATTCTTGTTCATGAGTATGCTAGCAACCATTTATTGGGTGCCTGCTCCATAGCACATTCACATACTACTATTGAAGAAGCAAAGCCTCAAGAAACAATTGCACCAATGGTCTTTTCGGTCAAAAATGCACATGGTGCATCAATTTTTAATTTTTCGAAAGCTTTTGTGGTAAATAATCTTAATGGAACGATTGACATTCCAACTGAACTCACTGGTTTTAAAGACTCTATTTACAACTATTTAAATGCCAATCAAGGTGAAGAATTGTTAATTTCTTCTCAATATTTAGCTGCTGAAGTAGATAGTATGAATGGGGTCCATTATGGAAAAGAAAGAGTGGCATTTTTAAAAAATGTACTGGTAACCGCTGGTGTTAATGCCGATAGAATAGTTGGAATGACTGTATTATCAGATTACAACTACACCGATTCTGGAACTTATGACGAATGTATTTCTATCTTGTTTCAAAACGTAAGTGAACAACGTCAAGTAGTAGTTGAAGAAGGTATTAGTAATAAAACATTGTACTCAAATTTTGCCATTAAAGAATTCAAACCCGATAGAACATTAAAAGGGTATACTATTGAGTTGAAAAACTATTTGGCGAAATACCCAAGTAAAAAAATATTTATTGTTGGACATACAGATAGTGTTGGTGAGGACAATTATCGTTTCGGATTGGACAGAGCTTTTAATGTAAAATCGTATCTAGCCGATCAAGGGGTTTCACCATCTATTATTGTAGCATCTTCAAAAGGAGAAGATGAACCCATTGCTACTAATGCGAACGAAGAAGGAAGAGCTAAAAATCGAAGAATTGAAATAACAATAAAATAAAAATCATGAGTTTATCATTATTTACAAATCAGAATACAGGTCATTTAATTGAGCTTTTTTTATGGATGTTAGGAGCCTTTCTAATCGGCTGGATTTTTTGGCGTTGGTGGTACAAAAACAAGTGCGAAACAGAAGTAAACGTATGGAAGTCAAAATACCAAGAGCTTGAGCATATACAGAACACGACTATAAAAGCAAAAAAAGTATCGGCCCATGGTGTCACGGAAGTGAATACCGCACATTTTGTTGATGGTGTAGCTAAGGTTGACGACTCTGTTAAAGACGATTTAACAAAAATTGAAGGAATTGGTCCAAAAATAAAGAATCTATTAAACGATGATAGCATTTGGAGTTTTAAGCAATTATCAGAATCTGCCGTAAGTAGGTTAGAAAAAATATTGGAAGATGCCGGACCTAGGTACCGTATGCATTCACCAACTACGTGGCCCGATCAAGCAAAATTAGCCAATGAAGGGAATTGGGATGCGCTTAAAAAATGGCAAGACGACTTAAAAGGTGGTCGTAAAAAATGATCAATAGTAAGGCTACCGCAGTTTAGGTAGCTTTTTTATTCTATATATCGTTCCATTAATAACTACATTAAATTTAATTAAAAAATAAAATGTTCAATTTTAGAATAATCCGTTAATATTTGGGCATCCTGTAGCGCGTTGTGGAGTGCAAAACAAATTAACTCCTAAGGTTATTTGATGATGGCCATTATTATCTAATACAACATCTCCTAATTGCTTAGAATACGTGTAAGAAAACATAAACCTCTTATAATCAAATCCAATTATTGGAGTTAATTGTTTAAGATTTTCAATTGAGTTCTCTTCAATACTATTCCTATAAGATAATCCAGCCCATATTTGTTTATTATCTCCAATTCTCTTGTAGGCCTTTAAATTTACATCCATTGAAAATTCACCAGTTCGCTCAACCAATTGCAACATAACTGACGGCTCAAACTGAATATCATTATTTCTACCCAAATAATAACCAAATGTGAATAAATAGCGTCGTAAATTTAATGACTTGTAGGTAACATTTTCCGAGTTATTGGCTTGTAAAAAAAGATTTTTTACTGTTAGATAAGAAAATGTATCCATGTAATGATAACCAATACTGAAATTAGCATTATAATAGGCATCTGACTGAATAATTTGAGAAAGAGCACTATCTGGTATTGTAGAGGTGAAATTACTTTCGTCAACACTATTTTGCACGAAAGAACCTGATAAAGCCAACGACAATTGATTTAATACCTGTTCTCTTCCAAAGTTAAGGTGATAAGCATAAGAAATTGAAATTCCTTTTTGAGCGTGGTAACCATTTTGATCATTAAATAATATACCTCCTAAACCAACATTTTCTCCTACTCTTTGATGATAACTCAATGTTTGTAATGCTGGAGCATCGGCAACAGCTGACCATTGTTGTCTATGCGTTAATCGAAGTTTTGCGCAATTTCCAATTCCAGCAGCAGAAGGGTGTAATAAAAATACATTGTCAGATAAATAATCAGTATATATAGGTAAGGTTCCTTGAGCCTTTACAACCATAAAATTAATTACAAATACAAAATACAAAAATTGCCGTTTATAATTTTTAATCATTTCCTATCAAGCTAAAATGCCCCGTTAATTGTTCTCCCGATATCAATCGAACTAAGTACCAATAATCTGTTTTTTCAACAGGTTTCCCATTATAATTGCCATCCCACACCAAACTATTTGATATTAATTTTGTCAACACTTTACCATATCTATCAAAAATATAAATGTGATCTACAATATTGGTATCATCAATAACCTCCCAATAATCATTTACTCCATCATTATTCGGGCTGAAAAAGTCAGGAATTGTCAAATCATTATTTACAATTTGAATGAGCGAAGTTGTGAAATTAATCTCTGAACAATTTATTGAATCTCCTAATGAATTATATGCCACAATTCTTACAAAATAGCGTGTGTTTTCTTCCCAATTATTTGTTGGAGAATAAACATTAACATTACCTAAATCATCATAATCCAAAACATCTGAATTTCCAGAAGTGGTACCTATTGAAATACGATACCCTTCTGCATTGGGCACAAAATCCCATTCAAGGGAAGAATTTATAGGTACATTCTCTGAACCATTTGTAGGTATAGTTATAACCGGACAACTGGGTTTAGTTACTGTTGAAAAAGTGCTTTCCAAACAATTTATTGCATCTCCTATTGAATTATAGGAAATAACTCTCACAAAATAACTTGTATTTTCTTCCCAATTTATTACTGGCGAATAGCTATTAACATTACCCAAATCGACATAATCTAAAACATTTGAACCTCCTGCACTGGTACCTATAGAAATACGATACCCGTCTGCATTAGGAACAAAATTCCATTCAATTGATGTGTTTAAAGAAACATTCTCTGAGTCGTTTGTAGGGGTGGTAATAACCGTACAACTGGGTTTGACTGCAGTTGTAAAAGTACTTTCTGAACAATCTATTGCGTCTCCTATAGAATTATAAGCCACAACACTTACAAAATAATTTGTATTTTCTTCCCAATTAATTGCAGAGGAATAAACATTATCATTACCTAAATCAACATTATCTAAAACATCCGAAGCACCTGTACTTGTACCAATAGAAATGCGATACCCATCTGCGCCAAGCACAAAATCCCATTCGAGGGAAGTGTTTAAAGGTACATTCTCAGAACCATTTGTAGGTGAAGTTAATTGGGCACAAGTTGGCACTACGTCACAAAGCGATTCTATTTCTGCAATTGTCAATTCTCTATCCCAATAACGAAAATCATCTAAAGACCCCATAAAATAATAAGCGGGAAAACTAGTATGAGCATCTTTTCTGCCTAAACTACCTGGATTAGTGGTGTATTTTAAATTACCTCCTGAACCTTGATATGCTCCATTGTCATTCGTACAATTAATAAATATTTCCATTTGCGTTGCCCCTTTTACAATTCCGACAACATGGTACCATTGATTTATTACAAGTTTAGTTGTTCCAATTTTTGACCTTCTATTCGACCCTGTGGTATTTCCAGAAGCATCTCCATAGTTAACAACAAGGAACCCCGATGATAAATTCATCCATACTCCAGAATGATTATTCTGATCAAAGTCAGTTGTAAAAATAACTGTATTTTCATTATCTAAATTATCAAATTTTACCCAAAATGAAAAGCTTACAGGTAATTCAGGCTTTAATATTATATTATTCGGTAAATCGATATATTGATCAATACCATTAAAACTATAGGCTTGGTTTGAATTACCAAACCTATCATTAGTTAATGTAGCATTGGCAATTCCATTTAATCCATTTCCACTTATGTCAGTTGCATTCCCTGTAAAAGGGTAATGAATTAGCAAACCATCATTTATGTTTTGAGAATAAATAAAACCTGTTAAGCTAAAAAGAACAACAGTAATAAAATTTTTCATCTTTTTAAAAAATAAAAGTATCTACGTTAGGAAGCTTCTATTATCATTCTGCATAACGTTCCATTTCTCTATCGTAAAATTCTGATGCCAATTTAATTAAGCTATTCATTTCGTTCGTTATCTCCGATTCACTTTCTCCACTTAGATCTTCTAACCACTCCACTTCATCATCTACTAAATTGATAATAAATTGGGGGAACTCTGTATGAATTATAAATATATCATCAGGATGATCCGTATTATCCCCCATTAAAAATTTTGGTAAGTTCATTGTTATTCGTTTAAAATTGATACAATTTCTTTATGTATTTGTTCTCCAACATTATTTCCATAAAGATCCATGGAAAAATCCGATTGTTTATTTTTAAAGTTATGAAAGGCACTTATTAATTGATCCTTATCACTTCCAACAAGGGTAGCGAAATTATGTTCAACAAGCTCCATCCACTCTGTTTCCTCTCTGGCAATAATACAATATTTTTTATTGAAATAGGCTTCTTTTTGTAGGCCACCACTATCTGTTATTACCTGCGCACATGACTTTAATAAAGCTAACATATCAAAATAACCAACTGGATTAATAAAGGTAATTCCGTAGTTAAGCTTTGCTTCTTCCAAAATTTTTCGTGTCCTAGGATGAATGGGAAGCACCACTTGCTTTTCTTTATGAATAGACTCTAAAGCTTCAAAAATTGATTTTAATTTAGCCAAATCGTCAGTGTTTTCTTGACGGTGAATTGTCGCTAAAACGAACCCATTATTCTCTAATTTTAAATCGGTAAATATCGAAGATTTTTGTTCTGAGAGTTCTCCATAAAATGTAACGGCATCCTTCATGATATCCCCACACTTTACAACTTTGGTATTCAAAGCATCAAACCCTTCATTCTTTAAATTAGCCATTGCCGTAGTTGTGGGGCACACTAATAAATCAGAAATTCTATCGGTTATAATTCTATTGATTTCTTCTGGCATTTCCATATTAAAAGACCGTAAACCAGCTTCTATATGAATAAGCTTTAGATTCAATTTTTTTGCTGCCAATGCACCTGCCAATGTAGAGTTTGTATCGCCATAAACAACAACCGCATTGGGCTTTTCTATCATTAAAATTTGTTCAATTTTTTCAAGCATTTGTCCAGTCATGGCTCCATGGCTCAAGCCGTTTATATTTAAGTTATAAGCCGGTTTTGGCAATTGCATTTCTTCAAAAAACAGGTTACTCATATTGGCATCATAATGCTGCCCAGTATGCACAATAACCTCTTCAATTTGGGCGTGTATTTTAATAATTCTACTTAAAACAGCGGCTTTTACAAATTGTGGGCGTGCACCTAATATGGTTACAATTTTTATCATGGATTTATATTTTTTATTAGTTCAGCTAACTGGCTGGTTAGCTCCTTCCTATGATACTGTTTAATTTTTGTATGAGAAACTTTTAACGTTTGATTCTTAAACTTTGTGTACAATTTTACTATCTCCGATTTTAAAGTTTCAGCATCATCAAATTCTACTACCGCCCCAGCTTTGGTTTCCTTTATAATTTCTGCCAAATCACCATCCCTAGGTGCAATTGCCAAAATAGGACGATTTGCTTGTAAATATTCAAATATTTTCCCTGTTACAATTCCATTAGCACTCGACACCTTATTTATCGGTAATAATAATACCTGCGCCGATTTTTGAAAAGCCAAAACTTCAGCATGTGGTAAATAATTAATAAACTCGGTCTTCGAACTCAAGCCGAACTCCTCGATTGAATCAATAATATCATCAGCCACTTTCCCTACAAATTTAAGCTGTAAATCCACTTTAAAAGTAGCGTTTTCATTACACAATTCGGCCAACACTTGCCAAAGCATTCTATGATTTCTGTCGGAATTTAGCAAGCCAACATGAACCATTGAAAAATTTTTATCTAACGGAACATCTGCAGTAAGATTTGTAGTATCATATCCGTTTGTGATTACCGTCACATTATTCGCTATCTTTTTAAAATTAGCAGCCATTGTTTTGCCTACAACAATAATAGCATCTGCTTTTGTAAGTACCTTTTCTTCTAAGGCTTGATGTTTTTTAAGTGAGTGTTTTGTCAAAGGCAATTGATGAAAATAATCAATTTCTGTCCAAGGATCACGAAAATCTGCTATCCATTTGATATTTAATTGCTCTTTTAAACCCATGCCTATCAAGTGCATGCTATGTGGTGGGCCTGTGGTTATAACGGTATCAATAGTATGATCTTTTAAATAGTTTGATAGGTATTTAATTGATGGTTGAATCCAAAATTTACGCGCATCTGGAATAAAATAATTCGCCCTAATATAATGGGCTATTTTACCAAAAAATGAGGGATTCGGATTTAAAAAGCCAGCACTGGTTTTTTTCTTTGTCTCGAATAAAGAGAATAAGTTATTCGGCTCCCAAATAGGTTGTTTTAACACTTCAATGCCATCAGGCACATCACTTTCCAATGACGAATCGGCAAGGACATAGTTTGGGCTATCTACGGTATATACAACGGGTTCAATATCAAAATCACGTAAATACTTTACGAACTTTAACCAGCGCTGTACACCAGAACCTCCTGCAGGTGGCCAATAATATGTGATTATAAGTACTTTCAACTTACTAAATCATTGTATAAATCAATCAATTTTTTACTTTCTTCCTCCCAATTTTCGCCCTGGTTCATTACCGCATCATATGCATTATTACTTTTATATTTTAATGAATCAAAATTAGTATAAGTATCTATCACTTTTAAAGCAAAATCTTTTGGGTTATCAGCTTCAAATACAATTCCGGCATCATAGGTTTCAACTATACGTTTTAATGGCTTACAAGAGCTCACCAATAACAAACTTTTACTCATCATAATCTGAAAAAATTTGTGAGGCAAACCGCAATCCGTTTGTGCATCTTTGTTATGGGGAATAATATTAATATCAGAATTACTCATAATCGCAGAAACTTCATTAAACGGTTTGTAGCCAACAAAATTCACATATTTTTCTACATCATTTTCCTTTACTAGTTCTCTCAATTTGCTTTCTATATCTTTGTTTCCCTTTCCAACTAAAAATAATTTGGCTTCGGGAATTTTTTTCACAACATAGGGCATTCCTTTAATAGCTGTATCCAGTCCTCTATGGGGGCCGAAACCACCAACATAGGTGATTGAGAAAACGTTTTTATTAAACAAATTTTGAATCTTATTTTCATCAAAGAAATTTTGAAATGATTTTTCTTCAGCATTTCTAATTACAAAGAATTTATCAGAATTAAACTGACATTTCAAAATTATTCTTTCTTTCATTTCTTCAACAACGCAAATTACCTTGTCATACTTTTTGCAGTACCGTTCTTCTTTTTTAGACCATATTTTAGGGTTCATAAAAATAAAGTTCTTAATTTTTACCAATTTGCTTTTACGCCATTTAAACCACGTTTTCAAAGCTTCAGGAAAGTTCTCATGTAAATCTAACACCAAACTTTTAACTTTATTTTTAAACAAGTATCCGGTTCCTGCTAACTGTAAATCATGTACATGTAAAAAGTCAATTTTATATTTTCTAAACACCTTTTTCAACCCTAAGTAGAAAAAGGGATTTATATTAATAACACTCTCAATAATATCGTAAATTCCTTTTTTTGAAGTAGTATAATTTGTACCTATTCTATAAACATGTACTCCGTTTACAACATCTTCTTTTATTGATTGAGTATCATTGGGACAAACAACTAAAACATTTCTACCATTTTTAACGAGTGCTTCAGCTTCTTTACGAACCCTTATATCCTTAGGATATGCCCCATCAACTACCATACAGATATAACTCATAACTTTCTACTTTTCGGCATAAACGGCATAGTATCTCGGTGTATATTTTCTTAAAATAGGTCGAAACCCTAATTGATCAATTGTACTAGTCCACTTTTCAGTATCCTTAATATTCCAACCTGATTTCTCTAACAGCCAATCAAATTGCCAATCTTCAAATTCGTGGTAATGCCGATCCCATTCATCGTTTTTCGACCGATACGCCTTTGCGAACCATAAATTAAGTGGAATGGTCGCTATCAATTTAGGTGCTTCTAAAGCCCTTAAAACATTAAAAGGTGCCACTAAGTGTTCAAAAATCTCAAATGCGGTAACCGCATCAACATTGTATTTTTTAACAATTTCAGGTAGTAAATCTAAATCTTCACCTGAGGTATTAAAAACAGTATAACCATGTTGTTCCATTATTTCACTAAACGAATTTCTTACACCCAAATCTAATATTGTAGCTGGTGCTGGGAGAACCTTTTGTAAAAATTCAATAGTATGATTAAATCTTCTTTGTAGTGTTTTATTTTGCATTTTTCTCTTTCTTTTTTTCAATAAAAAACCAACCTATTGGAATCAAAATCAAAAAGGCATATGAAATTAACGTAATTGTATTTCCCTTCTTAATAACTATTGGTTCAAACTTAAAAACTATTTGATGTTCGCCTTTCGGAATAACCAATGCCTTCAAAACATAATTCGCTCTCAATACAGGAGCTTCCACACCGTCTATGGTTGCTTTCCATCCATCTTTATAATACATATCAGAAAATACAGCTAACTGATTTGAGATTGCTTTAGTGCTATAAATTAATTCATTTGCTTTATAACTTGTTAAGGTAATGGTAGCCGTGGTATCTTTTTTAAACGTTAAATCAGCTAAGTTGTCTTTAAAGTCCTCTGAAATTACCGCCATTTGCTTTGTATTCAAGCTGTCTAAGGCTTTTATCTCTTGATTTGCTGTAGTTACAATTTTAACTGCATCTACAAACCAAGCGTTGCCATTGGCTTCATTATTTAACTGCATATTTGCTTTCCCATCATTGTCTGGAAAAATAATATACTTGGTATTTAACATGTTCAATACCTCAAAATTATTTTTTACAATTTGATATTCAAACAGCTCCTGATACCTTCGTGGTTTTGCGGCATGGTACCCTCCAATAGAATTGTGAAAATATGAAGTACTACCGTCATTTAATGGGTCAACCATAAAATTAGCGACTCGGTAATAAGCAGTATCTTTTACAATTTCTTTATCGATAGCCGTTGCCTGAAACGGAGCTTCCTGTTGTTTTTTAGCCACAAAACTATCTGCGTTTACATACCTTCTATCAACAGATACTAGATCAAATAGAATTAGTAAGCCAAAGGCAAGTATTACTGCATTTTTTTTGATTTTATTCTTTAGAAACGCCCATAGTAAACTGGCAGATAACACTACTAGAATTAAAGATCGTAAACTATCCTTAAAAAAAATCGATTTTCTATCAGCTATAATCGCGTCTGAAAACCCGGGAATTTGTTGGTCCAAACCAGCATCTCTAAAACTTTCAAAACTAAATAAACTAGTACCAAAAAGTGTAAATAATAGAGCTAAGCCGCCAATTCCATACAACGCATATTTTAAAAATTTCAATTTCTCATCCTTGTTATTTTTGTCGTTCAAAAACTGATTCAAGGTAATAATTGCCAATAATGGCACCACTAATTCGGCAATCACCTGTATCGAAGAAACTGCTCGAAACTTATTATAGAGTGGCACATAGTCAATAAAAAAGTTAGTCAACACAGAGAAATGCCTCCCCCAACTCAATAAAATTGAAAAAACAAATGCTGCTACTATCCATTTTTTTAATTTTCCTTTCACTAAAAATATTCCCAATACAAATAAAAACAGCAATACTGCTCCTATATATGCTGGTGCTTCAACAATAATTTGCTCTCCCCAATAGGTTGGAACGTTTTCTGAGAAATCCTTCGCTTGCGTTCTCCCTATTTTACCTTTTAGAAAGTTATATGTTTCAGAATCTATCCCCAAATGCTCTCTACTCCCACCGCCATAAAACCTTGAAATAAAAATGTTAAACGTCTCAGAAACACCATAGCTATATTGCGTAATATACTCTTTAGATAAACCTGAAGAAACTTCGTCTTTAGGGGTTCCATCGGGGTTAATTGTCAGCTCACTTTGGCTACGTGTGCTAGTGCTAGCATACTCCTTTGTTGCGAGTAAACTAGTTGCATTGACACCAACAGCCAAAATCACTGCTGTCGATAAAATCAGTACACTTTTTATAAAATGGGGAAGCTCCTTTTCTTTTACAGCATCTATTAAATAAACAACTCCCAGTATAAGTACAGTAAATAGCAAATAATAGGTCATTTGCGGATGACTGGCACTGATTTCAAAAGCCATTGCCAGTGCTGTTAATACAAAACCTGTTAGGTAATTCTTCCTGAAAACAGCAATAATTCCGGCTAACACCATTGGCATATAGGCAATTGCATGTGCTTTTGCATTGTGTCCTGGAATAAAAATGATGATTAAATAAGTTGAAAACCCAAAAGCCAGCGCACCTACAATAGCCAGCTTCCATTCAATTTTCAATACACTTAGTAAAATAAAAAAGCTTAAAAAGTATAAAAACAAATAGTCAGCTGGTCTGGGTAGAAAACGCAACAATCCATCAATTTTCTTAATATAATTATTAGGGTAATAAGTACTTATTTGATAAGACGGGAGCCCTCCAAAAGCTCTATTTGTCCAATAGGGCTCTTCATTATTTTCAGCTCTATATTCTACTATTTCTTTTGAAATCCCCTTAAATTGTGCAATATCACTTTGATACAATTGTTTTCCCTCTAACACCGGAGAAAAAAAGGTAAGAGAAACAATAATAAAAGTTACAATTGCAATTACAAACGGGAATACTTTCTTACTAATTTCAGTCATTATAAATACGATTACTTTTTATTCAACATCCTCATAGTCAACATACTCACCAACAGAATCATTACTTTTCTTATTTGGTCTTGGTGCTTTATCTATAATTGTTTCACCAACTTTAGTCTGTTGTTGATCTGATTGTTGTTGTCTTTGTTGTTGTTGAAATTTCTTCTCTACTTTACCCATAAAATTTTTCAAAATTAACGGGAAAGCAAATCGCATAATAATCTTAAATCCGTAATAGATTGCTAAAATTATCAGTATTGTTCTTAAAAAGTTCACGAAACCAGCCTCTTGCATAAAATTAAAATATTAACCCAAAAGTAACAATTTGCAAGCAACTAAAGCGTTTGATATACATAAAATCTTTAATTTGTATATTCGAAATCTATTTATGAAGAATTTTTTATTGTTTTTACTTTTCGTTGGTATATATCATACCACAAATGCCCAATACACCGAGCTCATCAACTCAAGACGCCCTGGCTTTTCTGACAGCCCCTTTAGTGTGGGTACTGATGTGCTACAATTTGAAACTGGTCTCTTCTATAATAACGTTAAAAATGACGGTGATAACATTACGTCATTAGGCACAGATATCATGGTGCGTTATGGTAAGTTTTTAGAAAAATTAGAATTCAACTTAAATTTAAGTGCTCAATATGATAAGGTAAAATATGCAGATATTGCCATTTCAGACAGCTCTCGTGTTGGATTGAGCCAGTTAACAATTGGGGCAAAATATCTGGTCTATATGCCGAAATATTTAGATCGATCAAAAGAGATTAGAAGTTGGAAAGCAAAAACTAAATTCGATTGGAAACGTCTCATTCCCTCTGTAGCTGTTTATGCAGGTGCGAATGTTCCAATTACAAAAAACTATGTTGGCGGCTATAAGGATCAGTTTATTGAAGATGAATTCAGTCCAAGACTTGCTATCTATACGCAAAACAACTTTACTGATCGTTTCGTTTTTTTAATTAACTTAATATCCGATAAGATGTTTACGGATGAGCGTGAAAACTCGTACATCCTTACAGGCACCTATACCTTAAATAATAAATTATCTTTGTTCGGAGAACATCAAGGTTTCTTTAAAAAAGAAATTCCGAATGATTATCAATTTGGAGTTGGAGCTGCCTATCTATTGGCTAAAGACAAACAGGTAGATTTATCTATTAGGACCATTAGTGATAGAGACGGATCCACTTTTTTAGTTGGCGCAGGGTTTGCATGGAGAATTGACAAACACAATGATAAATTTAATCTAATAGGGTCTGACGGCAAAGTAGTTGATGACGATAAGAAAGGGTTCTTTTCAAGGATTTTTAGCAAAAAAAATAAGAATGATAAACTGCGTAAAGTAAAAGATGTTAAAGCTAAAAAGAGAAAAATCAAAAAAGACAAGCCTAAGAAAAAATCGAAGGCACAAAAACGAAGAGAAAAAGAGGCTTTGAAAAAGTTAAAGGAAGAGCGTAAAAATGAAAAGAAAAAGGCCAAAGATTATAACAAAAACTATGAACCCCCTAAAAATTAGTTTATTAAATGATAACGATTAAGGAAATTTCTTCTAAAAAAGAACTCAAACAATTTGTAAAATTTCCATTTAGCCTTTATAAAAACAATCCCTATTGGGTACCGCCAATTATCAATGACGAATTATCCGTCTTTGACAAAAAGAAAAACCCTGCTTTTGAAACTGCTGATGCCCGTTTCTTTCTAGCATATATAGATAATATCATTGTTGGAAGGATTGCTGCTATTATAAACCATACAGAAATTAACCTGCAAAATGTTAAAAAAATGCGTTTTGGATGGTTTGACTTTATTGATGATTTAAATGTCAGTGAAGCACTACTTAAAAAAGTTGAAGAAATTGGGGCACAGAATCACTTAGAATATATGGAAGGCCCTGTTGGTTTTTCTAATCTTGATAAAGTTGGGGTGCTAACAGAAGGTTTCGACTATTTAGGAACGATGATTACTTGGTACAATCATCCATATTATAAAGATCATTTTGAGAAGCTTGGATTTTCGAAAGAAAAAGAATACTTAGAATGGCGCTTCCCTTTTGAAAATGTAAAACCCGAATTTTTTGAAAAGGCACAATCTCTTGTAAAACGAAGATATCAGCTAAAATCTGTCAATTTCACCTCTACAAAACAAATTATGCCTTATGTAGATAAGATGTTTGATTTATTTAATGCCAGTTACGCAAAACTATCTTCTTTTGTACCCATCACAGATAAACAAAAAACATACTTTAAAAAGAAATACATTGGCTTTATAAATCCTGAATTTATTACGTATGTTGCCGATAAGGATGATAATTTAGTAGGGTTTGCCATCGTGATGCCTTCTTTTTCTGAAGCCTTACAAAAATCAAATGGCACGCTTTTTCCTTTTGGAGCTTACCACTTATTAAAAGCAAAAAAGAACCCAAAGGATGTTATTTTCTATTTAATTGGAATCCACCCTGACTACCAAAATAAAGGGGTACATGCCATTATTTTTAATGACTACTATAATGCCTTTACCAAAATGGGCGTTCAAAACTGTATTCGAACCCCTGAATTGTCTGATAATATTGCAATTCAACAAATATGGAAGCACTTTGACCCTAAAATTTGCAAAAAAAGAAGAACTTATCGTAAAAATTTATAATGCAACTTTTCTATAACTCATTGATTACTGCTGCTGATAAACAATTTGCTTTTGATAAAATTGAAAGTAAGCATATTATTAGAGTGCTTCGTAAAAAGGCAGGTGATACCCTATTTATAACCAATGGTAAAGGCCTTTTTTTTACGGCCGAAATTAATATTGCTAGCGATAAAAATTGTGTTGTTACACTAATTTTGGCTGAAGAAAAACCAAAGCCATGGCCTTATTATCTACACATTGCTATTGCTCCTACCAAAAATAATGATCGCTTTGAGTGGTTTTTAGAAAAGGCAACTGAAATTGGAATCGATGAAATAACACCAATAATATGTGCTCGATCTGAAAGAAAAGTTGTTAAATTAGAACGTTTTCAAAAAATTATTGAGTCAGCGGCAAAACAATCGTTAAAATATCATTTCCCAAAATTAAATTCACCCGTTTCTTTTGATCATTTTGTAAATAGTCAAGTCGCCGGACAATTATTTATTGCACATTGTGAGGAATTGGAAAGAAAATCCTTACAATCGCAATTAAAGCCATCTGAAAAAACATGTGTTCTGATAGGTCCCGAAGGCGATTTCAGCATTCAAGAAATTGAAAAAGCACTCGCAAATAACTTTGCCCCAGTGCTTCTAGGAGCAAGTAGATTGCGAACAGAAACTGCCGGCGTAGTAGCCACACATACTGTGGCACTAATGAATACTTAAGCATAAAAAAACGCTACCAAATTGGTAGCGTTTTTAGTTATTTTATTAGTATGAATTAAAGTGCTGCTGCTTTATTAGCAGTCAATACAACTGATAACTCAATATTATCATGTATCACTTTGTCTTTTAAGTCTTCAAAAAATTTACCTGATTTAAATTTGATATCCCATTCTGTTCTATCAATTGTAAAAGGCTCACTTGTTAAAGTAACAACATCACCATTTACAACAACGGTTGCAGGAAATTCAATATTCTTTTTAATTCCTTTAACTGTTAAATTTCCTTTTACCATTGTTTTACCCTCTTTTTCGTCAACACTAGTAATAGCAAAAACACTAAAAGGATTTTCCGCTACATTAAAAAAGTCCGCACTTTTTAAATGATTTACCAATTTGGTGTTGTACTCTTCACTTTCAAGATCCAAATTTACTATGGTGTTCATGTCAATAATAAAATTACCTCCACTCAAATTACCATCTTCAAAAGCTAAATATCCTTCTGATATGTTGATTGTACCATTATGTTCTCCTGCAGGCTTCGAACCTTTCCAAGTAACACTACTGTTTTCAGTATCCGCATTATACTTAGCAGCACTATCTGCAATTTGAGCAACTTCTTCTGCCGTTTTTGCTTCAGTTTCATTGTTTGCTTTCTTACAAGCAATAACTGATAATCCTAAAAAGAATACTACAGCTACTTTTAAAAATTGATTTTTCATATTTATTGTTATTTAGTTTATTTAAAATAATAAGCGGCAAATCTAAAAAGAAAAACTCAAGCGAATCTAAAGATTAAGAAATTTAAATTTTTACCCTCATATAATAATTTTATCTTTGAGACTTATGAATAAATATAAATGTAGTGCATAAACTAATTTTCATTTTACTTTTTACTTTATCAATTAACGCTCAACAAATTGCTGTATTAAAATATGGAGGTGGCGGTGATTGGTATGCAAATCCAACTGCCCTAAAAAATCTTGCTGAATTTTGTAATACCACTATTAAAACAACCATCAATACGCAGCCAGAAACGGTTGTAGTGAGTAGTATTGAATTATTCAATTATCCCATTGTATTTATGACGGGGCATGGAAATGTCTTTTTTTCTGAAAGCGACAGTGAAAACTTAAGAGATTATTTAATTTCTGGTGGATTTTTACAAATTTCCGATAATTACGGAATGGATAGTTATATTCGTAGAGAAATGAAAAAGGTTTTTCCTGAATTAGAATTCCAAGAAATACCTTATGACCACCCAATTTATCATCAAACGAATACATTTGATAAGTTGCCAAAAATACATGAGCACGATGGAAAACCAGCACAAGGATTTGGACTGTTTTATGAAGGAAGATTGGTTTGTTTTTATGATTACGAAAGTGATTTAAGCGACGGATGGGAAGATCAAGAAGTGCACAATGACACTCAAGAAGCGAGAACAAAAGCGCTAAAAATGGGTGCAAATATTATTGAATATGTTTTTAAATATTAACACCAACCAAGTACTCGATACCATAAAAATCAACTTTAATGACAATGAACTTTGGGCAGTTAATGTTATTTTGGCATTAATTATGTTTGGCGTGGCTTTAGGTATTAAAGTTGAAGATTTCAAACGTTTACTCAATAGTCCGAAGATTGTACTTACAGGTATTATTTCACAGTTTATACTGTTTCCATTTATCACCTATTTATTAGTAAACATCATTAACCCCTATCCTAGTATTGCTTTAGGAATGATTATGGTTGCAGCTTGCCCTGGAGGTAATATTTCAAATTTCGCAACCCATTTAGCAGGAGGCAATACCGCCCTATCTGTAAGTCTCACCGCATTTGCCACTTTAGTTGCAATTATAATGACGCCACTTAATTTGGCTTTTTGGGGAAGCCTATACGAACCCACTGCTAAAATACTACGAGCTGTAGAATTAGATCCTTTCGTACTCATTAAATTGGTAAGTCTTATTTTAGGCATTCCACTCATTATAGGCATGCTGGTACGCCATTACAAACCTGCAATAGCAATCAAGCTTTCGAAAATATTACGCCCGCTATCTATCTTTATCTTATTAATCTTTATCGCAGGAGCCTTTTATGGTAACTGGAAAATCTTTATCAACTATGTGCACTATGTATTGATTGTGGTTATTACACTTAATATAGCTGGTTATGTCTCAGGATTTTATTTTTCTAAACTAATGGGGCTATCCTACCAAAATCAAAAAACACTGTCGATAGAAACGGGTATTCAAAATTCTGGTCTCGGGTTATTGTTGTGTTTTGCTTTTTTTGAAGGACTTGGAGGTATGGCATTATGTCTGGCCTTTTGGAGCGTTTGGGATATCGCTTCTGGTTTGGGATTGGGCTATTTTTGGTCTCGAAAAACTACAAAAGCCGTCGCCTAAGTTTGAAACGTATTTGGTATCATATTGTAAAACTTTATATAAAAACAGGACTATTTTTTTTCTATAAAAAAATTGAGGTACGTGGCACGGAACATATTCCCGTCAAAGGTGCAGTACTTTTTGTATCCAATCATAAAAATGCCCTAATTGATCCATTACTAATAGCCACTACCAACAAAAGAAACATCCATTTTTTAACACGTGCAAGCGCATTCAAAATTGGAATTGTAAAATGGATTCTTTCAACGGTAAATATGCTACCCATCTACAGACTTAGAGATGGTAAAGAAACCTTAGCTAAAAACGAGGTTATATTTAATAAATGTTATAAGATATTAGGTAAACAACAATCACTCCTTATATTTCCAGAAGGCACCCACGACATTAGACGATTGGTTCGCCCATTAAGCAAAGGCTTTACTAGAATTACCTTTGGTGCATTAGCACACACCCCAGGCCTCGCTTTAAATATTATTCCAGTGGGATTGAACTATACAAAAGCTGAAATTTTTGGTGAACGTGTTTCAATTATTTATGGAAAAGCCATTGCCGTTAACCCCTTTTACAATCCGGAAAACTTAAATGCTTCGGCATTAGCGCTCAAAGAGGAAGTAAGCTCAAAAATGAAAGAATTAACCACTCATGTAGATGATCAAGCTAATTATGATAGCATTATTCAAAAGTTAGGTGCTATTGATTATTTAAATCCGGATGCTGTTAATGAAAGGATTAAAAATTTACCACAATCACACAGTGACTCAATAGCCACTAAGCCACCTTCATTCCTCTGGCGCTTGCTAAACATATTGGTAATCGTAAACAGCCTCTTCCCTTGGTTTATTTGGAAAGCTATTCAGCCAAAAATTAAAGAAATTGAATTTATTGCCACTACAAAATTCGCGATTGGAATTACTGGATTCCCTTTATTCTATTCGTTGCAGGCATTGGTGGTTCATTCCTTTTTTGGAATGTGGATCGCATTAATTTATTTTGTTTTGAGTATTATTTCAGTATTGGCCCTGGTAAAGATGAAGAATTAGTAAATTCTTTAATAAAGGAATAAAGAGAACAATACTAGTTGCTGTGTTATGATTTGGTTACTATAGGAGTTGCTCATTTAATAGCACTAAAATAACCAAATCATACTAACAGCATACCATGATAAATGGTATTGGAAGTATTAATTTAAGCTTGTTAAAAAAACGTTGCAATAAAGAACTTTTCAATTCTATCCCAATTTTTAAATATGAAAAGGAAGAATAAAAATGATATTATAATTACGTATAATCTTTGTTTTTTATTTTTTTTTATAGATTTTAACATGTCTAAAAAATTAACTATTAGTTATAACTTAATCGCTCAATACTTCATTAACTGCAAATTCATTTATTGCAGCATTAAGATTTCCTAAGGTTCCTTGACTCATAAATGCCAGTCTAATAAATTGACCTATTCTAAATGATAAAGGCGCTCCTCCACAAATGTATTTTAACTCATTTGTGTTTAATTCTATTAATTCTAAATTTTTCATTTTTATTGTTTTAAATTATTTTTTATAAGGTTCACCAAAAATACCAGCTTCAAAATTATCCCAATCGTTAATGATTACTGTTCCAACAGCAATGGCTAAACCAATTAATATGTCGTCTAAACCAACTATTCCTCCATCGGTTTCTCTAATTTCCTTAGCATTCAATATTTGAACACCATAATTTTCTAAGTTTTTCATAAAATTATAAATTATTATTAAACATTTATTTTTGTATTGTAAAAATTTCGTTTTCCAATTATGAGATTGCCATGGCAAACAATTAACTTCGCAAAGACGCTTTATTTTACAGATACTATCAAAACAGTGTTACTTCTAACATACTACGTCTAGTATTTTCGTTTTGATAGTACCAAAGTAGTTATGTCAACTGACAGAACCTGTCAGTATGAAGTTATCAAGTAAGTATTTTAGAAATTATATTGCTATGATAGGCTCATAACAATCAAAATTTCACTTAAAAAGTGTGAATTATAATAAAATATATAGTAGTAGGATAATCAATTATACACGTTTAAGCCATTTGCTAATCACACGGACCAGATTATTTAGCGTAACTCAATAACGAAGTTTGTTTTAGGTATTTACTAAATAGGCATAAATTCGGGAAAGTATCCAACGAAAGCGCCCCATACTAACTTATTTTACCACTTCTTTTTTACGTCTTTTTTGGAAGATTTTAAATAACTCGTCTAATACAATATAACCTATTAATCCATATAATAAGGGTCTTCTATACGGAAATTCTATGTGTAAAATAGACATCACTGCAACAACTATGGTCGCTATATTAATAAAATATTTAAAATAGATCATACGCTAAATTTAATCAATTATAGCCTCTTGTACTAAACGCTGTACTAACGTACGAATATTTTTTTCAACGAGTTTTGTATTGTCTGAATTCGGATATACCCGATTCGACAAAAACACATATACCAATTCTGTTTTTGGGTCAGCCCAAGCATAAGTTCCGGTATAACCACTATGTCCAAAACTTTCAGGAGACACACATCCACAAGTAGCTTTCACCTCTTCATCTAACTGTGGTTTATCAAACCCCAAACCTCTTCGCACATCCTTATCTTCATAATATCTCTTATTAAACGTTTCAACAGTCTCACTTCGTAAAAAACGCTTACCACCATAATACCCCTTTTGCAAGTACATTTGCATCATTTTAGCAACATCATTGGCATTTGAAAACAATCCCGCATTTCCACTCACTCCTCCTAGCATAGCCGCTCCTTGGTCATGAACATAACCATGAAGTAGTTGTCTTCTGAAATTTGCATCCACTTCCGTTGGAACAATTCTGTTGTTAGAAAATTTTTCCAAGGGTTTATAAGTTAAACTAGTTGCACCCAAAGGATTGTAAAAATTAACATCATCAAATACATTCAAAGGCATCTTATATGTTTTTTCTATATAATCTTTAAAGAGATAAAAAATCAATCCACTGTACTTATAACCCGGTTTTTCTCGCAACGGTGAATCTGCAATCATTTTATAAATAGTATCCATATAACTTGTTTTCAAATACAAATTTCTAGCTACTTGAATATTATAATCTCTTGATTTTCTAACATGGTAAAACTCTTTAGATGGCTTTTTGGTAATACTATCAAACGTAAATAAATAATAAGGAATCCATGCTTGAAAACCTCCATAATGCGCCAGCGCTTCCTTTACGGTAATACTGTCTTTATCGGATCCTTTTAGCACTGGCATTAAATCTCCGATTGGAGTGTCTAAGGTAAATTTTTTGTCCTCATAGGCTTTCATAATTGCTGGTAAGCCTCCAAGAATCTTAGTAACCGATGCTAAATCATACAAATCTGTATTTTTAACTGGATGTGACTTTTCTGCCGAATGATAACCAAAGCTTTTATGGTATACCACTTGACCTTTTTTGGCTACTAAAAGTTGTAAACCCGGTGCCATTTTTTGCTTAATAATAACATTAGCAACGGAATCAAGTTTCCCTAGTTTAGCACTACTCATGCCCACATTTTCTGGCATTCCATAAGTAAGTCTACTCAAATTTGTTGATGTTAAACCATCACCTGCAGTAAAACTATCATTGATTGACACTGGTAATTTTCCCTTTGCTTTAAAAGCTCCAAAAATGAGTTGTGCAGAAGCATCTTGAGCAATTGTACTATTTTGATAAGAAACTAAAACACTTTCAATATTCGTAAATGATTTAATATCTAACAAGCTATATGGGCTCGCAAAAACATCAAGTATAACACGTTTTGTTCTTGCAATTTCCTGCAACCAAACCAATTCTTGGTCTTTAAATTTAAAATTCTTCCAAGGACTTTCATTTGATTTATGGAAACCAATAACCACCATATTATAGGGCTCTAGCTTCTCCATAACCTGGTCTAATGTTTTTTCATCAATCACATCCACATCGGCATAATCCTTAAGTCGATTCACAAACGTTTCGTTATCGTCATCTCCCAATTTAACATAAGCAATCGTGTTCAATGTTAAGTCATTGATAGGAAAGGTCTTCTTTTCATTTTTGAGTAATGTCAATGAATTCTTCACCAATTCCTCGTGTAACGCTTTATTTTCTGCGGTATTTAAATCACGACTTATACTTTCTTCCTTCAGCGGTTTAAACACCCGTAGTCCGGCCCAATATTTCGCTTTTAAAATTTTCTTTACCGATTCATTTAATCGAGCTTCGGTAATGACACTATCTTTTATCGCTTGTTGAATTTTGGCAAATGATTCTGGAATATCATGAGGCATTAATAAAACATCATTACCCGCTTTAAGAACTTCTAAATTGATCTCAGAGGCACTCGAAAAATTGGCGGCTCCTTTCATATTTAAGGCATCGGTAAAAATCAACCCTTCAAAACCCATTTTCTCTTTTAACAGATTGGTTACTATATCTTTAGACAAAGATGATGGTAAACTCGAATTTGGCTCTAAGGCTGGAACGCTCAAGTGAGCTACCATAACACTTGCTAAACCCGTTTCAAACAATTTCTTATATGGATATAACTCAATAGAATCTAAACGCTCTTTGGTAAAGGGGATTGTTGGCAATGCTAAATGGGAATCAACATCGGTATCGCCATGCCCTGGAAAGTGTTTGGCATTTGCCAAAACATTTTCACTTTGAATCCCTTTCGTAAATGCAATGGCTTTTTGAGCTACATTTTTTGGATCTTCCCCAAATGAACGGTTTCCAATAATCGGATTTTTAGGATTGATATTGACATCAACAACGGGTGCGAAATTAACATGGATGCCAATGCGCTTTGCATGTTGACCTAATTTTTTACCAAATGCTTCAATCAATTTATCATCTTGAATAGCTCCTAAGGTCATGTTCCAAGGAAATCGATAGGTATTGTCTAATCGCATATCCAAGCCCCATTCACCGTCAATGGCTATGAGCAGAGGGATTTTAGAATTTGTCTGAAAATGATTGGTCATTTTCACTTGCTTCTCTGGTGTTCCTTGAAAGAATACCAGACCTCCAATACCATACTCGCTAATTAAACTGTCAATTTCTGCAGTGTGCTTTGCATCTTTATTTGAATAGGCAGGAATCATAAAAAGCTGACCTATTTTTTGATCAATTGACATTGATTTCATCACACTATCCACCCAAATTTTCTGACCACGACTGTCCTTTTTTATCAAAGGATCTACATTTTGCGCTTGCAGTGCCCCTGCAAAAAAGAGTAGTAGTACAACTGTTATGAAACTTTGGATATCCCGAGGAGTCAAAAATGACAGTCGGTTTAATGGAGATGTTTTAATAAGTTCTTCTTCGTAGTAAGGTCTATTCTTTTTACTCATTTAGTTCAAAAATTTAGCATGCCAACTTTTGCTCGCTTCTACTTCCCAAACCGTATTTAAATCGGCCTTAGAAGTAATCATATTGTTAAAAACCACTGTGGTTGGTTTTATTTTATTTAACTGTACATATTCTTTAAATTGCTTTAAAGACACCGTATTTATAGTATTACCATCTTTAAAGGTGATATTCATTTTATTTAACAAATCAACTTCAAATTGTTTTTGCAACTGCTGAATGATATGTACAGAAGCATCAATAGAGCAACCTGAAACATCATTAAAATTTTCATCAACACCTAAGACAATGAACTGCTTATACTTGATTTCAAATGAAGCTTTTAAGTTTTCACCATGTCGCTGCCAATTCGCTACGAAACTTTTTAACTGTGATGTAATTTCATCAAGTTCTATATCGGTAAATTTCCGATCCGCTTGGTAGACCCAAACTCTAGATGTATCTGGCAATAACTTAAAATCTACAAACATTTCTAACCTAATTTATTATTAAAACTACGTAATTTAATAGCCGTTAATACCTTTTTTGTATACAACGGAAAATCGGCTTTCTGTATCCAAGAATAATACCCTTTGTCTTGTTCTAAGACCTCTACTACTTTTTTACCTCTGTATTTCCCAAAAGTAAACACTTCCTCGTCATCGTCATCAAAGGTTATAAAGCCCGCAAAATCTGCTCTTTTTTTATGTGATGAAAATTCACTCAACCATTTGATATTATTATCTAAATCTTCGTACTTATCTAACTGCGATTTCAATATTTCATAAGTCGCATTGGTATCTGCTTCTGCCGAATGGGCATCTTCTAATATTTTATCACAATAAAATTGATACGCGGCTCCTAAAGTTCGTTGCTCTTTTTTATGGAAGATAACCTGTACATCAACAGCCACTCTATTTTTCATATCGAAATCTACTTCGGCCCGAAGCATTTCTTCAGCCAATAGTGGAATATCAAAGCGATTGGAATTAAACCCAGCCAAATCACATCCTGCAATGAGCGTGCTCACTTCTTCTGCCAGCTCTTTAAACGTAGGTTCGTTAACTACTTTTTCATTTGTAATTCCGTGAATTGCAGACGATTCTTCTGGAATTTCCATTTCTGGATTCACCAACCACGTTTTGCTTTCTTTAGTACCATTAGGCTGTATTTTTAAGATTGAAATTTCAACAATTCTGTCTTTAGCGATATTTACTCCTGTTGTTTCTAGATCAAAAAATACGATGGGCTTTGTAAGCTCTAATTCCATTAAATTTATTTTAAGAATCAAAGATACAATTTGTAGTGGTTAAATTTTAGGATTTGGATTTAGATTTTTTGTTAAAGTTTAACAATATGAAGTTTAACTATTTTGTTATGTTTGTATTTAAAATCACACAAAACAAAGTGCTACAATTTATTGAAAATGAAGATTAAATTTATCGTTACTTTAATTATTCTTTTAAGCTTTAACTGTTACTCTCAAATTATTTTTGAAAAAGGATACTACATCAACAATTCCAATGAAAAGATAAACTGTTTAATTAAAAATGTTGATTGGGAAAATAACCCAAAAAAAATTCAATACAAATTATCTGAAAATGACACGCAAAGTGAATTTTATATTGATGACGTTAAAGAATTTGGAATTAATGAATTTGTAAAATACCAACGATTTACGGTACAAATTGATCGATCAAATCAAACCTCGAATCAATTAAGCACCATCAAAAATCCCAAATTCGAAAAAGAGGAGCTATTTTTAAAGGTATTGGTTGAGGGAAAAGCTACTTTATTCAGCTATAACGAAGTCAATTTTGTGAAATATTTCTTTACTAAAGAAAATTCAGACATTGAGCAACTTGTTTACAAAAGTTACAGTTCTACAGGGTTAGAAATCGGCACCAATGAATTATTTAAGCAACAATTATGGTTAGATTTAAGGTGTAAGAATAGCTCACAAGATGTCGTTAAAAAATTGAAATATCAAAAGAATGATTTGATCAATTACTTTTTAAGATATAATAAATGTAACGGTGCTGAGGTTATTAATTTTGAAGAAAAAAAACCAAAAAGAGATTTATTTAATTTGACTATAAGACCTGGTATTAATAGCTCTTCTTTATCCATAAAAAATCAATCTACAAATAATAAAATTAATTTTGACAGTGGATTAGCATTCAGGTTTGGTTTAGAAGCTGAATTCATAATGCCTATTAAAAAAAACAAGTGGTCTTTAATAATTGAACCCACATATCAATATGCGAATTTAGAAACGAAGGTAAGAATATACCCAAGTTCTGATGTGCTTTTCAATACACAAAAGGTAGAGTTAAAATACAACTCTATTGAAATACCAATTGGTATACGACATTCGATTTTTTTAAATAACAACTCTAAGCTTTTTTTAAATACATCGTTCGTTTTAGATTTTGCTAGTAGAAGTTCAGAAGTTGATTTTGAATTTTCAACGGATTTGAAACTAAGAACCAAATACAATCTAGGATTTGGAGTTGGATATAAATCTAAAGAAAAATACAGTTTAGAATTGAGATACTTAACTAGTCGGGATGTTTTAGGTGACTATGTATTTTGGGCTTCGAACTACAACACATTGTCTCTACTAGTTGGATACACCTTAATGTAAATCTTAAAATCCAGCTGTAAATAGCTACGGTTATTGTATTAATTTAGCCTAAATAGGTTAAAAATGTGCTTAAAAATCTTGGTTTACATCCCAAGCTTCAAGTGTTTCTTTTAATGATTTGATAAACATTCCGCCCAGAGCACCATTGACCACGCGATGGTCGTAAGAGTGTGATACAAACATTTTATGACGAATCCCAATAAAATCACCTTCAGCTGTTTCAATAACCGCAGGCACTTTTCGCACCGCCCCTAAGGCTAAAATAGCCACTTGAGGTTGGTTTATAATCGGTGTACCCATTACACTGCCAAAACTTCCAACATTGGTTACTGTATAAGTACCACCCTGAATGTCATCTGGTTTTAATTGATTTGTTCTTGCCTTATTGGCTAAATCATTTACCTGCTTGGTCATCCCTACCAAATTTAGCTGATCTGCATTTTTTATCACAGGTACAATTAAATTACCATCGGCCAAGGCCGCAGCCATCCCTAAATTGATGTTTTTACGTTTAATAATGGTATCACCATCAACAGCGATATTGATTAAAGGAAACTTCTTTATTGTAGAAGCCACCGCCTGCATAAATATTGGGGTATAGGTTATTTTTTCTTCTTCTCTTTTATAAAATGAATCTTTTACTTTCTCTCTCCATTTTACAATATTGGTGACATCAATTTCTATAAACGATTGCACATGCGCTGATGTTTGAACCGACGCAACCATATGATGTGCAATTAATTTGCCCATTCTAGTCATTTCAATAACTTCATCACCTCCATTTACAGAAACTGGTGCAGCAGTCTTCTGTTTAACCGTGGTATCTTTCTGAATCGCCGGTTCAACAGTTTTTGTTTGTGTTGTTTTAGGAGCACCACTTCGCTGTTCAATATAAGCCAACATATCATTTTTAGTGACTCTCTCGTCTTTACCGGTTCCAACAATTGCCTCCAATTCATCCATAGAAATCCCTTCCTGCTTGGCCATATTTTTCACCAATGGTGAATAAAATTTTCCAGAAGGCGAATTGGTAATTGCTACACTATTATTTTCTAATACGGCTGCAGCTACTTTAACTTCTTCATGCACCGGTTGCGTTTCAGGCTCCTCCTCAACTATAGTTTCTTCAGCTGCTGTTTCAATACTCGTCCCGTTTGAACTCGTTTCTATAATGGCTAAGGTTTGACCCACTTCTACAACACTATCAACATCAAATAGCTTTTCTACTAACACTCCTTCAACCTCACTAGGCACTTCAGAATCCACTTTGTCTGTTGCAATTTCTACAATTGCTTCGTCTAACTCAATCGTATCACCCACCTCTTTTAACCAAGACGTTATGGTTGCCTCTGCAACACTTTCACCCATTTTAGGTAATTTCAGTTCGAATTTAGCCATTTCTATCTATTTGTTTTTAACGCACACAAAGTTATAAAATATTAAGTTGTAAAATTATATAAATAGTATTTTTAATACACTGCGAAATTACACTATTCTTAAAATAATATGAAATATTAAAATTATTCTGATTTTTTCTCATTAAACTGCTATTTAAACTAGTAATATCGTAAAAATAAGTCCTTATAAATTATAATTTTTATGAAATTACGGGGTTATTTTTAACCCTTTTAGCTCGTATTTCACTTTATACTCTTTAAAGAACAGCATTGTTTTTGACTTAAAAACTATCTCATTAATCAGTATATTAGCTGGATCAACCTCAATCAAACCTAATGAAAAAATACAAACTATGCTTCCTTATTGGTATTACATCCTTGTGGAGTCTCAACGCACGAAAATCAGCTACTAAAAAATGGGATATTTCAAATCCTGAAGGAACCTGGAACTTTAAGGAGCACAAAGTTTTACTATGCCCGGCTTTGGTTGTATTCTAGGGCATGAATAGTAATTGTTATATGTAGTTTATGGCCTTTAAAAAATTAAAATATTGGTTTGATACTGAATTAGCCGAGTTATTAGCACAAAAAATAAGTGTTCACAATCCTGATTTTAACTCAATTGCTTTTGTAAATGCCATTGATAAAGGGGTTGTGAATTTAGAGTTGAAAGATCGCATAGCGCTCTTCGCTGATGAACTTCATTATGCGATTAAAAGTGACTATCAAGATACCGTTGCATTATTTCTTAAAATATTGGGACCCGAAAACGAAGAAGAAACGGGTATGTTCACCAATTATTATTGGATTATGCCCATTGCAAAATATGTAGAGAAATACGGCTTAGAAAATTTTGATTGCTCCATGGAAGCTATTCAAGAAATCACCAAAAGAAATACAGGCGAATATACCATACGGCCATTTATAGAAAAGTATCAAAGCAGAACCTTACCCGTTTTACTAGAATGGTCAAAACACCAAAATAACCATGTCAGGCGCCTATCAAGTGAAGGGGTACGGCCCAGATTGCCTTGGGCAACAAAATTACAACAGTTCATAGACGATCCTAAACCCATAGTGCCCATTCTAGAAAATTTAAAAGATGACACTTCTAAATATGTGCAAAAATCTGTTGCCAATTGTATAAATGACATCCTTAAAGACAATTTTCAAATCGGCAAAGCGCTCTTAGATCGTTGGTCTAAAAAACCTTCCAAAGAACGGAAATGGATTATCAAACATGCGTTGCGAAATTTTGTAAAACAACAAAATGAATGGGCAATGACCCTTATCACAACAATGAACGAAACTACACTACCAAAACATAAGAAATGAAACATCCTAAAGTTAAGTATGTCTTCGGAATATTTTTTATTCGAATTACTTTTATCGCTACCGTTCAAGAAAAATAACAGAAATGAAAGCGTCAGAGAACTTCAGGTGATTGGTTCGTGAAAAATTTAATTTAAATACAGCTAAAATATGACAGATTTACCCCAACTCTATTTTAAAACGGATATTGAATGGCAGCTGTGGCTTGAGGAAAATCACAGTACATCTAATGGCGTCTATCTTATTTTTTATAAGGTAGATCATAGTAAACCAAGCATGCGCTGGGAGGAAGCGGTTAAAGTAGCCCTGTGTTTTGGCTGGATAGATTCTACCGTAAAAAGTTTAGGCGATGGTAAAAGAAGACAATACTTCACGCCCCGAAACCCTAAAAGCGTTTGGAGTGCCTTAAACAAAAAATACATTGTAGACCTTATCAAGTCTAATTTGATGCATGAACGCGGACTCAAAACCATTGAAATTGCAAAAGAAAATGGGTCATGGACGGCTTTAGATGCAGTAGAAAAAGGTATTATCCCAGAAGATTTGTCAGAGGCATTTGCTAAAAACAAAATAGCTTTCAATAATTATCAGAATTTTGCACCGAGTTATAAAAAAAGCTATTTATACTGGCTGCATCAAGCCAAGAGAGCCGCTACAAGGCAACAAAGGATTACCCAAATCATTGCCTTTTGTGAAAAAAATATCAAATCGAGATAGCTTATAATTTGTTTAAAACTTGGTATGTTAAAAGCCTATATTTCCACTTAATTTATTTTATATTTGTTTGATTCCTGTTTCCCCTACAAGAAATCAATAATTTAATTTTAACCAAATGGAAAAATTCATAAGAATAGCTTTCCTGTTACTTTGCACAATTTCTATTGCGGCACAGGGCAGAATAGTAGAAGCCGAATCGGCAGTTACTACAAATCACACCGTTACCGTAAATAATAAATCCATTCCTTATTCCGCTACAGCGGGAACACAACCTGTTTGGGATAAAGATGGTAAAGTCATTGCATCTTTATTTTATACCTACTACAAACGTTCTGATATAAAAAATGATGCCAGTAGACCCCTACTTATTTCATTTAATGGAGGGCCAGGCTCTGCTTCTGTTTGGATGCATGTTGCCTATACCGGGCCGCGCATACTAAAAATTGACAGCGAAGGGTATCCCATACAACCTTATGGTATAACCGAGAACGAGCACTCTATTATCGATGTGGCAGATATTTTATATGTAAACCCTGTTAATACTGGATATTCGAGAATGATTC
The DNA here is from genome assembly GCA_963976855.1 of uncultured Aureibaculum sp. Taxonomy (GTDB): domain Bacteria; phylum Bacteroidota; class Bacteroidia; order Flavobacteriales; family Flavobacteriaceae; genus Aureibaculum. The sequence goes on along the minus strand of CAXBMA010000011.1, from coordinate 17,004 downwards.
AAGACAAAGACGGTAAATATCCTGACAAAAAGGAATTTTTTGGTATCAATGCTGATATTAAATATTTGGCTGAATGGGTAAATACTTTTGTTACTAGAAACAATAGATGGCGCTCTCCTAAATATTTAATTGGTGAAAGTTATGGTGGAACACGTGTTGCAGGCCTTGCTTTTGAACTACAAAACTCACAATGGATGTATCTCAACGGCGTCATTATGGTTTCTCCAGCCGATTATAAAGTAATTCGAGTTGGAGGCCCAGTTTCATCAGCGCTTAACCTTCCTTATTTTACAGCTGCCGCTTGGTATCAAAAAATGTTACCTCCAGCCTTGCAACAAAAAGATTTAACAGAAATTCTTCCAGAAGTTGAAAAATATACCATCGATGAAGTGATTCCTGCGCTGGCCAAAGGAGGATTTATTGAAACGGATAAAAAGAAGGAAGTTGCTAGTAAAATGGCCTATTATTCAGGTTTATCAGAAAAAGTAATTTTACAGCACAACTTAGATATACCAACTCAATTTTTTTGGAAAGAACTAAAACGCGAAAAGGGATTTACAATTGGTAGGTTGGATTCTCGCTATTTAGGAATTGACAAACAAGATAGCGGTTCTTCTCCTGACTATAACGCTGAATTAACTTCGTGGTTACATTCATTTACTCCTGCAATTAATTTTTACCTCAGTGAGCATTTAAATTACAAAACAGATGTAAAGTACAATATGTTTGGCCCTGTGCACCCTTGGGATAATAGCAATGACAATACGAGAGATAATTTACGTCAAGCCATTGCTCAAAACCCCTATCTTAATGTGTTATACCAAGCAGGTTATTATGACGGTGCAACTACTTATTTCAATACTAAATATTCTATGTGGCAATTAGACCCAAGCGGGAAATTAAAAGATAGACTATCGTTTAAAGGTTATAGAAGTGGACATATGATGTACCTTAGACAAGAAGATTTAGCTGCTGCAAATCAACACATTAGAGAGTTTATTCAAAAAAGCACACCAAAGAATGGTGCCGCTGCTAAATATTAAGATTTAAAAAATGAAAAAGACAGTTTTATTAATTTTTGTCTTATTTAGTATAGCCACTTTTGCGCAGAATGCTACCGAAGTCTATTTATTTGATTTAATCAAAAATGATAGTACGAATACCTATTCGTTAAAGAATCCTATCAACATATCGGATAATGTAGGGTTTTATGACAACCAACCCTCCTTTTTAAACGATGGGTCTGGTGTTTTGTTTGCCTCGACTAGAGACGGACAAACAGATGTAGCGCTTTACAATATAGCAGACGAAACAAAATCTTGGCTAACCAACACTTTAGCTAATGAATACTCACCGATTCAGACTCCTAATCGCAAGTTTTTTAGCGCCATAAAATTAGAAGATGATGAAACTCAATTGTTGTGGATTTACCCATTTAGCAGAAGAAAAGAGAAAGTACTCATTGAAAATTTAACCGTAGGATATCATGTTTGGATTGATAAAAGAATGGTTGTTTCTTTTGTACTCAATGACCCTCCCACCTTAGAAGTTTCCAATCTAAAATACAAAATAAAATATCCGATCGAAAAAAATATAGGTAGATCCATTCTTAAAATACCAACTACTTCGCTTATTAGTTTTATCAGTCAAGAACATGCAGATCTAGAAATTTACTCTATCAATCCGGTAAACAGTGAAAAGGAATATATTGCGGATGCCCTCGAAGGTTCACAAGACATGGCCTGGACTCCTGATAAAACCATTGTTATGGGAAAAGGGAATAAACTTTTTAAACTGAAACCAGGCGAAGATGAATCTTGGATTGAAATTGCCTCTTTAGAAGAATTTAAACTCGATGGAATTACACGCTTATCAATAAGTCCCTTAGGCACTAAAATAGCCATTGTTATTGACGAAGTAGTTGAAGAAGCTAGTGAATCAAATGAATAAAAAAACAATCGTATTTAGCTTACTTTTAATTGGGTGTATTACCATTTCATGCAATAGCACAAAAGTGTTTAAAGAAAAATGGACGAAAAAGGAAGCTCCAGCTATGTTTAAAGCACGGTTTGAAACAACCCAGGGTAATTTTGATATTGTAGCGCAACGCGAATGGTCTCCAAAGGGAGTCGATCGATTGTATCAACTCATTACAAATGATTTTTACACCAACATAGCCTTGTATCGGGTTGTGCCTGATTTTGTAGCTCAATTTGGTATCCACAATGATTCTGTTGTGAATACATCATGGCGTGCTCACAAAGTGCCAGACGAACCTGTAGTAGCGAAAAATTTGGAAGGAACCATTGCTTTTGCTAGAGGCGGAAAAGAAACTCGTACCACGCAACTTTTTATTAATTTAAAAAACAACTCACCAAGACTAGACACACTCTTTAATAATGGTGTTACGGGTTTTCCTGTAGTGGCCAAAGTAACGAATGGTATGGACGTTGTAAAAAAATTCTACGACGTCTACGGAGGAGCCCCTGGTCAAAAACAAGGCTTGATTCACAAAGGAGGCAATAATTATTTAAAACAAAACTTTCCTAAATTAGATTATATAACAAAAGCTTATCTAATTAAGTAATCAGGCAATCATTTCATCTGTTTATTTTTTTTGAGGCTACAATAAATAAAGTATATTTAGTAATTGTAACTTCGCTTTTACTATGATTGAATTTATTTTAAACAACGAGACCATCCAAACTACAGAGAATGCTGGAATGACCTTGTTAGATTTTATTCGCGAAAAGCGTGCTTTAAAAGGAACAAAAATTGGGTGTCGCGAAGGTGATTGCGGTGCTTGTACTGTACTTGTAGGCACTCTTAATACAACCAACAAAGCGGTATATCAAACGATAACCTCTTGTATTTCTCCATTAGGAAATGCACATGGAAAACACATTGTAACTGTTGAAGGCACCAACTTAACTGATCAATTAACGGCTGCTCAAAAAGCCATGAGTGATAACTATGCCACACAATGTGGTTTTTGCACACCTGGCTTTGTGGTATCTCTAACAGGCCTGGCACTTAGCGATAGGATACACACCTACGAAAATTCACGAGATGCTATTGGTGGAAATATTTGCCGATGCACTGGCTATAAATCTATTGAAAGGGCGACTCTGTCAATCACAAAAACATTGGCTAAAAAAGATGTTTCAAACTCAATAGGTTGGCTAATTGACCATGCTTTTATACCCAGTTACTTTTCTGAAATCCCAAAGAAGCTAACACAAATTCACTCAAAAAATAAACACGCCTCAGGAACGGACCTTGTAGCCGGTGGTACAGATTTATATGTAAAACATGCCGATGAACTCTCAGAAAAAGAAATTCATTTAGTAGCGTCAGACTCCAATAACAATAGTATTTCATTTTATAAAAATAGTTGCGTAATGAGCGGTAGCACTACGGTTACCGATATTATGAACAACAATGCCCTTTCTGCTTATTTTCCTGACTTAAAACAGCAGCTCAAATTAGTGTCTTCGGAACCCATTAGGAATATGGCAACCTTGGCAGGAAATTTTGTGAATGCCTCACCTATTGGTGATATGACAGTATTTTTTTTAGCTTTAAATAGTAAAATAACAATAAAAAACAGTCGCGATAAATTAAGAACTATCTCCTTAAAAGATTTTTTTAAATCATATAAAGAATACGATTTAAAAAAGGAGGAAATTATTACCAATATCACCTTTGATATGCCCGATTCTTCATGTCATTTTAACTTTGAAAAAGTTTCTAAACGCACACATCTTGACATTGCCAGTGTCAACTCAGCTATACATCTAAAAGTAACAAATGGTGTTATTGAAGCGGCGGCAATAGCTGTTGGCGGAGTAGCACCTATTCCTAAATTTTTGCATACTACAGCGGCTTTTTTAGTGGGTAAATCGCTGACAATTGAAACAGTTCAAGAAGCCAATACCATCATGCAAGCTGAAATAGCTCCCATAAGTGATGTAAGAGGCTCTAGTGATTACAAACGATTACTCGCGAGACAATTACTATTTGCACACTTTATAAAGTGCTGGCCGAAAACATTCAATCTAAACACCTTACTAACATGAAAAACGCCATACAAAATATAGATTCCAATGGTCATGTTAGAGGAGAATCACTTTTTTTAGACGATATCAATATCCGTCAAGGAACCCTCCATGGATTGGTTTTTGATTCACCAAAAGCACACGGAAAAATAGTGAACGTTGACTATAGTGCAGCGGAAAGCGTAGCTGGTGTCATCCGGATTTTTACCCATAGCGATATCCCCGGTGAAAATCAAATCGGCGGTATCATACCAGATGAACCTCTATTTGCGGATAGTGAAGTTCATTTCATGGGGCAACCCATTGCTTTTATTGTAGCTGAATCTGAAGCTATTGCAAAAAAAGCACGTGCCTTAATAAAAATAACCCTTGACGAATTACCTGTAATTACAGGAGCAAAAGAGGCTTTTAAAAAGGGAAATCTGATCAATAAGCCCAGAACCTTTGCATTGGGTAATACCACTGAAGCATTTAAAAATTGCGACTATGTCTTTGAAGGAGACGTTTTTACCAACGGACAAGAACATTTGTATTTAGAAACACAAGGTGCCTATGCCGTCCCCATGGAAAATGGCACTATAAAAGTCACCTCTTCTACACAAGGACCAACAGCTGTTCAAAAAACAACAGCGAAGGTACTCGGAATTGGCATGCACAAAATTGAAGTCGACGTCATTCGATTGGGCGGTGGTTTTGGCGGTAAAGAAGATCAAGCTACTCCTTGGGCAGTAATGACGGCCTTGGCAGCTCACCTACTTAAAAAGCCTGTAAAGTATATTTTAAATCGCCACGACGATTTGCGAATGACAGGAAAACGTCATCCTTATGAAAGTGATTTTAAAATTGGTTTATCAAAAGAGCTGAAAATTATTGCTTTTGAAGCCGATTTTTATCAGAATGCCGGCGCTGCTGCCGACCTTTCTCCCGCGGTAGCCGAAAGAACCTTATTTCATGCCACCAATAGTTATTTTGTGAAAAATGTAAAAACAAGTGTTTTTAGCTGCAAAACCAACTTACCTCCAAACACCGCCTTTAGAGGTTTTGGCGGACCACAAGGCATGTTTGTTATTGAAGCGGCCATCGCAAAAGCGGCTAATGAAATTGGTGTATCGGCTAAAGAAATTCAAGAAACGAATTTATTAGAAGAAAATGACGAGCTCTCTTATGGGCAAATCATGCAGCAAGTAGAAGCTAAAAGCTCATGGCATACAGCACTAACAACTTTTAATTATACGGCCCATAAAAAAGAAATTGACTCTTTTAATGACAAAAACAAGGCAGCTAAAAAAGGATTGGCACTGATGCCCATTTGTTTTGGAATTTCGTTTACAAATACACCTATGAATAATGCCAGAGCATTGGTACATGTCTACCAAGACGGAACTGTTGGTGTGAGTACTGGAGCTGTTGAAATGGGTCAAGGGGTCAATACCAAAATGTTACAAATAGCAGCCCAAACATTCGGTATACCATATAGCGATGTGAAATTAGAAACGACCAATACCACACGTGTTGCCAATACGTCACCAAGTGCGGCTAGTTCTACTGCCGACCTTAACGGAAAAGCCCTATTAAAAGCCTGTACTTCCATCTCCGAACGTCTTAAAGCCGTTGCTGCGAATGAGCTTAAATCTACAGTAAGTGCAATTGAATTTAAAGATGCGTGGGTTTATGATAACAATCATAAAACAAAACTTTCGTGGAAAGCTTTGGTGGCCATAGCCATGTTAGAAAGAGTAGCGCTTTCAGAAAAAGCACATTATGCAACACCTGAAATCCATTTTGATAAATCAACAGAAAAAGGACATCCATTCGCATACCATGTCTATGGCACCGCCATCATCACAACGACGGTGGATTGCCTAAGAGGAACCTATGAAATTGACAGTATTAAAATAATACATGATTATGGCAAAAGTATGAGTGAAGGTATTGATCTTGGTCAGGTTGAAGGTGCATTGGCTCAAGGAATTGGCTGGATGACTATGGAAGAAATAGCCTATGATAAAAATGGTAAACTACTAGCAAATGCCTTGTCAACTTATAAGGTGCCCGACTTATTTTCTACGGCTGAAGATATTGAAGTAATTGCTTTAGAAACCGACGGTAATGAAATGGCAATATTAAAATCAAAGGCAGTTGGTGAACCACCCTTAATGTATGGTATTGGGGCCTATTTCGCCATTCAAAATGCCATGAAAGCATTCAACGCCAACTATACATTGAATTTTGATGCTCCAATGACTCCTGAAAAAGTGCTTATGGGTTTATATCAAAAAAAGGACTAAGAAAATGCTCATGTTTTTTAAAAGTATAATTTACGAATGGTACCTCTAGTAGTCTGGGGAGAATAAAAACATTCCGCAGGTAAATTATCCAAAAAGCTATAGAGCGTATTTAGCATCTAGACCCACGGAATGGGAATTAAATGCACTAAGTAAACGCACTATATTTAAAAAAATTATACTTCGTTTAAATAAAGATTTATTGTACGACTATTAAAAAAAAATTAAGGATTGAAACTAACTTATAATCAGAGAGATATCATTACTGCCATACTTGTTTACAGTATCGGAGATAGTATTGCAACATTGATACTCGGAGAGTTTTTATTAACCCGATTGTTGGGAATTGCTTTTATAGGTGCTACTTTCTACGCTTTTGAAATCCCAAATTATTTTAAATGGATCGAATCAAAAACAATTCATAAGACAGGAATTAAAAAATCGCTACAAAAAACCCTATTGGCATTACTCTATTTTAATCCGCTTTGGGTTTTTAGACATCTGGTATTTATCAAACTTTTTTCTTATCAATTTGATTTCTCTTTTAAAAACATGCTACTAATTTCTATATATTCGTTTTTAGTCAATATTCCTATATCCATTTTTGGTAATTTTATTATCCAGAATAAAATTAAATTAAATAACCGCTTTTTAGCAAGTGCCATTTTCTCAGCATTAATGGCAATTTACTATGCATTTAGCGAAACTCTTTTTTCATTATGAATCACTGGCAATTTATACACTCAAAAATAACAGCAGGAAAAACCGTTTATTTACTAACGGTCATCCAACATAAAGGCAGCTCTCCTGGTCGTCAAGGTTTTAAAATGGTGGTTGCCACCGATGAAATTTTTGGCTCTATCGGAGGTGGTGTCATGGAATTTAATTTGGTAGAGCAGTGTAAAAAACTTTTGCAACAAGGTGCTTGCAAGCCGTTTATTAAACATCAAATACACAAAGGTAAAATTGTAGATGGTTCTGGTATGATATGCTCTGGTGAACAAACAGTTATTTTTTATCCACTTGACAAATCCAATAGCCCTTTTATTAATACTATCCTCAATACGTTACAAGAAAACAGTAATGGCTTACTTTCAATCAAACCTAATTCAATCGAATTTTATCCAGAAAAACAACAAGAGACTAGATATCATTATACGCATATGAGTGAATCTAACTGGAGTTATCAAGAACAACTAAACCAAAAAGATATCTTGTACATTGTGGGCGGTGGTCATGTTGGATTGGCAACTACCAAACTATTTAGTACGTTGGGTTTTTATACGGTTGTATTCGATAATAGATCCCAGCTAAACACTTTTGAAGCAAATAGCTATGCTGATAAAAAACATATTGTTGATTATACTGCTATTGCTAATTATATCCCTGAAAATACGTCAACCTACGTAGCCATCATGACCAATAAATATACAGATGATAAAATTGTATTGAGTCAATTGATAGCTAAAAAGTACCGCTTTATTGGTGTATTGGGTAGTGTTGCTAAATTGGAACTGATGTTTGAAGTTCTGCAAAAAGAGGGAGTGACAACAGACCAACTAGCAAATGTACATGCGCCTATTGGCATTAAAATACACAGTCAAACACCCGAAGAAATAGCCGTGAGTATTGCAGCACAAATCATTGCCATTAAGAATAAAAAATAACTTAAAAATGATACATTATGAAATTAGGAGCATTTTCTGTGAGTCTTAATGTTAAAGACATCCATAAGTCAAAAGAATTTTATGAAACCTTAGGGTTTACTGTATTTGCAGGAGACCTTGAACGGAACTATCTAATTATGAAAAATGAAAGTTCATTAATCGGATTGTTTCAAGGAATGTTTGAAAACAATATTTTAACATTCAATCCTGGTTGGGATACCGATGCGCATCCTGTTGATCCTTATGACGATGTTCGCGCGATTCAAAAAATTTTAAAATCAAAAGGGATTGCTCTAGAAAGTGAGGCTGATACGACTACAAAGGGTCCAGCAAATTTCGTTGTTAAAGATCCTGATGGAAATATTATTTTGATTGATCAACACGTCTAATTGTTCAGGCATCCATTCGATAAAATTAATTGATACACGCTAGTCTGCACACAGCAGTAAGTGATACCAACTAAAATTAGAATCTCTTTAAAAGACAAGCACGAGTCCCGAAATGCATAAAAGTATCATTAATGCTTTTTTAAAGATATTTTCATTAATTTTAATAAAAGTTCGCTTCCCCAAAAATTGAGCAAAAAGAAAAACAGGGAATACAAACAGTGCCATTTTTAGGTGGTTAGAATTTAATATTCCGCTTAAAGCTAAGGCGGGAATCCGTGTAATGGTTACAAGCCCCATTACCCCAATCATGGTGGCTCTAAATACTTTAATATTTTTAACAGAATTTTCAACACACATAACATAAAGCGGACCTCCTGTAGAAAAAACACCAGAAAAGAATCCACCTAAAACTCCAAAGCTAAAAATACCACCCTTATTTAGGTCAATTTTCCTTTTTCCAATAAAAACATAAGCTACATAAAGTAAAATAAATACCCCAAGTCCCTTTTTCAAAAGTAAAGGTTTAGAGAACGTAAGAACCAAAACACCTAAAGTAACACCTACTATGGATGCTAAGGCCAGTTTTAAAATTATTTGTTTATCTATATTTTTCCATTCTTTTGTAATTAAAAAAACACTTGAAAACAAATAGAAAATTGAAATATAGGAAATTGCATCTGGTAGTTCCATAGCAAAAAGCAAAATAGGTAACGCTATTAATGACCCCGCAAATCCTATTACAGTTTGTACATAAAATCCTACAAATATACCAATGGTGAGAATTAATAAAAAATCTAAATGCATGCTAAAAGTGAGTTTATAATTTACCTTAAAATTAACGACACTTCAATTAATAGCAAAATTGATTTAAATGCAAATATGTCATTTTACCAAATAAAAAGTGTATTTTTGAATAATAAACATCGAATCAATGATAGATAGCATAGATACCAAAATAATCGAATTATTAAAGAAGAATTCTCGGAGTTCATTTGCTGAAATTGGAAGACAAATACCACTTTCTCCATCCTCGGTGCGTGAACGCGTTCAGAAGCTTGAAGATTTGGAAGTAATAAAGTCTTATAGTGTTCAACTGAACCAAGCATTGCTTGGAAATGGCTTGGAGGTATTTATTATGTTGAAGATATTTGATGGAAAGCTAAAATATATTATATCAGAAATTAATACGTTTCCGGAAGTACAAGAAGTTTATAGAATAACGGGACCATACAATATTCATATGCGCGTAGTACTTCGTAATCAATTACACCTTCAACAGTTTATAGACAAGCTGATTAAATATGGTAACCCAACTACGCACTTAATACTTTCTCAACTTAACCAATAATAGGTTGATGTTTTATGGCGAATCTCAAAGGAAATAACCGATATCTTAAGTTTTTTTGGCCGCAATTAAAATAATAAATGATTAACACAGTTTAATTAACTATCAAAACAGAACAATGAAATACCTAAAAATTACAAGTTTATTTTGTTTCCTTTTTTTTGTCTCTTGTGCAGAACTACAACAGGTAGCCAACAAACTACCGCAAGGTACTATTAGCAATGCAGATATTGCTTCTGGCTTAAGACAGGCCTTAGATATTGGTATTGAAAAACAAGTGCGTAAATTGACAGAAGAAGATGGTTTCTATAAGAATGAACTAGTGAAAATTTTATTACCACAAGAATTGCAAAAAGTAGATAAAACCCTGCGCGACATTGGATTGAGTAACTTGGCTGATGAAGGTCTAAAAGTACTTAATAGAGCTGCAGAAGATGCCGTAAAAGAAGCCACTCCAATTTTTGTAGATGCCGTAAAAAAAATAACCTTTAACGATGCCAAAAACATCTTATTAGGTTCAGAAAATGCCGCTACCAACTATTTGCAAACGGCTACATCAACCTCATTATATGAAAAATTCAATCCGGTAATTAAGAATTCATTTTCAAAAGTAGGCGCCGATCAAATCTGGGAAAACTTAATCACCAAATACAACAACATTCCTTTTATAGCAAAGGTAAATCCTGATTTAACCGATTACGTAACTACTCAAGCCTTAAATGGAGTTTATAGTATGATCGCCATAGAGGAAAAAGAAATACGTACGAAAGTTTCTTCAAGAACAAACGCATTGTTACAACGTGTATTTGCGTTACAAGATTAAGATTTTCTACCTCCTAAATATCCTATCGCTAAAGCAACTATGCCAAAGGCTATAGTGGTATAAGCATTGGTATTGTCTTGTTCTTCTACTTTTAAAATTCCGATATCAAGTGCGACTTCTGGCTGTACGAGTGTATAAACACCATAAGCTACCAATACAAGCCCAACTAACATCAAGATCATTTTTATTGATTTATTCATCTGTTATAAATTATTTAATGTACCCTTCAAGTTACGAATAATTATTCAATCACACTATCAATCAAAATTTCTAAAATTTCAATGGCAGCTTTGGCAATTTTAGTTCCAGGACCAAAAACACCCACTACACCGGCATCAAATAAATATTGATAATCTTGTGGCGGTATAACACCACCTGCAATTACCATAATATCTTCACGACCATAGGCATTAAGTTCTGCTAGTACTTGCGGTACTAAGGTTTTGTGACCCGCTGCCAATGAAGAGACACCTAGTATGTGCACATCATTTTCAACCGCCTGCTTTGCTGCTTCTTTTGGTGTTTGAAATAACGGACCAATATCAACGTCAAATCCTAAATCGGCAAAACTAGTCGCTACTACCTTTGCTCCTCTATCATGCCCATCTTGCCCCATCTTAGCCACCATAATTCGCGGACGACGCCCTTCAAGCTCCGCAAATTTATCTGCTAACTCAATCGCTTTTTTAAAGGTTTCGTCTTCTTTAATTTCTCTACTATACACGCCTGTAATCGAATTTATAGTTGCTTTATAACGTCCAAAAACAGCTTCTAACGTATCTGAAATTTCACCTAACGTAGCTCTATTTCGTGCTGCTTGTACAGCCAAATCTAATAAATTTCCATCACCTGATTGAGCACATTGTTCTAATTTTGACAATGAATCTTGTACGGCATCACTATTTCTTTCAGCTTTTAACGTTGTTAATCTTCTAATTTGTGATTTTCGAACAGCATCATTATCAACTTCCAAAATGTGTAACGGGTCTTCTTCCTTTAATTGGTATTTATTGACACCAACAATTACATCCTGCCCGCTATCTATACGTGCTTGCTTTTTCGCTGCCGCTTCTTCAATGCGCATTTTCGGAATGCCTTGTTCAATAGCTTTTGTCATACCCCCCAGTTCTTCCACTTCTTGAATTAAATCCCATGCTTTTGTTGCAATAGTGTCTGTTAATTCCTCTACATAATAAGAACCTCCCCAAGGATCTACCGTTTTGGTGATTTTTGTTTCTTCTTGAATATATATTTGTGTATTTCTAGCAATCCGCGCTGAGAAATCTGTGGGTAACGCAATAGCTTCATCGAGTGCGTTAGTATGTAAACTCTGGGTTCCACCAAAAGCGGCCGCCATAGCCTCAATGGTGGTACGCGCTACATTATTAAATGGGTCTTGTGCTGTTAAACTCCAACCACTTGTTTGACAATGTGTACGCAGTGCCAATGATTTTTGACTCTTCGGATTAAATTGTTGTACAATTTTTGCCCAAAGCAATCTGCCCGCACGTAATTTTGCAATCTCTTGAAAATGCTGCATACCAATCGCCCAAAAGAACGATAAACGCGGTGCAAAACTATCAATATCCATACCCGCGGCAATTCCCGTTCGGATGTATTCCAGTCCGTCAGCCAACGTATACGCCAATTCAATTTCTGGGGTAGCACCAGCTTCTTGCATATGATAGCCCGAAATAGAAATAGAATTGAACTTGGGCATATTTTTACTAGAATATTTAAAAATATCAGCCACTATTTTCATTGAAGGAGTTGGCGGATAAATATAGGTATTACGCACCATAAACTCTTTTAAAATATCATTCTGAATGGTCCCTGATAATTGTTCAGGACTTACACCCTGCTCTTCTGCAGCTACGATATAAAATGCTAAAATCGGTAATACTGCCCCATTCATAGTCATGGAAACTGACATTTCACCAAGTGGAATCTGATCGAAAAGTATTTTCATATCTTCCACAGAATCAATAGCAACACCTGCTTTACCAACATCTCCCTGTACCCGTTCATGATCTGAATCATAACCACGATGCGTCGCTAAATCGAAGGCAACAGACAAACCTTTTTGACCCGCAGCTAAATTTCTACGATAAAATGCATTACTCTCTTCGGCCGTGGAAAACCCAGCATACTGGCGAATCGTCCAGGGGCGACGTACATACATAGTTGAATAAGGTCCACGTAAATTTGGTGCAATACCAGCAACGAAGTTTTCGTGCGGATAGCTTTTAGCCTTTGGTTTTTCGCTTCTGGCTTCAATTTTTATATGTTGAATGTTTTTTCTTGTCATTGCTATTTTTCTTCCTTCAACCTTTTTTGCTCTAACTCCTCAGCTAAACGCCTTGCTATAATTGGTTTTATAACCGTTTTCCTTGTTTGAGTTCTTACAAAGGGATACAGCTCTAAATCCGCTTTTATCTTGTCATTTTTATTGGGATGCTTATTGGCACCTAGCAATACCGTTTCACCAGCGTCAAATTGCTTTTGCTCCTTCTGAGCACTCTCTTCAATTTTGCGCTGTATGGTACCTCCCAGTAATTGTTTTAAAAAGCCACCAGACTTTTCAATTTCTTTAAACAATTCCAATGCTTTTTCAGCAATTTGCTCTGTCAATTCTTCAATATAGTAAGATCCATTTGCTGCTTGAGAAGCTTCTTTAAAATAGCTTTCTTCTTGTAAAATCAATAATTGATTTCGAGCGATACGCTCTCCGAATTCATTCTTTTTATGATAGATAGCATCATAAGAACTATTGGATATGGTATTGGCTCCTCCTAACATAGCGCTCATGCATTCTGTTGTAGTACGCAACATGTTCACATTATAATCATAGATTGATTTGTTACGCAAACTCGGTTGCACAAAAATATGAGGTTCAATTTTTATCGCGTATTCCTCGCAGAGTATTTTCCATAAATATCTAAACGCACGCAGTTTAGCAATTTCAAAAAAGTAATTGCTTCCAACTGCAAAATTAAATTGATAAGACCTTTCGACTGCGCTCAAGGTGACACTTGTACTCTTAAAATGATTTAAATATTCGTTTCCATGAGCTAAGGCATAGGCTACTTGCTGCACACAATTGGCTCCTGCATTTTGATATAAATTAGCATCTACAGATACTACATTTATATTTTGAGGGGTGTTTTTTAGAATATTCTCTAGAATAACATGATCTTTTTTACTGTCAAAAAACCAATTACCTGTTTTTGCAAGATGACCTATAAAATCAATATTTAGAAATAACTTGAGTCCTGTTGACTTTTCAATTAAACTGGATACAAAATGTTCAGATAGAAAATTTAATTTGAAATGGATTTCAATAGATTCTTCGCTAACGCTCAGAATGACAAGTCCTTTCAACAACATATCTATTTCAAACGGTTCATTAGCTTCAAATTGAATCGCAGTAGCACCCCGTCTCAACGCATCTTTAGCTAAATAATTGGCTGTTGTTTCATCGAAAATAAAAATAGATTGACAAGTACTTATTTCACTCTTCACTTGAGGAATATCCAAGGCTTCAAAATCATCTTTATGATAAAAAGGCTTTACCTTAATGCCTTCATTAGATTCCCAAACGAGGGTTTCATTGTAGTCTGCTCCTTTTAAATCGAATTGAATTTTTTGTTTCCATTGTTTTGCCGATACTTCAGAAAATTCATCAAATAAAAATGCATCCATAGTCTCTACTTTTTCAAGGTATCAAATTCAATAATATAAATATCCTCATTCTTTTTTTTCATTCGATATTCTTCACGCGCAAAACGCTCCAATGAATCAGGGTTTTCTAAATTTTTAATGATTTTTCTATCGTGGTCTATTTCTTTATTAAAATAGTCATTCGATTTATTTAACTTGTTAATTTCATTATTCAATTCATTGTGGTTGATGAATGAATTTTCATCAAAAAAAGTCATCCATACCAAAAAAATAATAGCAATTAAAACATATCTATTGCTTAAAAATTTGACAATCGGTTCATTTCTGAATTGTTTAAATGTCATGACGACCTTTATAATTTTTCGTTAATTATTGTTCTAACAATATCAATAGCCACAGTGTTGTGCTTATTGTTCGGGATAATAATATCAGCATATTCCTTCATCGGCTCTATAAACTGCTCATGCATTGGTTTTAGAGTTTCTTGGTAACGTTGTAACACTTCATCCATATCTCTTCCTCTATCTTGAATATCTCTACGTAACCGTCTTATTAGGCGCTCATCAGAGTCGGCGTGAACAAAAACCTTAATATCTAATAAGTCGCGTACTTTTCGCTTTGAAAAAATTAAAATTCCCTCCACAATAATTACTTTGCTCGGGTGTGTCTTGATAATGTCTTTTGTTCTATTATGTGCTGCAAAAGAATAGACAGGTTGATCTATAATTTTCCCTTGTCTTAGTTCTCCCAGATGCTTTACCAATAGTTTAAAATCAATCGCTCTTGGATGATCAAAATTTATTTTGGTACGTTGATCATAGGACAAATCATCTGTAGCTTTGTAGTAGGAATCTTGCGAAATTACAGTTACCTCTTCATCTGGCAATTCATTAATAATTTGATTTACTACGGTGGTTTTTCCACTTCCTGTACCTCCCGCAATTCCTATAATGAGCATGAATATTAAATTTGATTATTTTGACAAAAATAAGGAAATGTAACAGAAGTTTACTGTTCTATTTTTGAAACTTCTTCTGTAGTTATCATCTTGCTATTTGAATTCCCCCAAGTATTGGTAATATAATTCATCACATCAGCAATTTCGTCGTCAGACAATCCCAATGGAGCCATAGTACTATTGTAAGTAACTCCATTCACAACGATTTCTCCTTGCTGTCCAAATTTAATCGCCTTTATACTGGCATTTCGGTTATTCAAAAGAAAATCTGAATTCGCTAAGGGCGGAAATACTTTTTCCACACCTTTACCTGTAGTCATATGGCAATTCACACAAAAATCAGTATAAATTGCTGCTCCTCGCTGTATACTTTCGTTACGCTTAATAGCTAAATTTTCTTGAGCTGATATTGAAACCACACTTAAAACAACCATCAATACACTAAAAACAAACTTTTTCATTCGTTATTTTTTTGGTACAATTTTAATAATTCCAAGATTCTCTATTCCCACATAAATAAACCCATCCGGACCCTGTCTCACACTTCTAACACGACCTCTATTTTCAATCATCTTTTCTCTTTTTACCACAACATTGTCTTTTAGAATTAAACGTTCTAAATACTGAAATTTCAAAGATCCTGCCAACACATTTCCTTTCCAGTCGGGATACAAATCTGAGCTCACAATTTCCAATCCACTAGGCGCGATTGAAGGCACCCAATAAAATAGTGGCTGCTCCATTCCTTCCTTGGCAGTTATATCTGTAAATGGAGTGCCATTGTAATTAATTCCATAACTTATTACAGGCCAACCGTAATTTTTACCCGCTTTAATACTATTGAGTTCATCTCCTCCTTGTGGTCCATGTTCATGTGTCCAGATCTCTCCAGTTTCAGGGTGTTTTATCATTCCTTGTGGGTTTCTATGCCCATAACTGTAAATTGCTTTCTTTGCATTGGGTGTGTTCACAAAAGGGTTGTCATCTGGAATACGCCCATCATCATGGATTCTATAAATTTTTCCACAGTCTTTGGTAATATCTTGTGGGTTTTCATCTCTACTTCCTCGATCTCCTATTGAAAAATAAAAGTAGCCATCGTTATCAAATGCCAATCGCGACCCAAAGTGTTGTCCTTTTTTAGAATTAGGACCTGCTTTATAGAGCACCTCACTCTCCGCAAGTTTCATGTCTACTAGTTTTGCTCTCATAATAGTAGTATTTCCACCATCTCCCTCGCCTTCTTCTGAAGCATATGAAATATAAATCCATCCATTTTCAGCGAAATTAGGATGCGCCTTAACGTCAAGCAAACCTCCTTGACCACGCACATATATCTCTGGCAATCCTTCCACAAGTGTTTTTACGCCATCTTTAAAATGTATTAATGATCCCGCTTTTTCAGTAATTAACATACTACCGTCTGGCAAAAAAGTCATTCCCCATGGGATATTTAAATCGGTAACAACCACTTCAGTGGTGTAATTAATTTGTGCAGGACTTTCAGCTTCTACTGATGAATTATTTTGCTGTGCGCAAGCAGAAAATGATAATAGAATTAATACGATAATTGGTGCTAGATATCTCATTGTAAATTTTTGCATGAAAATACAAATAAAATTGAATGAAATCAAAAGAAAGATATATATTTGCACTCCAATTTTTTGGAGCTATTACTTCTATTCAATGCAGTATATGCTCTCAAAACTAACTTTTCATTGAGTAAAAGTGATTTTGAAAATTAGATAACCATTTCGGGGTGTAGCGTAGCCCGGTTATCGCGCCGCGTTTGGGACGC
>CAXBMA010000010.1:0-110716 GCA_963976855.1 uncultured Aureibaculum sp. | reverse complement strand
TCTCTCTTTTGTTCTTTCTGATTATCTAATAAAATTAATGAATTGTAAACTTAAGACGTGTATAATTAATTAACTTAGCCACTTATGGGTATATAATTAATATTAACCATATCCATACGTTGTGCTTCATTATCAGAAACCGCTAACCAATGATATTATCGAAACAAGATTTACAAAGTAAATTAAATGTCCGGTGGACATTTAGATGAGATACCCGCTTGCGGACGAACTAAATGCTTAAATTAGATCTATGATTAAATTTTTTAGACACATACGACAGCAACTTGTTTCAGAAAACAAAACTGGAAAGTATTTTAAATATGCAATAGGAGAAATTGTTCTAGTGGTTATTGGAATTTTAATTGCACTTCAAATCAATAATTGGAATAACAACAGAATAGAACACAAAATTGAAACGAATATTTTAAGTGAAATTCTAGTAAATCTTGAAAAGGATGTCATTAACCTTAACTCAAAGATTACGTATAATGATGATAAAACCAAATTCAACAAAAACGTGTTGGAACATTTAGAACAGAGAACACCTTTAACAGATTCATTAAAATGGTCTTATGCTAGAATTCTTGGAAGAGGTAACTTTGAACCCATAACTGTTGCTTATGAAAACCTAAAATCTAAAGGAATAGACATCATTCATAATGATTCCCTAAGAATTGCTATTTCTGAGTTGTACGACTTCAAATATTTTTACTTAACTCTAGATTTAAGGTCAGATTATGAGCATGTGAGAACATTGCATGAGACTGAAGCATATAAAAATATCAAGACAATATTTAGAAGTGATTTAACCCAACGATGGGCAGAACCCGTAAACCTGGCAGAAATACAAAATAACATCTATTTTCAAGAAGCATTAAAACAAGCTATTGGTTTTTATTCGTATATGAATAGTACTTATAAAAGAGGAATAAAAGAGAATATGGAAGTACAGAAGCAAATTAAAAATGAATTAATACAGAGAGAAAAATAACGAAAGTACAACATCGTATATAATTTATTGCTCGGATCTGCCCTACTCAAAAAAACCTTCGGATTTTCCTAAGGTTCGGTTTCCTTTTGCTTAATTAGTTGCGCGAGACACACAACACACCAACGAAGCGCACTGGCGAAGCAACAATATACAAACCGTTGCAAGCAATTAAAAGAAAACCGTGAAAAATAGAATATTCCTACTCATTATTATTGTTTTTACCCTCAATGCTTGTGGAATATTTAAAACGCATCATAAGGATAAACTAATTGATTTTGAAGATCATTCTTTAAGCAACCAATCACTAAAATTAAATGGATATTATTTTACAGAATTGGAACTTGACTATGGAGAAAACCCTCCCTATTTTATTGGTGAGTATATTAAAAAAACGGGGATTACTAAAATAAAATATCTTTCTGTTTTTTTTATTTACGAAGATGGATTTATAATCAATATTGGTGGAATTGACGGACTTTCCCGCTTTTATTGTGCTGAGAAAGAAACTTATGAAAACACCTACGAAAGTGCACACAAGACCATTGAACTGATGCTAGAAGCTCAAAATTCTGATGAAAAAAGAACAAAACGTATCTGTGGATTTAAACCTAACGATATTGGAAACAAAGGCTTAGCTAAAATTAATAAGGATAGTATAAAAATTCAGCTTTACCGAATTGAAATGCAAAAGCCAACAAAAGATTCCTTTAATTCAGCCTATCTATATGAATTAAATGGAACTGTTGAATCTGATTCAAGTTTTGTGATAAAAAGCGAAATTGAATTCAGAAATAACAAAACAACAACTGAAAACCAATTATTCAAGTTTAGACCAACTAAGCAAAAACCGAATATTGAAAATTACTTTAAAATGAATAAGAAGAGATTTCAATAACTGCTTACAACAACCAGTATAATTAATACTTCGCTCCTACTCCAAATAAAATTTATATATTTAAACAACTGATTTACTACAACTGAAAATCCAGCGGATTCTAATTCGCACAAATCATAGACAAACAGGTTAGCCACCAACTGAATAAAAACATCTTTTATGAACTATTATTGTAAGGCAAGCGCTACATCAAAAAGTAATGCTTTAATAAAAATTAAAGAATCTGAAATTGTTTTTGGAACAACTCCAGAATCAGCTGATCGCTTACCAAACCCAGCAGAATTATTTTTAGGCTCATTTTCAGCTTGCATTCTTAAAAATGTTGAACGTTTCTCAATTTTAATGAATTTTGAATACTCAAATGCCGAAATAACAGTGAATGCAACACGTCTTGAAAAACCTCCGAGGATGGACGAAATAAACTATAACTTAAAAATTTACAGTCGAGACGAAAATTTAAATATTAATTTACTCAAAAAAAATATCGAAAAATTTGGAACCATATTTAATACTGTCAAGTCCTCCTGTTCTATTATCGGTGAAATTCAAAAAATAACTGAATAAAAGGTGTAGCAATTTCCAATGGGAAATTGCTTCGCTTCTTCCTACAATTTTTACGAAATACTACCTAAATACCGCGTTTATAAAAGAAACTGGGTTGGCTGAATAAAAGCGCAATAAATAATCCTATTTATGTAAAATAAATTATTCTTCGTACCTTATTCTCACGTTACAAAAGCAACTTCTTGAATTTAAAGAGTTATTTAGTATGAAAAGTAGACCCAACATAAAATTTACGCTTTCTATTTTTCTTATACTTTTATTCTTGCCGGACCTAGACGTCAATGCTCAAAAAAACATAGAAGTTTCTGACAGTCTTAAGACTGCACTTACAACTATTGATAGTCTTTTTAAAATGGAGTTATTTGATGAAGTTTCTATTATGATAGACTCCCTTCGAAAGACTCAAAACTATCATAATAATGAGTTCGACAGATTGGGTGTGGATTATATGCACGCACGACTTCTTTATGAAAATCAAGAGGGTGAAAAATCAATTTATTTGTTATTAGATGGTTTGAATGACCTCAAAGAAAATAAAGATTCTAAACTGTATTATAAATACAATATAACACTTGGGATTATTTTTTTTAAGGAAAAAAACCATAAAAAATCAAATGTATATATTAAAAGAGCACTAAGTAGTGCAGAAGCCAGAAAGGATACTCATGACATTCAAGAGAGTCATTTTTTACTTGGATTGAACTTTGAAAGGTTGGCTGAAATTGGACCTTTACAAAGCTATGGTAAATTAATTAATATAGATAGTTCTATTTACCACTACTTGAAAACCATATCGCACCCCATAAATGATAAAACTCAAACCTATATTTCAAACGGCTATAACAATTTAGGCGAAATTGAATTTGGTCGAGAGAATTATTCCTTATCAGAGGAATACTATAAAAAGAGTTTATCCATTGTAAAAAAATTTACCCCAAAAGACACTCTAAGAAGAACTACATTAATTAATAATTTAGCTAATTTATTATATCAACAAAAGAAATACAGCCAAGCGATTGAAGAATATAAAAGAGGATTTACTTTAATTAAAAATAGTTCATTAAAAAAGTCACTCTTAATAAAAGAAGCTTTTTTACAAAATATTGCTTGGTCTTATAATGAGCTTAAAAATTATAAACTAGCTTATGAATATCAAGAAAAATCATTGGAGTTTCTAGATTCTTTAGAAACCATTAATCGAAAAAAAGATGCCGCAATTATTGAAACCAAATATATCGAAGCCCAAAGGGTAGCACTTGAAAAGAACAAACGTTTGAAAATGAGAGCCTATTTATTAAGCTTAATTATTATAATATTACTCTTATGTTTTGTGGCCTATCTTATTTACAACCGCTTACAAAACAAACAGCAGAAGGCTGACCAAAAAATTGAGCGTTTAAAGTATAAAGCCCTCAATGCCCAAATGAATCCTCATTTTATCAATAATTTATTAATTTGTATTCACGACCTTATAAATAAAAACGAAAAGAAGGCTGCTATTTATAATCTTAATAAATTCAACACACTTACCAATTTAATATTACAGTCAACAAAATCCAATCTAATTTCATTAAATGATGAACTTCATATGCTAAGATTGTATTTGGAACTACAACAAATACGTTTTAATAGTTCATTTGAATATTCAATTAATACTCATAGCATTACGGGTGAAAAATTAGAACACATCAAAGTACCACCATTAATTTTACAGCCGCTTGTTGAAAATTCAATTGTTCATGGGTTTAAAAATATGTTGAATCGTGGGAAAATTAATATTGAACTCATAATAAAAAATGAAGATTATTTACTTTGTTCAATTCTAGATAACGGAAGGAATACACCAAATTTTTCAAATGGATCAACACCCTCCAATTCAGGAATCTCACATAAAAACATTAATGAACGTTTATTATTAATTAATTCCAATAAAAAACTCACTAAAACACTTTCATTTTCATTCTTGAAAAATAAGATAAACCAAGTTATTGGCACCAAAACAGAACTGACGATTCCATTAATTTACAGCTAATTAGTATGACTAAAGTTATTCTCATAGAAGATGAACCAGCAGCCCTTAACTATTTGATTGAAATATTAACATCTACTTATAGGGGCAAACTACAGATTTTAGGTACTTCGGACACTGTAGAAGGTGGAATTGCTTTAATAATTGATACAAAGCCAGATCTCGTGTTTTTGGATATAGAACTAAAAGACGGTATTGGCTTTGAAATACTAAACCATTTTTCTGAAAATGTAAATTTTGAAGTAATTTTCACTTCAGGACATATTGATTATAAAGAAAAAGCAATGGACTATTTTGCTTTCTATTTCTTAAGTAAACCCATACAAATGGAGAAATTTACTCGAGTTATTGATCGTTATTTATTAAAAAAAACCGCATTTGATTTTGAAAAGTATCTCATTTTTAAGAATCAATTGGAATCTGAGCGCAAAACCATCGCTCTACCGTCTAGTAACGGAAATTATATTATTATAGATTTAGAAGAATTAATGTACTGCGAAGCTGATGGTAGCTACACGAATTACTATACATCAACAAACAAAAAATTTGTCTCCTCTAGCAATCTTAAAAAAGTAGAATCGCTTTTAAGTAATTCTTCATTCTACCGTATTCACCGGTCAATTTTACTTAATTTAAAACATGTTAAAAAGTACAAGACAAACGGTAAAATAACATTGTCTAACAATAAAACGGTTACTGTTTCTTCCAGAAATAAAAAAGGTTTCTTTAAAATTCTAAAGCTTTTGAATTTTATCATCGATTAAACACATCATTTTAATTTTCCTTTTTTAATTACCCTTCTTGCCAATCAGTTACGTTTATAAAATCATTTATAACGCCTATAAAACAATAAGCCTTCTTTACAAAGTTGTACTTCTTATTTAAGTTAATCTAACTTAAATTTAAAATATAACAATCTATAATACAGATTGAAACCCTATTCGTAATGAAACAAATTTTTCCAAATGAGATAATTGAAAATACAATTGAAGTCCACCGCTTCAAGAATAAAGTTTCTAGTAAAATAATCTACAGTATTATAATCATAAGTCTCATAGGAACCTTTGCTGCGCTACCTTATATTTATATTGACATCTATGCTTCCGCAACTGGTTTATTAAAGGCAAAAAAAGAGCGAAATAAACTTTCTTCTTTATATACGGGGAAAATTCAGTCGATTTCGATTGAAGAAAATCAGATTGTCAAAGAAGGAGATACTTTGTTGACAATTGACTTTACAGTGGGCTTAGAGAAAATAAAATTTCTAAAACAACAATTATCTGAAACGAGCATATTTGTTCATGATTTGACCTATTTGTCAAAAACCAAAAATTTAAAGAAAGACTCTCTACGTTCATTTTTGTACCAAAAACAATACATTCAGTACGAACAAAAACTGCGTGAGTTGCAAACACGATATGCTAAAAACAAAAGTGATTTTGAACGTCAAGATAAATTATTTAAAAAAAATGTTACTGCCAAAGTTGAACATGAAAACAGCAAATACCATTTAGACTTATCCTTAAATGATTTACTTTATTATAAAAAGGAGCAACGTCATCAATGGCAGTCTGAATTAACACAGCAAAACAATAAAGTCAAAGAACTTAAGAGTACGCTACTTCAATATAAAGAAGACCAAAATAATTATTTCATTAAAGCACCCATAAAGGGAACCATTCAGAATTTAATTGGGTTAGAAATTGGAAACTTTATTTCCGCTGGATCTCCAATTGCTGAAATATCACCCAACACATCCTTAATCGCCGAATGCTATATGAACCCTTCTGATATAGGTTTGCTGAGAACGGGAACTCAGGTGAAAATTCAAGTACTTGCTTTCAATTATAACCAATGGGGTATGGCCACTGGTAAAATTATCACGATAAGTAACGATGTTTTAATCATTAATGAAATTCCAATGTTTAAAATAACATGTTCGATAGATCAAACGGAATTAAAATTAAAAAATGGGTTTAAAGGGAAATTAAAAAAAGGGATGACTATAAATGCCAGATTCCGTATAGCCAATAGATCGGCATTCAATTTACTATATGATAAGGTTGATGATTGGTTCAACCCAAATAAATCTTAAAATCAATAATCTAGGTATGTCAAAAATAACGATAAAACAACATGACATTACTGATTGCGGAGCGGCATGCCTCGCCTCTATTAGCTCGTATTATAAGCTAGAAATTCCAATTGCTCGTATTCGACAATATGCCAATACCGATAAAAAAGGAACAAATTTATTAGGGCTAATTGAGGCTTCTCAAAAACTAGGCTTTGATGCAAAAGGAGTGCGAGGTAACTTTGATAGTTTATTTAAGATCCCTAAACCAGCAATTGCCCATATTATAGTTCGAGAACAGTTACAACACTATGTAGTTATTTATGAGGTCAGTAAGAAATATGTTAAAATTATGGATCCTGGAACAGGAAAAATTCATAAAAAAACACATAATGAATTTAAAAAAGAATGGAATGGTATTCTCATGCTACTTTTACCAAATGAAAGCTTTAAACAAGGCAACGAAAAAATATCCGTATTAAAGCGCTTTTGGTTTTTATTGAAACCTCATAAACTTGTATTGATACAGTCATTACTTGGAGCAATTATTTATACACTACTTGGGCTTGCTACTTCCATTTATATTCAAAAAATTACAGACCATGTTTTAGTTGGTGGAAATACAAAACTATTAAATCTACTGAGTTTTATAATGCTCGGTTTATTACTTATACAAGTTCTAATCGGTATTTTCAAAGACATCTTCATTATTAAGACGGGGCAGCAAATTGATGCTCGGCTCATTTTAGGCTACTACAAGCATTTATTAAAGTTGCCACAACAATTTTTTGATACCATGCGCGTGGGCGAAATTATATCGCGTATCAATGACGCTGTAAAAATTCGAATATTTATTAATAGCACTTCGTTATCATTAACTGTCAATATTTTTACTATTATATTTTCTTTTGCTCTAATGTTTAGCTACTACTGGAAACTTGCTATGATTATGTTAGCAATAATTCCTATCTATTCAATTATATATACCATAACTAATCAATTAAATAAAAAAACAGAGCGAAAAATAATGGAGCGTTCTGCTGACTTAGAAAGTCAACTAGTAGAATCTTTAAATGCTGTAGGCACTATTAAACGTTTTGGTCTAGAAGATTTTGCAAATATAAAAACAGAAACCCGATTTATAAAACTATTACATACAGGACTAACATCAGCACTGAATAGTATTTTTAGCGGGACTTCCTCACAAACAATCGCTAGCCTATTTACAATAATACTGCTATGGAGTGGTTCTTATTTTGTCATTGAGCAAGAAATTACACCAGGAGAATTACTCTCTTTTTATGCCATTATTGGTTATTTTACTGGACCAATCGCTAGTTTAATAACAGCCAATAAAACCATCCAAAATGCCTTAATTGCTGCAGATAGACTCTTTGAAATTATGGATCTAGAACGTGAAGAATCCGAGAATAAATTGAAGCTCACAGCTGATAAAATAAATACTATCTGTTTCAAAAACGTCGATTTTAGATATGGGACACGAGTAGATGTTTTTAAAAGTTTTAATCTTATAATTAAAAAAGGAAATATAACAGCTATTGTTGGTGAGAGCGGGTCTGGGAAATCCACCTTAATATCATTATTACAAAATATATATCCACTACAAGGTGGCAGTATTTATATCGGCAATTATGACCTAAAATACATAGAAAATAGCAGCCTTCGCCAATTGGTAAGTGTTGTCCCACAAAAAGTTGATCTATTTGCAGGTAATGTTATAGAAAATATAGCAGTTGGAGCGTTTGAACCAGATATGGAACTCATTTTAAACATTTGTAAACGAATTGGCATTTTAACATTTATTGAAACACTACCTAATGGGTTTGGCACCTATCTCGGAGAAAACGGCGCTACCCTTTCTGGTGGTCAAAAACAACGCATCGCTATAGCACGAGCTCTATATAAACAACCAGAAATACTCGTGCTAGATGAAGCAACCTCATCATTAGACAGTACATCAGAAAATTATATTAAAAACACTATTCAAACCTTAAGAAAACAGCATAAAACAATTATCATAATAGCGCATAGACTCAGTACTGTAGTAAATGCCGACACCATAATTGTACTTGATAAAGGCCAAGTTATAGAGCAGGGGTCTCACAAAGAATTGTATAGTAAAAAAGGGTTCTATTATAATTTATGGTGTTTACAAGTCCCGATAATCAATGAATTCAATTAGGATAAAATAACTAAGAAATCAACAATAATGAAGTAACAAACTATAAAACCTTTCAATTATGAAAACTTTAAAACAACTAGAACGGTTAAGAAAAATGCATAAACTAATTAAACGAAATAGTACTGGCTCACCTACAGAGTTTTCAAGCCGTCTGCATATTAGCGAGAGAGAATTGTACCGAATGTTAGAGTATTTAAAAGAATTGGAGGCAAAAATTTCATTTTCCCGAAATTCAAATACTTATTATTATACAGATGATTTTGATTTATTAATAAATGTATCTGTTCAGGCTTTGGTAAATGAAGAACTAAAAACAATTTATGCTGGCTATACGTTGTTCGAGGGGGATTTTAAAAATAGACTGTTGATTTCATGAACTGACGCGTAATGGCAGTAAGTGTTCATACTTTAGATGTATCAAAATAAATGCTAGACGTAGTATGTTAGACGTAACAATTATTTTGATAATTGATTGTGAAATTCCACATATTTTAAAAAATCACCTAAACAATTTGGTGTAAATATCTTAAAATGAATGTGGATAGTACAATAAATAAACGAAATGTTTAACTTGTCAGTACGAAGTTGCTGATTAAAACTTTAATTTTATGAAAAATTTAAATAATTTAGGTGTTAAAGAATTAAGCAACAACACTATTAGAACCATTAGTGGAGGCGGTCCAGGAACGGGCTCTGGCTCTTTGTTTAGATCTTCCCTTTGGATTGGGTCAAAGGCATTTAATGTTGCTTTAATAACTCTAGGGTTTTTAGCTGGGCTTGGTGACGGAATTAGCAACGGTATAGACGATAAATAATTAATATTATGAAAGAATTAAGTTTTCAAGAATTAGTTGCAATTAATGGTGGATGCCCTGATTGTAAAGTGAGTACTAACGAAAATGTTCAAGGAGGATATAGCGTTGGTTATCACATAGGACAAACAATTGGTCAAACAATTTCTGATGTAGGGTCAATTATCAAATATTTAAGCCCATTTAATTGGATTAAATAAATGAATATGGAGTTAAATAAGAAAGAACATACTTGGATTTATAAATCCAAGTATGTTCTTTTTACCTCTACTTTACTTTTTCTTAGTATTCTATTATACACAGTAATTATTGAGAATACCTATACTTCAACGATAGCAGATGATGGAATCTTTTCTCTTTTAACTGCAAATTTTAAATATCATAATGGCTTTTTACCAAACATATTGCTATACCTAGTTTTTGAAGAATTGGCATTTAGAAAATCACTAAAAATTACAGGAGAACATTTAATACTATCCCTGCCGCTTTTATTTATTTTAAGCGGCCATGCGTTTCTTAATGAAGACAATTCATTATATATATTTGCTCTTTATGGAATCTTCTTAATAACACTCTATAAACTCAAGTATACATCACAATTTATTAGAGTTATTAATTTCGTTTTATCATTAGCAGCTTTATGCGCCTTTCATATTTCAATGTTTACCCGTGATTCATATCATGATTATGATTTGCTTTTTTTTAATATTATCCCCATAATTATAGTGGGTATATCCTTTGCTTTTATACGGCTGAAGTTTAACTCCTCTTGGAGTTTAATAGCCTATGTTATCTTTATTTTAACAACACAACTTGTAAGTAATTATTTGGATAGTTGAACACCCATTGCAGTGAAATTTCCCAAAATTCCCTATATTTAAACCAACGCTTGGTTTTTTTGTAGTAATTCCGCAACAACCTCAAATTAAGCGCACTTTCTGTTCAGCAAATACAACGTATTGGGAAGTTGAAAAATTGAGCAAAACAATGGTCAAAAGGGCCTGTAGCTACTGAGATTATTAATTGGGAAGTTTTAATTAAGAAAATGTAACATCTTGAAAATTACATTTTGTTCTTAGCTATTTATTAAATTCAAATTGAAATCATATATTGCAGTATATTAAATGATCTCGCTAAATTGCTTATCTCTTTTATGAAAAGTTTCATTAACGCATTAATTTTTCTGTTTTTAGTTTTTTACAATGTAAAAGGATATACTCAAAATATTCAATTAAAATCGAAATTGGAAAAAATTAGAATTCAAGAGGATTCTTCTTTTGTAAATGAAATCACTATTCTATTTAAAAAGAGTGATGAACCGCGCCTTTTTCCAATTTTCTATGACACTGAAATAGAGCGAGTATCAGATATTCATCTTGCTGCCAAGAAAGGGAAACGCCTAAAACAATTACCAATAAAAAAAATATACGAAGAAGATGTTAAGCTAGATTATATAACCAGCAAAAAGATTAAATCTGTTGTGATTCCAGCGGATATGGAAGTACAGTTATCATATTCAGTATCTTGTAAAGAATTGATGTATTTCTCAAGTTTACAATTCTTTTCCTATAATGAAATAGATACATTAAATTATGAAATAAAAGTCCCAAAGAGCTTTGAATTAGTACATAATACAATTTATAAAGATTCTTTATCCTTTTATTCGATAGATTCTACTAAAACGGAAGCCAATTCCATCTGGAAAATAAAAGTATCTCCAAAGAAAGTAACGCCAGACCCACTGCAATATTTTGGAATTTACAAGAACATGAAAGTTCCATTTATGCGAACACTAGTTATGCCAAGTTCATATAAAAATCAACCCACCAAATATATGAACGATTGGTATTTGAAGCATCTAACTCCAAAAATGGGATTAAATGCTTCAATCAAACAAAAAATTGATGAATTAACAGTTAATGTTACTGACCCGTTGCAACTTGTAAATATTATTTTTAGCTATGTGAAAAGTAATTTTAAATATGTTGCAATAGAAATTGGTATGGGCGCTTTTATCCCTTCACATGCTAATGAAGTCTATTTAAACAAACAAGGTGATTGTAAAGATCTTTCAAATTTTCTATCGGAAGCATTAAAATATAAAGGTATTGAGAGTGATATTGCATTAGCTGCAACTTTTGACCATATTAGTGACTGTGATTTTCCATCATTAAGTTCTGCCAATCATGTTATTAGTATTGCATATATAAATGGTGAAACCATATTACTAGACCCTACTGACCCTATTCATATGGAAGGAACACCTGTACAAAGCTTACAAGATCGTACTATTTTAATCGTAAATGATAAAGGTGGTTCGTTTTACAAAGTAAATGGGTTCAGTCCCCAACAAAATGAAATTTACTATGAATTGAACTTAAAAATAGATACCAATGATATGCTCATAAAAGGAGAGTTTGATATCAACTACAAGGGAATCTCAGGTAATTATTTACGACGTTCCATAAAGAGTGAAGGTGAAAAAGAATTTGCTGATTTTGCAAAGATATTTTACGATGAGGTTTTTGGAAACCAATCAATTTCAAATTTAACGGTAACAAATGATTCAAATCAGCTTCATTTTCAAGGAAATATTTCTATCAATGGCAAAACTTTTAATGATGGCAAAAATAAATATTTATTTATTGACTTTTTACCAAGGCTTATAGAAACAGAGCGTAGAGAAACATTAATAGAGGGCACATATTTAAATAACCCCTATTACAAAAAAGTACGTGCAAAGATAAAATTAGACGAGCCCATTGAAATTTTTAAGTCTATTGAACATACCTATAAAGGTGAGGGAATATCGTTAAATGTAACCTTAAAAGCGATATCTAACATGGAAATTGAATGTAGTTATGATTTTATTTTTGACCATATATTTATAGAAAAGGAAAATATTAGTAAAACAAATGAAATTTTGAATTCATTTAAAAAAATAATTAATGAACCAATTGTTCTCAAAACACAGAAGAGCTAGCCTTTCGATTATCATCATAGGTGGGCTTTTTTTTAGTTTTAAAGCTACTGTTAACGAAAAAACAGAAGATCCATTTTTGACGCTTTGTAAAAATTCAGATGCCTATTATACACATTCGTATCGAGATGTTACATATGAAAAAAATTGGGGAAGCTATAAAAAGTATGTTTCGGTAAATAGTAAATTAGTGGTAAACACTCCTAGGGGTGTTGAGAAGCATGCTTTTTTGACTTTGGATGAGTTGGAGAGTAACAATTTAGAAAGCATTAAAATTAGAACCCTAAAAGCCGACGGCTCCATCGTTGAACTAGATTCTAGTTTGGTATTTAATCGAAATTCTAAAGGTGAGGAATTAGGAGTTATTAATTATCCTATTCCGGCAGTAGAACCAGGAGATACTATTGAAACAAACTACGTTTATTATGAGCGTTTGAAAGCATCTAATTTAAGGAGTTATGTAAATTTATATTCAAATTTACCGAGTATAAATTCACAATACACTATAAAAACTGGTCCAGAATTAACGGTACGATACAAAACATATAATGATTTTCCTAAGCCAGGGATTATTGCGAATGACACCCTGGTATATTTACAATTTTCAATGGATAAAGTAAAAGGTCTTATAGAAAATGAGCATAGTTGTTTGCCTTGTGAAAAACCATATTTGTACTACTCTTTAGAAAATAAAGACAGTGAATTAAGAACATGGCGCGATGTTTACAATGAAGAATTTAATTTTCTTACACAACCAATGGCCCTAGACTATGATAAGTCATCTTATTATAAAAGATGGAAACGCAGAGTAATTGGAAACGCAAAAGACAGCTCTAAGTACTATCAATTTAACTTATTGCATAAAGAAGTATTAGACAATTTTAAAATGTTGCCAGTTCAAGAAAGTGAGCTTATAAAGTCTAGTGGTTTTTTCTTGAAGGAAAAAAGATTTGACGCGTTTAGTATCCGAAGATTTTATAGGCAACT
Source organism: uncultured Aureibaculum sp. (assembly GCA_963976855.1). GTDB lineage: Bacteria > Bacteroidota > Bacteroidia > Flavobacteriales > Flavobacteriaceae > Aureibaculum. The sequence goes on along the minus strand of CAXBMA010000010.1, from coordinate 97,181 downwards.
ATTGGAAGATTTAGAAATTGAATATTGGGCTGTATTTGGCAGAAATAAACGATCTGGCACCATCGATACTGAATATATTAGAAAAGGTGAATTTGACCACATATTTTTCGCGGTTGAAAATGAAAAAGGTTCAGTGCAATTTTTATATCCACATGAAGACTTTTATATGTATCAATTTGATGAAATTCCAACATCATTATACAGTACTAAGGCTGTTTTGGTTAAACCACATTCAAAAGACAAAAAGAAGAAAAAAAACAATTTCATAGATAGAAATCTACAACTAGCAAAGGTAGATTCTGTATCTATTGCAGTAATTAATTTACCTGGAATGACTTCGAACTTGAATTATATAAATCAAACGATTTCTAGTAAAGTTGATATTGAAAAAAAGAAAACTACTTTTAAATATAGGTTCAATGTTTCTGGGGGTTTATCTACAGAATTGCGAAGTTTTTTTGATATGCTAAATCAAAATGAAGAGGCGAGTAACTTTTACGATGCTTTATCAGAGTTTGAAGGTAGTGACAACAGTATGCAGATTGATACGGTTACAAGTAGACAACAAATTAGTAATAAACCATTTGTTTATATAATGAATGCTGAAGGCACCTTAAATAATGCCGTCACATTTATAAACGATAGCCTGGTAAGTGTTTCTATTGATAAATTGGTTCAACATAATCAGTTGGAAACCAATATTGATACGACCGAATTAAATTATTATCTTGATTATAGTTATTCTGACCACTTTATGTTTTATTTAAATTTCCCTTGTAGCATTGAAGTCTTAGGTCTTGATAATGGGAAGGTCGATTTTAAAAATGATTTCGGTGAATATTTTTTTGAACTAAAAAAAAGTAAGGATACGCAACTTATATTACAATCAAATTATAAAATTTTAAAAAATATGATTCCGAAAGAGAATTTGAATGAATTAGAGTTACTAAATGATCGCGTTAAAAAGGTTAAAAGTATGCGATTGATTATTAAATTGAATACAGCCGATTTATAACTGTAGAAAAAGACACAAGCATATCATTATCAATAATTTATGATAAGATTCTTTCGATTACAGAAAGGCTTACAAAGGTTTGAACCACTACAAAATCATTGTTTATACTGAGCTGATGGCAACCAGTTAAAATTTGAGAATTCAAAAAACGGAATAAATTTAATCTTATCGGAAACAAAAAACTAAATGAATTATAACAACAAAAAGTTTAGATCCGTTCAAAGTTCCGAAAATGGCGAAACCTCAGAAGAAACCATATTTGAGTATAAGCAAAATGGCACTATTCTGACATCCGAATATAAAGGCGGCCAAATAGTAGAAGGACATTTAATCGGATTGGTTGACAAAAATGGGAATATTGAAATGCGCTATCACCAAGTTAACCAAAAAGGAGAATTAATGACAGGCATTTGTCATTCAAAACCTGAATTGACCAAAGATGGAAAAATAAGACTTTATGAAAAGTGGAAATGGACTTCGGGCGACAAATCGAGTGGAAAATCTATTTTAGAAGAAATATAGTTTGAACAAATGATAGTCTCAAAACTAAATTTTGTGAAGTAAAATCAAAAATCTTGTAGACCTTTGGTTGAGATAGCCGCTCGCGATTGTATTAAATGTTTAAATTAGATTATGATTAAATTTTTTAGACATATTAGAAAAGACCTCATGGAAAAAAATAAAACTGGAAAGTATTTAAAATATGCTATCGGTGAAATAGCACTCGTAGTTATTGGAATTCTAATCGCTTTGCAGATTAATAACTGGAACCAACAACGTTTAGATCGTATTTTAGAAGAGGATTACTACTGTCAATTTTTAGAAGACATCAATCAAGATCTTATTCAGCTCCATGAACAAGTAAAAAATACCCAAGAGCGTCTTCATCACGCCAATAAAATGTTAGGCTTACTACAAAGCGAAAATAGTGATTATGCAAAAATATTAGAACATACAAAAGGTGCTGTTTCTAAAACAGATGCCATTATTACGCCAAATATAAACGCTTTTGAAGATTTAAAGTCTAGTGGTAACTTAAGACTTATTACTGATAAAAAAATTAAAAATCAGTTAACAAAATACTATGCAAATACACAGGGTTTATTAAATATTATTAATAGTAATGCTATTTCAATAACAACTCGATTTAAAGACAAAACAGACAAAATAAATAATGGCTGGATCTATCTTATTGAAAGTCAAAACGGTTTTGATTCAACCTTAGTTTCGGTTGAAAAATTAAAAAAATTATTTGTGAGAAATAAAGAAGTTACGCGCAACCACATGAATGATGCCCTTGCTTATATAGGCTCCAATTCAAGAAATCTGGAGCACCTTAAATCATTAGAAAGTGAAGTGCTTTCAATGAAAGCGCTTCTTGAAACCAAATGCATTAAACCATGAAAAATATAATAATTGCGCTATTTTATGTACTCATTTTTGCGGTACAAACTTCATTCGGACAAAATAACACAGTTAGTGAGCTTCGTTTTCAATCGAATATTTTAGACGAAGAAAGAACGCTATTGATTAACCTTCCTGATTCATACTTTGATTCAGCTACAGTAGCAAAAAAATACCCAATTATGATACTATTGGATGGAGACACACACTTTAAAACAGCGGCTGGAATCGTACATTTTATGAGTTCTAATAGAAATAGAAATCATTTTATGCCTGAAACAATTATCATCGCTATTGAAAATACTGATCGCGAACGCGATTTTACGGTTACAAAAATAAAGACCAAACGCCCCAATACGATGGGAGGAGGACGCAATTTTTTAAATTTTATAGAAACCGAATTAATACCATTCATCGATAAAAAGTATAGAACAGCACCCATTAGAACCCTGGTTGGCCATTCTTTAGGAGGCCTTCTCACCATAAATTCTTATCTGGATAAACACAGCTTATTTGATGCGTATCTCGCAATAGATCCAAGTATCTGGTGGGATGAAGAAATGATGAAAAACAAAGTTGATTCAATCTCCTCAATTTCATTAAATAAAAAACTATATATCGCTACTGCAAATCAAGGAGCCGCTAATTACGAAAGGAATAAGAAAAGGCACGACGCACTTTATACCTTATTGACAAAGAGATCAGCTGAAAAACCAAATGTCGAAATAGCCTATTTTGAAAACGAAAATCATCGCTCTGTTCCATTAATCGCGTTGTATGAAGGATTAAAATATTTGAATCAAAAGCACTAATTTGTTGCAATTCTATTCCCTTAACGGAATATCCGGTGAATTAATTAACTTCGTGTCAAAGTAAGAATGCACCACGTATTGCTATAACTAAGAATACATAAACCCTTGGTGCTGTTTATGATCAGACACAATCCAATCAGAACTAAAGAATGAGAATTATACTACTAGGTACTTTATTGTTAATAATGGCATGTTCTAATAAGAACAAAACCAAAGAAACTCAAACAGTCATTCAAGCACCTGAAGATTTAATTGCGATATTAGATACTATTTGGATTACTGAACAACGCCCCATAACCATGAGAGATTCATTGATGCTAATTTATGGAGCCGAATCAAAGGCTGTTCAAGAGCAACAAGAACGCTATGAGAAGAACCATATAATTAACGAACAAAAAGTAACATCAATTCTTGACAACTACGGATGGCCAACAAAAGAAATGATTGGAGAGCAAGGTAATTTGACAATCTGTAATGTTATTCAACATGCTGACAATCACATACGTATTAAATACCTGCCATTAATGAAACAAGCGGTAAAAGATAAAAAATTAGAACCGCGTTTTTTGGTAAGAGCTGAAGATAGAATTGCAACAGAAAGAGGTGACCCACAAATTTATGGCGGGCAAATGAAATATTATCCCGAAACGAGAGGCTTTAACCTTTGGCCTGTATTTGATCCAGTAAATATCGATAAAAGGAGAGCTGAAATCGGACTCGATTCAATTGCAGTATTTCTAAAAGACAGATTTGACTTTGTATGGGATTTAGAAGAACAGTTAAAAAGAACAGCAGCCTTTGAAAAAGAACAACAGCAAAAAAAACAATTATCAAAAACACAACAAGGTAATTAATTACTTACTCTTGCAAACCTTCCCATTGCTTGAGTAAGGTATCAATCGTATCCTTTTTAGCTTGGTATTTTTTAAAAAAGTCTGGAACGGCAGTTAATTTTTCGTACTTGGCTCCATCTAATAAATCAGCGTCAATCTTTTTTATTTCCTTTTCAAGAGCTGCAATTTCAGATTCTATCTTGCTAATTTTATTGAGCTTCTTTTTCTCTTCTTTTTCATCTTGATACGAAGTTTTTTGAACTACTTCTTTAACTTGAACTACTTTCGTTCGTTTCTCTGCTTCTCGTAAAGTCTCAAAATTATGCTCTTCTAGATAATAATCAATATCACCCAAATATTCTTTTATATAGCCATCTTTAAACTCATAAACCGTTTTGGTGAGTCCTTGTAAAAAGTCACGATCATGCGAAACAATGATCAACGTCCCTTCAAAGGTTTTTAATGCCTGTTTTAGCACATTTTTAGACGCAATATCTAAATGGTTTGTAGGCTCATCGAGTACCAATACATTGAAAGGAGATAATAACATTTTACACAGCGCTAACCTGTTTCGTTCACCTCCTGAGAGCACACTTACCTTCTTTTCTACGTCATCACCACCAAATAAAAAGGATCCTAACATATCACGTACTTTCACACGATTACCGTCATTAGAAGCATCTTCCATGGTTTCTAACACTGTTTTCTTCCCGTTCAAGTATTCTGCTTGATTTTGAGCAAAATAGCCAATCTGTACATTGTGCCCTAATTTAATATCCCCATCAAAAGAAATCTCATTGACAATCATTTTTGCCAAAGTGGTTTTACCCTGTCCGTTTTGACCTACAAATGCAATTTTACTACCGCGTTCAATCAATAAGTTCACATTGCTCAACACTTGGTTATCTCCATAGCGCTTCGCCACTTTTGTTGTCTCTACCACTACTTTACCAGGCTGAATTGACATCGGAAAACGCACTTTCATCACTGAGTTATCTTCTGCATCAATTTCAATACGATCTACCTTGTCTAACTTCTTCATAAGCGATTGTGCCATAGTAGCCTTACTCGCCTTCGCCCTAAATTTCTCAATTAACTTTTCAGTTTGCTTGATTTCTTTCTCTTGGTTTTTAAATGCTTGCATTTGCTTTTGACGCAATTCTGTACGTTGCACTAAATATTTTGAATATGGATATTTATAGTCATAAATACTCCCTAAAGAAATTTCAATAGTCCGATTGGTCACATTGTCTAAAAACATCTTATCATGCGAAACCAACACAATGGCACCTGAATAGCCTTTTAAAAACTCTTCTAACCAGATGATAGATTCAATATCTAAATGGTTTGTAGGCTCATCTAACAATAAGATATCATTGTTTTGCAATAAGAGTTTTGCTAACTCAATACGCATACGCCAACCTCCAGAAAAGGTGTCGGTTAATTTATCAAAATCTTCACGTTTAAAACCCAGACCCTGTAATATTTTCTCCGTATCCCCTTGATAGTTATAGCCTCCGAGTACTTCAAAACGGTGGGTATAATCATTTAAATCAATAATTAATTGGTTATACGCTTCACTTTCATAATCGGTTCTTTCTACCAATTGCACATTGATATCTTCAAGTTTTCGCTCTACTTCTTTAATTTCTGTAAATGCTTCATAGGCTTCTTCTAAAACAGACCTTCCTAAGACAAAATCGATATCTTGTTTTAGAAAACCAATTCTAACATCCTTTTCCAATGCCATTGTACCCTTGTCAAATTCTTGCTCTTTCGCAATAATTTTAAGTAAGGTAGATTTACCAGCTCCATTTTTACCAACCAAACCAACGCGATTACCAGCGTCAAGCTTAAAAGTAATACCAGAAAACAGGTCTTCTCCTGCAAAGGAAACTGTTATATTATGTGCATTTAACATGTAGAAAAAATTTAATTATGTGTATCTTTGAAAGCAATTACAAACCCTAATTTATACCCGCGTGCGAAAGTAAAAAAACTTTATGACTATTTACTTTTCTTAGCGCTTTTAATATCATTTTAATGATTAAAAAAGGAACCAAACTTTACAGTATTTTAAAAAACAAATGCCCTAGGTGTAATGAGGGTAATTTTTTTGAAGATAACAATCCCTTACACTTAAAAAATGTCTTAAAAACAAATGAACGTTGCCCTAATTGTAATTTTAAATACCAAATTGAGCCTTCATTTTTTTATGGAGCCATGTATGTTTCGTATGGATTAACGGTAGGGCTTTCAATCACTACTTTTTTACTGCTTTACTTTTTAGGGATGGATTTAATACAAACTTTTATTGGTATTGGCATTGCCTTGGTTGTATTCACACCACTAACCCTACGATTTGCCAGACTTATCTATATTAATATTTTTGTGAAATACGATTCGAATTACGAGAAAATTAAAAGCGCGGACACCAAAAAAACACAAAATACCTTATAAACAGCATCCATTTCCAAATAATGATGGATTCCGCATCAAGTGCGGAATGACAAATTAATAAAATAAACCCATTCTTAATCATACTCAACTCGATTCAGTATCCATTTTCAAATAACAATGGATTCCACATCAAGTGCGGAATGACATATTAATAAAAAGGGGAGTTGCTATTCGAAACGGGTAATATTTACTTCATCTGACAACGCTGTTTGATTTTCTAAATACCCATAAAGTGCTTTTGCCATACTTGGTGCTAAGAGCACCCCTCTCGTTCCCAAACCATTTAAAATAGCCAATTGATTGTGTGTTTTATGTACACCTACCAAAGGCCGTCTATCTTTTGTTGTAGGCCGTATTCCTGCTACATGATCTACCACAGTATATGCAACACTAAGTATACTATCCAATTTTTCAAGCAATTCTGTTTTAGCTACCTCTGTAGGATGTGCTGTTTTGTCTTTCCAGTTAAAAGTAGCACCCACTTTATAAAGGTCATCACCTAAGGGCAACACAAAAACAGCAGCTTTTAGCATTTCAGTTAATTTTAATTGAGGAGCATGAATTGTAATCAGCTCTCCTTTAGCTTCTTGCATTGGCAAATAATTGAAAAACGGATTCTGTCTCAGACCAAAACCCTCACAAAAAACGATGTATTTAGCTGTTAACTCTTGATACGTCACTTCATTCGCAGTACATTTTATGTCATCATGCTGAAAAGTAGTAGTTCTCAGTTGTTTTGTATCAGTTAGGTACTTTTTATAATCCTTTAATACTTTTTTTGTGTCAATTTTACCCGTATTCACCAATTTTCCAAATCCGAAAGGGGCCTTGATTGCTGTATTGGTGTTTTGAATAATTTTTGGATGCATATAATCGCTTAAAGCAGGCTTATCACTAGCTATAAACCAATCATTTTGTTCTGCTATGGAAGTGAATATACGATGTACATCCATTTTAGTATCGTATTTGGCTTTAAATTTGGTTGCTAACTTTTGATAAAAAGGCAGTGCAATAGCCAACTGTGCTTTTGCATTCCACACCGAAGTAAACCGTTTGAGTACAACGGGATTGTAAAAACCAGCAGCAACTTGTGATGATTGTTGCGATTGATCTTCAAATACTACGAATGATTTTGAATTTGTTTCTAACTCGCTGGCAAAAGCCATTCCGGCGAGACCGAAACCAACAATAATATAGTCTACATGCATAATGCAAAGGTAAACGAATAGCCATAAAAAAACTCCTGTAAAATACAGGAGTTTTAAAACTTTAAATTTAATTAGAAACTAGTAGTTCCACATATCTAATTCTTTATTTCTGATACTTTCTTTCAATCGATCAGCTTCAAGAACTTGAAACAATGCATTTCCTTTAATATACTGAGATACATCTCTGTTTCCATAAATATTTTCTTCTCTATAAATACTCGACACAAAACGACGTGCATTCAATAAATGGTCATACGAAATTGGATAGGCAGAATTCTTTTGGTTAAATACTTTCATCTCATGTGTAATTTCTCGTACACCTGGATACCATACCCAAAATAATTCAACTAATGCTTCTTGACTATCATCAGACATAAAGTTTACATCTGGTGCAACTGGTGCAATACCTAATAAACGGTATTTCAATTCACCTTGTCTCTTGTCAAAGTACCATACGCCTTTAATTTTAAGTCCTGAAATATTACCCGCAGTTAAATCTGTTCTATCAACATACTCATCCGTTAATTCTGAACCCTCATTTAACAATTCGAAACCTGCATCACTAGTATCAATACGTGATAATCTAGCTTTAATGTCTTTCATTGTTAATTTGTTCTCAAAATAAGAGTCGTCATATACATCAATAATTTCTCCGTTTTTGATTCCTCTTAGTAAGGTATCGTATAAAGATCTTCTGTTAGAGCTAATATTATTAGTATCTACTGGGTAGTAAAATGGCAAGTTAATCTTCTCGTTCAAGTCAATATACTCCCACACTACTTTAGACCATAAGATATCTCTATCATCTATATATCCATAAGGTAACGGCTTGTCATTATCTGCTGCCAATTGCTCGGCAGTTTTAACTCCGATTTCTTCGGGAATTTTTGCATTTAACAAGTTAGCTTGCGCACCTATTACGTTTGTTGTTAACACAACAGTACACACTGCAACTAAAAATTTCCAATTCGTCATAATACTTATATTTATTCTTTATTAATTCTATTGAATTTCTATCAACAATGGGCTCACTGCTTTTAAGTAATACCCAGAGTTACCTACTAACGATGCTTTCACATCAAATATTGTAACTTGATCACCTTTTCTTGCTTTTCCTAAAGCTCTAATAGCTGCGCCATTAAATTTTGATCCTTTTACAATCACAGTTGGAGACCCTTCTACCTTCACACTAAATCCTGAAATATTGATATTCAAATCGAATACGAAATCTGGTAAAGCTGCGCCAATAGTCACTTTTTGTATTGTCGTTTTCGGCATTTTAATTCTACCATACTGACCTCTCGCTGTAGCAGCGGGTGCCGGTATATCTTTAATTCTAAAAGTACTATTAGAAGTTATAGGTGTGCCATCTGGTAATTTAGCAGTTACATTAATTTTAACTTCCTTTCCTTTACCAGGACTCATCATATACTTTCCTAAACCAGTAGCTTTACGTAAACCAGGTGCACTTGCATTAATAGCATTATCTGGCACTCCAGGTACAGAAATTGTAATTGGGTTTTGAACACCACGATATACAACATTCATTTTATCAGCTGAAATTACTGCAGAACTCGGTTTTGCAACAACGGCATAATTAGATTTAATAGGAATCTCTACATCTTCTCCATTCTCTTTAAATACAAACTTACCAACAATTTCATTTTCACCTACATTACCTGCAGGGAAATCTAAAACTGCTCCACCATCTTTAATATCGGTAATTTCTTTACCGTTAATAATTACTTTAGATGGTTTTAAACTCGCATCATACCTACCCAATACTACTTTTCCTTTAAAATTGGTACCTTGTAAGGTAGCAGAATTCTCAGGTACTAAAATAGTAGTATAATTAGTCATAGAAACTTCACTTTCTAACTGACCTTGAACCATCGCTGATAACATTTCAGCTTCAGTAGTTTTAATGTCAGCTTGAATTTGTGAAAGATTGGTAACTGTAGTTATTAAAGGAAATCCTTCATAACGATTACGCAACCAAGGTTGTGTACCATCTTCTGTCTTTTGATCAGAGGTATCAAAACGCTTGCCTACACTTTCAGCAATACTTTTATACTTTGTACCAAGTACTTTAGACACTTCTGTTCTATAAGTATTTAATTTATTCAAGAATTCGTCTCCCTCTGGCGTATTACCTTCGCCTTTAAAGAAATAACTATCTCCTTGATCAGTACCATCCATTGATTCATAGTTGGATTTATCTTCTACATCTTTCGTTAACTCTTCTTTCATTTTCTCAACGTGAGAGCTAAAGTCTAATGATAAAGCTTGAATTTTCTGTGCATCTTTACTAAGTGCCTGATATTTATCCGGCTGTTCTGATGCTTTTTGCGCTAAACTTGCGTAGGTAGCACCGTTCTTTTGAGTTGCCGTAATATTTGAATCGGCTAACTTTTCGTTCATGAAACCAAATGCAGATAATACTTGTTTTGACATATTCATTGCTAACATTGCAATAAATACCAAATACATCAAGTTAATCATTTTCTGCCTTGGTGATAATTTGCCTCCTGCCATTTCGAATTGGGGTTTTAGGGTTAGTTTCGGTTACTATTAATTAAGCTCTACTTGACATAGCAGATAACATACCTCCATAAACTCCATTCAATGAAGAAAGGTTCGTAGCTAAAGATTCCATTTGATCTTTTAATTTCTCAGTATTTTCAGCTACTGCGTCACTCATTAGAGTTTGACGTTCAGCACTATCATACTGTACTTTATATAAGCTATTCAATGATTCCATTTGCGTTGCTGCTAATGATAATTGTTCGCTATATTTATTGGTAGCTGTTACTGAATTTGCTGCTGGAGCAATGTTTTCAGCTGCACCGGCAAAACTCTCAATACTCGTAGCCAATCTTCCCATTTTTTCAGAGTCTAATTGTGCTTCTTGTAACATAGCATCTAATTTATCAGATAATCCTTCACCATTTGCTCCTGCTCTTTCTGATCCTTGTCCACCAGCTAATTCTGGGTAAACCAATGACCAATCTAAATCTTCTTCAACAGATTCGAAAGCCGAGAAAGCAAATATAATTGCCTCTGTTAAAAGACCAATTGTCAACATCAATCCTCCTGTTAAGGGTCCAATACTAAAGTGTAAGATTTTGAATAACGCTCCAATTAATACTACTGAAGCTCCAAGTCCGTAGACCATATTCATTAATTTCTTTTGTCTAAGTGATCCTGCCATAATTTCTAATTTTTTAAGTTTTTTTTAGGTTAATTAATTATTACTAGGGTTTTTTATTATTCTCGTTTGTTAAACAACTATCCTCAAATTATTCCTACCTCCTGTTGTAAGAAAAATTAATTTTAGCTATTTATGGTATTCTTATATTGTGTTATTCTTTCATTTTTGTTCCCATATAATCTTGAACTGTTCTGAAGCCTATATAACTTCTTGCCGAGTCACCATATTCATAGTCACGGGTACTTACTTCTAAGAAATAAGCAACATCTTTCCAAGATCCACCACGAATTACTTTTCGTTTGTTTGAGCTATCATCTACATTAGGGTTCATTGTTGATCCTAAATAATATGATGCTGGGTTGTATGAGGTATGTGTCCATTCAGAAACATTTCCTGACATGTTATACAGTCCGTAATCATTTGGTGTAAACGATTTAGCTTCCATAGTATACAAAGCGCCATCTGCAGCATAATCTCCACGTTCTGGTTTAAAGTTTGCTAAGAAACAACCTCTATCACTTACTGTGTATGGACCACCCCAAGGGTATTTTCCATATTCCAGACCTCCTCTAGCGGCATATTCCCACTCAGCTTCGGTTGGTAATCTAAAACTAGGTACCTTACCTCCACCTTTTGTATTGGCTAAAAAACCATTTTTCTTTTGAGTTCTAAAATCACAAAATGCTTGTGCTTGTTCCCATGATATTCCAACTACTGGATAATCATTGTATGCTTGATGCCAAAAATAATCTTGGTGCATTGGGTCATTATAAGAGTAATTAAAATCTTTCACCCATACCGTTGTATCAGGATAAATTTCAACTACTTTCTTTTTTACATAATCTTTTCTATTACCACTATTTCTAGCAGCACCTTCTCTATCAAATGTAAAGTATAAGTATTTTAATTTTTTCGTATCAACAATTCTTCTTCCATCAAAAGTTTCATTAATAGGAAGATAAACACTATCCATCGCTTCAGCATAATACTGATCTGGAAAAGCTCCAATATTCCAAATTAATTCAGGCTTCCAATTCAATGCTTTTCCTTCTGTTGGGGAATTTAAATCTCCCAAACTACCATAGTTATCCATCATATATTTATAATAGACGTTGGCTGTGGTATCAGGTTCAGCAAATTTATACTTTTGAATTCCATCGCTATTTCCACCATCTTGTTGAGGAGCTCCTCCGCCACCTAGATCGGCACTTTCAGCACCAAAACCTTGTTCTTCAGCTAATAAGGCCAATTGTGTTCTTACAATTGAATCTCTAACTCGCACAACAAACTCTCTATATTCGCTGTTGGTAATTTCAGTTTCGTCCATATAAAATGGTCTTACTGTTACAGTTCGAGATGGGGTGTTTAACGCTCCAGCCACATCTTCGTCAACTTTACCCATTGTAAAAGCACCACCTGGAATTAATGTCATTCCTAATGGTTTCTCAGGGAAAAATTTCTTCTTTGATTTTACACCAGTTAATTCGCCTTTATCACTAGAACCACAACTAGATAAAATAACAGCTACTGTTAGTAAAAAATATACGGTTAATTTTCTCATAAATAAAAATTTACATTCTCCGTAAAGGGAGGAATACTATTGATTTTTTTGATTATTCGCCCGTGAAAATTTATCCTTTTCAACGGAGATCACTTTAAGAACGTGAAAAAATTATCTTTAGTGTATGACTAGTTTAATTTTCTAAAAGTTTTCCACCATCTTTCTGGAATAACTTGGTTACCAGCTCTTAAATAATCTTGGTACGTACAAGGTATTAACGTACGCTTTGTAGTTTTAGTATTGGTGTGTTCTACTTCCATCCACCAACGATCACTTTTATTACTCTTGAAGAAATTTATAGTCGTATCTTCTACAGGAACTATATATTTTATATAATCCGTCTTTGAAGTAAACGGATATTCATTGGTTCTAAAATTATAGCCTTCTATAAAATACCATATCATTTGTGCAATTAATTGAGCGGTTTGATCTTGCTCATCATATTTTGCATTGTATTCATAAATACCAAATGATGAAACTTTATCACTAATCCCTGCATATCTGGAAATAGCACAAATCGTTTCACCGTAAAAACCGTTAGGTACTGCATTGTTATTTGCAGGTGCTTCGGTTCTTCGTATAGCCCCTATATCTATACTCACAATATCAGCATCTCTTAGTATAGGTTCCACAATTTTTACATCACTTGCAATCTCGCCAAGTCTATAGGCATCAAAATGAAGTTTTGCCAATAAATCAATTTCTTCTTGAGAGTTGAAAAAAGTTTGATAGCCTATATTGCTAAAATTAAAAAGATTGTTGGGTTTTTCCATAACAATCTTACTTAGGTATGATTCAGAAGAAATCTCCTCTTCTAAATTACCCAAATCAAATTTATTATCTACAACAGTTAAATTCACCGTTTGCTCTAGAACATCATAAGCACGATAATTGGCATAGGTCAAATCTTGACCGCCCCCTAATATAATAGGTACAATATTTTGTTTTATAAGTGTGGCTAAAATTTCTTTGAGGACAAAATAAGTATCTTCAACTTCATTACCTTGTGGAATATTTCCTAAATCAACTATTGATGTAAACCAGTTTCCAGGAAATAATTGATATAGATTTTTTCGAATGTAAGACAGGTTGGTACCCGATCCTAAATTATCAACCGTTCTTCGGTCTTCTAAAACCCCGATAATGGCCAACTGGCATCCTTCTATTTCTGGAAGCCCATTTTGTTTTGAGTGGATCTTTATATTTCTACCTAACGACTGTTCAGACAATAAAGTAGTATGTGCTACAATAGCTTCATCAACTGGCAATAAGATTTCAAAACTCATGAATTAGTGATCCTATAATAATTATTAAATATAAAATTATTTCTTCTTTGTAGGCTTCTTTTTTGCTGCCTTTTTCTTTGGAGCATTTTCCTCAATCAGCGCTTGCACTTCTTCCAGCGTAAATTTCGAAACATCTATTGTTTTAGCCAATTCAATTTTTGTTTTGCCTTTAATAATATGATGTCTTCCCCATCTTGCTTTTTCTACTCGAATTCCTTCTTTTTCCCAGTGGTGAATTAATTTGTCTTTCTCTTTTTGAACTTTATCTTCAATCAATTCAATAATATCAGCATCTGATAGATTGTCCCAATCATATTTTTTATTCACATTGATAAACATATTGTTCCATTTTATAAATGGTCCAAATCGGCCTTTACCTTTTTGTACTGGTAAATCGTCATACATATATATAGGTGCGTCTGCTTTTTGCTTTTCTTTAATGAGTTCTATAGCATCTTCTAAAGCCACACTTAACGGATCAACACCTTTTGGCAACGAGACAAAGGCTTTTCCAAATTTCACATAGGGTCCAAAACGACCATTGTTAACCTGTACTTCTTCTCCTTCATAAACACCTAAATCTTTTGGTAATTGAAATAAATCCATTGCCTCTTCATAGGTAATGGTATTTAATTGTTGATCTGGAGACAAACTTGCAAACTGTGGTTTTTCTTCATCATCTACTGTTCCTATTTGTACCATAGGTCCAAACTTACCTAAACGAACACTTACTTGTTTACCTGTTTCAGGGTCTTTACCTAAAATACGTTCACCAGATTCTCTTTCTGCATTTTCTTGAACATCTTCAACTTGGGGATGAAAATCTTTATAAAAAGACTTCATCATTTTTGTCCAATCTTTTTTACCTTCCGCTATAGCATCAAATTGATTCTCAACTTTAGCCGTAAAGTTATAATCTAAAATATGCTCAAAATGAGTAACCAAAAAGTCGGTTACAATCATTCCGATATCTGTTGGAACCAATTTCCCTTTATCAGAACCCACTTTTTCTGTAAGCATTTTATCTTTTACTACTCCTTTCTTTAAGGTAAGCTGTGTATAATTTCTTTCTACTCCGTCAATCGCTCCTTTTTCTACATACTTTCTGTTTTGAATTGTAGAAATTGTAGGTGCATACGTTGATGGTCTACCAATACCCAACTCTTCTAATTTCTTAACCAAGGAAGCTTCTGTATATCTATAAGGTGCGCGCGTATAGCGTTCGGTACCGGTGATATAATTATTTAAAAGGGTTTCATTTATTTTTAAAGCGGGTAACATTCCTTCTTGTTCGGAATCTTCATCATCATTACCTTCTAGGTATACTTTTAAAAATCCATCAAATTTAATCACTTCTCCATTCGCAGTAAATGTTTCATTATGAGACGGAGTAGTTATCTTAACATTCGTTCGCTCTAACTTAGCCTCTGCCATTTGTGAAGCTATGGCTCTTTTCCAAATTAAATCATATAAACGCGCTTGATCTCTATCAATATTTACAGAATGTGTTGCAAAATTCGTTGGTCGTATAGCCTCATGCGCCTCTTGAGCACCTTTTGATTTTCCTTTATAATTTCTTGGTTTGCTGTAAGCGGCACCAAATGAAGCTGTGATTGACTCTTCTGCTCCTTTTCTAGCTTCATCAGATAAATTCACACTATCTGTTCTCATATAAGTAATTAACCCCGCTTCATATAAACGCTGCGCCATGGTCATAGTTTTGCTCACCGAAAAATACAATTTTCGAGATGCTTCTTGTTGTAAAGTTGACGTTGTAAAGGGTGCTGCTGGTGATTTTTTAGCTGGTTTTTTCTCCAAATCGGCTACTTTAAAGTTTGCCGAAGCATTGCTTTCTAAAAACTGTAAAGCTGCTTCTTTCGTGGCAAATGTTTTAGGTAATTTGGCTTTAAAAGATTGACCCGCTTCATTTGAGAATTCAGCATCTATTCTATAAGAAGCTTCTGGGTTAAAGTTTTCAATTTCACGTTCACGCTCTACAATTAAACGTACAGAAACTGATTGAACTCTACCTGCAGACAAACCTCCTTTTACTTTTCTCCATAATACCGGAGATAATTCATACCCAACAATTCTATCTAATATTCTTCGTGCTTGTTGCGCATCTACCAGGTCATAATCAATACTTCTGGGATTCTCAACAGCTTTTTGAATTGCCGATTTTGTAATTTCATGAAAAACAATTCGTTTTGTTTTCTCTTTATCTAATTTTAATGTCTCCGCCAAATGCCAAGCAATAGCCTCTCCTTCTCTATCTTCATCACTTGCTAACCATACCATTTCTGCCTTTTTAGACAATTCCTTTAGCTTTTTTACAATGGCCTTTTTATCTTTAGAGACCTCGTATTTTGGCTTAAAATCGCCTTCAACATCTACTCCTAATTCTTTAGAAGGTAAATCAGCAATATGACCATAACTGGACTCTACTTGAAAATCCGAGCCTAAAAATTTCTCGATGGTTTTTGCTTTTGCAGGGGACTCTACTATTACTAAATTCTTTGCCATTTAATCCTATTGATATGTTATAATGATAGTGCTAATACTTTAGCAATGATAACTATTTTAAGAATGCAAAAGTATGTAGAATTTTTTTATTCCAAATTTTAAGTCCTCTTTTTTCCTTAGACACCTCCATTATTTAACAAAATTTTACGCTGTCATTTTGTCATATTATATGGATTTTGGTTGTATATTTGCACCTCAATTTAAATACATGAGCACAGAAAAAGTTATAGAAGAAAAAAAGCAAGGTCAGAGCTTGCTTACTGAGCAAATATCAAGTAACAATAAAAAATTATTTATTGAAAGCTACGGTTGTCAAATGAATTTAAATGATAGCGAAATAGTTGCAGCTATCCTAGCAAAAGAAGGCTTTAACACAACACAACAATTGGATGAAGCCGATCTGGTTCTAATGAATACCTGTTCTATAAGAGATAAAGCCGAACAAACAGTTCGCAAGCGTTTACAATATTATAATAAAGTCAAAAAAATCAATCCTTCGATGAAAGTTGGTGTATTGGGATGTATGGCTGAGCGTTTAAAATCTAAATTTCTGGAGGAGGAAAAAATTGTTGATTTAGTAGTAGGGCCAGATGCTTATAGAGACTTACCCAATTTAGTAAGGGAAGTTGAAGAAGGAAGAGATGCGGTAAATGTATTATTGTCTAAAGACGAAACCTATGGAGACGTTTCACCTGTACGTTTAAACTCTAATGGTGTTTCTGCATTTGTATCCATTACACGAGGTTGTGATAATATGTGTACTTTTTGTGTGGTTCCGTTTACCAGAGGTAGAGAACGCAGTAGAGACCCCAAAAGTATTTTAGAAGAAATTAGAGAAATGCAAGCTAAAAACTTCAAAGAAATTACCTTACTGGGTCAAAATGTTGATAGTTATTTATGGTACGGCGGCGGTTTGAAAAAAGACTATAAAAAAGCTTCGGATATCGCAAAAGCCACTGCCGTTGATTTTGCGCAGTTATTAGATATGGCAGCGACCGAATTTCCTAAAATTCGATTTCGCTTTTCTACATCAAACCCTCAAGACATGAGTTTAGATGTGATCCATACTATCGCAAAGCATAAAAATATTTGTAAATATGTTCACCTACCTGTACAATCTGGTAGCACACGTATTTTGGAAAGAATGAACCGTCAGCACACGCGTGAGGAATACATGAAATTAGTAGATAATATCTATAAAATTGTTCCAGAAATGGCCTTAAGTCAAGATATGATTTCAGGTTTTTGCGGTGAAACAGAAGAAGATCATCAAGATACCTTATCGTTAATGGAATATGTAAAATATGATTTCGGATTTATGTTTGCCTATTCTGAACGTCCGGGAACATTGGCTGCCAAAAAGTTTGAAGATGACATTCCTCTAGCCACAAAAAAAAGACGGTTGGCTGAAATCATTGCACTACAATTAACCCATTCACATCATCGCACTAAGCAACATGTTGGTAAGGTTGAAGAAGTACTTATTGAAGGGACTTCAAAAAAATCGGATGCACACTGGAAAGGAAGAAACACGCAAAATACCGTCATTGTTTTCCCTAAAGAAAACTACAAACTAGGAGATTTTGTAAATGTAAAAGTAACAGATTGTACATCGGCAACATTAATTGGTACAGCAGTAGGCTTATCAGATAATAATTAACAATATCGCTCCTATCAATGAGGAGCTTTAGCATAAAATACCGTCTTGACGGTTTCAACTATGGAAAATTTACAAGCAATAAAACAACGCTTTAGTATTATTGGTAATGACACAACTTTAAATCGCTCTCTTGAAAAAGCGATTCGCGTTGCTCCAACAGATATTACCGTGTTGGTTACTGGTGAAAGTGGTGTTGGTAAAGAAAGTATTCCTAAAATAATACATCAACTTTCACATAGAAAACATTCAAAATACATAGCTGTAAACTGTGGAGCAATACCAGAAGGAACGATTGATAGTGAATTATTTGGGCATGAAAAAGGGGCGTTTACTGGGGCCACACAAACCAGAAGTGGTTATTTTGAAGTAGCCGATGGTGGAACCATTTTTTTAGATGAAGTTGGTGAATTACCGTTAACCACTCAAGTACGCCTATTACGTGTCTTAGAAAATGGTGAATTTATTAAAGTGGGCTCATCAAAATCACAAAAAACGAATGTTCGTATTGTGGCTGCTACTAATATGAATATGCAAGAAGCCATCCAAAAAGGAAAATTTAGAGAAGATCTATATTACCGTTTGAGTACGGTTGAAATAAACCTACCTCCCTTACGGAAACGCAAAGAAGATATTCACTTAATTTTTAGAAAATTTGCATCAGATTTTGCTCAAAAATACAATATGCCAACCATCAGATTAGAGCATGATGCCATTCCTTTATTATTAAATTATGGCTGGCGCGGAAATATTCGCCAATTGCGAAATATTACCGAGCAAATTTCTGTAATAGAACAAAATAGAAGTATAACATCGCAAACACTTAAACACTATTTACCAGAACATATCGGTAATTTACCAGCACTTATTAAAAACGGTACTGATCCTAGTGATTTTGCCAATGAACGCGAAATACTTTACAAGGTATTATTTGACATGCGCAATGACATCACCGATCTGAAGAAATTAACTTTAGAATTGATGGAAAATGGCAACGGAATTAAAGTAAAAGAAAACAATCAACGATTGATTCAGAAAATATATGGTGACGAAGATGATGTGGATGAAAATTTAGTAGAAATAATTCCAGCGCGTAAAAAAGAAATTTACCAATCTGAAGAAGAAGAACAAGAAGAACAGGAAGATAATTATCACGACGCTGAAACTGTAGAAGAAACCTTATCATTACAAGAAAAAGAATTTGAAATGATAAAAAGAGCTTTAGAACGCAATAAGAATAAACGAAAATTAGCGGCTAAAGAATTGGGAATTTCAGAAAGAACGCTGTATCGAAAAATAAAACAATTCGATTTGTAATTTCACTTGTTTAATCGTTTATTTGTTGGTTCATCAAATATAAAAAGTCATTTTAATGAAAAGAATACGCCATTTATTACTCCTTTTAATCGTACTTACTAGTGTAAGTTGTGGTGTCTATTCATTTACTGGAGGAAGTACTGGCGATGCAGAAACAATACAAATAGACTTTTTTCCCAATAATGCAACATTGGTAGAACCTACAGTGAGTCAAAAATTTACGGTTGCATTACAGGACTTATTTCAACGCCAAACCAATTTAAAATTAACAAATAGTGGTGGTGATTTACATTTTGAAGGTGAAATTATTGAATACCGCACCATTCCTATTAGCGCCACTGCCGAACAAACCGCAGCACAAAACAGGCTGACAATTGGTGTTCGTGTTCGCTATTACAATAAATTAGTTCCTGAGGATGATTTTGAAAAATCGTTTTCATTCTTTTCAGATTATGGAGCTAATGAACCTTTAACAGGAACTGTATTAGAAGATGCGCTCACCGAAATTTTTGAAAGGGTAACACAAGATATATTTAATGCCTCAGTAGCCAAATGGTAATATGAATAAGTTAGATTTCACAAATTTATTAAAAGAACCGTGTACTATTAATGATGTACAATTCAATGCTATTGAAGCTATTGTTGAAACCTATCCTTATTTTCAAGCTGCCCATGTTTTACAATTAAAAAGCTTAAAAAAACAGCATAGCTTCAAATACAATGATGCCTTAAAAAAAACAGCAGCTTATACAACGAATAGAACCATACTGTTTGACTTCATCACAGAAGACACCTTAGATATTGCTAAAAAAACTAAAGACGATGCACTTGTTATCAAGAATGCTGAAGTAATCGACTTAGAAGTAGTTGAAACACCCGCTGTAGTTGATGCTGAAAAACAAAGTACAAGCAAAAAACCAATCTTAGAAAGTTTGCAACTTGGCACACCTCTTGAGTTTGACAAATCAGAGAAACATTCATTCAACCAGTGGCTACAACTAACAGCTTTCCAACCTATTCAACGCGACGAATCAACTGGCAAGAAAACCCCTAATCAAACGAGTGAAAATTTTGATTTAATAGATAAATTTATTGCTAATAAACCAAAAATAAAGCCGGTAAATTCACCTGACAAAGCAGACATTTCAATAGGGAGTTCGGTAGAAAATGAAAGTTTAATGACAGAGACTTTGGCACGTGTTTATTTAGAACAAAAAAAATATGAAAAAGCAATTAAAGCTTTTAAAATTTTAAGTTTGAAATATCCAGAAAAAAGTGGTTTCTTTGCAGACCGAATTAAGGCAGTGAAATTTTTACAACAAAACAATTCTTAAATTATGTTTTATACATTTTTAATTTTAATAATTATAGTAGCTATATTATTGATACTAATTATTATGGTTCAAAACCCTAAAGGGGGAGGATTATCTTCTTCATTTGGAGGACAAGGAACACAAAACCTTGGAGGTGTTCAAAATACAACTAACTTTTTAGATAGAAGTACATGGACATTGGCAATAGCGCTTTTTGCACTGATTTTATTATCAAATTTTGCCATACCAAGAAATAATGTTGATACGAAATCTCAAATTGAAAACACGATTAATAACAGAGAAGTGAGTGATGAAATTCCGACATTAAACGATGTTCAACCTGAGAATAATTCTCAACAAGATTCAACGAACTAATTCAAATATTTTATATTTTGAAATGAAAATGCCAACGAGAAATGACACGTTGGCATTTTTTATTTTAGATCAATTACAAAATGTCACTTTTTATTACTTGGCATACTTTTCGCCTAGTATTATGCGAAGAACAATAACTTAAATCAATAAAAAAATGAGTAAACTAAATATCAAGCCTTTAGCAGATAGAGTTGTTATTGAAGCAAAAGCTTCTGAAACACAAACTGCTTCAGGAATTTATATTCCAGATTCTGCAAAAGAAAAACCTCAACAAGGTAAAGTTGTCGCTGTAGGTAAAGGTACCAAAGATGAACCAACAACAGTAAAAGTTGGAGATACGGTACTTTACGGAAAATATGCAGGGACAGAACTAAAACTTGAAGGAAGTGATTATTTAATCATGAGAGAAAGTGATATACTAGCAATTATATAAATTGCTCTTTGCTCTTTGCTCTTTGCTATTAGCCTTGTGCTTTTAGCTCTAATCCAAAAGATATAATTTTTAAAAACGCAGCCAATAGCCAAAAGCTAGCGGCTAAAAACTAAATACAAAATGGCAAAAGATATAAAATTTGATATTGAAGCTCGCGATGGTTTAAAGCGCGGTGTTGATGCATTGGCAAATGCAGTAAAAGTTACTTTAGGCCCTAAAGGACGTAATGTAGTAATTGGTAAAGCTTTTGGTGGACCGGTAATTACGAAAGACGGTGTTACCGTTGCTAAAGAAATAGAATTAGAAGATCCTTTAGAGAATATGGGAGCGCAAATGGTAAAAGAAGTTGCCTCTAAAACGAATGATTTAGCCGGAGATGGAACAACCACTGCTACAGTATTGGCACAAGCTATCGTAAAAGAAGGTTTAAAAAATGTTGCTGCTGGTGCAAATCCAATGGATTTAAAAAGAGGAATTGATAAGGCTGTTGCAGCCATCGTTGAAAACCTACAAAAGCAATCACAGGTTGTAGGTAATAAAATTGAAAAAATAAAACAAGTAGCTTCTATTTCAGCTAATAATGATGAGAGTGTTGGTGATTTAATTGCACAAGCATTCACAAAAGTGGGAAAAGAAGGAGTAATTACAGTAGAAGAGGCAAAAGGAACAGATACCTATGTAGATATTGTTGAAGGTATGCAATTTGACAGAGGATATCTATCTCCTTATTTTGTTACAGATTCTGAAAAGATGATTACTGACTTAGACAATCCATATATCTTATTGTATGATAAAAAGATATCATCAATGAAAGATTTATTACCGGTATTAGAGCCGGTTGCACAAACAGGAAAACCCTTATTAATTATTGCCGAAGATGTTGAAGGTGAAGCCTTAGCAACATTAGTGGTAAATAAATTACGCGGTGCCTTAAAAATTGCTGCTGTTAAAGCTCCTGGTTTTGGCGATAGACGTAAAGCGATGCTAGAAGATATTGCAATTCTTACAGGTGGAACAGTAATTGCTGAAGAAAGAGGTTTTACCTTAGAAAACACAACTATTGACATGTTAGGTACTGCAGAAAAAGTAACTATTGACAAAGACAATACAACGGTTGTTAATGGTGCTGGTGATAAAAGTAATATCGCTGGTAGAGTGAATCAAATCAAAGCTCAGATTGAAACGACTACTTCTGATTACGACAAAGAAAAATTGCAAGAACGTTTAGCTAAATTAGCTGGTGGTGTTGCTGTATTATATGTAGGTGCTGCCTCTGAAGTTGAAATGAAAGAAAAGAAAGATCGTGTTGATGATGCATTGCATGCTACACGTGCTGCTGTTGAAGAAGGTATTGTTGCAGGTGGTGGTGTTGCTTTAGTAAGAGCAAAAGAACTACTTTCAAAAATCACAACAGATAATTTAGATGAAGTTACAGGCATACAAATTGTAGCTCGTGCTATTGAAGCACCGTTGCGTACAATCGTAGAAAATGCAGGTGGTGAAGGCTCAGTAGTTGTTGCTAAAGTTATGGAAGGTAAAAAAGACTTCGGTTTCAATGCTAAGACTGACGAATATGTAAATATGTTCAAAGCTGGGATTATTGATCCAACCAAAGTAACACGTATTGCTTTAGAAAATGCTGCTTCTGTTGCGGGTATGATTCTAACAACCGAATGTGCATTAGTAGATGTTAAAGAAGATGCTCCTGCTGGTGGCGGAATGCCTCCAATGGGTGGTGGAATGCCAGGCATGATGTAAGTCGAGAATCTCGACTCTTAAATAAAAAAAACCACAGTTTTAAAACTGTGGTTTTTTTATGCGTATTAGTCTTTTTAATTATGCTAATTCGACTCCTCATTCCCATGATCTTCACCATCGTGACCTTCATGATTCGCATCAGCATCCATATCCACTTTCTTCGCCTTTAAAGCCATATTACAAACAGGACAATTCCCTGCTTCGGTATAGCTTTTTCCTTTTTCGCAATCCATCGGACATTGATATAAGGTGTTATCAGCGATTTCATTTACTTCCTCCGTTTTAACTTCTTCTTGTTCTTTTTTTGTTTCGTTTTTACAACTGGCAACTACCATTAAAACTACTACAAGTGCACTTAAAATTACTTTTTTCATTGATTTCTATTTAATTATTATACTTCTATTTAATTACTTCTTTTACTTCGCCGCAAGTTAACATTTCCTGTCCAAAATAAGGGTTTAATACATTATCCTCATTACTTAACCAAAAAGCCCCTGTATTGTCGGCAACCATAGGACAAAAATGACTATACACTTTTTTATTAATACCAAATATCTGAACAGCGTTCTTAATACTTAAAGACAAACCAGAAAAATGGTTTCGTTGCTCTTTAATAGTACTTGCATTTACGATCGATTTCGTATACATTCCAATCTCACCTAGCAATTTCATCCATTCGTTATGTGCCCCAGCGTCAGTCAACAACGTCATGTCTACTTGATCCAGTGCCTTTAAAATAAGCGTACCATTTTGCGTCGCTGCATCCTTTTTTTCATCAATTAAGGCATCCTTTAACTGTATATAAGCATCAAAAACAGTATTTAGTTGTGTTTGAAAAACTGAAGACACTACGATTCTTTCTGGCTTTGTCGTACTTCCTTCTGAAGCATTCATTCCTAAATGCCCCTCATGACCGGTGGTTGTTTTACCTCCGTCTTTATTCATCATTGATTTTTTACCTTGTAATTGAGCGGCGGCATCAACGGTAAACGCACCATTAGTAACGATTTCCTCTTGATTACTCAAACCACTTAACACTTCATAATTAGCACCTATTTTGTTTCCTAACGAGATTTCTCTCATTTCAAAAATAGACGCATCCGATTTTGGCTTTATATACACTACAGAGCGTTTCCCTGTCCACAATACGGCTGTAGCCGGAATAGTTACAAGTTCCTTTTCATCAGTGTTTTTAGCTGTCTCTATCGCTCCTTCCACAAACATTCCTGGTTTAAAAAGTCCTTTTGCATTATTTAATACCGCTCTTAACACCACTGTTCTGGTTTGTGAATTCAATATGGGGTCTATATACGATACTTTCGCCGCAAAAGTTTTATCGGGATAAGCATTTGAGACTATGTTAATTTTCTGTCCTTTTTTAAATAATGAAATTTGATTTTCATACACATCAAAATTGGCCCATACGGTACTCAAATTAGAAACTTTAAAAATGGACTTTCCGTCCGTTATATGCGCACCTTCATTTACCAATATTTCAGTTACAACCCCAGAGACATGAGAATAAATGGTAAAACTGCTTTTTACGTTTCCTGTTTCCAATACCTTATCTAATTGAGGCCCGTGTATCTTCCAATTTTTAAATTTAGCATACACTGCTTGGTACAGTTGTGGTTGCGATTCTTTTAATTTATACGCAGTAATTAATTCTTGTTGCGCGGCAATTAATTCTGGTGAATATATTTGAGCAACTGCCTGTCCTTGACGTACTGATTCACCTAATGAGTTGACATATAACTTTTCAATTCTACCATTAAAGTGCGCAGGCTGTATAGCCGTTTCATCGTCATTGACCGCTATTTTTCCTGATAAATTAATAGCCGCATTACCAGTAGAAGTATTAGCACTTATAACAGTAGTCTGTACATTGGCCAAAGCCAATGCATTTTGAGTCAATTGAAACTGGTCGGCTGCCAAACCACTTGCACCGGCATCGGCAGGAATTAAATCCATCCCACAAATCGGACAAGATCCTGCTTCTGGTTGCATAATTTGTGGATGCATAGAACAGGTCCACATTTCATTAACTCCATCATTCTGCGAATGATCATGGGCAGCTTCAGTTGGATTTGTATTTCCAAAAAGCATCCATCCTAATAAAAGACCCGCTATTAATATTCCGAAGTAAATTATATATTTTCTCATAATTTATTTATTTAATTGTAAAAGGAAAATCCAGTACTACTTTTTCCCAAGCAAGTGTAATTGTACCTTCTGAATCGTTCACTTTAGTTACTTTATATACCAGATGTTCCGTTATCTCATCTGATATATTCGGTGTAACTTTAAATCGAATAACATCGTCTTTTTCATCATAATCATCCTTGCCATGTTGCTCCCAATTTTTATTAAGTATTACCGTCCAATCTCCCTTTGATGGAATTGTAAAAAAACCATATTTTCCGGCCGGTACCTGCGCACCATTTATAACTAAATCTTTATCGGTTTCTATCCAAGTGGCATTATGTGCACCCGCTTGCCAAACGTTGTCATAACCAACTAAACCACCAAATATGATTCGATCACGAACTCCAGGTGATGAATAATCGATATGTATATGCGCATCACCAACCATTGCCATCGCAGCGGTATGCGGACTTAACACTTTCTTTTTGGGCGCTTCGTCTTTTACAGTAGTTGCTCCATGGTTTTCATGGTCGTTTTTATCTGTCTTTTTTACGTCATTTTTACAGCTCAAAACAGCTGTTGTAAGAAAAAGTACTATTACTAAATTTTTCATTTTTATATATTTAAATTTTAATATTTTTTAAACGCAACGCATTTACTATCACTGAAACAGAACTAAAACTCATGGCCAATGCGGCGATCATAGGTGATAATAACAATCCGAATACTGGATATAACACTCCCGCAGCAATTGGCACTCCTAGGGAATTGTAAATAAGTGCAAAGAATAAATTTTGCTTGATGTTTTTCATTACAGCTTCACTCAAATGCCGTGCCTTTACAATCCCTTGCAAATTACCCTTTACCAGCGTTATCATGGCACTCTCTATGGCTACATCTGTTCCCGTACCCATTGCAATACCAACATCACTTTTAGCCAATGCAGGGGCGTCATTAATACCATCACCTGCCATAGCTACTTTATGACCTTGTTCTTGTAGCTTTATTACTTCTGCCAACTTATTTTCAGGAAGCATTCCTGCTTTAAAGTCAGCCAATTTTAATTCTTCGGCAACTGCTTTTGCCGTATCGTAATTATCACCTGTCAGCATAATTACATTAATACCCTTCTCTTGTAATTCCTTAATTGCATTAGCACTGGTTTTCTTAATTTTATCTCCTATAACCACGTAGCCAGATACCACATTATCAATAGCCAAATACGATACTGTTTTGCCTTGCTTTTGAAAGGACTGTGCTTCCTTTTCCATAACTGAAGAAATTGAAGCATTGGCCCGCTCCATCATCTTGGCGTTCCCTAGGGCTAGTTTTTTAGCTGCTACCATTCCTTCAACACCTTTACCAGTTACAGCACTAAAATCATTCACTTTTATGATTTCAATTTGTTGTTCCTTCCCATATTTCACAGTAGCTTCTGCTAGTGGATGTTCGCTAGCACTATTTAAAGAAGCAATCAATTGGGTTAATTCGCTTTCGCGGAAGTGGTCGCTAAAAGTCCCTATTTTTTCTACTGTTGGTTTACCTTCAGTAATGGTTCCGGTTTTATCGATAATTAGCGTATCAATCTTATCCATTAGCTCTAAAGACTCTGCGTTTTTTATCAAGACGCCATTTTGAGCTCCTTTACCAACACCAACCATAATTGACATGGGTGTTGCCAAGCCTAAAGCACAAGGGCAGGCAATAATTAAAACCGCAATAGCATTTACCAACGCAAAAACATAGGCTGGTTCAGGTCCCAAAACAGCCCAAGCTATAAAAGTGAGTATCGCAATGAGAACAACAACTGGCACAAAATAACTAGACACTTTATCTGCTAAATTTTGAATGGGTGCCCGACTGCGACTGGCATCATTAACCATTTTCACTATTTGCGAGAGTAAGGTATCTGCCCCTACTTTTTCTGCGCGCATTAAAAATGATTGGTTACCATTAATTGTTCCGCTACTTACGTTATCATTTTCACTCTTATCTACGGGAATCGGTTCACCGGAAATCATAGACTCATCTACGGTAGTATGACCTTCCGTAATAACTCCATCAACAGGAATCTTATCGCCTGGTTTTACTCTTAAAATATCATCTTTCGAAACGTCATTGATAGAAACCTCCTCTTCTACTCCATCTTTAACTCTTGTGGCCATATTAGGTGCTAACTTCAGCAATTCTTTAACGGCTGCATTGGTCTTACTATGAGCACGTGCTTCCAATACTTGCCCCATTAAAACCAAGGTTAAAATAACCGTTGCTGCCTCAAAATAGACATGTACATTACCACTGTGGGTTTTAAATGCGGCGGGGAAAAAATCTGGAAAAAGCATTCCGAAAACACTAAAGACCCAAGCAACACCTGCACCAATACCAATGAGTGTAAACATATTTAAATTCCATGTTTTAATACTTCTATAGGCACGTTCAAAAAACATCCAAGTACCATAAAAAACAACAGGAATAGATAAGGCAAACTGCACCCAATTCCAATACTTTTGATCTAAAACAGTGTATAGCGGATTATTTGGTATCATTTCGCTCATGGCTATTATAAAAATAGGTAAAGTGAACCCTAAAGACAGCCAAAATTTATTGATGAGTTTTTTGTATGTTTTTTCTTCGGCAGATAAACTAGGTTCTAAGGGTACCAAATCCATTCCACAAATAGGACAATCTCCAGGTTCATCTCTAATGACTTCTGGATGCATGGGGCAGGTATATTGTTGTGTATTAATGGCCGCCAAATTTTGCTCTTCAACCAAGTCCATTCCACAAACAGGGCAATCTCCAGCTTTATCATATGTCTTATCTCCTTCGCAATGCATAGGGCAATAGAAAGTACCTGTACCTTGTCCTTTGGGAGGTGCTACTTTGTTAACCTCAACATGTTGATGTTCACCGGGATTATGGATACTATAGCGTCCACCATCCTGTTTCATAGCATTCTGAAAGGTCTCAATTGGAATGTGTGAATCCATTTCGATGGTAGCCTCGGCTGCCTCTAAATTCACAGCTGCATTTAAAACACCATCAACTTTTGAAAGGGTTTCTTCTACATGACTTCTACAGCCATTGCAAGTCATTCCGTGTATGTGATAGGTATGTTTCATTTTATTTAAATTTTAGGTACCAAAATTAAATTTCTAGTACACCTTTCTTTTTCACAATTCTGATTCTTATTTATACAATTTGGTCAAGTGTTTTTCTATTCCAATTTTTTAGGTTCTTATAAGCACTCATAGACATACCAGTAATAGCCTTAAACTGCCTTGCCAAATGACTACTTGTTTTATAGTTTAACGTATAGGCGATTTCAGAAAAATTTAGTTGCCCTAATTGAATTAACTCTTTTACTTTTTCTATTTTTAAATTGATCGTATATTTTTCTAATGTAATTCCCTCAGATTTGCTAAATAGCTTACTCAAAGCAGTTTCCGTTTTACCAAACGCTTCTGCCAACCCTTGAAATAAATGCGCTGTTCTACCAATTTCAATTTCTTCAATAAGTTTCACTTTTATTTGTTCAATCAAAGTATCCGTTTCATTATCAATAACCTCAAAGCCTATTTTTTGTAATTCCACTTTCAAATTTTGAGCGTTACTTTTTACACTTTTTGTAGCTATTACTTTTCCTAATTCTACAGAATCTACCGTATAATTTTGAGCATTAAAAGTTTCTAAAACAGCAGCGATACACCGATTACAAACCATATTTTTTATGTAAAAAGTTTCTTTCATGATTAATTCGTTAAGTAATTAATAAGCGTTGTTTGTACAAAATAGCTTCTTAAAGCTTCTATTTGATTTATTTGGAACTTGAGTTGTAATTCTTGAATATCCAATACATCGTTAAAATCAATGGTTCCCGTTTCGTAACTTCTCACTAGAATCTCTTCTGCATTCTTTGCTTGTTGTAAATTTTTAACTTGTGTATCATAACTAATCTTGGCAGCATTACGCGTTGTAATTGCCTTACTTAATTGTGTTTCTAAAAGATTTAGACGCTCTTGTTTTTGCATTATTAGCTCTTGCTGTAAAAGTTGATTTTGCTTTGTTTGAGATTTGTACTTTTTATTAAAAAGAGGAATGGACACTGAGACCATAGGCATCAACACATCTTTTCCATTGTCTGAGAGCATTGGATTAGACATTTCTGAAACAGCAATATAATCAACTCCAAAACCCACCATTGGTTTGTTTTCTTTTTGATTTAGCAATTCTGATTGTTCTATAGATTGATAGAGCTTATCATATTTCACTAATTCTGGATGCAAGATGAAATCTTCCTCTAAAAGAAGTTTATCATCTGCTGGAAGCATTAAATTGCTCATGACCGTTATTGTTTCATTTTTATTCCTGTTGAGTAATTTATTGAGTACCGTTTGTTCTGCTATGTACTGCTGCTCTAAAACCTGCAGTGACTGTGCCGTTTCATTTTGCCTCATTTGCAAACGCAATACATCAACCGCAGATGCTTTTCCGGTTTCAACAGCTGTTAATGCCAATGTTTCATAGGTTTTTAGCAAGTTGATATTCTCATCTAACACCTGTTGTTTTGCCTTTAGTGTATATAAATTATAATACGATTGAGCTACAGAAACCATAAGTTTTCGTTTTGCAATTACGATATCTTCATAGTTAGCATCTGCTAAAGAGCTTGCATAATTTTCTCTAGCGGTAATGGTACCAAACCAAGGAAATAGCTGCTTTGCGGATAATTTAAAACGTTGTGGGCCAGTTCTTGTTTCTGGCTCACTTACAAAATATCCAGCGCTAAACTCGGTATTTGGCAACGTATTAGCCTCATTCACTTTTTCTGAAGCAATACCATATCGCAATTCAAATTTTTGAATTTCTGGATTATTAGCTAAGGCTTCTTGAATAAGTACTTCTAACTGCTGTGCATGAGTATCTAAACTCAATAAACAAGAGCTGAAAATCATCATCACTATTATATTGAACTGTTTATATTTCATTTTAGGGTTCTTTTAAGTTGCGCTTCTTGTTTCCAGCTATAAAGTACTGGAACCACAAACAAGGTAATTAATGCGATAAGCATACCTCCAAAACTAGGAATAGCCATGGGTATCATAATGTCACTACCTCTTCCGGTTGATGTTAAAACTGGTAACAAGGCTAGTATAGTTGTTGCGGTAGTCATTAAACAAGGTCTGATCCGTTTTTCACCAGCTTCAACTACAGAATTTCTAATCTCTTTTTTAGTTTCGGGCGTATTTCGACCAAAAGTTTGTGTGAGATACGTTGCCATTACCACACCATCATCAGTTGCTATTCCGAATAAGGCAATAAACCCTACCCAAACGGCAACACTCAAATTAATTGGATGCATTTGAAATAAGTCGCGTAAATTTTCACCGAAAAAATTAAAATTCAAAAACCAACCTTGGCCATATAACCAGATCATAATAAAGCCGCCAGCAAAGGCTACGGCAATACCTGTAAATACCATTAGCGAGGTAGTTACTGAACGAAATTGGAAATACAAAATCAAAAAGATAATGAGCAATGCTAGTGGTACAACAACAGCCAACGTTTTTTCTGCCCGTAACTGATTTTCATAGGTTCCTGTAAATTTATAATTGATCCCTTTGGGAACAATTAATTCTTTTGCATCTATTTTTTGTTGGATTAAAGCCTGTGCATTTTCAACTACATTTACTTCGGCAAAACCATCTAATTTATCAAACAATACATACCCTACTAAAAAGGTGTCTTCGCTTTTAATTACTTGAGGCCCTTGTTCATATCGAATCGTAGCCAACTCACTCAAAGGCACCGGACTTCCAGTTGCTACAGGTACATATATTTGTTCTAAATCAGATGGTGTAGATCGCAATTCTCTAGGATAACGTACTCGAATTCCATATCGCTCTCTACCCTCTACTGTTTGCGTTAAGACCATACCTCCAACAGCGACTTTTAGGACATCTTGTACGGCTTCAATAGTAATGCCATAACGTGCAATTTTCTCCCGGTCTATATCAATCAGTAAATAAGGCTTACCTACAATACGGTCTGCAAATACTGCCTCTTCCTTAACGCCTTCTGCTTGTTTTAAAATTGCTTCTAGTTCAATTCCGAAAGCTTCTATTTGTTTTAAATCTTGACCTTTCACCTTGATTCCCATCGGCGCTCGCATTCCGGTTTGCAGCATTACCAAACGCGTTTCAATAGGCTGTAGCTTTGGTGCTGAAGTCACTCCTGGTAACTTAGCCACTTTCACAATTTCATTCCAAATATCATCAGGAGATTGTATTTCAGGCCTCCAATTACGGTAAAATTCACCGTCGTTGTCTGGAACCAGTTGATCCCTATCAACTTTGGTTAAAATGGTGGTATCAGCATTGTTAGGATTCGCGATAAAACCACCGCTTTTCAATTCAAAAAAGCCTTGATCATTTACTTTATAGCGTTGGCGTTTTCCGAGATCATTTAACATATATTCAGGTTTGTATTGAATCATGTTTTCGTACATCGATAATGGTGCAGGGTCTAACGCTGATTCTGTACGACCTGCTTTACCAACCACTGTTTTAATCTCTGGAAGACTCGCAACTGCCATATCTAGTTGTTGCAATACGCGTTTATTTTCTTCAACACCCGAATGTGGCAATGAAGTTGGCATTAATAGATAGGAACCTTCATTTAATGAAGGCATAAACTCTTTACCAGTGTTTTTCATAATGATAAAACCGGCAATCACAATTGCTGTAGGAATTGATAAAAACAACAATTTATTATCTAAACACCATCTTAATATACGTGTATAATAGTTTCTGAACATTGTAAAAACACCTAACAAACTAAAGCATATTACTGCAACAAAAATCAGGTTCCAAAAGATGTTTCTGTCTACTCCTAATGGTCTCCAGTATGCTGCTAATAGAAAAACAATAGCCGTTGCTGAAATACCAATATTTAAAAAATTGGATTGTTTTTCAGACACCTTGCCTTGAAGTTTTAATAGTCCCACTGCACCAAAGGCCAGTAACACCAATCCTAACCAATAACCGTATACTACAGCAATTAGACCTGCCAAAATTAAAGCGCCATTTAATCCATAGCTAAAAGTTCTTTTAATACTTTTCTTTCTGAACAAAAATGCAGCAAATGGCGGAATTAAAAACAAGGCTACTATAATAGAAGCCGTTAAGGCAAATGTTTTTGTAAATGCTAAGGGTCTGAATAGTTTACCCTCTGCACCGATCATAGTAAATACAGGAATAAAACTAATAATAGTAGTCATTACGGCCGTTACTATGGCGCCAGACACTTCGGTAGTCGCATTATATACTACGGTATTTATTGGAAGTTTATTCTCATTTTCATCTAAATGCCTTATAATATTCTCTGAAAGTATGACGCCCACATCTACCATGGTTCCAATTGCAATAGCGATACCAGATAAGGCTACAATATTGGCATCGACCCCAAAGAACTTCATGGCAATAAATACCATTAACACCGCTACTGGTAAAAGTCCAGATATGAGAATGGAAGCACGTAAATTAAAGACCATAATGATAATGACCAGAATAGTGATTAATATTTCAAGTGTTAAGGCTTCATTTAAGGTGCCTAGTGTTTCTTGAATGAGCTCAGTTCGATCGTAAAAAGGGACTATGGTAACTTGTGAGGTTCTTCCATCACTCAACACTTTTGTAGGCAAACCCGTACTTAATTCAGTAATTTTTTCTTTAACAAGGTTGATAACCTCCATGGGGTTTGCACCATATCTGGCCACAATTACACCCCCAACAACTTCTGCTCCTTCCTTATCTAAAATACCTCTTCGTGTTGCTGGCCCTAAACTTACTTTTGCAAGATCTTTGATTCTTATAGACGTATAATCTTTTGACGTTACTACGGCATTTTCTATATCGTCAATGGATTTTATATAACCCAAACCGCGCACCAAATACTCGGCCTGATTAATTTCTAAGGTTTGTGCACCAATATCCTTATTACTTTCTTTGACTGCTTTTACAATTTGTGCTAGTCCTATATTGTACTGGCGCATCAATTCTGGATTTACATCCACCTGATATTCTTGCACATACCCCCCTATTGATGCTACTTCAGAGACCCCACTTGCAGACGATAATGCATATTTTACATAGTAGTCTTGAATACTTCGTAACTCATGTAAGTCCCAACCACCAGTAACGTTCCCTTGTTCATCGCGCCCTTCTAAGGTATACCAAAAAATTTGGCCTAAACCTGTTGCGTCTGGACCCAATGCTGGTTTTACATCTTCAGGAAGCAATCCTGCTGGAAGCGAATTTAACTTTTCAAGTATGCGACTTCGGCTCCAATAAAATTCAATATCCTCTTCAAAAATGATATAAATACTTGAAAAGCCAAACATAGAAGAACTACGAATAGTTTTCACTCCTGGAATTCCAAGTAATGATGTTGTTAAGGGGTAGGTTATTTGGTCTTCAATATCTTGTGGAGAACGACCATCCCATTTAGTAAATACAATTTGCTGATTTTCACCAATATCAGGTATGGCATCAACAGCTACTGGGTTACTTGGTAAAAATCCTGTATCCCAATTGAACGGTGCGTTTACAGTTCCCCAGCCTATAAAAAGGACGAGTAATAAAACAGCAACAAGTTTATTTTCTATTAAAAATTTAATGCTTTTATTGAGCATGAGGCTTGAATATTAAACAGTTAGAAATCGGTATTATGAATATACTGAATATACCAAATTTTCCTAATGAAACACAATGTTCATAGGACAATACAGTCTACTGTTTAAAAATCAAATTAAATAGGTCTCATCAAGTTTGTAGAGTTCCCTGACGACTAATGGAGGAAGGTATTCATCGTAAGAAGTAACCTGTGCTTCTGTAATTTCAAAAAGGGCACTATAGGCACTTACAAAAGATACAATAAATAATTGTTGATCAAATGAAATTTTATTTACAGAAAGTTGTAATTCATCTTGACCGTCAATCAGTTTAACCAGATCATCACAGCACTTTTTTTTATGAATATTACAACCGTCAGATGAAGTTTCCATGTCCATTTCCATTTCACATTTTTCAGTTTTCACTAAAAATGCACGATCTTTTAATAAGTCACCACAATAGTGCTCATTTATCGTAAATGAAAATGTAGAGAACAGCACAATAAAGGCTATTTCAAAGGATGTTATTTTAAGAAAAAATTGCTTCATCTAATGGCAAAAGTACTAAATTACTTACGGTTAGCTATTAATTTATTGTTAATTTTAAAATGCAAGTACTCAAATGAATTACCATAACGCAAGTACCAATTTATTATTTTAGACATCATATCTAAATAAAAAGGACAAATCATCAATCTAATTTACTTTAATTAAAAACTACTTAATTATGGCTACTGTTCATTTTCATGATCGTCCTTTACCTTAGTGTCTCTATACAAACAACATGCGTGCACACTATTATAAGCCTCTTCTGTTGCTTTTATTTCTTTTGTATCATGACCAACATCTGCAATACTTTGTTGTATGGTTTTCAAACTCGTTTTGCGTTCATTGTAAATTAATTTCAGCTCGTGTGTTTTAACATTCCAAATAGCTGACTTTACCCCTTTGGCTTTAATGGCTGCTTTTTCAATACGTTCTTTACACATTAAGCAAACACCATCTACTTCAATAGAAACTTTTGCATTTTTGTTTTGAGCAAACATTACTGTACTACTCATTAACACTATTAATACTACTGCTATTTTTTTCATCATTTAATTATTTTAGTTTCCTTGAGCACAATAAGTATATCTAACAATTTAAATATACTTACTATACTCAAACAAACAATTTTTAATTCATTTTAAATCGCAATCCTGCATAATACATACTGCCAAATATTGGTCCGTAGACGAATGTTGTATCAAAATTACCTCCAAATGGATCATTTGAAGCTAAAATAGGATTGTCTTGTCTTACATTGGTTATATTTTCTCCGCCTAAATATACTTCAAATTTTGGAGAAAATATTTTTGTGATTTGTGCATTTAAAGTACCAACGGTCGGCGAGTAAGCTGGTAATTGGTATTGAATTGGATTCCCTACCGTTGATGAGAATCGTTGTTCACCCAACCAATTGTATGTTGTATCAAACTTCCAATGCGCTCCATTATCCTTTAATTTTGTCTCATAAGAGGCATTTGCAAATAGTCGATGCTTTGAGGTTAGAGGTTTTTCTAGCTTATCGACAATGTATTGTGTTTGAATATCATAAAATTTATAAGCTGTACGTAAATCAAATCGTTCAAAGAGGTTGTAATTTAATTCTAGCTGTAAACTACTAGCATAGCTCTTTCCTTGAAGATTATAAAAATTTATTTCTTGGGGGTTTTCATAGTCAACTACAATTTGATTTTGAAAATCGGTTCTATAATAATCGATCATTACATCAGCCTTTCTTCCAAATAAATTAAATCCTTGTAAAAATGAAATTCCATAATTCCATGCAATTTCTGGGTCTAATCCATAAATTTCACCTCCAGTATTCAAAATGTTTATCGCTCTAGAAGTTGAGAAAATAGATTGATTCTCAGCAAAAATACTTGCACTCCGTTTTCCACGACCAAAAGATGCTCTCAAGGCTGACTTTTCCCAAGGTGTATATCGCATATGTAATCTTGGTGTTATAAAAGTACCCATAAGGTTATGGTTATCAATTCGAACTCCTGCCGTTAAATTGAATATATCTAAATCATCAAAATTATATTCAAAGAATGCTCCAACTGAATTTTCAGTCCGTTTAAAATCAGTAGTATTAACAAACTCATCATAATGATCATAAGTAAAACTCAATCCTGTCTTTATTTTATGCCTAGAATCGCTAATGATTGAATTATAAATAGCATTCGTATATAAACTATTGTGTAAAATATCATATTGGTTCAATCCAAAATAAGATTCTTGATTGTGTTTGCTATACGCAACTTGAACGCTTATGGTCTGCCAAGGAATTTCGGGGTTCACATATCCTGCTTTTACTGAAACATCGAAACGGTTAGTATTAATTTCACTTCCCCAAGCATTTGTCGTTAACTTATCTGTACTCGGATTAAAATCTAGCTGTCCAGTATGTTTAGCATCATTAAGGTATCTAAAATTAATAAAGCTTACAAATCCTTTTTCCAAATTGACATATTGCCAACGGTTCATAATATTTATTTGATCGTAAATAGGCATATCCATAAAGCCATCATCATTAACATCATGCTTCTTATTGTGCGTATTGCCATGAATATATAAACCCGTACTCCACTTATCGTTAATTGAAGTATTGAGATGTACGTTTGCTTCGAATCGCTCACTGCTCGCACCATAGAGGTTTACAAAAAGTTTATTATCAGTAGCTGGTTTTACAAGCTCTGTATTAATTTGCCCTGCTATACTTTCAAAACCATTGACCACACTCCCTGCCCCTTTTGTAATTTGAATACTTTCTACCCAAGTTCCCGGAATAAAACTCAATCCATAAGCTTGTGATGCCCCGCGAATTGTTGGAATGTTTTCAGAAGTAATTAAAATATATGGACTGGTTAAACCAAGCATTTTTATTTGTCGCGTTCCGGTAACAGCATCGGCAAAATTAACATCAATAGACGGATTGGTTTCAAAGCTTTCTGACAAATTGCAACAAGCTGCTTTAAGCAATTCATCGCTACTAATAGTCATTACATTGGCAGACTGTAAATAAGATTTTGCTGTAGCCTGCTTTCGGGATGTTAAGGTTACTTCATCCAATCCACCAACTTCTTGCATAAAGTGATGTATTTCTTTGGGTTCATTAACGGTAATAGTATCAGTTCTATATCCGATAAAACTGAACACTAATTTCTTGTATTCTGGTTTATATTTTATTGTGTACCACCCTTCATCATTAGTTGTAGTGCCAACATCTGTACCTAACCAATAAACAGTTGCTCCTGGCAATCCAGCTACCTTACCGTCTTTGGTTTTTATCATTGCCATTCCTTTCATTTCTGTTTGCGATTGCAATAGAAAAGGCAACATGATAATTAATATTTTTATAAATGTAAATTTCATTTTCTTGATTTGTATAATTAATAAACATAGCATTACCTAAATTGTAATGATCTACTGAATAAAAATTATAAAATCAAATTAAGAAAGTTGCAAATAGTACTGAAAAGTCTTTAGTTACCAGTGGTGTTTTATATTCTTTAAAAGGAATATTATGTTCTTTAAATTCTTCAAAAACACTAATATAAGAATATACAAGAGCCGCTGCTGTTAATACTATTTTTATGTTTTTCCCCTTATAAACCTTTAGGTCAGAATTAGTTCCCTCTACAAAATCCGTAACATCTTTACAACACGAAGTTTCTTTCAGTTCAAGCGCTGTATTACTTTCAGTTTTAGAAGGTGTGTTACAGCTTTCAACCGTACCCATAAAAGAATAATCTGCAACCTTATCACCACACATGTGTTTTTCCACAGTAAATGAAAACGTTGAAAATAATACCATAAAGGCTAAAAAAGTAGATGCTATTTTCTTCACGTTACAAAAATAATATATTCTAACAATTAATTCAAAAACAAAATGTTAATTATTAAACGTTATAAATAGCATGCGAATTGCCCCAATTTCTATTTTCAATAAAAAAATTTAATAGCTATCCATTGTGACACAATGATCAGCAAATCTGTTGAGGTTTTTTCTTTACCTATTTTTTTAAAGGTGTATACTTTCTAATTATCAAGCGATTTCCTTTATCATAAGAGAAATAACTACTCAACCAATTCAAACCAACACGCAATCTATTTTTAAACCCACTAATGGCCATTAAATGCACCGTTGACCAAATAAACCAGGCAAACATTCCACGGAAGTGCAATTTGCCCAAATCTGCTACCGCTCTCTTTTTACCTATTGTGGCTAAAGATCCTTTGTCAAAATACTCAAAAGGCTTCCAGTCTGCACGGTCAGTGAATAAGTTTTTAGCTAAATGTTGACCCTGCTGAATGGCAGTTTGTGCCACCATTGGATGACTTTTTGGATATTTCGCTGTTTCCATAAAAGCTACGTCACCAATTACAAATATATGGGGCTGTCCTTTGATTTCATTAAACGCATTCACTGCTATCCGATTACCTCGAACGATGGCGGTTTCTTCAATTCCTTTCGGAAATTGCCCTTTCACTCCGGCTGTCCAAATTAGTGATGACGACTGAATTATTTGTCCATCAGACAGCTCCACGTTGGTACCATCATACGATTTTACGGCCGTATTCAAATGTACTTCAACCCGTAACCTTCTTAAATCTTTTAGACTATCTGCTGATGATTTGTCGGTCATAGCGGCCAAGACTTCTTTACCTGCCTCAACAACGTGAATGGTCAAAGGATACTTTTCAAGTTCTGGATAATCCTTTTTATAAATGTATTTTCTAAATTCCGCTAAGGCACCAGCCATTTCAACACCGGCAGGACCCGCACCAACGATTACTATAGTGGTATTTCGCTTTTTCGTTTCGTCAGTATTTGATTGTGCTGCCTTTTCGATATTTTGCAACATATTACTCCGAATATCTAAGGATTCTTGAATCGATTTTAAGCCAATACTATTCACTTCAACATCTTTCATTCCATAGAAGTTATTTGTACTCCCAGTAGCGATAATCAAATGATCGTATTTTAAAGTGCCTATATCTGTAGATAGCTCCTTATTTTCCGAATTGACCTCGAGTACATCAGCCATTCTAAAAACAACATTTTTATAGCCTCTAAAAATTTTACGTATTGGAAAGACAATCGAATCTGGTTCCAATCCACTAGTGGCTACTTGATACAATAAGGGTTGAAACTGATGAAAGTTATTTCGATCTAAAATGATCACTTGAAAATTTTTGTTTTTTAACGCCTTTGCCAAATGGATACCTGCAAAACCGGCTCCAATAATAACAACTCTAGGATGTTCACTTTCTGGGATATACACACTTTTTTTATCACTCATAAATAACTATTTAGATCCTTGTATAGTCGAAGTTACAGCAATAAAATTACAGCTATTAACGCGCTCTAACTAGTTTTTTTTGATAATAAAATGCAGGCAACAAAATAAGGACAAAAACAGGATGTATTAAAAATCGGCGCACATAAAACGTAAATAAATAACCATCAAGCATTTTAAATTGAAGTAGTAAAAAATAAATGCTTCCGAGCACTAAGAAGGCAGACATATAAAATTTAATAGAAAAACGAACCAATCCCTTTTTTAGAAATGCAAAGTAGATAATGGCCAAGGAAATAATGGCATTCAGTACATATCTTAAAAACATATAAAAAAACAGCTTCAAGCCATTGTAATCAGGTATTGGTTGATCTAAGTAATCATTTTTAAAATACGCAATAAAAGGATCGTAGAATAGTTCTGAACCAAAAGCTCGTACTAATATGAGTAGTAGAAATAATAACACGATAATAGGTATTCTTATCCTTTTTTTCATTTCGCTTTCTTTAGATATGAAAATTTATTGACCCATAATACCCACAATAAAAATACAGTACCATAAATAATGGCGGGAAAAAATAGATTATGTAGCATATCCTGATATTCTGGATATATATAAATCAGTTTGCTTAAGGCCAAAATACGAACTATATTAACGATATATATCACTAAAGTTCCAGTGATTCCGAAAATAATAGTTGCCTTTATAGATCCTGAAAAAGCAATAATAAATGATAAAAACAAAATAATTACACTTATAGCATTACAACCTTCCACAATTCTCGCTGAATAAATATCTCCAACAAAAAATTTCATAGACAATTCACTTTCATGTTGCTCAGTCATTGCTTCATACCCCAATAATTCGGCAAATTGTTTGGTGTGTTTTGCTACTGTTTTTGTAATAGGAGAACAAGAAAATACATCGCCTTTTTGTTGGGTTTGTTTTAAATAAATAGAATAGATGCCCAACAAGACAAAATAGGCGACAAAAAATTTAATTAAAAATTTTATAATTGTTTTTTTCTTTTTCAAATGAAAGTAGTTTAATTTTGTTCGTCTAAGATTTCAAATTTACAGATTACTCATGCAAAATAGTAACCACCAAGAAAAAATTATCAACATAATAAACAACAATAGTAATTTAGCAGCTAAATTACAAGCGATTTGTGACTATCTTAAAAAGGCAATTCATCACTATGATTGGGTTGGGTTTTATTTCAAAAATGGTACTAAACCAGAATTAAAATTAGCTCAGTTTGCTGGCGAACCAACTGATCATACTATTATTCCGTTTGGAAAAGGTATTTGTGGCCAAGTTGCTGTTAGCAACGAGAATTTTATTGCACAGGATATTACCCAGGAATCCAACTATATTTCTTGCGGATTGAAGGTGAAAAGCGAGATTGTAATACCTATTTTTGTTGACGGAGAAAATATTGGGCAAATTGATATTGACTCACATACTGTAAATCCATTTACGGATGAGGATACCGCACTTTTAGAATTTGTCTGCAACGAAGTAGCCAAATTAAATATTTTAGCAATCGTATGAACACCGCACTAATTGAATTATTTAATAGAGATCTTGACCGACTAAAGAACGAGGTAGCTGCCTATAAGAGTGAAACTGTTTTTTGGAAAGTGGATTGTGAAATAAAAAATAGTGGGGGTAACCTTACCTTGCACCTTATCGGAAATTTAAATCATTTTATTGGCGCTATTATAGGAAATTCTGGGTTTGTACGACAGCGTGAACAAGAATTTAGCGACAAAAACACTCCCAGACACCAGTTATTAGAACAACTTGATGAAGTAAAAAAAACGATTGAAAAGGCAATTAGTCCGCTATCACCATCTGATTTCGCTCAAATGTATCCTGTAAATATCCGAAAAGAAGGGATGACAACACAACAGTTTTTAATGCATCTCTATGGGCATTTAAATTACCATTTAGGTCAAATCAATTACCATCGACGGCTATTAGATACTTGTTCATAAGCTGTTCATTAATTATACGCTTTATTTTATTGTGAAAGCTTTTGTGTTTTAGTAGCTTTGCGCGAAAACTACAACACACGCAATGAGCACTTCAAAAAAAGCAACATCAGCATTAATTTCTGTATTTCATAAAGACGGATTAGCACCTATAGTCGAAAAGTTAAATGAATTAGGAGTTACTATTTATTCAACCGGAGGAACCGAGAAA
Organism: uncultured Aureibaculum sp.; assembly: GCA_963976855.1. Lineage (GTDB taxonomy): Bacteria > Bacteroidota > Bacteroidia > Flavobacteriales > Flavobacteriaceae > Aureibaculum. Next base: position 55,642 of record CAXBMA010000010.1, on the reverse strand, counting down.
TTTATTACCGATTTAGGGATTGATGTAGTCCCTGTTGAAGATTTAACCTCCTATCCTTCCATCTTAGGAGGAAGAGTCAAAACACTGCACCCTAAAGTTTTTGGAGGTATCCTAACACGACGTGATAACGAAAGTGATGTTGCGCAAATTTCTGAGTATGACATACCCGAAATAGATATAGTAATTGTAGATCTCTATCCTTTTGAAAAAACAGTTGCTTCAGGCGCATCAGAACAAGATATTATTGAAAAAATAGATATAGGCGGAATTTCTTTAATAAGAGCTGCTGCTAAAAACTTTAAAGATGTTATTTGTGTTTCATCAATGGAACAATACACTGACTTCTTAGACATTATAACGGCACAAAATGGGAGTACCACCCTTGAACAACGCAAACAATTTGCAGCTAAAACATTTAATGTTTCTTCACACTATGATTCAGCTATTTTTAATTATTTCAATGCAGATCACAGCATCCCTGTATTAAAAATAAGTGAAACCAATGGCAAAGTGCTTCGCTATGGAGAAAACCCACACCAAAAAGGGTTTTTCTTTGGAAATTTTGACGAATTATTCACAAAACTTCACGGAAAAGAATTGAGTTATAATAACTTATTAGATGTTGATGCCGCCGTTACCTTAATGAATGAATTTAAAAATGACGCGCCAACATTTGCTATTTTAAAACATAATAATGCCTGCGGATTGGCACAAAGAAACACCTTAAAACAAGCCTATTTAGATGCCTTAGCCGGCGACCCTACTTCAGCATTTGGAGGTGTGTTAATCGCAAACCAATCCATTGATGCCGAAACGGCCAAGGAAATTCATAATTTATTTTGCGAAGTGGTTATCGCACCCGCCTATACTGATGATGCCCTAGCACTTCTCAAAGGTAAAAAAAATAGAATTGTTTTAATTTTAAAAGACATAGAATTACCGAAAACAACTACAAGAACTTGTTTGAATGGTGCGCTAGTTCAAGAAAGGGATCTTAAAACTGATGCTGTAGAAGATTTAAAAACGGCCACAGAAATCGCACCTACCAATCAAGAAATTGAAGACCTAATTTTTGCTTCAAAAATATGTAAACACACAAAATCTAACACGATTGTTTTAGCTAAAAACAAACAACTCTGCGCCAGTGGTACTGGACAAACTTCACGAGTTGACGCCTTAAATCAAGCCATTACCAAAGCAGTTCACTTTGATTTTGATTTAAACAATGCTGTAATGGCTAGTGACGCCTTTTTTCCGTTCCCAGATTGTGTTGAAATTGCTGACAAGGCAGGTATAAAAGCAGTAATACAACCAGGAGGCTCAATTAAAGACCAATTATCGATAGATTATTGCAATGAAAATAAAATGTCAATGGTATTTACTGGTACACGTCATTTTAAACATTAATTTTATTAACTTTGGCAATTCGCAAAATTATCTAACCCAAATTAAATAACTCTATGGGATTTTTCGACTTCATGACCGAAGACGTTGCGATTGATTTAGGAACGGCTAATACACTTATCATTCACAATGGTAAGGTTGTAATAGACAGTCCATCAATTGTAGCCCGTGATCGTACAACTGGTAAAATTATAGCTATTGGCCATAAAGCCAATCTTATGCAAGGTAAAACGCATGAGAATATCAAAACTATTAGACCTTTAAAAGATGGTGTAATTGCTGATTTTGAAGCTTCTGAACAAATGATTAAGGAATTTATTAAACAAATTCCATCGATCAAAAAACGCTTTTTCTTCCCTCCGTCATTGCGGATGGTTATTTGTATTCCTTCGGGAATTACTGAAGTGGAAAAACGCGCCGTTCGAGATTCAGCTGAGCACATGAACGCCAAAGACATCTACTTAATACACGAACCAATGGCAGCTTCTATTGGTATTGGTATTGACATTATGCAGCCTAAAGGAAATATGATCATTGATATCGGTGGAGGAACAACCGAAATTGCTGTAATTGCTTTGGGAGGTATTGTTTGCGACAAATCGATTAAAGTTGCAGGTGATGTTTTTACCAATGACATCGCTTATTATATGCGTACGCAGCATAATTTATATGTTGGAGAAACAACAGCCGAAAAAATTAAAATTGATGTAGGTGCGGCTACTGAAGACTTAGAAGATGCTCCAGAAGATATCTTAGTTCAAGGTAGAGATTTACTAAGCGGTAAACCAAAACAAATAAAAATATCCTATCGAGAAATTGCCAAGGCTTTAGATAAATCCATTTTACGTATTGAAGATGCGGTAATGGAAACCTTATCGCAAACGCCTCCAGAACTAGCTGCAGACATATACAATACAGGTATTTACCTAGCAGGTGGTGGCTCTATGTTAAGAGGTTTAGACAAGCGTTTATCGCGAAAGACAGATTTACCAGTATACGTAGCTGAAGATCCGTTAAGAGCGGTTGTAAGAGGTACTGGAATTGCACTTAAAGACCTTGAGAAATACAAAAGTGTCTTGATGAAATAATAAATTTACTTTCTATACATGCAACAAATTGTAAGTTTTATAATTAAGTACAAATACTTTTTGCTTTTTTTGTTGTTAGAAATTATTGCGATCTCTTTTACCATACAAAATCATTCTTATCACAATAGTAAATTTGTAAATTCTGCTAATTTTCTAACGGGAGGAATCTACAAAAGAGTCAATCGGTTTAAAGAATACGGTCATTTAAAAGAACACAATACACAATTATTAAATGAAAATGTTCGGTTAAAAAACCTGCTTTCGCAGCAAAACAGAGTGCTCTCAACCGAAGCAAATGAAATTATTGACAGTACTAGGTATTTCCAAATATACAGTTACACTCCCGCTAAAGTCATTGATAACCAATACTATAGAAAGTACAACTACTTGACTATTGACAAAGGATACAAACAAGGCCTCAGTCAAGATCAAGCTGTAGTGAACAGTAAAGGTATTATTGGCATTACTAAAAATGTTTCTAAAAACTACACTACGGTATTATCTATTTTAAATGAGAACTCTAAAATTAATGCTAGACTGTCAAACAGTTTACACTTTGGCACATTGCAGTGGGATGGAAAAGATTACAATGTCTTACAATTGGTTGATTTACCCATTCAAGCAAGTATAAAAGAAGGTGACACTTTAATTACGGGTGGTAAATCTGTGATTTTCCCTGAAGGAATACCGGTAGGTGTAATCAGTGGTTTTGAAGTTGAGAATAACAATTACAGATTTATTAATGTAAAATTATTTAACGACATGAGTGCAATTGGTCCTGTGAACATTATCACAAATTTCGATAAAAAAGAAATTTTAGAATTACAACAAACCACCACTGATGAATAGTAATATCTTACAAAATATCATACTCTTCATAAGCCTCTTTTTAATTCAGGTTGTTATCTTAGATAACATCCTTCTATTTGGATACATCAACCCCTTTCTATATGTCTTATTTGTAATTGTATTTCCGTTTAGAAAAGGTAGAGGATTTTTTCTTTTTCTGTGTTTTTTACTTGGTTTACTTATAGATTTCTTCTCAAATTCAGGAGGCACCAATGCCGCCGCTACCCTTTTTATTGGTTATATTAGATTACCTCTTCTCAAAACAATTCTAAGAAAATCTGACATTGACTTTCTAGTTTTCAACATTACCAAACAGCCTTTTCTAAAAATTTTATCTTATACTTCTATACTAGTTTTAACACATAGTGTACTAATATTTAGCTTAGAATATTTTAGCTTTGCAGATATAGGTATTATTCTCAATCGTAGTTTATTAACGAGTATATTTACAATTATACTAATTATGTTTAGTATTGTTTTGTTAACCAGAAAAAAATAAAATGAATCGTAAATTCCTTGCATATATTTCAATACTTCTAGTAAGTATTATTTTCATTGTGCGATTATTTTATTTGCAGGTAATTGATGACTCCTATAGAGCGTCTCCGTTAAACAACTCGGCTGTTGCTATTAAATATGATTACCCTCAGAGGGGCTTTGTTTATGATAGAAATGATGTATTGCTGGTGGCCAATCAACCATCGTATGATATCATGGTCATCCCACAAGATGTAGCACCATTAGACACCCTAGAATTCTGTAATTTATTGCAAATAACAAAAGAAGATTTTATAAAAAAATACGGTCGAGCTAAAAATTATTCACCTAGAATACCCTCCGTTTTTTTAACACAACTTTCAAAAGAAAGGTATGCCTATCTTCAAGAAAAAATGTACAAATACAAGGGGTTCTATATCCAGAAAAGATTGCTTCGTGAATACCCTATTAGCAGTGCGCCTAATGTTTTAGGCTATTTAGGAGAGGCTGATGAGAACTTCTTAAAAAATGACAGCTATTACCAATTAGGTGAAATCATTGGAGTCAATGGTATTGAAAAACAATATGAAGATACCCTGAGAGGTGTTAAAGGAGTCAAGTTTATTCAAAAAAATAGATTCAATAAAGAAATTGGCCCCTATAAAGAAGGCATATATGATACCCTTCCAACCATTGGTAAAGACTTAACATTAACACTCGACATCAAATTACAGAAATACGGTGAAGAATTAATGCAAAATAAACGTGGCGGAATTGTAGCAATTGAACCCTCAACAGGTGAAATATTAGCACTCATTTCAACACCAACTTATGACCCCGACCTTATGGTAGGAAGAAAAAGGTCTAAAAATTCGGTAGTCCTTTTCGGTGATACTATAAACAATCCAATGATTGACCGAGCTTTACAAGCACAATACCCTCCTGGGTCTCCTTTTAAAATTATTAATGGCTTGATTGGGTTACAAGAAGAGGTGATTACTACAGATACTCATTTCTACTGTTATGGTGGCTATAAATATGGTAGAGGAAAAGGCGCTTTCATGAAATGTCATTGTGGTATTTACGCTTCTCCTATCCGATTAGAAAAAGGTATTTATCGATCCTGCAACGCTTATTTTGCCAATGTCTATCGAAGAACCATTGAAAAATATGGTAAAGCCAATAAAGGGATGGACGTTTGGAGTAACCACGTAAAAAGTTTTGGCTTGGGTGATTTTTTAGGCTATGATTTACCCGCTGGACAAAAAGGAATGGTACCGAGCACTGAATTGTATGACCGATGGTACCCCGCAAAAAACTGGACATCCACCTATACAATTTCTAATGCAATCGGGCAAGGTCAAGTATTAACAACACCTATACAATTAGCTAACATGACGGCTGCTATTGCCAATAGAGGTCATTTTTACACTCCCCATATTCTCAAAAAAGTAGCCAATAATTCAATAAAAGATGAAAAATTTACGAAACCTAAATACACAACGATTGAACCGAAATATTTTGACCCCGTAATTGAAGGGATGTTTCAGGTTTTTGAAAATCCTGGAGGAACAGCTCGTTTTTCAAGAGTTAAAGGAATTGAAATTTGTGGTAAAACAGGAACTGCAGAAAACCCTCATGGCCAAGACCATTCGATATTTATTGCATTTGCGCCCAAAGACAATCCAAAAATAGCCATAGCCGTTTTTGTAGAGAACGGATACTGGGGCTCTCGTTGGGCTGGCCCAATTGCTACCTTAATGATAGAAAGTTATTTGAATGGTGAAGTTAGTAGACCTTGGTTAGAACAACGCATGTTTGAGGGAAGTTTACAAGATGAGTATGATAAACAACAAGAGCTTGAAAGATTATTGAAAGAACAGCAATTGGCAAAAAAGAAAGCTGAAGAAAAACTTCTAACAGCCCAAGAACAATTAAAAGAAGATCAAATTGCGAAAACGGAAGAGTAACATATTGGCCGGTATTGATTGGATGCTGGTGCTTCTTTTCGTAATACTTATTATTTTAGGTTGGATCAGTATATATTCTGCAACAGTTGCAGATAGTCATGAAACATTTAACCTTTCAAGCAAATACGGGAAGCAGTTAAAATGGATTGGGTTAAGTTTTGTCCTTATTGTCATTACCATATCCATAGATTCCAAGTTTTATGAACGTTTTTCGGGCGTTATTTATATAGCTTCGCTGGCTTCATTAATTGGATTATTTTTATTCGGGTCGACTATAAATGGTGCCATTTCATGGTACAATTTTGGTGGAGCCAGCATACAACCATCAGAATTTGCTAAGGTTGCAACCGCATTGGCATTGGCAAATTATCTAGGCGAACCCAATAGGGATCTCAGTAATTTAAAATCACAGTTAAGTGCCTTTCTCATTGTGATATTACCCTCAATTCTAATAATATTACAACCAGATGCTGGTTCAGCATTGATTTATTTCGCATTAATTTTTGTAATGTATAGAGAAGGCTTGCCTGCTTATTATATAGTAATTGGTCTTTTAGCTATTCTTTTGTTTATAGTCACGCTCCTTCTAGGTTTAAAAATTACTTTAATTACAGTTATAAGCTTGATTGTTTTATTCTTTATGTATCTAATTAGATCCAATAATTTAACCTTTAGAAGAGAATGGCCAAAAATAATGGTCATTTGTGTAGTTGTAAGTTTATTTATTTTTAGTGTTGATTATGTTTTCAATTATGTCTTTGAACAAAGGCATCGTGATCGATTCAGTATTGTTTTAGGAAAAACTTCAGATACTATAGGTATTGGTTACAATACCAATCAATCAATGATCACTATTGGTTCAGGTGGTTGGTATGGAAAAGGGTTTTTAGAAGGAGATAGAACTCAAGGTAATTTTGTGCCCGCACAACAAACAGATTATATTTTTAGTACGGTAGGTGAAGAATGGGGCTTTTTAGGAACTACCATTGTCATTTTAGTTTTTACCGCCTTTATACTGCGATTGGTTCAAGTGGCAGAACGGCAAAAATCAACCTTTAGTAGAGTTTTTGGCTACTCAGTGGCCACTATTTTCTTTTTTCACTTTATGATCAATATAGGCATGGTTATCGGCTTATTACCAACCATTGGTATTCCACTACCTTTTTTTAGTTATGGAGGCTCTTCGCTTTGGGGATTCACCTTACTTTTATTTATTTTTATTCGATTAGACGCAGATAGAACCTACGTTTGGTAAGTTTATTATTTGAATAAATTAAAAAGCGAAAAACGCCTTTTCTTTTTCCTATTAGAAATCTTATACAATGGCGATTTTAGGGTATGCTGTCTTAAAAGCAGGAAGTCATATTCATTAATTTCTAAAAATTCATCCCAATTTTTAGTTTCTCTAACAAACTTTTTTACATCATTATAAGCATCCACCTTATACTCAACATAAGGAGAAGATAGTAATAATTTCATAGATATTCTATACATTCTGATAGCTTCAGAACCGAATAAGACATATGTCAAATCACTTTCTTGTTTTATTTTCATCACTTTTTCTTTCCTATAGAACAATCAATGAATTGAAATTCCTAGTACACGAATTCAGAAAACAAAAAAAAGACCATCTTATAAAGACAGCCTTCATTCTATTAATTTTTAGCTACTAACTTATAGTGCAGCTACAAACTTTACAAGCTTAGATTTTACATTAGCGGCTTTATTCTTGTGAATAATACCTTTTTTTGCCAATTTATCAACCATAGCCACAACTAAAGGAAGTTGAGTTTCTGCATCTTTCTTCTTTTCTGAAGCACGCAAGCTTTTGATAGCGTTTCTTGCAGTCTTATGCTGAAACTTATTTCTTAAGCGCTTTGTTTCGTTACTTCTAATTCTCTTTAATGCTGACTTGTGATTTGCCATTCTTGTTTTGTTTTTTTTGTAGTCCGTAGGGGAATCGAACCCCTGTTACCAGGATGAAAACCTGGCGTCCTAACCCCTAGACGAACGGACCATTAATTAATTTAGCTTTCTAAAGCGAGTGCAAAAATAATACATTTTATAAACTCTGCAAGTACTTTTTGAAAAAATTTAATATGCTTTTGCAAAAAGTACCCTTTTATTTGATTTTTCGCCTGAAAAAACACACAATCCGTCTTCAATTTCAGCATTCAAAGGAATACATCTAATTGTTGCTTTTGTCAGCTCTTTAATTCGATCTTCGGTTTCTGTAGTACCATCCCAGTGTGCTAATACAAAACCTCCCTTTGTTTTCAAAACTTCCTTAAATTCTTCAAAAGTATCTACCTTAGTGATATGTTGATTTCTAAAATTGAAAGCCTTGGTAAATAAACCTTCTTGAATTTCTATTAATAACGCTTCTATTTTGGTTACCAATACCTCTTGATCTACAATTTCTTTGGTTAGGGTATCTCTACGCGCCAATTCTACCGTTCCATTTTCTAGGTCGCGAGGCCCCATAGCTATACGCAGTGGCACTCCCTTTAACTCATACTCCGCAAACTTCCAACCTGGCTTATAGGTATCTCTTGCATCAAATTTCACTGAAATTCCTTTCAATTTTAGCGCTGCCTGTATTTCTTTCGCTTTTACTGAAATAGCATCAAATTGCTCATCATTTTTATATATAGGAACAATAACCACCTGTATCGGCGCTAAATTTGGTGGTAAGACCAACCCATTATCGTCAGAGTGGGTCATTACCAACGCGCCCATTAAACGCGTAGAAACACCCCAAGAGGTTGCCCATACATATTCTTGTTTACCTTCTTTCGATGTGAATTTCACATCAAATGCTTTTGCGAAATTTTGTCCTAAAAAATGTGAAGTACCTGCCTGTAAAGCCTTACCATCTTGCATTAATGCTTCTATAGTATACGTTTCTAAGGCCCCAGCAAAGCGTTCACTTTCTGTTTTTGTTCCTTTAATAACTGGCATTGCCATAAAATTCTCGGCAAAATCGGCATATACCCTTTGCATTTGCTCTGCCTCCACCACAGCCTCTGCTTTGGTGGCATGAGCCGTGTGTCCTTCTTGCCACAAAAACTCTGCGGTACGCAAAAACAATCGCGTACGCATTTCCCAGCGTACCACATTGGCCCATTGATTCACTAATATTGGCAAATCTCTATAGGATTGCACCCATTTTCTATACGTATCCCAAATAATCGTTTCAGAAGTTGGTCTTACAATCAATTCTTCTTCAAGCTTCGCGTCTTCATCAACTACAATACCACTACCGTCTTCAGCATTTTTCAATCTATAATGTGTAACAACTGCACATTCTTTTGCAAAACCATCTACATGACTCGCTTCTTTACTAAAATAAGATTTTGGTATAAACAACGGAAAATAGGCATTTTCATGACCTGTTTCCTTAAACATTCTGTCTAATTCGGCTTGCATTTTTTCCCAAATGGCATAACCATAAGGTTTAATAACCATACATCCTCTTACACCAGAATTTTCGGCTAAATCGGCTTTTACCACCAATTCATTATACCATTTAGAATAATCTTCGCTTCTTTTCGTTAAATTTTTACCCATATTGTTTGTTTGGCACAAATGTTGTGTTAAATAATTCACAAATTATAATCATTGCAAAACTAATTATAATTTGTAATTTACAACAGTAAAAAGCCATTGGATTATGAAAATTAATAGTTACAAACAAGCAAAAACAGCATATTTATCTTTAACAGGACTAATATTGCTAGGATTTACTTCATGTGGTACTTATCAAAGTGCTTCTTATGATGACGACGGTATTTACGCTTCTAATTCATCTAGAGATAGAGAAGTGGTTAGAGAAGATAATAACGCTTCTGAATATCAAGATTATTTTAAAAGAGAAGCAGAAAAATATAATGACATCACCGATGGAGATGTTTTTACAGATATCGATGCGTACGGTTATGAACAAGATTATGGATATGAGCAAGATAGTTTAATTAACGATGGTTCTCCTTGGGAATATACCGACAATATTACATTAACTATAAACACTGGCTTTGGATATGGCTGGGGCGCTGGCTATAACTCGTATTGGTTAAACGATTGGGGATATGGAAGCCCTTACTATGCTCAATACGGTTGGGGTGGTTATTACTCACCATTTTATGGTAGAGGTTTTTACAACCCTTGGTATAATAACTATTATGGTGGTTATTATGGATATGGTGGTTACTATGGTTATGGTGGTTACTATGGTTATGGTGGTTACTATGGTTATGGAGGTTATTATGGTCACGGTAATTATTACAACAGATATAGATACCCATATTATGGACAAAATCAATACTACGGCAACACAAACTATGGTAGACGTTATGCCACAAATAATAATTTAAGAAGCAGAAATACCATTAGCAGAAGAAGTGATGCAAGTAATGTAGCTAATAGAAGAAGTACTGCAACTAACAGAGTTGCTGCTTCAAGAAGAACAGTGGCTAATAATACTGCAAATTCAAATCTAAGAAGAAGTACAAGCTCAACCGTTAGAAGGTCTTCTAATAATGGAGCTATAATACGCAGTACTGCAAATTCTCAAACACCTAATAGATATGGCGTACAAAGAAATCGTAGTACGGTCAATAACAATGCACAAAGCTCAGCAAACCGCAGCAATGTGCAAAGTGTAAGAAGAAGAGTAAGTTATTCGAATGCGACCAACAACACAAACGCACGAAGAAGTTCAAGCTCAAATTCTAATACCTATAGAAATAATAGTTCTTCAGCGAATAGAAGAAATTATAACACTAGAAGCACAAATACGAGAAGTACTAATAGTAGAAGCGTTAATAGATCATCTTCTACTAGAAGTACACCATCGGCAACGCGCTCTTCATCGAGTTCTAGATCATCTTCAAGGTCAACATCCACACCTGTAAGAAGTAGTTCAAGAGGTTCAAAAAAGCAATAAAATTTTAACATGAAAAAAGTACTTTTCCTAATCGGAGGATTGTTATCCTCTATGGCAATCAATGCCCAAGTTATAAGCTATTCTGATGCAGCCATCTTATTTTCTGGAGATGAAAATAATGGTACTGCCCGTTTCAATGCAATGGGTGGAGCCTTTGGTGCACTTGGTGGTGACTTATCTGCAGGCGATATTAATCCTGCTGGTTTAGCAGTATTCAATCACAACAGTTTTAGTGGTTCATTAAATTTAAGAGACACAGACATAACCACTTCTTACGGTGGTATAAATACCATGAATAACAATAACTATTTCAATTTAAATCAGATTGGTGGTGTTATGGTGTTTAATGGTACTGGCAGATCTAGTTTTCAAAAAATTGCTATTGGAGTGAACTATTCTATTAGTAAAGATTTTGAAAACAGTTGGTTTGCAGCCGGAAATAGCGGTGTGACTCCCATAAGTGATTTTTATGATCCTGATGCAGTGTATGGATTTGCAGAAGAACAATCATTTGAAAATTATACGGATGGTAGAAATGAAAAATTTGTATTGTCATTTGCAGCACAAACCAGTGACAAATTATATATCGGAGCATCGCTTACCACACATGATTTAGATTATTCTCAATTAGTTTTTGCCGATGAATTTAACAATGACGGCAATGGTAATACTTTTGATGTTTCGGCAAGTGAACAATTGATAACTTTTGGAACTGGTGTCTCTCTAGGCTTTGGTATCATTGCAAAACCCAGCCAAGAAGTCCGTTTAGGTTTCGCAGTACAATCGCCTACTTGGTATAAATTATCTGAAGAACAAACTTTATATGACGATGTGCTTTATTTTAACGAAGAACCAGATATAAATAGAGGAATATCGGAAGTGAATGTTTTCGACTATAACCTATCTACTCCAACAAAATTAACAGGTAGTTTTGCCTATCTATTCGGAAAAGATGGCTTAATTAGTGTTGATTATACCTATAAAAACTTCAAAAACATGAAGTTAAAACCTACAAGTGCTTTCAGTGCTGAAAATCAAGATTTTAATAACTTTCTAAAAGCGACTTCTAATTTTAAATTAGGTGCTGAATGGCGTATTGACAACATCAGCTTAAGAGGTGGTTATTTATTTGAAGAGAGCCCATATAACGATGCCTTGGATACTGATAACTTAACAGGTTATTCGTTGGGTATTGGCTTTAAATTTAAAGGACGAATGAGCTTAGATTTAGCTTATCAGAATACAAAAAATACTGATGTTTACAATTTCTTAAATGTAACCAATGCCCCACCTGCTGAATTAGACATTACCAACGATAAATTCACCGCCACTTTAACAATTGGTTTGTAAAAATATTTCCTAAACTCTAAACAATAAATAATAGTTACCACAGTTTTAACTATATATTTAGAGTTTTTATACAACAACGAAAAAGTTCAAATTTCAACATTTGGGCTTTTTTTTATATCTTTAATTGAATAAACCTTCGGTTATGGATAAAGCCTTGCAAACAATGATTTCAAATATGCCTGATAAAACAGGTAAATCATTAGATCAGTGGAAAGGAATCCTTCGCAATAAAGCGTTTAAAAAACATGGAGAAGCCATGCAATTTTTAAAAGGAGAGCATGGTGTTACTCATGGTTTTGCAAATACCATTATCCATTTATCAAAAGAGCAAGATACAAGTCCTGAAGACTTAGTTACAGCCCAATATAAAGGAAAAGAAACATTGAAACCAATTTATGACAAATTGCTTTCAGTTATTGATACGATTGGGAATGACATTACCAAAACACCAAAAAAAGGAAGTGTAAGTATCATACGAAACAAACAATTTGCACTTATAAAACCCGCCACTAAAACGCGAATAGATTTGGGTTTAAAATTAAAAGACATCCCTACAGGCGATAGGTTAGGTAATTCTGGACCGTTTGGCACCATGTGCACGCATCGCATTCAGCTGACTTCAATCAATGAAGTGGACAACGAATTGATTGGATGGCTAAAAGAAGCCTATCAAAAAGCAGAATAAAACAATGAATTCAAAAATAGTTAAACTCTTTTTACGATTTAGTTTAGCAGCAGGATTTTTATCAGCCGTCGCAGATAGGTTTGGTTTATGGCCAGCCGACATTTCTGTATGGGGAACTATGGACAATTTTTTTGCTTATACTGAATTGATCAATCCAATAGTTCCAAAAAGTTTGATTTCGCCCTTAGGAATTATAGCTACTGGCGCCGAAGTCATTTTTGGAGTGTTACTAATTATAGGGTTTAAAACTGAACTGATAGCAAAGCTAAGTGGCTACCTATTATTACTATTCGCTTGTGCTATGACATTTTCAACAGGCGTTAAAGGTGCCTTTGACTATTCAGTTTTCGTAGCTTCAGCCGCCGCCTTTGCGTTAAGCCACATGAATCAAAAATATTTCGAAGTCGATTTACTACTTTCTAAATCGTAATCAATAAAAAAAGCCCCTAATTTACAATTAGGGGCTTTTTCAAAAATTTAGTTATTATTACATTTCCAAGGCTTTCTTTGGGTCGTTATCCATTAAAATTTCTACAGGATTCTCCAAAGCTTCTTTTATCGCTACTAAGAAACCAACTGACTCACGTCCGTCAATGATTCTGTGATCATATGATACTGCAACGTACATAATAGGTTGAATAACAACTTCACCATTTACCGCCATTGGTCTATTTACAATATTATGCATTCCTAAAATAGCACTTTGAGGAGGATTAATAATCGGTGTAGATAACATCGATCCAAACACACCACCATTGGTAATGGTAAAGGTACCACCAGTCATTTCGTCAATAGTAATTTCTCCATCTCTTGCTCGCAACGCCAATCGTTTTACTTCAGATTCAACGCCTCTAAAGGTTAATTTTTCGGCATTTCTAATTACAGGAACCATCAAGCCTTTTGGACCAGAAACAGCTATGGATATATCTTGAAAATCATACGATATTTTATAATCACCATCGATCATTGAGTTTACTTCAGGGAACAACTGTAAGGCTCTTACTACTGCTTTTGTAAAAAAGCTCATAAAACCTAATCCAACATTGTGCTTTGCTTTAAAATCTTCCTTGTATTCATTACGCAAATCAAATATGGGTTGCATATTCACTTCATTAAACGTCGTTAACATGGCTGTTTCATTCTTCACAGAAACTAAACGTTCTGCAACTTTACGACGCAACATTGATAGTTTTTTACGTTCCTCTCCGCGTCCTCCATATGTGGAGGCTGTTCCCATACTTGGTACGGCATTTACGGCGTCATTTTTTGTAATTCTTCCATCGCGGCCAGAACCACTCACCTCTTTCGTTGAAATATTTTTTTCTTCTAAAATTTTCTTTGCCGCTGGAGATGCAGAACCACTTGCATAAGTAGTTTTTGTTTCCGCAGGTTTTTCAACTTTTTTCGGCGCTTCTTCTTTCGGTTGTTCTTTAGTTGCTGAACCTGCTCCCTCTGGTTTTGCAGCACTGGTATCAATTAAGCAAACTACTGCTCCTACAGCAACAGCATCACCCTCTTCTGCTTTAAGTGTGATAATTCCACTTTCTTCAGCAGGTAATTCTAAGGTTGCTTTATCAGAATCTACTTCGGCAATAGCCTGATCTTTTTCAACATAATCACCGTCTTCAACTAACCAAGTGGCTATTTCTACTTCGGTAATTGATTCTCCCGGAGAAGGGACTTTCATTTCTAAAACCATATTCTTTTAATTATCAATGTTCAAATTTCAAAACCTGATCAAAAATAGCAGGTTTTTATCTAATTTATAAATCTATTTATTCAAATACTGAATCTAATACTCTTTGTTGTCTTCGTTTATCTCTTGTACTCGATCCTGGTGCAGGAACTGCTGCATAAGGTCTACAAGCTACTTCTAGCTTTACGAGCTCCATTCGCTGAAGTATATGACTCCATGCTCCCATATTTTTAGGTTCTTCTTGAGCCCAAATATATTTTTCAACCGCTGGATAACGGTCTATTGCTTGTTGTATTTTATCTAAATGCAAAGGAAACAGCTGTTCAATTCTAACCAATGCAACATCTTCTCTGTTCAATTTTTCTCTTTCAGCCAATAAGTCGTAATAAAACTTACCGGTACAAAAAACCAGTTTCTTTACTTTCTTAGGATTGATTGTATCATCAATTACCTCTTGAAATTGTCCTTTCTCTAGATCACTCAATGATGAAACAGCCTTAGGGTGACGCAATAAACTTTTAGGGGTTAATACAATAAGTGGTTTTCTGAAATTTCGCTTCATTTGACGGCGCAGTATATGAAAAAAGTTGGCTGGTGTTGTACAATCAGCAACAATCATATTATCTTCTCCGCAAAGTTGCAAATAACGTTCCATTCGTGCCGATGAGTGTTCTGAGCCTTGACTTTCATAGCCATGCGGTAACAAAATTACAATACCATTTTGCATTTTCCATTTGTCTTCAGCAGCAGATAAGTATTGATCAAAGATTATTTGAGCACCATTGCTAAAATCGCCAAATTGCGCTTCCCAGATAGTCAATGTATTGGGGTTTGCCATGGCATATCCATAATCAAAACCAAGTACACCATATTCAGATAGCAACGAATTATAAATATACATTTCTCCTTTATTAAAAGGATTGGTATTTAGCAAATTAATACGTTCTTCAGAGATTTCATCTCTCAGAATAGCGTGTCTGTGACTAAATGTTCCACGTTCAACGTCTTGCCCTGAAATACGCACATTAAAACCTTCTTCAAGTAATGTACCATAGGCCAGTGTTTCAGCCATTCCCCAATCGAGTTCATCTGTATTAAAAACCATATTCGCTCTACCTTCCAATATTCGCTCAGCCTTGCGCAAAAACTTCACGCCTGGAGGCACTGTAGAGACAACTTTCGAAATATTTTGCAATTTCTTTTTAGGATATGCAGTATCAGTAGCTTCTAACATCGCCTCTACTTTCTGACGTTGAAAGTCTGTCCACCGCTCTTCCATAAACTCTCTCACTATAGATGAGGTGTCTTCTTTTGACTTTGCATATTCGGTTTCTAGCATTTCTTTAAACTCAGAAACTTCTTTTTCCAAATAGGCCTTATCTATCGTCTTTTCAGCTATTAATTTATCAGAATAAATTTTAAATGGATTGGAGTGCTTGGCTATTTCTTTATATAATTTAGGTTGTGTAAAGCGCGGCTCATCACCTTCATTATGCCCATATTTACGATAGCCTAACAAATCGATATACACATCCTTTTTAAACTTCATTCTATAATCTAATGCCAATTCTAGTGCATGTACAACCGACTCTACATCATCGGCATTTACATGCAATACTGGCGACAATGTTACCTTAGCCACATCAGTACAATAGGTACTCGAACGCGCATCTAAATAGTTTGTGGTAAAACCTATTTGGTTATTCACCACAATATGAATAGTACCACCTGTTTTGTAGCCATTTAACTGGCTCATTTGTGCTACTTCATAAACAATCCCTTGACCAGCAATAGCCGCGTCACCATGTACCAGAATTGGCAATATTTTGGAATCATCTCCATTGTAATCGTTGTCTATTTTTGCTCGAGTAATGCCTTCAGCAACCGGTCCCACAGTTTCCAAATGTGATGGATTTGGAACCAAATTCATTTTAATAGTCTTCCCGTTTTGATAGGTTTTATCAAGCGTTAAACCTAAATGGTATTTTACGTCACCATCAATATCTTCATCTTCAAAATCTTTTCCTTCAAATTCACTAAAGAGCTCTCTAACGGGTTTCCTAAAAATGTTTACTAGGGTATTAAGACGCCCTCTATGCGCCATACCCAATACACATTCTTTTAAATCATATTCCCCCACCGCATTAAATAAAACGGTGCTAATTGCGGGAATTAACGACTCTCCTCCTTCTAAAGAAAAGCGTTTTTGCCCTACATATTTTGTTTGTAAAAATTGTTCAAATGTCACTGCCTGATTTAATTTAGACAGTATGTATTTTTTAGAATCTACCGAGTATTTTGGCTGGTTATCATTCGTATTTAGATTGCCTTGCCACCACTTTATCACTTCTGGATTTCTGATATACATATACTCAACGCCAATAGAATCACAATAAATTGATTCGAGGTGTACCAATATACTTTTTAAACTCTGACTTCCAATTCCTAAAATTTTACCCGCATCAAAAACGATTTCTAAATCATCATTTGAAAGGCCAAAATTTTCCAGAGCTAGTGTTGGCTCATATTTTCTACGATCTCTAACTGGATTTGTTTTTGTAAACAAATGACCTCTAGAACGATACCCATTAATCAACTCTATTACATTAAATTCTTTATGCACGTGCTGAGGCACTTCAACCTCACTCGACTCTTCTCCATTAAGAGAATAGTTAGCATTGGCTAAATCATAACCTTGAAAAAAACTTCTCCAACTTGGTTCGACAGCATCTGGATTTACTAGATATTTATCATATAAATCGGCAATAAAACCAGTGTGTACAGCATTTAAAAACGAAAACCTATCCATGTTATCAATTCTGATTGGTATTTTAAAAAATAAAGTAATACAAAAATACAATTATTTGTGTTAATAATAATCTCAATAATTTAAAGAATTATTATTTTTTACTAGTTTCAAAAAAAAAAAATATAAAGCTTGTAGAAAATATAAAAACGATTATATTTGCACTCGCAAAACGAATAATAACGTTTTGTAAATTCCTCCTTAGCTCAGTTGGTTAGAGCATCTGACTGTTAATCAGAGGGTCCTTGGTTCGAGCCCAAGAGGGGGAGCAAAAGTTTAAATCCAACTTATGAAAATAGGTTGGATTTTTTGCGTTATAGCATGTATTAGCTGTGTTAACGGCAGTTTTCAATAAACTTCAAGGGGTCTCTTAGTTAAATACACCCTCAGAGTATTTTCTTAACTCTCGGATCAGTACGAGCCCAATAGAGCGATCAAAAAGAAAAGCCCACGAATATTCGTAGGCTTTTCTTTATTTAATAATTCTCCGTTTACTCAACAACAAAAGATTTGATTCTCAAAATAATTGGTTTATTAGATCAACAGTGTAAGCAGCTAAAACTAAAAATAGAATAGGTTTAGTCAGCATGTTTATCTTAGAATCTAGAGTACAAACCACTTTTTTACCTGTGCAATCACGGCCTCATCCCCTTCTTTACATTCAAACTCATTACTTTGTTGATTGTACGTATAGGGCTTGCTCCATTCTTCTATATTTTCGGCAATTTGTTTAACGGCATCACAAATAAAAGCCACTTCATCATTGGTAGTTATAGGATGTAGCGACAATCGAACCCAACCTGGCTTTATGGTCAAATTTTTAGTTGCAATCCCCTTTGTAATCTCTTTTGAAGTATCTTGAGTCAATTCAAACAAATGGTGGCTATACGTACTTGCGCAAGACCAACCTCCTCTAGCTTGTATACCAAATCGATCGTTTAATAAACGTACGATTAAGTTGTAGTGTATTTTTTGAATACCAAAAGAAACACAACCTATCCGCTTTTCATCATTATAACCTAAAATAAATAAATTGGGTATTTTTTGCAATTTTTCAAAACACAAGGTTAGTAACTGCTTTTCGCGATTCGCCATGTTCTCAATGCCCATTTTATCCTTTAATTGCAAGCATAAAGCCGTTCGCATTACTTGTAAAAAACCTGGAGTACCTCCATCTTCTTTTGTTTCTATATCATCGTAATATCCGTATTCTCCCCAAGGATTTGTCCATTTCACATTACCTCCACCCGGATTATCTGGACATTTTGTATTGTACAATTCTTTATTAAAAACCAACACACCACAAGTTCCTGGTCCTCCTAAAAATTTATGCGGCGAGAAGAAAATAGCATCTAGACGCTTATTGTGATCTTCAGGGTGCATATCAATAGCAACGTAGGGTGCTGAGGCGGCATAATCGATAAAGCAATAGCCTCCATGGGCATGCATTACTTCAGCCAATTCATAATATGACGTAATAATTCCAGTCACGTTAGAACACGCCGTAAAAGAGCCTATTTTTAATGTTCTGTCTTTATATTTCTTTAATGTTTCTGACAGTATTTTAGGGCACACCAATTTTTTATCATTACACGGTAAAATAACAACATCTGCAATTGTTTCCATCCATGGTACATGATTCGAATGATGTTCCATATGCGAAATAAATACGACTGGACGTTCATGTTTAGGGATGCTAATTTTATCTTTTACCGCATCTGGCCACTTCAAGCCCATTATACGTTGTAATTTAGCAAGTGCCGCAGTCATTCCGGTACCCGTGGTCACTAATACATCATCTGTATCTGCATTGACATGTTCTTTAATTAATTGGCGCGCATGTTTATAAGCATAGGTTGATGCCTTACCCGTTTCACTAGAAAATGAATGTGTGTTTGCTACCATAGGTCCAATTTTTTCACACATTGTTTTTTCTATGGTTTCATACAGTCGTCCACTTGCAACCCAATCGGCATAAACAAGTTTTTGGTTTCCATTTCTTGAATTAAAGATATGATCACACCCAATAACCATTTCTCTAAACTGTTGAAAATGATTTTCTAAGTTCAAATCATCTTGTTTTGGTTGTTCCTTTGGGACGCTATTTTTAATTGAAGAATTCATAAAAAAGACAAAAATTAGTTGTAAAAAAAATCACTTTGGCAAAATTAACCAAAGTGATTGTTAAATATAACTAAAAACTAGAATATTTTATAGTATTTCTAATTTCTGAAATTCCCAATTCCATCTTTTAACCAAGCTAAATACGCATTAGCATCTGGGGTATAGGCAACGGGGGTATTTAAATTTTGTTCATCATGCCCCATTAACACATAAAAAGGTTGCGTATTTGCCTTGTATCTTATGGTTTGAAATTCGCTCCATTTTTGACCTATGTATTTTAATTTTTTTCCTGGTCGTAATTTCGATGCTATTTCTTCTCCGGCAGGAAGTGGTCGTTTATCATCTACATATAATGAAATTAAAACTACATC
This sequence comes from uncultured Aureibaculum sp., assembly GCA_963976855.1. GTDB lineage: Bacteria > Bacteroidota > Bacteroidia > Flavobacteriales > Flavobacteriaceae > Aureibaculum. Next base: position 35,877 of record CAXBMA010000010.1, on the reverse strand, counting down.
ATTTTTTAGTTTGTTCAAAATATCAGGTTTGACCCATACATTTTGTTCCATTTTACGGCAATTAACACAAGCCCAACCTGTAAAGTCTAGCATTACGGGTTTATCTACTTTCTTTGCATACGCCAATCCTAATTCATAATCATTAAAAGCTAGAATATCATGTGGAGCTAATAAATGTGCACCTTCCGGTAATTCATCATGATTACTTAAACCCGTTCCACCCGATTTTGAATTGCCCACCCCATAAGGTGATTCGCTATAGTCTAATGGTGGAGGGAAAGCAGAAATTAAATTTAATGGCGCTCCCCACAATCCAGGAATCATATAAATAGTAAAGGTTAAAGTTAAAAGTCCTAAGCTCAATCTCCCTACGGAAATATGTGTTAAAGGAGAATCGTGAGGTAATCTTATCTTTCCTAATAAATAAAGGGTGAGTGCACCAAAAATAGCAATCCAAATAGCGATAAACACTTCACGTTCTAGCCAATGCAACTGCAATACTAAGTCTGCATTTGATAAGAACTTAAACGCTAGAGCCAACTCTAAAAATCCTAGAACAACCTTTACCGTATTTAACCAACCACCTGATTTAGGCAGCGAATTTAACCATCCTGGAAAAGCCGCAAATAAAGCAAAAGGTAGCGCTATTGCCGATGAAAACCCTAGCATCCCTATTATGGGAGCAATACCTCCTTTTGAGGCTGCTTCAACGAGCAATGTACCAACTATTGGGCCTGTACAAGAAAAAGATACTATCGCCAAGGCCAAAGCCATAAAGAAAATTCCAATAAATCCTCCTCTATCCGCTTGATTGTCAATTTTTGTACCCCATGAACTCGGTAACGTAATTTCAAACGCGCCTAAAAAAGAAGCTGCAAAAATGATTAATATTAAAAAGAAAAGAACATTAAACCATACGTTTGTTGCAAGAGCATTGAGTGCTGAAGGACCGAAAATCCAAGTTACTATTAACCCTAATACTACATAAATAGCAATGATTGCTAAACCGTAAATAATGGCGTTTCTAATTCCGGCAGCTCTGTTTTTACTTTGCTTTGTAAAAAAACTAACCGTCATAGGTATCATTGGGAATACACATGGTGTTAACAGTGCCGCAAATCCAGAAATAAAAGCAATAAAAAAGATCGTCCACAGCCCTTTACTATCATTCTGGGAATCTGTATTGTCGATGGTCATTTCATCGCTTTCTACCGTATTCACAACAGCTCCATTATCGACCTCATTCTTCACCTCGTTACTAACATCTGTATTTACAGTATTATTACTCGCTTTTCCTTCAATAGTAAAACTAAGATCTTCTTCAGTAGGTGGAGAGCACTTTACATCATCACAAGCCATAAATTCAACCAGCCCATTAATGGTAATTTTACCGTTGGTTAACAAGCGTACACGCTGTTTAAATACGGCTTCATTTTCAAAGTATTTGATATTCATTTCAAACACTTTATCAAACTCTTCGTGACCCTCACCTTCTATCGTTTTTCCTACTAATTCATAGGCTCCGTCCATTCCTTCAAAACTAAACGTAGTAGGAATAGGGCCTCCATCTTCAATAGTTTGCGAATATAAGTGAGATCCTCTTTCTATAGTAGCTGTAGCGACTAAGTTAAATTCTGAATCGGATATTTTTTCTACAGATGTTGACCAATCGACTGGGTCATATATTTGGGAATAACTTAAAAAACTAATTAATAAAAAAAGTATTGTGGTGATTGTATTTTTCATTTATCGTATTTGAATTGTATATTTTGTTTAAATCTACACCCTTAGGCGCTAAATAGATTGAATCATTACAAAATAAAATCAATTTGATTAAGTTCGCAAATATCCAAAATAATTCTGGCTTGCTCACTGATTTGGTGCTATTTTAAGAAAACTATAAGAAAAAAAAAGCTTTATCAGAATGACCCAATAAAGCTTTCAAAAATAATTATTTGAATTAATTAAGGTTTGATAACTTCTTTAACTTTGATTTGCTCAACAACTTTAAAGTTTGTTCTTCTATTTAATTGATGTTCTTCTTCGGTACATTTTTTAGCGTCAGTACATTCATTTACCATTTGTGATTCTCCAAAACCTTGACTGGTTATTCTAGATACATCGACACCTTTTGATACGATATAATCTACTGATGATTTTGCCCTTCTTTCTGACAATAACATATTATAAGAATCTGGACCTCTAGAATCCGTATGTGAAGATGCTAAAATTTTCAGTTCAGGATATTTATTCATTACCTCTACAACTTTATCCAATTCTGCTGCTGCATCCTCGCGAATAGTGTGTTTGTCAAAGTCGAAATAAATAACATTTATATTTACCAATAGCTCATCTCCAACCAATTTAAATTCTTGCGACATTTCAAGATTTTCAATAATATCTGGAGCGTCTAAATCGTTAATGGTTTTAATAGGACGTTCTAGTTTCAAATAACCATCATTTGTTGCAACCAATCTATAGGTGCCATCACACGGTAATTTAAAGCTATAGGAGGCATCATCTTCATGGGCCGCAGTAATTTGCACTTGATTACCCTCTTTATCAAATACCTGTACTAAAGCTCCAGGAAGTAACTCTTGAGTGTCTTTATCTGTTACAACTCCTCTAACTATTTGTACGCATTCTATAAATAATTGCTCTTCTTCATTAAAAGAATAAATATCATCATCTCCTTTTCCTTCATCTCTGTTTGAAGAAAAATAACCTTTTTGTTTTTCATCCTCAATTAAATACGCAAAGTCGTCTTTAATACTATTCACAGGTTGTTCTAAGTTCAAAGCTTCTGATACGGTAGAATCAAAAATCTTACTTGCAAAGACATCTAAATTGCCGTAACCAGAATGTCCGTTTGAAGAAAAGTATAAAATATTATCATCACTAATAAAAGGGAACATTTCCTTTTCTTCAGTATTAATTTTCGGACCTAAATTCTTAGGCTCTCCGTAAGAGCCATCAGCGTTTATATCAACTACAAAAATATCGGTTTTCCCTAAAGATTCTGGTCTGTCTGATACAAAATACAACTTTGTTTCATCCTTATTTAACGACGGTAGTCCCGTTTGAAAATCATCACTATTAAAGGGTAATTTCTTTATGTTTGTCCATTCATTTGCCTCATTTATGGAAGCTTTATATAACTGAATATTATCAAACCCACCTTTACCTCTAATTGATCGTTCTTTTTCGTTGTAATTATTAGCACTAAAATAAACTGTCTTTAAGTCGTTTGTAAATGCCAAAGAGGCCTCATGTAACCGTTTATTTACTTCGCCTACAAATTTTCTTTTGTTGATTACGTTTCCGAGACTGTCTATATCGCCCATGTACAAATCAAGGTAAGGCTGACCATTTTCACGCCAAATTCTTTTAACTATGGTAATTTTATCACTAGGAGATGCGAATACGACGCTTGTATCTCCATAAATAGCAACACCAAAATCGGCTTGCTTAGTATTTACATTTAGTAACTTAATACTGTGTTTTCCTGGTGTTGTTTGAGCCGCTAAAAAAAGTGTGCACAAAAACAAAAATATTGTTATTCTATTTTTCATATCTCAATATATTACTTTTTTAGAAAAATCTTGGGGAATGAATTTTCCTTTCAGCAGAAAAAATATCCCATAATAAAAATGCTTCATGACTTCCATTATTAAAATCTCCAAGATTTGAAACAGTGTGATCATAAGCATAACCTATTCGAAAACCTCTCGAAATTTCAAAGGTAGCCAAAGCGCTAATAGAGTCATCTAATCGATAGCTTGTTCCTAGTTCAAACTTTTCATTGAATAAAAAGTTAGCCGATAAATCTATAGACATCGGAGCGTCTGAAACTACTTTCACCAATGTTGAAGGTTTAAACTTTAAATTAGTAGACAAATCAAATACATATCCAGTAGTTAAAAAATAATGCATTGATTCTGACACCTTAGAAATCTGACTATTCTCAAACTCAGCTGTTGTAACTTCTAGAAAGTTAGGTACTGATAATCCTACATAAAATTTATCTGTATAATAGAAGGCTCCAGCTCCAAAATTTGGATTCGTACTATTGACATTATCACTAAAAGTTGGATCAGGGTTTACTGTTCTTAGTAACAAATCGGCATTTGTTAAAGTGACACCCCCTTTTAAACCAAAAGCGAACTTACCGTTTTCAGATGTTTGTAAGGTGTAGGAAAAATCGGCATAGATATTTTGTTCCTTCACAGGTCCAATTTCATCAGCGATTACTGAAAGTCCTAAACCTACTTTTTCGCTAAACGGAGCATGTATAGAAAAAGTTAATGTTTTAGGAGCTCCTATTAGGCCAGTCCATTGGGTCCTCCCTAAAACTCCGATACTCAACGTTTCTCTAGAACCTGCATATGCAGGATTCACCACATTCATATTGTACATATACTGTGTATATTGAGGATCTTGTTGTGCATAACTTTCCGTCACAAACAACATAGCAATCAATATTAAAAGTACTATTCTTTTCATTCAGCAATTCTTTTATCTATTAAGATATATCCAGTTTGTGTATGGTTCAAGATTGTCTTGATTAAAATATAAGGTATAATAGTAGGTGCCTGTTGGTAGCGGATTTTTACCTCCTACCGTCAATCTTCCATCTGAAAAACCATTCCACCAAATAGGTGTTGTTCGTCCTTCATTTGAATAACTATATACTTTATTCCCATATCTATTATATATTTCCATTTTAAAATTAGGATATAAAAATCCTAGTCCTGGAATTTCAAATGTTTCATTAATTGAATCTCCATTAGGAGAAAAGCCTTCAGGAATTAACAATCCTTCTGGATCGAGTGTTACACTCGCTTGATCATCTTCTGTAGCATCATTATTGTTAACCACCGAATCGGGATCAAAACTATCTGAACTAATAATCTCAGCAGTATTGGTATAGTCTCCAATTGTATTAACGATGGCCGTAATATTCAATGTTTCTGAACTTCCGTTGGCTAATGTTCCCAATGTCCAAATTCCACTGGTCACATCATAGTCTCCAAAAGAATCATCAGAAAGCCAAATAAAACCTTGAGGTAATTGATCTTTTACAGATACACTGTTCGCATCACTTGGCCCATCGTTTATTACTGTAATTGTAAAAATTACGGGAGTTCCTTGATTGGGTCTCAATTCATCCACTTCTTTAGTTAAACTCAAATCAGAAACACCAATCGGGCTTATCAAAATAAGTTGTGTTTCGTCATCATCACTCACGCTATCATTCAAATCGTCTGTATCAAAACTAGAAGTAGGATCACTATCTACATCAAAACTGTTAGATGCAATAATTTCAGCCTGATTGGTGTATATACCACTTGTTAAAACTTCTACAGTTACTGACAAGATGATTTGTTGCCCTGCATTAATTATTAAATCAGACCATTGAATGACGTTGCCCGTTGCCACACCACCATTATTAATGGTTGTATAATTACCAAAACCACTCTGAATCACATCTTCTACTGTTACTCCAGTAGCTGTTTCTGGACCGCTATTCGTTAAAGTAAGTGAAAAAGTAATATTATCGCCCACCATTGGTGTAGTATCATCAACTGATTTTGTCAAACTTAAATCAGACCTAAAAATAGGCGTTACGATAACCAAATTACTTTCATCATCATCGTCAATACTGTCATTTAAGTCATCTTCATCAAAACCACTCGTTGGGTCACTATCTGGGTCGACGTTATTAGATGCTGTAATTTGTGCTTGGTTGTTGTATTGGCCCGTAGGAGAAACAGTTACCGATAATGTAAGAACGATACTTCCATTTACAGGTATTGTCAAATTATTCCAATTGACATTATTACCTAAGGTTGCCCCATTATTATTAATATTGGTTATGTTAATATAGCCATCGGGTACTATGTCTTGTACACGTACACCAGTAGCCACATCTGGACCCGCATTGCTTACTGTAATTGTAAAAATAATAACATCACCTATAAAAGGAGTACTGTTACTAACGGCCTTATTAATACTAAGGTCTGCTTGAGCAAAAAGTGTAGTGTTAAATGCAAACAAGCAAACGATAACAAAAAGACAAATACGCTTTGTGTTATAAGTTAAACCCGAGATTTTTTCAAGTTGCGTGTAATTTTTACCCATATATTTCCTTTTCACAAAATAGTCATTACAAGTATCAATTTATCCTCACCTATAAAATATAGGAAGATTTAAATACTTTCAATTTTTTTGAAAACCTTTCTTTCTTTCTTGTATAAGTCTACAAAAAAGGGGGAGGAAGATTTAATATAGCTGCCAAATTTACGAATAATTTTTAAACCCGCTCTTTTAAAGACACAATATTTAACTTGTAAAATTGGGTCTACGGTTCTAAAAAAAAAATTGAAATACTACTTAAAATGACCTTTTTTTTAAAAAGGTGTCTACAAATAATAAAGTGGATATACAAAGTAGGCTAATTGCCAATAACGGTGAAAAGACCATGCCTTTAAACGGATTGCTTAAAAGTGATTCTGTGAATTTTAGATAGGGCAATAAAGTGTCTATATTTATAAAGCCGGTTGAGGCTGTGGAAGTGTTATAAAACAGTACAAACAACACAAAACCAATTAACACACTAAAAATAACAACCCACCCTCTTTTACTAATTAGGGGTTGATACACCATTTTATTTTCAACTTCTACCTGACTTAATACAGCGTTAACAAGGCTCTCTGAAGGTTGCTCTATAATGGTTCGTTGTAACAACGAACTTAGTGCGTCATCTTTTAACAATTCACTATCGGACATTAAAAATACATCTTTCATGACTTCTTCCGTGAAGTTCATTGGAGCCTTATCAATAGCGTTTTTATTGATTATATTTTTTATGTCTTTGCTTTTACTCATTTTATAGTATTGTTTTTAACTCTTTGTCTAGAAAACACTCCAACACCTTGTACAGTTTTTTTCGCGCTCTAAATAACCTCACTTTAATATTCGTCTTTGAATAGCCTGTTATTTTTTCTATCTCTTCAAGGGTATTTTCATTCACGTAAAACAAGGTTACTAAAAGCGCATCTAATTCTGGTAATTGATTAATTGCGGCTTTGATATATTTCTGTTGTTCCTCATGTTTCAATCCTTCTATTAGTGCTGGAGATATATCAGTAGAATAGTTATCAATCACATATTCATCAATACTCGTTGTGGTCACCTTTTTCTTTCGTGTCTTTGAAATTGCCGTTCTATATACAATGGTATATAGCCATGTTGAAAATTTAGATTTTCCCTGAAATGTTTTCAATTGCTGAAAAGCTTTTATAAAACTATCCTGCGCGACCTCTTCAGCATCTTCAGAATTACGCACTATTTTTAATGCAACGGTATATGCCATATCCTTATAGGCCTCAACAAGATGGCGATAAGACGAAGCGTCTCCCGATAACACTTTATCAATATAAATTTGGTCTTTTGATGATTTCATTCATAAGTATGACAGCATTATAGAACATCTGGTTACATAAAATCAATTATTTTTTATGTTTAAGTTTTAACCGCCCTTAGCATTTCTCTCTTTCCTGGAGGTCCTGGAAGCCGTTCTACGGTAAAACCAACTTCCACCATGGCACGTCTAACACTTCCCTTGGCAGAGTAAGTTACTAAAATTCCCTGAGTCTTTAATGCTTTATACATTTTAGAAAATAGGTCGACTGTCCAAAGTTCAGGTTGTACCCGCGCACCAAAAGCATCAAAATAAATTAAATTATAAGCTTCTTCATCATCAATTTCGCTAAAGAACTGCTTTCGTTTAGTTAATGAAAAAGCAGTATTTATTTTGTGACTTATATTCCAGGGTAACGTGTGTATATCACTAAAAAAATCACTGTAGTTTTTAGCTTTTAATGCTGATATATAATTGAGCTTTTGTACTTCATCTAGCTCAACTGGATAGGCTTCTACACCAGTATAGTCAATCTGAATATTTTTGTTCACCCCTTCTAAATACGTAATCAAACAGTTAAGTCCCGTACCGAAACCGATCTCTAAAATACGTATTTTATGTTGGTCAATTAGTTGGTCTAGACCGTGTTTAATAAATACATGATAGGCTTCTTGAATAGCACCATGTTTGGAGTGGTATTGCTCGTTCCATTCTGGCAAGTGTATGGTAGTTGAGCCATCAGAAGTGATAATTATTTCTCGCTTCAAAATTATTGAATGAGTAGTTTCTTAATCTTTGGTATGGGGCCCTCACATCTTGTTTGATGACAAGAAACACACGCATTAATTGATTGATTAAAGTTATAGGCTGTAGAATCACGATTCGAAGCATACGTTGCTTTTTGATACATCAAAAATTGTTGTGCAATACTGTCAAAATTTCCACCACGTTCTGTAGGATCTGTTAAAACAGCTGTATGAATGGTTAAAAACTCTTCGGGATACGGTAACAAGCTATCTTTATTGATAATTAGCGCTTTATTCGCTTTATTGAACTCATACAACCTCCGCATCATTATCGCCATTTCTGACGACTCATACATGACCATTCCTTGCTCAATAGTTACTTCCTTCTTATCCTCTTTACAAGAAGCTAGCAAAAGAAATAAACCAATAAGTAGTACTATTAGTTTACGCATTATTTTTTAAGTAAAACACCATCAGCTTCAAAAGCATAAGTAAATTCAGGCTCGGTAATCATCGCAATTTCCTCTTCCGATTTACCACCATCTTTAGCATAATGTTTTAATTGATCTACCGAAATCTTTGTTACATAAGCTTTACCATTTACAACTACCTCTTTATTATCTGAGTCAAGTGGAACAAAAAAACCATAGTCTTTAAATCGCACCATTGATTCTTTTTCTTTCGATAAATCCAATTTCATCCAACAGCCCTTCTTTTTACAAACTTCTTTTATGTTTGAGGCAAACTTTACATTAATGGTATCACCCTCTTTCAAATTCGAGAACTTTTCGGTCATAACCTCTTTAGTGAGCACATTTTCATTGGTTATTTTTTCGCCAAAGCTCAAATATGTCTCTTTTACTTCTTCTTTTTCACTGTTGTTTTTACATGCAATTATTGAGAAGGCACACAATACTATAAATACTACTTTTTTCATTTTATGGAATATAAATATTTTTCGGAATTACAAATTTAACACTTTGGATTGAAAATGCAATCAATTTAACATTTGCAGTATAACATTTTTTTTAAAAAACATTTGAATTTGAAAATAAAGTAAGCATTTCCTCCGTATTCGGTTTTAATTTATAATTAAAATTAAACATATTATTATAACATTTATAAAATATGTATTTTTGTACTTAATAAAACTTAGGTTATGAGTATTGAAGTTTCCACAAAAATTGATGTTCAAAAGGTTAAAAATTCTAAAATCTCAGAAGTTGATTTTAATAATTTGCCTTTTGGAAAAGTAACTGCTGACCACATGTTGGTTTGTGATTATAAAAATGGTAAATGGCAACTACCAAAAATTGTCCCTTATCAAAATATTAGCTTAGACCCTTCTTCTAAGATTTTCCATTATGGACAATCTATTTTTGAAGGAATGAAAGCATATAAAGATACTGAAGATCAAATTTGGTTATTTCGCCCATTAGAAAATCAAAAACGCCTTAATATCTCGGCAAAAAGATTAGTTATCCCAGAATTTCCAGAAGAATATTTTATGGAAGGATTGAAAACATTATTGAAAGTTGATAGTGAATGGATTCCTAAAACCGCTGGAAGCTCTATGTATATCCGCCCTTTTATTTTTGCAACTGGAAATGGCTTTCACGCTTCACCTGCTGATGAATATAAATTTATAATTGCCTGTGCCCCTTCTGGAGCTTATTTTGGCGGTGAATTAAAAGTTTTAATTGAACAAAATTATTCACGTTCTGCGAATGGTGGCGTTGGTTTCGCCAAAGCCGGAGGTAATTACGCAGGGCAATTTTACCCAACGCAATTAGCTATTGAGAGAGGATACCAACAAGTTATTTGGACAGATGACAACACCCACGAATACATTGAAGAAGCTGGTGCAATGAATGTGTTTGTAAGAATTGGAGACACCCTATTAACCTGTCCTACAAGCGATAGAATATTAGATGGTATCACCCGAAAAAGTGTTATTGAGATTGCAAAAGACGAAGGAATTCATGTAGAAGTTCGTAAAATTTCAGTAAAAGAAATTGTAGAGGCAGCAACTAATGGAACCTTGAATGAAATGTTTGGTGCTGGCACGGCAGCTGTAATTTCACCAATCGCTGGTTTTGGATTTCAAGATAAAGATTACACCTTACCAAAATTAGAAAATAGTTATGCCGCTCGTTTTAAAAAGCGAATTACTGATATACAATACAATCGCGCTGAAGATAAATTTGGCTGGACCTATTTAGTAAAATAAATAAAAAAAGGCGCTCATTGAGCGCCTTTTTTTATTTATCTAATATTTTGGCAATATTCGGCTTAAAATAATTGGGCCCTTTTAATACTTTACCATCTTCTCTATAAATTGGCTTTCCGTCTGCGCCTAATTTACTCATATTACTTCGTTGTATTTCATTAAACACTTCTTCAATTTTATCTTGCATCCCATGTTCAATGATAGTTCCACAAAGTATATACAACATATCTCCTAAAGCATCCGCAACCTCCACTAAATCGTCATCTTTTGCGGCTTCTAAATACTCTTCATTCTCCTCTTGCATTAAATCAAAACGCAATTGTAATTTACTAGCATCTAACTTAGCTACAGGCTCCTTTTGATAACCAATTTTAAATGCCGTGTGAAATGCTTTAACAGCTTCTATTTTATCTTTCATTTCTACTTTAAAAATATTTCATTAATAATCTTGTCGGTGCAATTCTCATTATAAATGCAACCAACCTCCAACGTTTGGTAATATATGCTTTGCGTTTTTTATTTTTAATAGCAGTATAAATTTGTTGTGTCGCTTTATCAACAGGTGCCATCCAAAAAGTTTTACCCATAATAATATCTGTATCTACAAATCCGGGTAAAATATTTGTCACGTTTATGTTTGCTTTTTTTGTCCGATTTGCCTTCATCCACAGTGACTCTAAATAACTAGCCTGATAGGCTTTTGAAGCATGGTATGCCGGCACCTGTCTATTTCCTCTTATCGAAGCAACCGAAGTTATACCTACTAAATGACCATGCCCTTGCGACGCAAAATAATTATATGCCAATTGATATATTTTTGTTGCCCCCACAACATTGGTGTCAATAGTTGGCGCATCCTTATCCCATTCTAACTTAAAGTTAGGGGTTGCAATTCCGGCATTGTGCACGATCAAATCTACTGTTTTTAAGATACCAGGCAACTCTTTAAACAAGGCTTCTGAAGCCTCTAAATTGGTAATATCATGTTGTCTAATTACAAATTGTTTAGGGTTTTCAACTTTAATTTCTTCCAACTTTTCTATACGTCTACCTGTAATCAGTACCGTAAAACCATCTTTTACGAGCAATCTCGCCAACTCTTTACCAATACCAGATGAAGCTCCAAAAACTATTGCATTCTTACTCATATATTCAACTTTAATCAACAAAAATGATTATTTTTGCGAGCATAAATATAACTAAATATGTTTAGTAGTAATCAGAAAATATTTGCTCTCCTTTTTGCCATAGTCTTTATAATTGCAATAGTTTGGAGTTATAGAAAAGATCTAAAACTACATAAAATTCACTACAAAAAAGTATGGGTTGTTGGTCTAGGAATTGCCCTTGTTTTTGCTGCCTTTGCCATAACAGCCTTTATTTTACACGACTAGTTATTTTTTATATTTTAGTACTTCTGATCGCCCTTTCTTAAAAATCTTGTTGCTATTATGAGTTCCTTTTCGGAGTTCTTTTTGTTCCTCAAAAGGTAAATTATAGACCTCTTGACATGTTGCTGAACAACATCCTTGCATCTTTTCTTTACAAGAATCACACTGAATAAATAGTAAATGACAGGCCTCATTCTCACAGTTCACATGATTATCACAAGGATTTCCACATTGGTGGCAATTGGCAACGACATCATCGGAAATACGTTCCCCTCTACGATGGTCAAAAACAAAATTCTTGCCTATAAATTTATTCTCTAGCTTTTCTGCTTTTACCTGACGTACGTACTCAATGATTCCACCTTCTAATTGAAATACATTTTTAAACCCTTTGTGTTTGTAATAGGCACTAGCTTTTTCACAACGAATTCCGCCAGTACAATACATCAGTAAGTTTTTATCTGCCTTGTGGTCTTTTAAGTCCTTTTCAATAATGTCTAATGAATCACGAAATGTATCAACATCAGGGGTTACTGCTCCTTCAAAATGACCAATTTCACTTTCATAGTGATTGCGCATATCAACACAAATGGTATTTGGATCTTCTAACAACGAATTGAATTCTTTAGCTTTTAAATGGATACCCTTATTTCTAACATCAAAAGTTTCATCATTGAGACCATCGGCAACAATTTTATGACGCACTTTTACCTTCAGCTTTAAAAAAGACATATTATCCTGTTCAACAGCAATATTCAAGCGAATATTTTTTAAAAAAGTAATACTGTCTATATGCTTTTTAAACGCAGTAAAGTTCTCTGCTGGCACAGATAACTGCCCATTAATTCCTTCGTGAGCAACGTATATCCTTCCCAAAACGTCGAGTGCGTTCCAAGCGATGAATAAATGATTTCTAAATAAGGTTGGATTGCCAATTTTGGCATATTGATAGAAAGATAAGGTTAATCGTTGCTGGCCTGCAGCCTCAATTAATGCAGCTCTTTCTTTTGCGCTTAATGTATTGTACAGTTGCATGCTATACCTTTTTTTAAGTTAAAAGAATGATTTAATTTGATGCAAAAATATCATTTTTACTGCTTTTTTTACTATAAATTATAACATTTTAATCGAATTTGATAAAAATTCAACTTTACGCGTATTTTAGGAGCTACTTATAAAGTATCTTAAACTTTTTTTACAACCTTTGTACTTTAATTTTAAAGTCAATAAGTGATGAGAATTGCAGTAGTGGGCGCTACCGGTATGGTAGGCAATGTAATGTTAAGCACATTAGAAAGAAGAAACTTTCCAGTTATAGAATTAATTCCTGTAGCATCCGAAAAATCAGTAGGAAAACAGGTTTCGTTTAAAGGAACCAAGTATAAAGTAGTTGGATTGCAAACTGCTGTAGACATGCAACCTGATATCGCCTTATTTTCTGCAGGTGGTGATACTTCATTAATATGGGCACCAAAATTTGCTGAAGTAGGCACGGTAGTAATCGACAATTCTTCTGCATGGCGCATGGATGCCTCTAAAAAATTAGTGGTTCCTGAAATTAATGCCGCAACTCTAACAGAGAATGATCTTATTATAGCAAATCCTAATTGTTCAACCATACAATTGGTTATGGCATTGGCACCGCTACACAAAAAATACAAAATTAAACGTTTGGTAATCTCAACCTATCAATCTATAACTGGCACAGGCGTAAAGGCCGTTCAACAGTTAGAAAATGAATACAATGGCGAAAAAGGAGCAATGGCCTATCATTATCCTATTCACAAGAATGCAATACCACATTGTGATGTTTTTGAAAGTAATGGCTATACGAAGGAAGAACTAAAGCTTGTGCGTGAAACTCAAAAAATACTAGACGATAGAACTATTGCAATTACGGCTACGGCAGTACGCATTCCTGTTGTAGGTGGCCATAGCGAAAGTGTAAATATTGAATTTGAAAACGATTTTGAAGAAAGTGCTATTAGAAAATTATTAAGTGAAACTGACGGTGTTACCGTTCAAGATAATTTAGATACAAATACTTACCCAATGCCTATTTATGCCGAAGGAAAGGATGATGTTTTTGTAGGAAGAATTCGCAGAGATCTTTCCCAACCAAAAACATTGAATATGTGGATTGTTTCTGATAATCTCCGTAAAGGTGCCGCAACAAATGCAGTACAAATTGCTGAATATTTAGTTGCGAATAACTTAATTAGTAAAAAAGTCACTATTTAAGCTCATCTTGAACGAAGTGAATTACATCTTAGTTAATAAGCTTCTTCACTTCGTTCAGAATGATAATATTTACGCTTTTTTCACATTTAAAACATCTTCAATAATTTGCTCCAATTGTTGCTTTGGAAGCGCTCCATTAGCCATTTCAGGCTGTTCATCACCTGGACAGAATAACATGGCAGGAATACTTCTAATTGCAAATGCTGCGGCTAACTCCTGTTCTGCCTCGGTATCAACTTTATAAATATTTATTTTTCCTTTGTATTCTTCACTTAGCGCTTCAAGAACCGGGGCCAGTGCTTTGCAAGGCCCACACCAATCTGCATAAAAATCGATGATACACGGCAACGCTCCTTCAAACTTCCACTCCTTATTTTCCTCATAATTAAAAACTTTCTGTAAAAAAGTTTCCTTTGTCAATAACTCTGTCATATTCTATTTTTCTATAAAACATTCAATAATTATTCCACTATTTTTTTTAGACAAAGTGTCACACCCACTATTAAAAATAACATAGAGACATCAATTGTTATGTTAGATTTCATTAAATTGTACGTCAAACTAACATATACTAACTAAATCTTAAAAGTATGAGCAGAAAAGTAAGGATGATATTACGTATCGTATTAGGGCTAATTTTAGTCATTTTTGGAGCCAATAAATTTGGTCAATTTATGCCACAACCAGAATTGTCTGGAGATGCTGCTGAATTTATGGGAACACTTGGTAAAGCTGGATATTTTCAAATTCTTGGTATCCTTGAAATTGGTATTGGACTCTTATTACTCGTCAATAAATGGGTTCCATTTGCATTGGTTGTTTTAGCTTCATTAGCCGTAAACTTTCTAATATTTCATTTGAATTATGATATAGCGGGGATTGGTGGAGCAGCATTGGTTTCTATTTTAACTATTGTGCTAATCTACTCGAACTGGCATAAGTACAAATCGTTATTTTAACTTGATTTCCCAAAACGTTTATAAAACAAAAGCCACTGAAGTATCAGTGGCTTTTCATTTATCTCAATTTTGATTAGCTTTACAGTTAGAAACTAACTTAATTTTCATTACCAATGAAGTCAATTCTTAAAATTACCCTACTCGCCCTTTTAAGCGTGACATTTTTTCAATGTACAAAAACAACAACAGCAGGCACTGAAGTAGTAAAGCCAGATACCTATGTACAAGATAATTATGACAAAAAGGAGGTGACTATTGCAATGAGGGATGGTATTAAATTACATACCACTATTTATTCTCCGAAAGATAAAAGTCAAACCTACCCTATTTTAATGATGCGCACACCGTACAGCTCTGCACCGTATGGAGATGGTAAAATGAAAACCAAAATTGGTCCTAACACTCAATTAATGAAGGAGGGGAATATTGTGGTCTATCAAGATGTTAGAGGGCGCTGGATGAGCGAAGGAGTTTATGACAATATGCGCGCCTACATTCCTAACAAAAAATCGAATACAGATATTGATGAAAGTTCAGATACTTATGACACCATTGATTGGTTAGTAAAAAACGTAGAAAATAATAACGGTAACGTGGGCACCTGGGGGATTTCCTATCCCGGTTTTTACGCCACCTATTCAACCTTAGATGCACACCCGGCATTAAAGGCAGCATCACCACAAGCCTCTATTGGCGATTTCTTTTTTGATGATTTTCACCATAATGGCGCTTTTTTATTGAGCTACTTTAGAGCCACTGCGCTATTTGGTACCTATAAAGACAAACCTACAGATTCTGCTTGGTATAAATTACCTGAATTAAATACCCAAGATCAGTATCAATTCTTTTTAGATGCAGGGCCACTAAGCAATTTGAATAAATATTTTAAATATGAAACCTTAGATGACCCAAGCCTTCAAAATGATAATCACGTTGATGATTTCTTTTGGACTGAACTCAAAGAGCATCCAAATTATGACAGTGTTTGGCAGAGTAAGGGTATCATTCAACATTTAAAAAATATCAAGTCTTCTGTAGCAACAATGGTTGTTGGTGGTTGGTTTGATGCTGAAGATTTATACGGCCCATTAGAAACATACAAAAATATAGAAAAGTACAATCCGAACAACTACAACACCATGGTATTTGGACCATGGGATCATGGAGCTTGGTCTAGAACGAGTGGTAAGAATATTGTTGGGAATTATTATTTTGGAGATTCTATTTCAGAATTTTTTCAAAAAAATATCGAAACCAAATTCTTCAATCATTTCCTAAAAGGTAGTGGTGATAAAAATTCAGGTTTACCAGAAGCTTATGTGTATGATTCCGGAAAAAAAGAATGGAAAACTTATTCCAGCTGGCCACCAGAAAATACGGTGAAAGAATCAATGTATTTGTCGCCCAACCAAGAATTGACAACTGACTTAAAAGCAACCACTCCCATAAAATTTGTGAGTGACATAAAACGACCTGTTCCTTATTCTGAGGATATCAAAACAGTCTTTACTCCTAGAAAGTACATGACAGATGATCAACGTTTTGCAGCGCGAAGACCAGATGTATTGGTGTTTGAAACGAATGTACTTGACGAAGATTTAACTTTAGCAGGTGATATTTTGGCCAACTTAAAAGTAGCAACCACAGGTACCGCTGCCGATTGGATTGTAAAAATAATCGATGTACATCCGTCAGAAATTGAAGAGCAAAAAGAAGGCATGCAAGATCACTTAAAACTGAGCAACTATCATTTAATGGTACGTAGTGAAGTAATGCGTGGTCGTTTTAGAAACAGCTTTTCAAATCCGGAACCATTTGTGCCAAACAAACCAACGGCTGTTACCATTAAACTACAAGATGTTTTCCATACCATTAAAAAAGGTCACAAATTACAAGTGCAAGTTCAAAGTACTTGGTTTCCGTTAATAGATTTGAATCCGCAAACGTATGTGGACAATATCTTTAAAGCAACAGAAGCCGATTTCAAAACGCAAACCCATACGGTATTTAGCAATTCTACTATTGAATTTTCAGTTTTAAAATAAACCCTTAATTCATTAAAAAAAAGCCTGTTAGTTAACTAACGGGCTTTTTTAGTAAGCGTTTTAAATAAGCACTTAAAAGAACGGCAATTAAACTAAGGAAACCCATGAGGTACCAATTGGCATCAAAACCATACCGATCAACTACTTCCATTCCTGTTTTTGCACTAAAAATATGTGCCAATGAAAATGCCATGGTATAAAGAGCCATATACAAGCCCTCTTTACCTTGAATTGCTCTTGTCATTGCAAACTTATTAGTAAATGGGAACGCCAACATTTCTGCAATGGTAACAATCACCATACTTATTACCAAAACACCAATCCAATTCGTACTATTCAGCACAAAAAAACTAACTCCAAATAGCAACAATGCAAATTGTATTATCTGAATTTTATTAATAGATGACTGTTCTAGCTTATGGATAATGGGCATTTCTGTAGTAAAAATAATTACCCCATTTAATGACAATAGAAGACCTATATCAATTTCCGTCAAACCATGAATTTTGCTATAATACAAAGGCATGGTAGAAAACAATTGCATAAATACAAAACCCATTAAAAAAACAGTTACCAAAAACAACCAGTACGGTTTATCTTTAAATACAGACGTAGGTGTTACCCCTTCGTCAAATAACTCATCTTTACTTTCAAATGCTTTTTCCTTCAATACCGTTTTAAATAGTATTATGGCCAAGACACAAGTGATTCCATCAACCCAAAACAAGCCATTATAACTTATTGAAGCTATAATTAAGCCTCCTAAAAAAGGCCCAAACGAAAACCCCAAATTAATTGCCAAGCGCAACAAGGTAAGTGATCGTGTTTGGTTTTGTGGTTTACTATAGGCGTTTAAGGATACAAACAGTGCCGGCCTAAAAGTATCAGCAACAGTCATGGTAATAAAAACACCTACAACAAAACCCCAAAACGAAGTAATATACTGTAGGCCAACAAATAAAAACCCAGTGAGTAGCAAACTGTAAAACATTACTTTGTAATATCCAATACTATCTGTCAGCTTCCCACCAAGGTATGAACCCAAAAATGAGCCGACTCCAAAGCTAGTCATTACCCACCCAACTTGTGGCAATGTAAACTCTAAATGCTTTGCCAAATACAATGACAAAAAAGGAATGACCATAGTGCCTGCACGATTGATAAAAGTGATCAATGCCAACCACCATATCTCTGGTGATAATCCTTTAAATGAATCTTTATATAGCGTAACTGTGTTCTTTACCATTCTATTATTTTATAAAACTAAAAAACCCGGCCAAAAGCCGGGTTTAATTAGTATTGTTATTTTCTATATCGCTATAATCACAACAAATAAATACCCGTGCCTTTCATAGTATATGAAACGCTAATTACGGTATTACAAATTGTGGTACGCATCGTATTTATTATTGAATATATCAAAACTACAAAATAATTTTAATTCTAAATTAGTAGTAATCCTTATATTTGAATAAAATTTCTGGCCATGCCTAAATTTATCCTTGTTTTATTCCTTTTTCTATCCTTGATGGGCTGTTCGCAATCGTCAAATAAGATCTCATATATTGATCAAATAAAGACACATCGTTACAACATGAACATTGAATTTTCTGATAGAAAAACAAGTCCGTTAACGGATAACGATTTCGCAAATTTTACTGCACTCAATTTTTTTCCAATTGATTCAACTTATAGAGTCTATGCTCATTTTGAGTTAAACGAAAATCCCAGGTTATTTCAAATGAAAACAACTACTGACGAAATGCCACTTTATAAAGCCTACGGTATTGCCACTTTTGAGTTAAATGGTCAAAACATTCAACTGCAAGTCTATCAAAATCAAGAACTTATTACAAAGCCAGGTTATAAAAATCATTTATTTATACCATTTATGGATGCAACGAATACTAAAGAATCGTACGGTGGTGGTAGATACTTAGATCTAGAAAAACCTAAAAACGATACTCTTTTAATTGATTTCAATAAAGCTTACAACCCTTATTGTGCTTATAATGACAAGTACTCATGTCCTATTCCGCCACGCGAAAATCATTTGGATATTGCCATAAAAGCAGGTATTAAAACTTTTAAAAAACAAGGTTGATGAAAATTAAAAATGATATAATAGAAAGTTCTAAACGAATTGATGCACATATACATAAAACCCCTGTATATACTTCTGAACTAATTAACGCTCTGGCTGGTGCTCAGCTTTTTTTTAAATGTGAAAATTTTCAAAAAATGGGAGCTTTTAAAATGCGCGGTGCCACCAATGCTATTTTACAATTAAGTGAGGCACAAAAACAAAAAGGGGTAGTAACACACTCGTCGGGTAATTTTGCGCAAGCATTGGCATTGGCAGCTCAAAAATTAGGTATTAAGGCTTTTATAGTAATGCCTAGTAACGCCCCTGAAGTGAAGAAAAGAGCAGTAAAGGGCTATGCAGGTGAAATTACTGAATGTGAACCAACTTTGGAAGCGAGAGAGCATACTGCAAAACTAATTCAAACAGAAAAAGGAGCCACTTTTGTGCATCCTTATAATGATTTTAATGTAGTTTTAGGTAACGCCACAGCGGCAAAAGAACTATTAGAAGATCAGTCGGATTTAGATTGTATAATAGTACCCGTTGGCGGGGGCGGTCTCATCTCTGGCACTGCCTTAAGCGCCTTATCTTTTAGTAAAAATTGCAAAGTGATTGGAGCTGAACCTTTTGAAGTAGATGACGCCTATCGTTCTTTGAAAGCGGGTGAAATAGTATACAATGCAACCACTAATACCATTGCTGACGGATTAAAAACTTCCTTAGGAGATATTACTTTTAATATTATTAATAATTATGTAGAAGAAATTATACGTGTTACTGAACAAGAAATAATAGAGGCCATGCAATTGATTTGGGAACGAATGAAAATAATTGTAGAGCCTTCAAGTGCGACAGCCTTGGCAGCTGTATTAACAAACAAGCAGCAGTTTAAGGGTAAAAAAGTAGGCCTTATGATTTCTGGAGGAAATGTGGATTTAAAAAAATTACCATTTTAGAATTAACTAAATGAGTGAAAACCAACAAACCCGTATCAATAAATACCTCAGTGAAGTAGGCTACTGTTCGCGTAGAGCGGCAGATAAATTGATTGAACAAGGACGAGTAACCATTAATGGTATTGTTCCAGAAATGGGAACAAAAATTAGTGTTGGTGATGAAGTATGTGTTGATGGTAAGCTAATTACCACCCCAAATGACAAGCCCGTGTACATTGCATTTAACAAGCCAATTGGTATTGTATGCACCACAGATACACGAGTAGAAAAAGACAACATTATTGAGTATATAAATTACCCTAAACGAATTTTTCCTATCGGTAGATTAGACAAGCCCAGTGAAGGGCTCATTTTTTTAACCAATGATGGTGACATCGTTAATAAAATTCTCCGGGCCAGAAATAACCACGAAAAAGAATATATAGTAACGGTAAACAAGCCTATCACTAAAGATTTCATTCAAAAAATGAGTAGTGGTGTGCCTATTTTAGATACGGTTACTCGCAAATGCCAGGTAGAACAAATAGGAGCGAATAAATTTAAAATTGTACTTACTCAAGGGTTAAACAGACAAATTCGTAGAATGTGTGAATATTTAGACTATAGGGTTACCAAATTAAAACGGGTACGAATTATGAATATTTCACTGGATATTCCTATTGGTAAATGGCGAGATATCACCCCAACTGAACTGAAAGAAATCGACAGGTTGGTTTCAACATCTGCTAAAACTAATGAAAGTTAATCTTTTTCAGCAACCACAACTTACGCAACCTTTTTAACTCAAGGTCATCATTAATAAAAAGATTATCATGAAAAAAATAGCGCTAATTAGCTTGGTATTTGTAATTATCAGTAGTTGTAATAATGAGGACATGCTTAAAGTTGATAATAGCTGGAATCTTGTAAAAGTAACGGGGGGATTTGCAGGTATTGACGAAAATTTTGATAAAGGCGAAATTAAATGGACTTTTAATGAGGGGAATTCAACTCTTAAAGTTGTAAAAAACACAACCGAACCTTATAGCGGGATCGCAGAAGGCACATACCTATATTCAATTTTAAGCAATAGTGATCATTTTTATTTGATTATTGATTCACAAGAAAAAGGAGGCATTATTACTACGGGTAGTTTCATGGAAGTTGATGAAAACAAACAATCAACGGGTGCTGGTGCTGACGGTTTTATATATCATTTTGAAAAATAGATTACTAAAAAAATTTCACCAAAAACATTCCTAAAAAAACCGCGGCAAAACCTAGGGCAAAACTACCAACAGCATATAAAAAAAAATTAAAAAAATCACCTGATTTTAAAAATACATGATTTTCATAAGCAAATGTAGAAAATGTAGTAAATCCACCACAAAAACCAGTGGCCAATAATAAGGTTTGATTATTAGATAGGGCATCACTTTTTGCTGCTAAACCCAAAATAATACCTATCAACAAACTCCCCAATACATTGGCCAAAAATGTTCCGTATGGAATACCGTCTCCAGTACTATTAAACCATTTGGCTAAAATATAACGTGCAATACTTCCAAAACCGCCACCAATAAAAACCAATAGTAATTGCTTCATTATTTATTAATTAGTATGTTATAACATAGGATAATTACTTCCTAAAGAATAAAGATTGAATTAAAGTTTTACTTTATCTGCATCCAACGAATTCCATTTACCCGTAATTGTTCCTTTATTTAAGGTTACAATTCCAGGGTTCGCACGGATAATCGTTTTTAAGGTAGTTTCATCACAAAACAACAATTCTATTTCTTCAA
The DNA here is from genome assembly GCA_963976855.1 of uncultured Aureibaculum sp. GTDB lineage: Bacteria > Bacteroidota > Bacteroidia > Flavobacteriales > Flavobacteriaceae > Aureibaculum. The sequence continues at coordinate 14,016 of CAXBMA010000010.1, read as the reverse complement.
GACCATATTCAGTTTTTAACTGCTCATAAGTTTCTTTCGATGAGGAAGAAAAAGCATATACGTCGTATCCATTTTGCAAGGCTTTGCTTGCTACTGTCTTTAAATTTTGTAAGCCTACAGCATCAGATTTATCCAAGTTATACATTACGAATAACATCAACTTTTCCTTTTGCATTAAAAACTCAGTAAAATCAACACCTTCCTTTTCCATGGTAAAATCATGAATTGGAGGCTCATAACCCTTTTCTATTAATTTGGTTTTCCTATCAACAAATGTAGCACCCTCAATGCTCCAAGGCTTTTCATCTGTAGTATATTCATTTTCTACGCCGTTTACTTTGTAAATCCATGTGTCGTTATATACAGATTCTTTGGCTCCTTCTGGATAGATCATCCCTGCTGGAATATTTTTTCCAACGGCATAAGCTCTAAAATCTATCAATGGTAAATGCACTAATACATGGTACGTAATAAATAAGAATACAAAGGCACTTACAAAAGTGATAATTTTGGTAATCTTAAGATTAAATATCGGTTTTAATAGCGCTACTTTAAAAATAAGCAAGCCTATTAATAGGATTAAAAGAATGTTTTTATAGAAGGTTTCCCAAGGTGTTAAGGTAATCGCGTCACCAAAGCAACCGCAATCAGTCACTTTATTATAGTAAGCCGAGTACCAGGTTAAAAACAGAAATATAAGGGTTAATAAAAATAAACTCCACACGGTAAATTTTGGTTTAAAACCAATTAAGAGCATCACACCTAGTAATATTTCAGCAATAATTAAAACGATAGAAAAAGGCAATGCAAACGGAATTAAAAACTCTAAATTTAAAACATCAGCGCCAAAATACTCTTGAAATTTATAGGCTGACCCTAAAGGGTCTACCAACTTTACAAAGCCAGAAAAAATAAAAGTAATGGCTACAAAAACACGTGCTATTTGAACTAAAAATTTCATATTATTCGTTTTCTTTCATTAATATTAAAGCAAAAACTGCATAATTAATCATATCTTGATAATTCGCATCAATACCTTCAGAGACTAAGGTTTTTCCTTTGTTATCTTCAATTTGTTTTACCCGTAATAATTTTTGTAAAATTAAATCGGTCAAGGAGCTTACTCGCATCTCTCGCCAAGCCTCACCGTAATCATGGTTTTTATTCTGCATCAATGTTTTTGTTTCATCAATGTGTTTATCATATAAACTTGCAATTTCATTCGCTTCTAAATCGGGTTGTTCAGCGACGCCCTTCTCAAGTTGTATTAATGCCATTATAGAATAGTTAATAATGCCTATAAATTCTGAAGTTTCATCTTCGTCAACCTTCCGTATTTCATTTTCTTGTAACTGACGAATACGCTGTGCCTTAATAAATATTTGATCGGTAAGAGAGGGCAATCGTAAAATCCGCCAAGCACTACCATAGTCTGTCATTTTATTTACAAAAAGGGCTCGACACCTAGCAATTACAGCATCATACTGCTCTGTTGTTTTCTGCATTTGGTTATTACGTTTATCGAACGAATTTATAAAAAACAAACCATATATTCCCATCCAATTCCGTATTTTTACCATAGATATATTAACGAATAATCGACAAATTGTATATGAAAAAGTTAGCCGTTTTTTGTGGTTCCAGTATTGGCTTTAACAGGTTATATGCCGATGAAGCTAAAAAACTGGGGCGTTATTTGGCGAAACATCAAATTGATTTAGTTTATGGAGGTGGCAAAATAGGACTAATGGGCGTCATAGCAGATACTGTGCTAGAAAATAAGGGAGTTGTCATTGGCATACTACCACACTTATTGCGACATGAAGAAGTAACACATACTTCGATTACCAAAATGATTTTTACTAAAAAAATGTCGAAGCGAAAGGTTAAAATCAGCAAGTTAGTCGATGGGTATATTGCCTTGGCTGGAGGTTTCGGTACGCTAGATGAACTTTTTGAGGCCTTAACTTTAGGTCAATTAGGAATAGAAAATAAACCTATCGGAATTTTAAATACTAATGGATACTTTGACCATGTTATAAACCAGCTTGATGTTATGGTAAAAGAAGGTTTTTTAAAACCGCAGAACAGAGCCATGCTTTTAGTGAGCACTTCTGTAGATGAACTCCTGTTTAAAATGCAAAACTATAAAGCTATTAAAGTATCCAAAATAGTAAATACGGTGGCTAGCAAATAAAAAAGGCTACATCTCTGTAGCCTTAGGTATTAATATGTCGCTAAACATTTATTCTCTCAAAAAAGTATCGTTGAGAAGAATATTCAAATGTACAAAAAATATCAAAATCATCTGTTAATTATATATTAAAATAGCACTCATAAATAAAATAACCATGCCACAAATCAATTGTAAGGGACAACTTATTGACTTAACCTCACCAAAAGTAATGGGGATTTTAAATATTACCCCCGATTCCTTTTTTGATGGCGGTAAATTTAGTGACATTGATAGCATACTCCGTCAAGCAGAAAAAATGCTAAATGAAGGAGCTACTTTTATTGATGTGGGTGGATACTCATCTAGACCTAGCGCTGAACATATTAGTGAAAATGAAGAATTGCAGAGAATTGTTCCAGCAATTGAATTACTATTGAAAACATTCCCTGATATTTTAATTTCTGTAGACACCTTTAGAAGTGTCGTTGCAAAAAACTGTATTGAAGCTGGTGCCACGTTAATTAATGATATTTCAGGTGGTACTTTAGACGATGAAATGTTTGCTACCGTAGCACAATTGCAAGTTCCTTATATATTAATGCATATGCAAGGCACACCGCAAACCATGCAACAACATACCTCCTACGAAAACATGATTGGTGAAATTATATATTATTTTTCTGAAAAAGTCTATCAATTAAAGAATTTAAATCTAAACGACATCATATTAGATGTGGGTTTTGGATTTAGCAAAACCCTTGAACAAAATTATGAGTTACTACAAAAGCTCCATTTATTTAAATCTTTAGATTTACCCATTTTAACAGGACTTTCTAGAAAATCTATGATATACAAGGTATTGGAAACGACATCACAAAATGCACTAAATGCAACTACTGCAGCCAACACAATAGCACTATTAAACGGGACGAATATACTTCGAGTTCATGATGTGAAAGAAGCTACGGAGGCCATTAAAATTGTAGAAGCTACCAATAGATAGCGAATAGTGCGGCATTGTTTTTGTTGTTCATTATCAACAACTTAAAACTTCCCTACTATGAACAATCGAGAAACTCCACAGGTAAATGCTGGCTCTATGGCCGATATTGCATTCTTACTCCTCATCTTCTTTTTGGTAACTACAACTATGGACACTGAGTCTGGGATTTATAAAAAATTAAACCAAGACACAAACACCATATCTGATGTTAATGAAAGAAATGTTCTAGAAATTGCGATCAATTCAAAAAATGAAATTCAAATTGAAAATTCTCAAATTATAGATGTCGCGAGTATTAAACAATTGGTAATTGATTTTATTGATAATGGTGCAAGAACAGATCTTAATGGGAGTTTGTGTGATTGGTGTCAGGGCAAAAAAGACCTCTCGTCTTCAGATCATCCTGCTAAAGCCATTGTGACATTACAAACAAATCGAGGGACAAAATACAGCACCTATATTGAAGTCCAAAATGAAATTAATCGCGCCTATACTGAATTGCGTAATAGATTAGCTGTTTCGCTCTATGGAAAATCATTTGAGAAAATGCTTGTTAGTTTGAATAGCAATAAAAGGAACCAAAAGTTAAAGGTACAAATTGCTGAAATTAAAGAAAAGTATCCTATTCATATTTCTGAAATAGCGCCTCTAGAATAAATGTTAATTTATTTAAAAAAACTAAAAATAGGTTCTTGTAATTTACTATAAATTATTATTACATTTACAAAAACCAAATAGTTGGACGCACTCGATTTTTTAAACTTCAGAATTTTAGATATACTAGATATTGTATTGGTAGCACTACTACTCTATTATGTTTATAAGTTAATAAGAGGTACTGTAGCCATAAACATTTTTTTAGGAATTGCCATTATTTATTTGATTTGGAAACTTACAGAAGTTTTGCAAATGGAATTATTAAGTGATATCTTAGGTAAATTTTTAGGTGTTGGTTTTATTGCTATGATTATTGTTTTCCAACAGGAAATTAGAAAGTTTTTATTAATGGTAGGCTCTACCAATTTTGCTTCTAAAAAAGGATTTATTAAAAATCTAAAATTTTTAAAATCAGATGACATCACTATAACAGATGTTGAGAGTATTGTTAAATCTTGCTTAGAAATGGGTAAAACTAAAACAGGAGCGCTATTAATTATGGAGCGAAACAACAGTCTTGATTTTGTGAAGCATACTGGTGATAAAATGAATGCAGAAGTAAATGTACCTTTATTAAAGAGTATTTTTTACAAGAACAGTCCACTACATGATGGCGCAATTATAATTGAAGATAATATTATAACAGCCACTCGTGTAATTTTACCTGTAGATAATAACCTAACCATACCGGCACGCTTTGGTTTACGCCACAGAGCTGCAACAAGTATTACCTTAAGGTCTGATGCCGTGGCATTGGTTGTTTCAGAAGAAACAGGGCAACTTTCTTATATTAAAAATGGGGAATTCATATTGTTTGATGACTCTGAACAACTAATTGAAATCCTTAAAGAAGATTTAGGATAAGTTAACTAGCTATTGCAGTGGCAAACTGAATTTCATATAGCTTGCTATAATACCCACCTTGTTTTAACAATTCTTTATGCGTTCCTTGCTCAACAATTTCTCCTTTGTCCATTACAATAATTTTGTCGGCTTTTTTAATTGTTGCCAACCTATGTGCAATTACAATTGAAGTTCTGTTTTTTGTGATTTTATTAGTGGCCTTTTGAATTAACTTTTCTGATTGCGAATCAATTGAAGAAGTGGCTTCATCTAAAACTAATATTGCAGGATTACTTACATAAGCCCTTAAAAAAGAAATTAACTGTCGCTGCCCAACAGAAAGCATTCCGCCACGTTCTTTCACATTGTAATTATAGTTGTTTGGCAAACTCATAATAAATTCATGTACACCAATAACCTTTGCTGCTTCCTTAACCTCCTCTAAAGTTATGTCTTTATTATTCAAGGTTATATTATTATAAATAGTATCAGAAAATAAGAAAACATTTTGGAGCACAACAGCTATATTATCTCGCAAGAATTCCAATTTATAGGTGTCCACACTTTTATTATCAATTAAAATTTGACCTGAATCAATACTATAAAATCGATTTAGCAAATTTATTATGGTCGATTTTCCAGCACCAGTTGCCCCAACAACTGCAACAGTATCGCCTTGATTTACTTCAAACGAAATTCCTTTAAGCACGAGCTCATCTTTAATATAACTGAAATACACATTGTCAAAAACAATTTCACCATCTATTGAAGTAGCTTCTAGTTCTCCTTCATCGATTTCACGAGCGTCTTCATCTAATATTTTAAAAACACGGTCAGCAGCAACCATACCCATTTGCAATGTATTGAACTTATCAGCTATTTGACGTAAGGGTCTAAATAGTGCTTGTCCCATCATAATAAAGGCAATGACCTCTCCAGTTGTAGTCGCTCCACCAATTGCAACATTTATACCTCCATACCACACAATAAATCCCAGTGATATCCATGGTAAAATTTCGGCAATGGGAAAAAAGATTGAATTATACCAAACGGCCCGTATCCATGCTTTTTTATGTCTATTATTAATTTCTTTAAAGGCCTCATATTCTATTTTTTCGCGAGTAAAAAGTTGTACTATTTTCATTCCCGTTACACGTTCTTGTACAAAAGTATTTAGGTTAGAAACTTCAGTTCTCACATCATTGAAAGCAGATTTCATTGCTTTTTGAAAAACTTTGGTAGCGTAGATAAGTAGTGGTAACGCGGCAAAAGAAATAAGTGCCAACTGCCAGTTCATCCACACCATGACTACCATAATTACGAACATGGTTAGCAAATCGCTAATAATCATAAATAAGCCTTGACCAAAAATACTAGCGATAGTTTCAATATCGGAAACCACTCGTGTTACCAATTTTCCTACTGGTGTATTGTTAAAATACTGCATTTTAAATCGCAACATGTGAGCAAATAACTCTGTTCTGATATCTTTAATTATGTTTTGCCCTAACCAGTTTGCAAAATATATAAACAAAAACTGTGATAATACCTGCAGTATCAATACCCCCAACATCAATAAACTGAAATTTAACAACTGATTTGCGTCCTTTTTTGAAATATAACTATCTACAATAGTTTTCAATAATATTGGATTGACAGCTGTAAGAATCGCACCGGCAATGACAGTAAATGTTGCAACATAAAAATGTAGTCGATACTTTTTAATATACAATAACAACCGTTTAAATAATTGATAATCAAATACCTTTCCTGTTATTTTCTTTGACATTATTTATATTTATAAACTTCTTCTGGATATTCAACTTTGGTTAAAAATAACCCTTCTGCGGGAACTGAAAATCCTGCTCTTGTTCTATCTTCACTTTTTATTATCTCCACAAAATTTTCAATTGATGTTTTATTTAACCCTACATTAATCAGTGTACCTACAATTGCCCGTACCATATTTCGTAAAAAGCGATCAGCACTAATATTAAAAGTTAATAAATTATCTTTCAATCTCCATTCTGCATTAGTAATCTTACAATTATAGGTTCTAACATCTGTTTTTGATTTAGAAAAACATTTAAAGTTGGTATAATCGAATAACATCTTCGATGCAGCATTCATTTTCTCAATATCTAAATTTAGTTGGTACAATTGCCAAGTGGTATCAACTAAAAATGGATTCCTCCCTAACCAAATTCTGTATTCATAACTTCTACTCACGGCATCAAACCTAGCATGTGCTTCATCCATGGTTAAAAATATGGTATTAATTACAATATCCTCAGGTAAAAATGCATTCAGCTTATTCTTTATTTGCAAAACATCAATCTCAATGAAAATATCAAAATGAGCGTACATTTGAAGCGCATGTACACCAGCATCAGTTCTACCTGCTCCTACGATATTTATCTTTTCTCTTAAAATTTTAGATAGCGCATCATTAATCGTTTCTTGAACTGAGCGAATATTGGGTTGTATTTGCCAACCATGATATTTCTTACCGTTATATGAAAGTTCAATGAAGTATCTCAAAAAAGTGCTATTTTTGCTAAAAGCAAAGATATAAAATCGCCTCTTTCTAAATCTTAATTAAACCATAAATTAAAAGATATCTATTGAAACAAATTTTACTCCTATCAGACACTCATGGATTTATCGACCCACAAATTTTGAAATTTGTAAAGCAAGCGGATGAAGTTTGGCATGCTGGTGACATTGGTGATTTAAATGTTACAGATGAAATTCGTAAAATAAAACCGTTACGCGCTGTATATGGAAATATTGACAATGCTCAAATTAGAATGGAATTTCCACTAGACAATGAATTTAAAATTGAAAATATCTCAGTTTATATAACCCACATAGGAGGATATCCAGATAAATACACGCAACGTGTAAAAGAAAAATTACAAAATAATACTCCAGGAATTTTTATTAGTGGGCATTCACATATATTGAAAGTGATGCCTGATAAAAAACGAGGTTTGCTCCATATGAATCCTGGGGCAGCTGGCAAACAAGGTTTTCACAATATTAGAACCATGTTGCGATTTACTATAGATGACAAGGAAATAAAAAATTTGGAAGTTATTGAATTAGGCAAAAGAGGTTAGACTTCTCTTAAAACAATAGGAACTAAGATAAAAATACTCGTTCCATTATCTTTGGACGAAACTATATTAAAAACACCTTTCATTACTTTTATTCTTGCTTCAATATGGCTCAGGCCAAGACCTCCATTGGTTTTGGCTTTCTTTGCGTCGAAACCAATTCCATCATCATTCATCCGGATACTTAACATGTCATTTTCTCGATGTGCCAACATGATAGTCGCGTTACTGGCTTTACTGTGTTTTAAAATATTGTTAACTAGCTCTTCAATGATATTATAAATCTTAATTTCAAAATTTTGTTCGTAACGTTTCACTCCGTTATCGTCACTTAACAATGAAATCTCTGAATTTGAATATTTTTGACACATATCATGCACTGCGAATGCCAAACCAAACTTTAGTAAAACTGATGAAATTAATTCATGTGATAAATCTCTAATTTTTACCGAAGCTTCATTAACGATGGTTTGTGCCTTTGTGATTTCTTGGGGGTAGCCTTTTTTTAATTGGGCTTTAGTCGCTTGTAAATGTAAATTGGCAGAAGACAATAAAGCACTGACACTGTCGTGTAACGTTTCTGCAATAGATTTTCGTTCCTGCTCTTTTGCATCTATTGTCGCATTAATTATTTTTATTTGAGTTTCATTGACCACTTTATCCAATTCATTCTCACGTTTTAATCTATAATTTCGATAAAAAATATAACTGAGTATCAGAAGTGTAATAAATATAAAAATAGTGCTGTAAAATAGATATTGGGTCCGTTGTCGTTTGGATTTTTCTTCTTCCGCTTCTTTTGCAGCTTTTTCTACATTAAATTTTGCAGTTACTTCTGAAATATTTTTAGCTATGTTTGTTCGATCCAAACTATCTTTTAAATCAGTAGCTCTGGCTAAATAATAATAAGCATTTTCGAAATCCTGTAATTCTTCATTAACAAAAGCTAAATTATAAAGTATATCCGACTTCAACTTACGTGCTTTAACCGAATTTAATGAACTCACCGTTTTATAAGCGCTCAAATATTTATTCTCAGCCTCATTAAACTCTTCCTTCTGGTATTTAATACCACTGAGATTTACTAAAACAAATGCAATACCCAAAGTATCACCTTCCTTAATCTTAATCTCTAAAGATTTATTACTATACTTCTCTGCAAGCTCTAAATCACCTATATCTATGGCTTTAGCACTTAAATTATTATAACTTTTAGCAATAATATCTTTCGTTTTTAAGGTAAAAGGATAGTCAATTATTAAAGAATAATAGTGAATTGCTGAATCAACTTCATTTTTAATGGAATAAACCTTGCCTATATTTAAATATGAATCTAAAACATTTGTTGTATCATTTACTTTATTTGAGTTAAACAGCAATTTTTTATAATAATCAAGCGACCTATCATAATCCTTCGAATTCCAAAATATTTCGGCTATATATTTTATATATTCTACCTTAAGTTTATAAAGCTCACCATCATTGAGTTCTTCAACACCTTTGAGTAAAAGTTCCATTGCTTCACCCTGATTACCAATACCATATAAAGCATGTGCCTTTTTTAGGTAAATAAAAAGTCTATTTTGGTCTATTGAAATATAATCTTTATAAGATTCTAGTTCCTCCAATTTTGTTAATGCCAAGTCATAATCACCGGCCTGAAGGCGACTGTCAATTCGAATCAATTTCTCCTCTATGTGCTTTGCTAATTGTTCACTTTGAGCACCTACAGTTTGACCGCTAATCATTAATAGCAATAAAGCTGATACTCTAAATAAAAAGCAAAGTTTATTCATTGGGATTTTATTCAAAGAAAAAGAAGTTAAATAATTTCATTCCGCATCGCAAATATAGCCAAACCTACACTGTTTTTGACATTGGTTTTCTTTATCAGGTTTTTTCGATGTGTTTCTACAGTACTATCACTGATATGTAGCGTTTCACTAATTTCTTTTGTAGTATATTGTTGTGCAATCAGTTTTAAAATTTGATATTCCCTACGTGTTAATGAGCTAATTAACACCCCCTCAATACTAGAGTCATCGGGCCTCAGAGGCTTGCTCATTAAGGTTTTCATCATCTTTTCTTTGATTTCATCACTGAAATACTGTTCTCCATTGAATACTTTACGAATGGCTTTAACGATATGTTCTCCTGCCGATTTTTTAGGCACAAAACCTTTAGCTCCCATTCCCAAGACTTCTTTGACTAGTTTTATATCATCATAACTAGACAGGATCACCACTTGTGGTACGTCGTCATAATTTGCAAATTCCTTTAGCACCCCTATTCCGTCCAGTTTAGGCATATTAATATCAAGAATTAATACATCAGAACTATGCTCACTGAACCAATCAATAACTTGGCTTCCATCTAAAGAATAGCCAACTACTTCAATATCTTCTTCTAAATCCAATACAGCCATCACCCCATCTATCAAAATTTGATGATCATCTGCAATATGTACTGTAATCTTATTATCAATAAGCTTTTCCATAAAAAATAAAGATGCAAAATTATACTAAAGTATAAACACTAAAGTAGTCTTAATATTGTATAATGACAATGTTAAATAATAAAAAGGCCCGAGATAAAATTCTCAGGCCTTTTTATTATTTAACATTTGACTATCTATTCCTCAACAGTAATAGGTCTTTTTCTAACAACCTTAATAGGGTCGTTAATCATCATTTCTCCGTTTGAAGCTACATCATAACTTCCTTCAAAATAGTGATCAAAACTTATTGCATTTGAATTACCAACTTCTAAAGTGTGAGAAATATTGTTTCCAGAATTTCCGTTTTCAACTAAAAAAACTTTAAACTCACCATCTATAATAGAGGATGAAACCGTTGTATTTGCGTCAACGTCAAAAGTAACAGTATGATTTGTTTTATCGATTACAACATATGATTGCAATAAGGTACCATCAATGTCTTTAAGAATTGTTTTATTTGTAGTATCGCTGGCAAACGAAGCCAACAGCAATACAGCAGCTAAAGCTAGTAACGCTTTTCTCATGATTAGGGGATTTAGGAGTTATTTAAAATTATCTAATATTATCAATCAACTTTTGATTCATTCATTGATAAATCAAAAGTAATCGTAAGCTCTAGTAAAAACAATAGAGAAAGTAGGTGTTTTTAGAATTACCCAGAAACCACCAATCACTACCCAGAAACCACTAGTTTTTTACAGCTTACTAGTGCAAAAGAACAAAAATATTGTTAATAACTACGAGTTTTTGTTAATAAAATTTATGTGATATATTTTACTAACCTGATTTACAGCTTAATAACCCTATTGCCGAACTGTTAAAAAAAATACAGAGAAATGTTGCATTAGCAATTTAATTTAGTAATTTAGCCAAGAGAATAGGAAACTCCTATTATTATAGTAAGGAGAAAAGCTTATGTAGATGTTAAGTTTTCTTAACTTTTTCACTTTTCCCCTTTCTCCCCTTTCCTTTCTCCCCTTATTACTAGGAGTGTATTATAAATGTTTAGCGACGATTAATACTCCAAATGTATTGCAATTAAGAATACCAGTCAATAGAGAGATTAGGTATTTTTTTAACTCATGGTTTTCCTTGAGTTTTTGCAAAATTTTAAAAGACCCAGATTTATCTGGGTCTTTTTTTTATAAATCAACTTAATTTAAATAAAAAAAGCTGCTTGTATAACAAGCAGCTTACGCACATAATATAACTAAGATGTTAGAAATTATCGCAACCTATCAACAGATTTTACGAGGTTTTCATCCTTATGAATAGCTTTATTAGCAAATACTAATAAAAATACAACAACAATTGGAAAGAAAACTCCAATACCCTTCTCCGAAACATCTACTTCTCCAGGTAACATTAGCAAATAGTACAACAATACTCCTAATAAAATAAGGTTTATCAAAATATTAATTCTGTTTAATACAAACTGTAATTTCCTATTCTTAAATAAAAAAATAGTAAATAACGACAACAGCGCTGAAGCTAAAAAAAATATTGGCACAAATAATAATAAGACACTTTGAGATTCGAATAAATCGAAGGCAAACACGACATCATTATTTAAATTCCATAATGAAAAGACACAAATCAAACCTCCTGAAATTACAGAAGCCATGATTAGATAAAGTGTCTGGATACGTTGAATCATTATTCTCTATTTTTTAACGAGCACAAAAATACATTAATCTTTTTAAGATATAAAGTTTATATATTAAAATAAATTTGTATAATTGCATCATATTGTAAGTAACACTTCTATACAATACATCAAAGACAACTCAAATCTAACAGCTTATCAAATCCTATTTAAAGGATTTTACCCTTAATAATTAACTTATTTTTACATTCTAATGTTTGAAATCGAAGCACTAAAAGAAAAAAAGCTTCCTGAGCTACAGGAAATTGCAGAAAAAATTGGAGTTCCTAAATTCCGTCAATTAAAAAAATTGGATCTAGTATATCAAATATTAGATGTGCAAGCCGCGAAACCAGTAGCTGTCGAAAAGATTGCACAAAAACCAAAACCACAGCGCAAACGTATTAACAAAGCTCAAGAGAAAAAGGGTCCAGAAAACAAATCTGAAACTACGAAAATAGAGGTTAGTAAGGACGAAAATAATAAGCCTGAGGCTGCTGTTAAGATTGCTCAAAACAACAAGCCAAATCATCAAAAGAAGGAAAATCCTAATCCGACTACCAATCAGAACAAAAGAGAGAATCCTACTCCAAATAAACCAACTGAACCTAGAAAAGAAAATCCAAACCAAAACAAAAAGGACACTAAGGATCAGAGACCTCATCAAAATCAAAATAAACAAAAAGGAAATAGTATAAAACGTCAAGGAAAATATCGGGATCCCGACTTCGAATTCGATGGTATTATTGAGAGTGAAGGTGTTTTAGAAATAATGCAAGATGGTTATGGTTTCTTACGTTCATCTGACTACAACTATTTATCATCACCAGATGATATTTATGTATCTCAATCTCAAATAAAGTTATTTGGTTTAAAAACAGGAGATACTGTTCGTGGTATTGTGAGACCTCCTAAAGAGGGAGAAAAGTATTTCCCATTAATTAGAGTCTCTTTAATTAATGGATTAAATCCAAGCATTGTTAGAGATCGGGTTGCTTTTGAGCACTTAACACCACTTTTCCCTAACGAAAAATTTAACCTTGCTGAAAAAGGTAGTTCCACCTCTACTAGAATAATCGATTTATTTTCTCCAATAGGTAAAGGACAAAGAGGTATGATTGTTTCTCAACCCAAGACAGGAAAAACAATGTTGTTAAAAGACATTGCAAACGCAATTGCAGCGAACCATCCTGAAGTCTATCAAATTGTTTTATTAATTGATGAAAGACCTGAAGAGGTAACAGATATGCAGCGAAACGTTAGAGGAGAGGTTGTTGCTTCTACTTTTGACGAACCAGCTGAAAAGCATGTGAAAGTAGCCAATATCGTACTTGAAAAAGCAAAACGGTTAGTAGAATGTGGCCACGATGTTGTCGTTTTATTAGATTCTATTACACGTTTGGCAAGAGCATATAATACGGTTGCACCAGCCTCAGGAAAAATATTGTCTGGAGGTATTGACGCCAATGCATTACACAAACCTAAACGCTTTTTTGGAGCAGCTCGAAAAATTGAAAATGGAGGTTCATTAACAATTATAGCAACTGCCTTAACTGATACAGGTTCAAAAATGGATGAAGTAATTTTTGAAGAGTTTAAAGGGACTGGTAATATGGAGTTACAGCTAGATAGAAACATTTCAAACAGAAGAATTTATCCTGCTGTTGACCTAGTAAAATCTAGTACGCGTAGAGATGATTTATTACTTGATGAAGTAACTGTTCAACGCATGTGGGTAATGCGTAAATATTTGGCAGATATGAATCCTATTGAAGCCATGGAGTTTATTTCAGAAAAAATCAAGTTTTCTAAAGACAATCAAGAGTTTTTAATATCCATGAATGGATAATATATAAAAATTTACTAATTCAAATTACTGAAAGTCAAATACTAATTGTATTTGGCTTTCTTTTTTACAAAAAGATTGCATCGAATGATTAAATATGTGTATCTTTGCAGTCCAAAATAAATCAGTCGGCATTATGAACTGAGAGTTAAACACTAAGTTGATTGTTTTGGATTCCAAATCGCGGGATAGAGCAGTAGGTAGCTCGTCGGGCTCATAACCCGAAGGTC
>CAXBMA010000009.1:0-134758 GCA_963976855.1 uncultured Aureibaculum sp. | reverse complement strand
ATCCTGCTTATGCTGGATCGCGAGGTACGTTGAGTATAGGTGTTTTGGGAAGAACGCAGTGGGTTGGTATCGATGGAGCACCAAAAACGGCTACATTGGCAGTTCATGCACCGGTAGGAAGAAATTTGGCTGCTGGATTTTCAGCCATATCAGATACTTATGGACCCGTAAGTGAGCAAAATATTTATGCGGACATTTCGTATACGATATCGACATCAGAGGAAGGTAGATTGGCTTTTGGATTAAAAGGAGGAGTTAGTTTATTTGATGTAGGCTTATTATCGGCCATATTGCCACAGACTTTACCTGGAGACGATCCGTTGTTTGCAGATAATGTAAATGAGGTTTTTCCTAATTTTGGAGCTGGAGCTTATTATTATAATGAGCGTTTTTATGTGGGATTATCCGTTCCGAATATTTTAGAGACCAAACATTTAGAGAAGAGTGGAAATTCAATAACGCGAGCTGCCGAGGAGACACATGCATTTTTAACGGCAGGTTATGTATTTTACTTATCAGATAATTTAAAATTTAAGCCATCAACGATGTTAAAAGGCGTTGCAGGTTCACCCTTATCGGTAGATGTTTCTGCAAACTTTTTGATGAATGACAGATTAGAACTAGGATTGAATTACAGGTTGGATGATTCTGTAGGCGCTTTGGTTAATTTTGGGGTGACCCCAACATTGCGAATAGGTTATGCTTATGATTATACGACAACAAATTTAGGGAATTACAATAGCGGTACCCATGAAGCGTTTTTATTATGGGATATAGATTTTTCGAAGAAAAACTTAAAATCGCCTAGATTCTTTTAAAAAAAAGGCAAGCAAATTATGAAAAGATATTTTATAACATTATTCTTACTTAGTGCAACCTTATTGGGTGCACAAACTGAAAACAAAGAGGGTTCAGGGAAATATAAGGCTAAGAATTTAGAAATTAATACTAAAAATTCTGATTTTGGAGCTGCTTTTTTAAGTGCAAATCAACTGGTCTTTGCTTCTCCTCGTAAAGGATTTAGAATCGTTAAAGATGTTTGGGAGCAAAATGGACAGCGTTTTTTAGAATTGTATGTTGGTACCATTGGGGAAAATGCAGAGGTTTCTGATCAACAAAAGTTACAAGGTGAAGTAAATACGAGATACCATGAAGCGCAAGCTGTATTTACCAAGGATGGTAAAACCGTATTCTTTACCAGAGATAATTATTACAATAAAAGATTAGGTATAGATAATAAAGGTTGGACAAACTTGGCCATGTTTAAAGCGAGTGTCAATTCAGAAGGTGAATGGATTAATATCATTCCTATGCCATTTAACAATGTAGAATATTCCGTTGGACATCCTGCTTTAAGTGATGACGAAAAAACCTTATACTTTGCATCAGATATGCCTGGAACACTTGGTGAAACAGATATTTTTAAAGTGGATGTAAATCAAAGTGGTTTTGGGATTCCAGTTAATTTAGGTCCTAAAGTAAATTCAAATGCCAAAGATTGGTTTCCTTTTGTTGATGGTGAAGTTTTATATTTTACCTCTGACAGATATGGAGGAAAAGGAGGTTCAGATGTATATGCAACCAAATTAGCAGGGTTTGTGTCAGATCCAGTATTGCTTAATGCTCCAATTAATACTTCTAGTGATGATTTTGCTTTTATAATTAATAGTGAAACAAGAAAGGGTTATTTTTCTTCGAATAGAGAGGGCGGAAAAGGCGATGATGATATTTATTCTTTTATAGAAGAAGAAGAAGTACAGTTCAAATGTAAGCAAACAGTACTTGGTGAGGTAAGAGATAAAAATACAACTGATTTATTGCCAGGAGCTGAAATTGTGCTAAGTGATAAAGATGGAAATATAATTGAAACACAAATAGTGAAAGAAGATGCTACATTTTCTTTTGAAATTGATTGTCAAACCGAATATAAATTAGAAGGTAAAAAGCCAGGGTATACACCGCAGGTGAAAGATTTTACAACTTCAGACGTTGCTGATACCGAGTTAAAATTACTAATTTTATTAGGTACGGGTGATATTGATTTTATAGCAGATGGTACTAGAACGGGAGACGTCAGAGAAGACTTAAAACCAGAAGGATTGCCAGACGTATTGCCAGATGAGATTGTACAATCTACAACTGGACAGTATGTGGTGAATATAAATCCTATTTATTTTGACTTAAACTCTTCGTACTTAAATAAACAAGCGAAAGTAGAATTGCAAAAAGTAATTGATTTAATGAATCAATATCCTAAGATGATCATAGAATCAGCCTCACATACAGATTCTAGAGGATTGCCTGGGTATAACTTATGGTTGTCAGATAGAAGGGCAAAATCTACGGTAAGTTATATTATAGAAAGAGGAATCGATGCCAGTAGAATTACAGGTAAAGGATACGGAGAAACATCATTAATCAATCAATGTTCTGAGGGTGTTGAATGTACAGATGCACAGCATGCTGCCAACCGTAGAACAGAATTTGTAATTATTAAAATGTAAATTAATTAACCAAATTTAAAAAACCTTCGAAATTTCGAAGGTTTTTTATTTTGCAAAACATACTAACTTTTGTTGACAGACGTTTAAAAGTAATTATGAGACTTAAAATTGCATTTTTTTTTATCGTTAATACATGTTTGCTCAACGCACAGGTTGAGCAGAAGGAGTCAGTGGCTTCGGCCTCTTCCGGTGTGTCGTGTAGTCAGACCATTGAAGGAGAAATAAGAGATAAAATATCCAATAAATTACTAGAAGGTGCAGAAGTGGTGTTGCTCGATAAAGATGGTGCGCTTGTAGCAACTCAAACAGTCAAAGAAGATGCGAAGTTTTTGTTTAAAATAAGCTGTGAGACTTCCTATTTATTAGAAGGTAAAATGCAAGAGTATACTGCCGAATCTAAACAGTTCACAACTTCAAACAAAAATGGTAGGGTGCTGCGATTGTTAATTTTTTTAGACAAAGGAGAGATTGATTTCGTTACCGATTCTGAAGCAAACGCCCAAAGTATAGATTCCATAGTTATAGCTGAAATTACGAAGTCAGATAGTACACCAGATATCCGACCCGAAGAAATACCTCAATTGGTAACTGAAGTAACTCCGATAAAAGAAGAAGAAGCTGTTGCTGCTGTCGAAGTGGAAAAGCCAATTAAGGGAATTACAATTGATCCAATCTATTTTGATTATGAATCGTCTTATCTAAACCCTAAAGCAAAAAGGGAATTACAAAAAGTAATTGTTTTAATGAAACAAAACCCTGAAATGAAGCTTGAATGCGCTGGTTATACGGATGCTAAAGGAGCTACAGAATACAATATGTGGATGTCGGATAGAAGAGCCGCTAGAGTGGTTGACTATCTATTGAAAAGAGGGATTAGTGCTGCGAGAATATCTGGCAAGGGATATGGAGAAACCAAATTGGTAAATTCATGTACAAATGAGGTGGATTGTACCGATAAAGAAAGGGCAGCTAACCGAAGAACTGAGTTCGTAATTGTAGAAATGTAATATATCTTACTATATTTGGTATAACGTTTGCTTAGTACCTTATAAAATAATTTATGAACCGATTTTTAGTTACTCTCTTTTTTGTAATCAATACACTTTTTTTAGGAGCCCAAATTCAACGAGCAGATTCTATTATGGCCGCTGAGTATAGCATTAAGAGTATTGATGCCAACACCAAATATTCTGATTTCGGTTCTACTTTTATGGGTGACAAACTAGTATTTTCATCTTCGAGACCAAAACCTGGAATTGTAAAGCGTGTTTGGCGAGGGAATAATCAGCCTTTTTTGGATTTATACGTTGCCGATTTGAAGTCAAATGGTGAAATTGAAAATGTTGAATCATTTTCAGACAATGTAAATTCAAAATACCATGACGCTTTTGTGTACTTTTCACCCGACCTTAAAGAAGTTTATTTTACATCAAATGATAAGGTAAACAGAAAAATTAAATCAAAAAGTGTTAAAATATTCAAAGCTACAATTGCCAAAAATGGCGAATGGGAAAATTTGGAAAATTTACCCTTCAATAGTGATGGCTATGATGCAGGACATCCATTTTTGAGTAAAAACGGTGACCGAATCTATTTTGTATCGAATATGCCAGGTACGTTGGGAGATAAGGATATTTTTTATGTAGAAATAAAAAATGGTTATTATGGAGCTCCAGTTAATTTGGGCCCTACTATTAATTCACCGTATAAGGAATATACACCGTTTGTAGATGGAGACCTTATTTATTTCTCATCTGATAGAGAAGGCGGAAAAGGGGGGTTGGATATTTATGTCACTAAGTTAGATGGATCGTTACCAGAACCCATAAACTTAGGGCCACACATTAATAGTAAAGCAGATGACTTTTCATTTATAATCAATAGCGAAAAGTTACAAGGTTATTTCTCATCCAATCGTAAAGGCGGAAAAGGAGACGATGATATTTATACTTTTGTACAAAAAACAACGATTTCTATTTGTGATCAATCCATCTCTGGGGTTGTGAAAGATAAGGTAACAGGGTTTACCTTAATCAACGCCTTAGTTTCGCTTCTAGATGCGAATGGGAATAAAATAAGAACAGAAGCTACCTTGGCCGATGGGTCGTTTTATTTTGGTTTAGATTGCGCCAAAGGTTATACGATAGAAGTTGCTAAAAATGGGTTTCATTCAGCGAGCACTTCACTCCAAACTTCCAATGCAAATGGGCTAGAAAATACCGTTGAGATTTTACTGGAAGAAAAGGAATTTATGACAAGAAATGGTGTGGAAATGCTTAATGTGGCAAATATTAGTTTTGAACTCAATAAGATTGATATTAAAGAAGAGTCGAAAAACACTTTAGCCAAAGTTGTGCGATTGATGAGTAAATACCCCAATATGATCATCGCCTTTGGAGCACATACAGACTCTAGAGGTCCCGACGCATTGAATCTATACTTATCTAAAAATAGAGCAATAGAAACAATTCAGTATTTGGTTTCGCAAGGAATTGCACCAAATAGATTGTCTGGTGAAGGATATGGCGAAACAAAATTGCTTAATGAGTGCGCTAATAATGTAAAATGTACAGATCTAGAACACAATGAGAACAAGCGCACAGAATTTGTAGTTGTTAAAAAGGAATAATAGTGATTGAAAATAGAATCATCAAAAAGCGCTCATTTGAGCGCTTTTTTTTATCCTATAATCATTAGTTTCAATAAAATATGTAATTTCGCAGCTCAATAGAATTTTAAGGTCGAAATGAGCGAAAAGTATAGAGAATTTAAAGGATTAAACCTTCCGAAGGTGGCAGAAGAAACACTCCAATTTTGGGAGAAAAATGATATATTCAATAAAAGTATTACTTCACGAGATGAAAACAAGCCATTTGTATTTTTTGAGGGACCTCCTTCTGCAAATGGATTGCCAGGGATTCACCATGTAATGGGGCGTGCGATTAAAGATATTTTTTGTCGCTATAAAACATTAAAAGGCTATCAGGTGAAACGAAAGGCAGGTTGGGATACCCATGGTCTTCCAATAGAATTAGGTGTTGAGAAAGAGCTTGGAATTACAAAGGAAGACATAGGCAAAAAAATATCTGTCGAAGATTATAATGAAGCGTGTAAAAATGCCGTAATGCGTTATACCGATGTTTGGGAAGAATTGACACGAAAAATGGGGCATTGGGTAGACATGAAAGATCCTTATATTACCTACAAGCCTAAGTATATAGAATCGGTTTGGTGGTTGTTAAAACAAATTTACAATAAAAACCTGTTGTATAAAGGGTATACTATTCAGCCGTATTCGCCAAAAGCTGGAACTGGTTTAAGTTCACATGAATTGAATCAGCCGGGTACCTACCAAGATGTTACAGATACAACTGTTGTGGCGCAGTTCAAGGCAAAAGAAGAAACCTTGCCAGATTTTTTACAAAATGAAGGGACGATCTTTTTTCTAGCATGGACTACAACCCCATGGACTTTGCCTAGTAATACAGCTTTAACAGTTGGTAATAAAATAGATTATGTATTGGTAGAGACCTACAATCAGTATACGTTTCAACCAATGAATGTTATTTTAGCAAAAAATTTAGTGGGGAAACAGTTTGCTGGTAAGTTTACTGAAGTAGAAAAGAAATCAGATTTATTAGCATACACCGCAGAAGATAAAACAATTCCCTTCTACCAAGTAAAAGAATTTAAAGGGAAAGACCTTGTTGGAATAAAATATGAGCAATTATTAAAATATGCTTTGCCAAATGACCATCCAGAAAATGCATTTAGAGTTATTTCAGGAGATTTTGTAACCATTGAAGATGGTACAGGAATTGTACATACAGCACCAACTTTTGGAGCAGATGATGCCATGGTTGCGAAACAAGCAAGCCCAGAGATACCACCCTTATTGGTAAAAGATGCGAATGATAATTTGGTGCCTTTAGTTGACTTACAAGGAAAGTTTCGACCAGAAATGGGCATTTTTGCCGGTAAATATGTAAAAAATGAATATTACGCAGATGGTGAAGCTCCAGAACGTTCGGTTGATGTAGAGTTAGCCATTATGTTAAAAGAAGAAAACAAGGCTTTTAAAGTAGAAAAGTACAAGCATAGTTACCCCAACTGTTGGCGCACAGATAAACCGATTTTATACTATCCGTTAGATTCTTGGTTTATTAAAGTTTCTGAGAAAAGAGACCGCATGTTTGAGTTGAATGAAACCATTAACTGGAAACCTAAATCTACCGGAGAAGGACGTTTTGGTAATTGGTTAAAAAATGCGAACGATTGGAATTTGTCGCGCTCTCGTTTTTGGGGAATTCCACTGCCAATTTGGCGAACTGAAGATGGTAAAGAGGAGCTATTAATTGGTTCGGTTGAAGAATTAAAAAATGAAATGGAACGCTCAGTAAAAGCTGGAGTGATGTCAAAAGCTATTTTTGAAGATTTTGAAATTGGCAACATGGCCGAGGAAAATTATGATAAAATAGATTTACACAAAAACATAGTAGATCAAGTTGTCTTGGTTTCGCCTTCTGGTAAGGCGATGAAACGTGAATCTGACTTAATTGATGTTTGGTTTGATTCAGGCTCAATGCCTTATGCACAGTGGCACTATCCGTTTGAGAATAAAGAATTAATAGACGAAAATAAATTTTTCCCAGCAGATTTTATTGCTGAAGGGGTTGACCAAACAAGAGGTTGGTTTTACACACAACACGCGATTGCAACCTTAGTTTTTGACTCAGTTGCCTATAAAAATGTGGTATCTAATGGTTTGGTGCTAGATAAGGCAGGAAAAAAAATGTCAAAACGCTTGGGTAATGCAGTTGATCCATTCGAAACGATCTCTGTTTATGGACCGGATGCTACGCGTTGGTATATGATTTCGAATGCAAATCCGTGGGATAATCTAAAATTTGATATCGAAGGGATTGACGAAGTGCGACGTAAATTTTTTGGCACCCTGTATAATACCTATTCATTTTTTACGCTTTATGCAAACATAGATAAGTTTAGCTATGCCGAGGCTGACATAGCCATAGAAGAGCGTCCAGAAATTGATCGATGGGTTTTATCAGAATTAAATACTCTAATTCAAAATGTAGAAGCCTTTTATGAGGATTACGAACCTACAAAAGCCGCAAGAGCGATTCAGTATTTTGTTACAGAAAATTTGAGTAATTGGTTTGTGCGTTTGAGCAGAAGACGTTTTTGGAAAGGAGAATACGAACAAGATAAAATTTCTGCGTACCAAACCTTGTATACTTGTATGTTGACAGTCGCCAAAGTAGCCTCTCCAATTGCGCCCTTTTTTATGGATCAACTTTACAGAGATTTAACAAAGGTCACGTCTAGAGATAACGAAGAATCTGTACATTTGACCAAGTTTCCTGTATACGAAAAGGAAATTGTAGACGTTTCATTAGAACGTAAAATGCAGAAAGCACAGACAATTTCATCAATGGTATTATCATTGCGTAAAAAAGAAATGATTAAAGTGCGGCAGCCCTTACAACGTATCATGATACCCGTTTTAGACGCTCAAGATAGAGAAGATGTACAGGCCGTAGCAGATTTGATTATAGCTGAGGTTAATGTGAAAGAAATTGAGTTGATTGATGATGCTTCGGGTATATTGGTTAAAAACATAAAACCTAATTTTAAAGTATTAGGCCCAAGGTTTGGAAAAGAGATGCGATTGGTGGCTGCTGAAGTTCAAAAGCTAACGCAAAAAGATATTAACAAAATTGAAAAAGAGGGTAATGTTAGTATTGCAATTAATGGCGAAAATGTTAACTTGAGCCTTGAAGAAGTTGAAATTTCTTCGCAAGATATTGAAGGTTGGCTAGTGGCAAATCAAGGGAACTTGACAGTGGCATTAGATGTTACAATTTCTGATGAATTACGCAAAGAAGGGATTGCTAGAGAATTAATCAATAGAATTCAAAATTTTCGTAAGGAATCAGGTTTAGAGGTGACAGATAAAATAAAATTGAGTATTAAAAAAGATGGAATTGTTGATGAGGCAATTCTGGCAAATAGAAATTATATAGAGAACGAAACATTAACAAACGAACTTGTATTGATTGATGATTTAGAAGAAGGCATAGAAATTGTTTTCGACGATGTAAACACTAAATTGTTGATCGAAAAAAATTAGAAATTATGATAGAGAACACAATAAGATATTCAGATTCGGATTTAAAAGAATTTAGAGCTATTATAGAAGACAAGATTGCAAGAGCTAAGGAAGATTTGGCGCTATTAAAAAGTTCATATATGAACGACGGTAATAATGGTACTGATGATACGTCACCTACATTTAAAGCTTTTGAAGAAGGGTCAGAAACCATGTCGAAAGAGGCAAATGTTCAATTGGCGATTCGTCAAGAGAAATTTATCAGAGACTTAAAAAACGCCATACTTCGTATAGAAAACAAAACCTATGGTATTTGTAGAGTTACGGGTAAATTAATTCAAAAAGAACGGTTGAAATTAGTGCCTCATGCTACCTTGAGTATCGAAGCAAAAAATCGACAATCTTAATAAAATTTAAAAGCTTCCAATTACGGAGGCTTTTTTTAGCACTTGTTTGAAGTTATATCTATACATATTGTTGTTTTTTTCAACGGGATTATTAGCACAAAGAGCTGAAACGAATGTGCTGTTTTCCAAAGCCAAGGTATTGATAATTGAACTTGAATCAATAAATCAGCTAGAACTAATAACCACTGATTCAGAAAATGTTTTTCGCGTTATTTCTAATGACATAGATGATACTAATGTGCCAAGAGTGTATGTTGAAAACGATATTGTTTATGTTAAAGTAACTTCAGATCCTAATAAAATTGAGGGTTCAAATAAATCAAAATATAGAGCTGGTCAGCCATTATTTCCAAAATATAGTATCCATATTCCAACAAATATTAGCACAAAAGTATTTTATACTAAGGGTAATTTTATAGCACACGATTTTAGTGGCGATTTAGATTTACACATTCAAAACTATGGGAAAGTTGAAATTGAAAAATTTACGGGGACTCTAAGTATTGAAATATTTTCAGGTAAAATTGATTGTACGGTTTCTCAATCAATTTTAAATATTGAAACAAGTAAAGGAAATATAGAATCATTTTTAAAAGACAAAAGACTAATAAAAACGACAACTTCGCTGAAAGGGATTTACAAAAGCCCAAACAATACGTTAAATATTAAAACTATTAATGCTAAAGTTATCTTGAAACCCTTTAAAAATCAATAATATTGTTACTTTTGTAACCTTTAAATTCATTTCTTGAAAAAAGCAATTTTTATAATCATACTCGTTCTACTCATTGATCAAATTAGTAAGGTTTGGATGAAAACACACTTTGTTCTGGGTGAGGAAATTAACGTTTTAGGTCTTGATTGGTTTCGGATTCATTTCTTAGAAAATAACGGAATGGCCTGGGGTACTGAATTCGGTGGTAAAAATGGCAAGTTATTTTTAACCTTATTTCGTTTAGTTGCTATTACTGGTATTGGTTATTGGTTGTACTCTGCAGTTAAAAGTAATGCCTCAAAAATATTAATAACGGCAATTGCCTTAATTTTTTCAGGTGCTTTTGGAAATATTATTGATTCCGTATTTTATGGTGTTTTATTTAGTGATAGTTATAATAGCATTGCTGAATTTTTGCCTGCTGAAGGTGGTTATAGTTCGTTATTTCACGGTAAAGTAGTTGACATGCTCTATTTTCCCTTAATAGACGGACAATTACCTAGTTGGATTCCGAGTATTCACTTTATGTGGCCAGAATGGATTCCTATATTTGGTGGCGATTATTTCTCACTATTTGTAGATAGACACTTTTCTTTTTTTGACCCTGTATTTAACGTGGCAGATATGGCCATTTCGACAGGAGTAGGGATGTTACTTGTATTCAATAAAAAAGCATTTCCAAAGGACGAGGAAGAAGTTCAGACACAAAAAATTGTACCGCCTATCGTTGTTAAGCATTATGAAAAGCCAAAAGCATAACTTTCAAGTAATTTAGAATGTTTACCTTCGCTTTGTGTCAAAAGAAGCATTAGAAATACAGCTAAAAACCTTGCCAAATCAGCCTGGCGTTTATCAATATTTTGATAAAGACAATATCATATTGTACGTAGGAAAAGCTAAAAACTTAAAGAAGCGTGTCGCTTCGTATTTTACTAAAAATCACGAGTACGGTAAAACAAAAGTATTGGTAAAAAAAATAGCTTCTATCAAACATATCGTTGTAGAAACTGAAACCGATGCATTACTTCTAGAAAACAACCTCATAAAAAAATACCAACCTCGTTACAATGTACTATTGAAAGATGATAAGACTTATCCTTGGATATGCATTAAAAAAGAAGCGTTCCCTAGAGTATTTTTAACGAGAAATATCATTAAAGATGGGTCTGAATATTTTGGACCGTATACCTCAGTAAAAACAGTAAAAGCATTGCTGTCTCTAATAAAAGAACTCTATCCGTTGCGGACTTGTGCTTACGACCTATCTCAAAAAAATATTGAAGCTAAAAAATACAAAGTATGTTTAGAGTACCACATTAAAAATTGTAAAGGTCCTTGCGAAGGTTTGCAAACAGCAGCCGATTATTTAGAAGATGTAAAGGCTATTAGAAACATTATCAAAGGTAACTTTAAAGAATCTTTAACTCAGTTTAATCAATTGATGCTTGATTTTGCTTCAAGTATGGAATTTGAAGAAGCTCAGAAAATTAAAGAAAAAATAGATTTATTAGCGAATTATCAAGCCAAATCTACTGTTGTAAACCCTTCAATTACGAACGTTGATGTGTTTTCTATTATTTCAGATGAGAGCTTTGCTTATGTTAATTTTTTTAAAATTACAAACGGAGCGATTATTCAATCACATACCGCTGAAATTAAGAAAAAGCTTGAGGAGTCTGATAAAGACCTACTAGAATTGGCTGTTATAGAAATTAGACAGCGTTTTAATTCGCAATCTAAAGAAATTTATGTTCCGTTCAAAGTTAATTTAGGCGAATCTGTGAAGGTAACAGTTCCTAAATTAGGAGATAAAAAGCGTATCGTTGAGTTGTCTATTCGGAATGCAAAATATTTTAGACAAGAGCGTTTTAAGCAGATAAAAATTGTGGATCCTGATCGTCATACGAAAAGAATTATGGCTCAAATGCAAAAAGACTTACGTCTAACAGAAGAACCACGTCATATCGAATGTTTTGATAATTCTAATATTCAAGGAAGTCATCCGGTGGCATCATGTGTGGTCTTTAAAAATGGGAAACCTAGTAAAAAGGAGTATCGACATTTTAATATAAAAACAGTGATTGGGCCCGATGATTTTGGGTCAATGGAAGAGGTTGTTCACAGGCGTTATAAAAGGCTATTGGAGGAAGGGCAAGAGTTACCTCAGTTAATTGTCATAGATGGTGGAAAAGGGCAATTGTCGTCTTCCTTGAAGAGTTTAGATGTACTTGGTTTACGAGGAAAGATAGCGATTATCGGAATTGCCAAAAGACTGGAGGAAATTTATTATCCAGAAGATACTATTCCTATGTATTTAGATAAAAAATCAGAAACACTCAAAATAATACAACACTTACGTAATGAAGCGCACCGTTTTGCAATTACATTTCATCGAAATAAAAGAAGCAAAAGTGCTATACAAACAGAGTTAGAGCTGATCCCGGGTATTGGAAAGCAAACCATAGAAAGTTTGCTTAAAAATTTTAAATCAGCCAAAAGAGTTAAGAGTGCCGCTCTTGACGATTTAGTACAAGTTGTAGGAGTTGATAAAGGAAGTAAGGTTTTTGATTTTTTCAAGACCAAATAATAAGTACATTTATATAAAAATTTGTTGATGAAATTTAAGTTCCTAATAGCATTCTTATTAACTACCTGTGTTTGTTTTTCACAAACGAAAAAACCAAAACAGAACGACATAAAAGTTGGGTTGGTATTAAGCGGTGGAGGTGCCAAAGGATTTGCGCATATAGGGGTTTTAAAAGTCTTGGAAGAAGCTGGAGTACGCGTAGACTATATTGGCGGAACAAGTATGGGAGCGATTATTGGAGCGTTGTATGCTACTGGTTATAATGCAAGTGAATTAGACTCCTTAATTAAATCATATAATTTTAATGATTTAATGCAAGATAACTTGCCAAGAAAGTCAAAATCAATTTATCAAAAAGAGAATACAGAAAAATATGCACTTACCTTGCCCATTTCAAAAGGAAATGTAGGGATCCCATTGGCTTTATCTAAAGGACAAAATGTATTTAACTTATTGTCGAAATTAACGGAACATGTTCACGGAATCTATGATTTTAAGAAACTGCCGATTCCATTTTTTTGCATTGCAACCAATTTAGAAACCGGAGAACAAGAAGTCTTAGAATCTGGCTTTTTACCAGAGGCAATAAGAGCTAGCGGCTCGTTTCCTACACTTTTAGACCCCGTTGAAGTTGATGGTAAAACCTTAGTTGATGGCGGAATTGTAAATAATTTTCCCGTTGATGAAATGCTAAAAAAAGGGGTTGATATAATTATTGGTGTTGACGTACAAGATAAATTAAAAGGAAGTGCAGGCTTAGATACGGCTCCCAAAATTTTAATGCAAATTGTAAGTTTTCAGATGTATGACAATGTGAATAATGAAAGACAACATGTTGATGCTTATTTACATCCTGATATTTCAGATTATACCGTAGTATCTTTTGATAAGGCAAAAGAAATTATTGAAAAGGGCGAATCTGTAGCTAGAAAACAACTCAACTATTTTAAAGAAATAGCAACGCAGCAACTAAAGAGAGACCCCATCAAAAAGGAAACTAAAATTCAAACTACATTGCAAATTGACAATGTTAAAATTGATAGAACGAAATACTATACACAACGGTATATTATAGGTAAATTAGGGTTTAAAGAGGGCGAATTAATAACCCAAAAAGACTTTGCTGAAGGAATAAATAAATTAGCAGCTACAGATAATTTTAAAAGTATTCAATATAAATTTTTGACTGCCAATACTGTTGAGTTTAAACTAAAGGAAAACCCAATTTCAACGTATTTACAGTTGAGTGCGCATTTTGACGATTTATATAAAACCGGTATCTTGTTAAATCTTACCTCAAAACACGTGCTTTTTGAAAATGATATTTTTTCTGGAGATATAATTTTAGGAGACAACATTCGATATAATTTTGATTATTTTATAGACAATGGGTTTCATTGGAGTTATGGGATTAACACAAAATATAATAAATTTGATCAAGCAATTTTGCGGAGTACCTTTGAGGAGGTTCCTATTGAAGAAACCAATCTGAAAAGAACCGT
Organism: uncultured Aureibaculum sp.; assembly: GCA_963976855.1. Lineage (GTDB taxonomy): Bacteria > Bacteroidota > Bacteroidia > Flavobacteriales > Flavobacteriaceae > Aureibaculum. Next base: position 120,913 of record CAXBMA010000009.1, on the reverse strand, counting down.
CAAGTACAATGATTTTACGACACAGCTTTATGTGCAATCGGCTTTTTCAAATTCCTTCAATCTAAAGTTAGGTGCCGAAAGTAAATACCTTAGAATATTTACTGCTGATATTACCAACAACCAAACAATTAAGAACTTTTACGATAATAACACGTATGTAAATGCTTTTGCAGAGGTTAAAGTTGATACTTATGACAAAAGTCTTTTTCCAAAAAAGGGTTTTTATTTAGATGTAAATTACAAAGGATATCTATTTTCGTACATACATGGGGAAAAAGATAAGACCTTCAATCCGTTTACTCAGCTTAAAGGAAAATTGGGTTTTGCGCATACCTTTGGAAAAAGATTCACTACACATCTAATCTCAGAGGCAGGAGTAACTATTGGTGAAAATAACAATAAAGTATTGAATTTTCATCTAGGCGGTAATAATGAAAATTTCATCAATACTTTCACTAGTTTTTATGGTTATGATGTTGGCGATTTAAGTGAGAGTGCTTATTTAAAATCATCTTTAGCTTTACGCTATGAATTGTTTAAGAAAAACTATTTCTTATTCATTGCAAATGCTGCTCGAGTAGAAAGTGACATTTTTAATCAAGGAGATATTTTTGCAAATACCAAAACAGGTTATGCAGTAGGATATAGTGTAGAGTCCTTTTTGGGCCCTTTAGAAGTAAAATATACATGGTCACCTGATACGGGCCAGAATATTTGGTTTTTTAATATTGGTTTTTGGTTTTAGCATAAAAAAACCGAAGCAACTAACTTCGGTTTCTTTTATTACTCATCGAGTGCTAAATTAATCGGTTCTTCTTCAACATCTTTGATAGCGGTTTTACTTCGTATCCACATTTTAAACTTGGTGACTAAAAAGAATAAAATAGGCACAATAATTAATGTTAAAAAGGTGGCAATTAAGAGCCCATAAATTACGGTCCAAGCCAATGGCCCCCAAAAGACCACGTTATCACCTCCCATATAAATGTTGGGGTCAAAATCTTTAAATAAGGTAAAGAAGTTGATATTTAAACCAATAGCCAAGGGGATAAGCCCTAATATAGTTGTAATTGCAGTTAGCAATACAGGGCGTAAACGAGCTTTACCGGCGGTTACAATACTCTCAAATAAATCATCAATCTCCAAATAGTCATCATCATCAATATTCTTAGCTATTTTTTTTCTGTCTATAAGCAGCTGTGCATAATCTAACAGTACAACGCCATTGTTCACTACAATTCCCGCCAAGGAAATGATTCCAACCATGGTCATCATAATTACAAAGGCACTTCCGGTTATCACAATCCCTCCAAAAACGCCAATCAAGCTTAAGAAAATAGCCAACATAATAATGGTTGGTTTTGAGATTGAATTAAATTGGAAAATTAAGATAAAGAAAATCAATCCGAGCCCTGTAAAAAAGGCACCCATTAAAAAGGCCATTTGTTTATTCTGCTCTTCAATTTGACCTGTATAGTCTATTTTAATATTCTCCGATAAACCTTCGTAGCTTTTCATTTCATTTTGAATTTGTGCTACGATGGCACCCGCATCGGTATAACCAGGCGCAAGTGCCGAATATACGGTTACGACCCTTCGAGTGTCCTTGTGTTTAATGGCGCTAAAACCTGCATTATTCTCATGTGTTGCAATGGTAGATAATGGTATGTCTTTAATTTGACCCGTATTATCTCTAAAGGTAATATTTTGGTTAAATAAGGCGCTTGTATTGTATCTAAGATCTTCATTAAATCGTACATAGATGTCAAAATCATCACCATCTTCTTTGTAGATCCCAGCCTTCGTTCCAAAAATAGAATTACGTAATTGCTGTCCTACCTGTGAAGCATTTACACCCAATTCACCTGATTTTTTTCTGTCGACAATAACTTGCATAGTAGGCTTGTCTTTATTAACATCAATCTTAAGTTCATCAATACCTGCAATGTTTTTAGTATTGATAAATTCACGCATATTTTCTGCAGTAGCAATAAGTTCATTGTAGTTATCTCCTTCAATTTCAATATTGATAGGGGAACCTGCAGGAGGTCCGTCAACATTTTTTTCTACCGAAATTAACACCCCAGGATAAATACCCACTAAATCTTCTTGTACTTTCTGGCGTAGTAACTCACTGTCTTCACCACGACGGTATTTATATTCTCGCATCGAGGCAGTAATCTTTCCGCGATGTGGCATTTCAGCAGCTGAACCTGCATCTGTTTGAGGGTTTCCTGCACCTTCACCAACTTGAGATACGGCACTTTCTACCATAAAATTATAATCACCATCTTTATATTGGTTATTGTCAAGTACCTTATAAACGCGCTTTTCAATTTCTTTTGTAATAGCGTTTGTTTTTTTAATAGCGGTTCCTTGCGGATATTCTATATATACAATAATTTGATTGGGTTTATTATCTGGGAAAAACTCAACTTTGGTGCGTTGTGAAGCTAACGAAGCGCCAAAGGCTACAAAAGCAAGAATTAACAGCACAAAAATACCAATACTTAATAGATAAGGCCTGCGTCCGGTAAGAGCCCGACGCAATTGACGTTCATACCAATTTTCTAATTTCACCAACGATTTCGTTTGAAAGTTATTGGCCCATTTTCGTAAAAACAAGCGATAAGCCCACAACATAATAGCTGTAAAAACCATCAAGCTTCCTAGTGCTCTGTACGCTCCGCCAAAAATTAAGATTAGAATACCGATTACGGCGATAATAATGGTTGTTCTTATAATTTGGTTTAGCGGCATATTTTCATCTTCAATATTCATAAATTGAGAGACTAAAACAGAATTAAAGAAGATAGCAACAAACAATGATGAGCCCAAAACAATAGATAAGGTTTGAGGTAAGATCATCATAAATTCGCCCATGAGCCCTGGCCATAACCCTAATGGGATAAAAGCAGCTACTGTTGTAGCTGTAGATATAATAATTGGGAATGCTATTTCACCAATTCCTTTTTTAGCGGCCTCAATTCTACTCATTCCTTCGTCTTCCATTAAGCGATAGACATTTTCAACAACCACAATACCATTGTCAACCAACATACCTAACCCCATAATCAATCCGAATAACACCATAGTGTTTAAGGAGATTCCAAAGAAATTTAGGATCATTAAAGACATGAACATAGACATTGGTATCGCAAACCCAACAAATATGGCATTCTTAAAGCCTAAGAAGAACATCAATACAGTGACTACTAGAATCACACCAAAAATGATATTATTTACCAAATCATCAACTTGTCCAATTGTTACAGAAGATTGATCGTTGGTTACGGTTACCACCAAATCTTGCGGGAAAATAGTTTCAATGGCATTTTTAACAATGACTTGAATTTGTTCTGCAGCGGCAACCATATTTTTTCCTGCTCTTTTTTTAACATCAAGCATAACAACCGGCTCACCAAATTCTCTCGCATAGGTGGTCAAATCTTCTTCTTGAAAAGAAACAGTGGCCACATCTCTAAGATAGATAGCATCACCATTTTCTGACTTTACTACAAAATTTTCTAGTTCAGAAGGTTTCTCAATTTCTCCTAAAATACGAATGGTACGGCGCTGGCCACTTGAAATTAAATTCCCTGCAGACATGGTTACATTTCCGCCGTTAATAGCTCCAATAATGTCGTTAAAGGTCACTTGGGCTGCCATCATTTTATAAATATCCACGGCTACTTCAACTTCCTTTTCTTGTGCTCCTCGAATGTCAACCTTTTTTATTTCCGTCAAATCTTCTATTTCATCTTGTAGGTATTCGCCATATTCTTTTAATTTTTCAACCGGGTAATCACCAGAAATATTGATGTTTAGAATGGGCATTTCTTCAGATAAACTCAATTCAAAAACATCAGGTTCTACTTTGGCACCGTTAAAAGTGGGCCAATCTTCACCAGAGGTTTCGGTATCAATTTCATCTTTCACTTTCTGTTTGGCTTGTTCAACCGTAATATTCTCATCAAATTCAATAATTACCATTGAATAATCTTCCTGCGATGTAGAGGTAATTTCAACGACATTACTAACCGTTTTTAATTTATCCTCAAGAGGATCTGTGATTAGCTTCTCAATATCTTCTGCAGTATTCCCAGGAAAGACAGAACTTACATATATTTTGGTTTCATTTACTTCAGGAAAATTTTCTCGTGGCATGCTAAAAAATGCACTCACACCTAGATAAAAAATAACGGCAATAAGCACATACATGGTTGTTTTGTTATTGATTGCCCATGATGATAAACCAAATTCTTTATCGACTTGTTTTTTCTTTTTTGTCATGTTAGTTGGTTTAGTAGTTGATTACTTTAACAGTCTGACCATCTTTTACACTTCTAGCGCCTTCTTTTACAATTTCAGCACCATTTTCAATCCCTTCCAACACCTCAATCACGTCTCCTTGTGTTCTTCCTGTTTTTATAATTACTCTACTGGCAATGCCTTCATCAGTACTATTTTTGTTGGAAATAATATAAACATATTGTGCGCCTTCAGCATTTTCAGAGATAATACTTTGAGGGATTAACAATGCTTCTGGGTTGGTGTAATCGTTAATTTTTAGTCGTGCCGTTAGATTTGGTTTAATGGTTTGGTCCTTATTAGGAATACCAATTTCAACTTTAAATGTTCGATTTGCCGGATTGATAAAATTCCCCGCTTGACGTACTTTTGTCTCAATAGTTTTGCCTAAAACGGGAAAGTCAACTGTGACATTTTTACCTTTTGTAACATTGCTGACGTAGCGCTCTGGAACGTCGGTTTCAATATACATATCGTTGAGGTTTACAATACGCATCAAGGGTGATTGCCCCGCAGCAACTACGCTACCTTGTTCAGTAATCACATCGTCGATGGTTCCGGAAAATGGAGCGCGTACCGTAGTTTTAGCAATTTGCTGCTTTAATTGACCAATAGCTTGTGATTGTGCTTCGTAGGAAGATTTAGCTTGTAAGTATTGAATTTCACTTCCAATTTTTTGCTTCCAAAGACGCTCTTGACGTTCAAAAGTTGTTTTGGCTAAGTCAGATTGGATTTGTAATTGTGATAATTGCTGACTCAATCCACCATCGTCTATCTTTGCTAAAATTTGACCTTTTTGAACACGTTGACCTTCCTTAACAAATACGCGGGTAAGTACGCCATTATACTCAGGATAAATTACCAATAAATTTTTAGTGGTTACATTTCCTTGAATTTCTAAAACATGGTTAAATACTTCATGTTTAGCGATTAGTGTAGTAATTAATGGAACATTTTTTACCGTGTCAATGTTTGAAATCGCTTCGTCTAATTGTTTTATTTTTTCGTGAATGGTTTGTTGTTCATTAACTAAATCAGCGCGTTTGGTTCTTATGGTTTCTAGGTTCTTACTTTCAATAACCTTCTCAACGGTTTGATTTTTATCACTGCCACAAGCTGCTAAAATCAAGGACGCAATTATAAGTGAATATATAGTTCTCATTTTTTAAGTTTCTTTATCAGTTAGTTATTTGTTATGTTAAGCGCTGTTTCAAGCACTGCTTTTTTATTAATTACATCAAGCATGGATTGTAAATATTCCTGTTGAGCTGTGTATAATTGCATTTGTGCTTGGCGCAAGTCAAAACTTGAGGAAATTCCTTCAAAAAATTTAATTTCATTCTTTTTCTCGATGCGCTCAGCTAAATTTAAATTATGTTTTTTATTCTCATAATCTTCAATGGCAAATTGATAATCACTCTTAGCAGATGCAATTTGGAGTTTTAGTGTTTGTTGCGTTTCAGTTAAATCTTCTTGGGCTTTTTCAAGATTTATTTTTGCGCGCTGTGTTGCAGAACTCCTTCCTAATGAACTGAAAATGGGTATATTCATACTCACACCAAACAAGGAGGATCCAAACCATTTTTGATTATCTTTTGTAAATGAAAAAGTGTTGGCGTTTCCAGCATAACCACCATTAATAAAAGCATTTACAGTTGGTAATGCTTTGCTTTTCTCTAATTTTAATAAGAGTTCCTTAGAAACTTTATCGTTCTCTGCTATTTTATAATCAATCGTGTTTTCAACATTTTCTTCTACATTTAATAAATCTAAGGAAATATGCTGTGCAGTTAAACTTTCTAAATTATCGCTTAAAGTAGTATGCACGTCGATGTCCAAGCCAAGAGTTATGTTTAGCATTTGATAAGCCAATTTTTTTAATCGTATGGTATTTTTTAAGCTACTTTCTACGCCAGATAAGGTAATTTGAAGTTGTTCAACACTTTCTTCTTCTTCCAATCCGTTTTCATAAACCTTGGTGATTTCGTCGAGGTTTTTTTGTAAAACAGTTCTGTTGCGTTCAAAAATAGTAACGCTTTCTTCTGCAAGTAACACGTTTCCGTAAGCTTCAATAACCGCTTTACGGACTTCTAAATCTGTTTTTTCTTTGGCGTTTTCAGATATTTCTAAAAATACTTTGGCAGACTGTAATCCAACGAGGTACGAACCATCAAAAATTTTCTGATTTAAAGTTGCAGTGGCAACCATGGTTTGTTTGGTTCCAAAAGCAACTTCTGAAAATTCACCTTGATTTCCGCCAAAAAATTCAGCAGGTAACAGCGATACTTGTTGTTTCAGCCAATTTTGATAGTCAATAGTGGCACTTATTTGAGGCAAACCTGTTGCAGTAGTCTCCCATTTCTGATGCTTCGCTGACTGAATATCTAGGGCGGCGTTTTTAGCGGTTCTATTATTTTCTAATGCATAAGCAATTGCGTCTTGTAAGCTAAATACACGTGCGTTCTCTTGCGAAAAAACAGAAAGAGAAAATAATAGGCTAAAGGTTAATATAAGTTTTAAGTTCATTTTAAAATTGATTGTTAGTAGTAAGTTTTGATAAAGTATCTAATCCTTTAGAAGTACAAATACCCCGTAAATGATATTCTAAATAATAATCCATTAAGACTCTCATTGAATAATTTTTAAGAGGAAATAATTGCTTGTCTTTTAAAGCAATCATGCTATTGATATACAGTATTGAAATAAATTCTACATTAATAGTTTCTCTATAAAGCCCTTGTTTAAGCCCTTTATTTAAATTCTCAGTAACACAGGTTTGCATAACACAAAATTGTTTGGACTTTAAAGATTCAAATATCTTTGGATAGTACTTTTGAAGTTGGTACTGCGGAGATGATTTTTCGTCTTTCAAGTTTTCCATAACGAATTTTTTAATTTCATAAATCTCTTCAATAGGATTTTTGTTTTGGGCACAAATACCATCAATACCATGAGATATGAGTTCAAACATGTATAACGTTGAAGCCTCAACTAACTTTGTTTTGTTTCCGAAATGTAAATAGATCGTTTTTTTTGAAATTCCTATAGCATTGGCTATATCGTCCATGGTAATACTTTTGAATCCGTAATTCAAAAACAATTCACTTGCGTTTTGGAGAATTTTTTCTTTCATAGTTGCTGCAAAGATAGTAAGGAAACTTTAAAAACAAAAAAAGTTTCCAAAGTTTTGTGAAATTTAACATTGCTTTAAGTAATTTGATATTATTTTTACAAAAAATCAAGATTTGAAAATTGAAAACTATAAAGAAGCTTTTTTAGCTCATCTCGCAGCTAAAGTTAAAGTTAATGAGCCCAAAAATTTATATGAGCCAATTGAATATATATTGAATTTGGGAGGGAAGCGATTAAGGCCCGTATTGACTTTGATGAGTTGTGATCTTTTTGGTGGTGATTATAAACAGGCGCTAGATGCCGCCTTGGCTATTGAAATGTTTCATAATTTTTCATTAGTTCATGACGATATCATGGATAGTGCTCCTTTGAGGCGAGGAAAACAAACGGTACATGAAAAGTGGGACTTAAACACGGGTATTTTGTCTGGTGACGCCATGCTCGTGTTGACTAATCAATTATTTGAAAGCTATGATGGGCCTATTTACAAAGATTTAATGGTACTGTTTAATGAAACTGCTTTAAAAGTGTGTGAAGGGCAACAATTTGACGTTGATTTTGAAACCAAAGAACTGGTTTCTATTGACGAATATATAAAAATGATTTCCTATAAAACGGCAGTTTTAGTAGCCGCTTCATTGAAAATAGGGGCGAAAATAGCTAAAGCATCAAGTCAGGAAGCTGAAAATGTATACAACTATGGGTTGAGTTTGGGTATTGCATTTCAGTTGCAAGACGATTATTTGGATATTTTTGGCGAAGCAGATTTTGGTAAACAACAGGCGGGAGATATTATTGAGAACAAGAAAACATGGTTATTTCTTAAAACTTTAGAACTGGCAAACAAGGCAGACAAAGTAAGATTGTTAAATCTGTACAGTACAAAAAATAAAAACTCTCAGGAGGTGAATGAAGTAAAGGAGCTGTTTATAAAATATGAGGTCACTAACTTAATTAAAGTTGAAATTAAAAAGTATACACAACAAGCTTTTCAGAACACTAATCAATTGCCAATGAGTGATATTAATAAGAAAGTTCTTCGAGATTTTGGTGAAAACTTAATGGGGAGGAAAATATAAAGGCTTTTTCAAATAAAAACATTGTAGGTAAAATAAATAATTGGTAATATTGCACACGAAAATTTAAGGGACCCATAGCTCAGTTGGTTAGAGCACCTGACTCATAATCAGGGGGTCGAAGGTTCGAGCCCTTCTGGGTCCACAAAATTGCTAAATGCGTTTTATCTTTTTATTTAAGATTAATTGGCGATAAAGAAAAGTAAAAAACCCGTTTTTAGGTTTAGGGCTAAAAAAGAATTTATATATTTGCAATTAAATGACTAATATTTCGTTAGCTATTTTGTAAAAGGGGAAAGTTTTATGTTAAAAAAATACGTTACACTGGTTATATTTTTATCACTGTTATTTACGAGCAGTGAAATGATAGCGCAGAAGAAGGTAGATCCACCATCGCCTGCACCACCACCACCACCAGGACTTCCTATAGATGGAGGTGTAGCTTTATTGCTTATTGCGGGAGTGGGTTATGGAATAAAAAAATTAAGAGAATAGGCCTACTTACTAATACGTTGTTAGTCTAGCGACGTACTTACCAATTACATCAAATTCTAAGTTTACAGTATGACCTTCATCTAATTGATGAAAAGTTGTATGTTTAAAAGTATATGGTATTATTGCCACACTAAAAGTGTTTGCTTTAGAGTTGACTACAGTTAAACTTACGCCATTGAGCGTAATAGAACCCTTTTCTATGGTGATGTTGTTACTTGAATTGTCGTATTCAAAGGTAAATACCCAGCTGCCATTGCTTTCTTCCTTATTAATACATTTCCCTGTCTGATCCACATGGCCTTGAACAATATGTCCATCAAGGCGATCGCCCAACTTCATACCGCGTTCTAAATTTACCAAATCGCCAATGTTCAGTTGACCGAGGTTTGTTTTGTTTAAGGTTTCTCTAATAGCAGTTACTGTATAGGTCATGTCGGTGAGCTTGACTACCGTTAGGCATACGCCGTTGTGAGCAACGCTTTGGTCTATTTTTAGCTCCGATGCTAGATTGCTTTTTACAGTAATATGTAAATTGTCATGATCATTTACCAATGCTACTATTTGTCCGAGTTCTTCAATAATTCCGGTAAACATAATTTTCTGTTGAGTTTGTGTAAAAAACAAATACTATATAAGTATTGTTACATCAATTTTTTTTACTTTCGTTCATTAGTAAAATCAATCATTTGATTGATAGATTTTTCAAAAATAGGAATTAAAAAATTGGTGGATGAAGAAATTGGAGAAAATAAAAGTGGGTATCTCCGTTGGGGATATTAATGGTATTGGCATAGAAATTATCTTAAAAACATTTGAAGATTCTAGGATGCTGGACTTTTGTACGCCTGTTATTTTTTGTGCATCTAAAGTAGTGTCCTATCACAGTAAAGCATTGAACTTAGAGATTCCTTTTAACGGTGTAAATGCTATTGATAAAATTGTACCCAATAAAATTAATATCGTTAACTGCTGGAATGATACCGTGAATATTGAATTTGGCAAGGAAACCGCCGGTGGAGGTAAGTATGCCTTACTATCGCTGGAAGCTGCTTCAAATGCTTTGAAAAACAATGCGGTAGATGTATTGGTAACGGCGCCTATTAATAAGCACAATATTCAATCTGACTCATTTATTTTTAAGGGACATACAGAGTATTTAGAAGCACAGTTTGAAGGTGAAAGCTTGATGATTTTAATGACTGATTCTCTACGGATAGGTTTGATTACAGGACATATACCGGTACAACAGATTTCAGAAAAAATAACGGCAGAATTAATCGTGCGTAAAGTCGACATCATGTACAAGTCATTGGTAAAGGATTTTGGAATAAGCAAGCCGAAAATTGCTGTTTTAGGATTAAATCCTCACTGCGGTGATAATGGTGTAATAGGAGATGAAGATGAAAAAATTGTAAGACCTGTTTTAAACAAATTACAAGAAGATGGAAAGTTAGTGTATGGACCCTATGCGGCAGATAGTTTTTTTGGATCAGCGTCTTATGAAAAATTTGATGGTGTTTTGGCGATGTATCACGATCAGGGTTTAGGGCCTTTTAAAACTCTTGCCTTTGGAAACGGAGTAAACTTTACTGCGGGTTTAAACGTAGTTAGAACGTCTCCAGATCACGGTACGGCATATGAAATAGCAGGTAAAAATAGTGCCAGTCATAGCTCTTTTAAAGAGGCGCTATTTGCTGCAATTAAAATATTTGAGTCAAGAAAAAATTATATAGAATTGACTAAAAAAAGTTTGCAAATAAAAAAATAATCAAAAAGCGTTTTTTTTTGTAGGTTTTATAATTATTTTCTATCTTTGCGCGCTCAAATTGATGTTGAGAGAAAATGGATAAAATGTTTATTATTCCTTTTATAGGATTAAAAGAAGGTAAGCACCAGTTTGATTTTGTTATAAACAACAAGTTCTTTGAATCTTATGAGTATGACGAAATACTGGATGCAAACATTGATGTGCACCTAGATTTTGTAAAAAAAAGTACTTTATTTGAGTTGAGTTTTAGTGCAAAAGGCGAAATTGAGGTTGCATGTGATGTTACCAATGAGCTATATCGTGAACCGATAAAAACGGCACTAGATTTAGTTGTTAAATTTGGGAATGAATTTAATGATGAGAATGAAGAAATTTTAATTATTCCTCATTCTGAGTTTCAACTTGACGTGTCACAGTTTATATATGAGATGATTGTATTGGCAGTGCCACGAAAAAAAGTACACCCAGGTATTGCAGATGGATCGTTGAAATCAGAAATACTTGATAAGTTAGAAGAATTGCAACCAAAAGAAAAAAAAATTAATCAGGACACAGATCCTAGATGGTCAAAATTAAAAGGCCTATTAACAGATAAAAAACAGTAAAGATGGCACATCCTAAAAGAAAAATATCTAAACAGAGAAGAGATAAAAGAAGAACGCATTATAAGGCAACAGTTCCTCAAATAGCAGTTGATTCAACTACAGGAGAAGCTCACTTATACCATAGAGCGCATTGGCACGAAGGGAAGTTATACTATCGTGGTCAGATTGTAATTGATAGTGACGAAAGTGCTGCATAGTTAAACGCTATAAAAAAAAGTAAAAACCTTCATTTTTGAAGGTTTTTTTTGTGTTTTGTACTCAAATTTGCCAAAAACAACACTTTTTTACCAAAAAACCGAAATAATTTTCATTACTTTGGAAACACTTTTATTAAGAAATTATCTCTAATAAGATACCTATTATGACGAAAATCACTGCAGCAATTACAGCGGTAGGAAAATATGTTCCAGAATATATTTTATCAAATAAAATTCTTGAGACTCTAGTTGAAACAAATGACGAGTGGATTACTTCAAGAACAGGAATAAAAGAACGAAGAATTTTAAAGGAAGAGGGTAAAGGCACTTCTTTTTTAGCAATTAAAGCTTGTGAAGATTTACTAACCAAGTCAAAACTAGACCCTAAAGAAATAGAACTTGTAATTGTGGCAACTGCAACCCCAGATATGCAAGCAGCATCTACAGCGGCATTTGTAGCTTCATCGATAGGGGCAACAAATGCTTTTTCATTTGATATCGATTCGGCCTGTTCAAGTTTTTTATATGGAATGTCAGTGATGTCTGGTTTTATCGAATCTGGAAAATATAAAAAGGTATTGTTGATCGGTGCAGATAAGAATTCGTCAATGATAGACTATCAAGATAGAGCAACTTGTATTATTTTTGGGGATGGTGCAGGAGCTGTCCTGTTTGAAGCGAATTCAGAGGGCTTAGGATTACAAGATGAGTATTTAAGAACTGATGGTACAGGGAGAGAATTTTTACAAGTAAAAAAAGGGGGTTCATCGTTTCCTTATAAAAAAGGAGATGTAGTTGGTGAAACAGAAGGCTCTTTTGTACGTCAAGAGGGGCGAACTGTATTTAAAAATGCGGTATTTAATATGGCCGATGTAAGTGAAAAAATATTAGAAAGAAATAAACTAACTAAAGATGATATTCATTGGTTGGCTGCGCATCAAGCAAACAAAAGAATTATTGATGCCACAGCAGACCGTATAGGATTGGAACCATCTAAAGTAATGATGAACATTGAAAATTATGGGAATACAACATCTGCTACGTTGCCATTATTATTAAATGATTATGAAAATCAACTCCGAAAAGGAGATAATTTAATTTTTGCCGCTTTTGGTGGAGGTTTCTCGTGGGGAGCTATCTATTTAAAATGGGCATATAATTCTTAAGAACAACTAACTAAACTTAAAAATATGGATTTAAAGGACATTCAAAATCTAATTAAATTTGTAGCGAAATCAGGCGCTAGTGAAGTGAAATTAGAAATGGAGGATATTAAAGTTACCATTAAAACAGGATCTGATAAAACGGAAACTACAATTGTCCAACAAGCACCAATGGCACATATGCCAGTTGCGCAAGCGCCAAATGTTCAAATGGCAGCAACCGAATCACCAGCTGCACCCGCTGCTGCTGATGACGATTCTAAATTTATCGTGATAAAATCACCGATAATTGGTACGATGTATAGAAAACCATCACCAGACAAACCATTGTTTGTTGAGGTTGGAAGCAACATTAATGTTGGAGATACGGTATGTATAATTGAAGCGATGAAATTATTTAATGAAATTGAGTCTGAGGTAGCTGGTAAAATTGTTAAAATTTTAGTTGATGATGCTTCGCCAGTTGAATTTGATCAACCACTATTTTTAGTTGACCCTTCATAATTTCTAAAACCACTAAATTTTGAAATTATGTTTAAAAAAATACTAATTGCCAATCGTGGCGAAATTGCACTTCGTGTTATTAGAACGTGCAAGGAAATGGGAATAAAAACGGTTGCGGTTTATTCTACAGCAGACCAAGAGAGCTTACATGTTAAATTTGCTGATGAAGCCGTTTGTATCGGTCCTCCAGCAAGTAGCGAATCGTATCTTAAGATTTCCAATATCATTGCGGCAGCGGAAATTACAAACGCCGACGCGATTCACCCAGGATATGGATTTTTATCAGAAAATGCTCGTTTTTCAAAAATTTGTGAAGAACACGGAATTAAATTTATTGGTGCTTCAGCAGAGATGATCTCAAAGATGGGCGACAAAGCTACAGCGAAAGAAACCATGAAAGCTGCCGGTGTACCTTGTGTTCCGGGTAGTGAAGGCATCATAAAAGACTTTGCAGATTGTGAAAAAGTAGCCAAAGAAACCGGTTATCCTGTCATGTTAAAAGCTACCGCTGGTGGTGGAGGTAAAGGGATGCGTGCTATTTGGAAACCAGAAGACTTAAAAGAAGGATGGGATTCTGCTAGACAAGAGTCTAAAGCAGCTTTTGGGAATGATGATATGTATATGGAAAAGCTAATTGAAGAGCCTAGGCATATTGAAATTCAAATTGTTGGTGATTCAACAGGACGTGCCTGTCACTTATCGGAAAGAGATTGTTCAATACAACGACGTCATCAAAAACTTACAGAAGAAGTACCTTCTCCTTTTATGACTAGTGCGCTCCGTAAAAAAATGGGAGAAGCAGCAGTATTGGCTTCAGAATTTATAAAATATGAAGGAGCAGGAACGGTAGAATTTTTAGTAGATAAACATAGAAAGTTCTACTTCATGGAAATGAATACACGAATTCAAGTTGAACACCCAATAACAGAACAGGTGATTGATTTTGACTTGATACGTGAACAAATTTTAGTGGCAGCAGGAGTTCCTATTTCAGGTAAAAATTATACCCCAAAGCTACATGCCATAGAATGTCGTATCAATGCTGAAGATCCATACAATGATTTTAGACCTTCACCAGGAGTTATCACCACCTTACATGCGCCAGGAGGCCATGGGGTGCGCTTGGATACTCACGTCTATGCTGGATATATGATTCCACCTAATTACGATTCTATGATCGCCAAGTTAATTACTACTGCTCAAACCAGAGAAGAGGCTATTAATAAAATGAAACGCGCTTTGGATGAATTTGTAATTGAAGGTATTAAAACTACCATACCTTTTCACAGGCAACTGATGGATCATCCAGATTATTTAGCAGGGAATTATACAACAAAGTTTATGGAAGATTTTGTTATGAAGCCTGAATAAAATTTCAATCTATAATATGTTTTAAAGGATATGGTTAACCATATCCTTTATTTTTTTACTTTTATTAAATAATTAAAATACAATGAAGGAAAAGGGCTTACATATTGATGGTATCGATAAAATAATCTTAAAGAATTTAATGAATGATGCACGAGCACCCATTTTAAGTATTGCACGAGAAGTTGGTATCTCGGGAGCGGCCATTCATCAAAGATTGCGGAAGTTAGAGAAATCAGGGTTGTTAGAAGGATCCAAGTTTATTATCAATCCAAAGGTCTTAGGATATAAAACATTGGCTTTTGTGGGTATTTTTTTAGATGCCGCTAGTATCTACAAAGAGGCAATAAAGCGCTTGAAAGAAATAGACGAAGTGATTGAAAGTCATTATACCACTGGTAACTATGCTATTTTTGTAAAAATTTTATGTAGAGATAATGAACACCTTATGGAAGTGTTAAATAAACAAATTCAGTTAATTAAAGGAGTGGCTAGAACAGAAACTTTTATTTCGTTAGATCAGCAAATAGATCGTCAAATCAAAATTTGAAAATACAATAATAAAAAAATCCAGCTTAGCTGGATTTTTAGTTTTTAGATATAAGGGGTATTTATCAATTTAGTTAGTCTCTGCCACCTAATATTTGAAGTGCCCAATACAACAACATGGCTAGTGAGCCTAATGCGGCCACCAAATAGGTTCTAGCAGCCCATTTCAAGGCGTCTTCAGAACCTTTGTATTCTTCTTGACTTAGCATGTTCTTATTTTTTAACCAAGCGAGGGCTCTATTGCTCGCGTCGTATTCTACTGGTAAGGTGATAAAACTAAATAGTGTACCTAATGCCATGAATACAAGTCCTGCTATAGCGATGTAAAATCCGATTCCTGTGGCTCCTGATGCGGCTCCCAAAATCAGTCCACCAAACACCATATACTGTGAAAATTTTGACGTAATACTTACAACTGGCACTAATTTCGATCGCATTTGTAACCATTGATAGGCTTTTGCATGTTGCACCGCATGTCCTACTTCATGTGCGGCAACAGCAGCAGCAGCAGCATTGTGTTGGTTGTAAACGCCTTCACTTAAATTCACGGTTTTGTTTTGTGGGTTGTAATGGTCAGTCAACATCCCTGGGGTAGAAATTACCTTAACATTCGTAATGCCGTGATCGGCCAACATTTTTTCAGCGATTTCAGCACCGCTCATTCCGTTTCTTAATTGTACTTTAGAATAATGCTTAAATTTACTTTTTAGCTTATTACTTATGAGCCAGCTAACTAGAGAAATAGCTCCAATAAGAATATAAAATCCTATCATAATTTCGTTATTTTTAAGTTTTGTTCAATAATCTTGGTAAATTTACTACATAAATTATTCCAAATTATAATAGGTTTGCTTTTTATCTGTTAAAAAATAGCCAAATATACTTAAAGCACTAAAAATTAATTATTTAATCTGTTAAAACCTAGCAATTAGCACATGACAAAAATTCCTGAAATATTACTAATATATACTGGAGGTACCATTGGTATGATTAAAGATTATGAAACAAAAGCGTTAAAGGCCTTTGATTTTGATCATTTGTATGAAAAAATTCCTGAATTGAATCAGTTAGATTGTAATATTGAAGCTATTTCGTTTAAAGAACCAATAGATTCTTCAAATATGAATACCAACTATTGGGTAGCCATTGTTGAGATTATTGAAACCCATTACGCGAAGAAAGATGGTTTTGTAGTGCTAACCGGATCCGACACCATGTCATACACGTCCTCTGCCGTGAGCTTTATGATTGAGAACTTAAATAAGCCCATTATTTTTACAGGCTCACAACTTCCAATAGGAGACCTGCGAACCGATGCAAAAGAAAATTTAATAACCGCTGTACAAATAGCAGCATCTATAAATCAAAAAACGGGAGAACCTAACATAAAGGAGGTGGGTTTATATTTCGAGTATAAACTATATAGAGCCAATAGAACGACTAAAATAAATGCTGAGCAGTTTGAGGCATTTACCTCGCCTAACTTTCCTCCATTGGCAGAAAGTGGGGTGCATTTAAAATTTAATGAAAATATAACCTATCAAAATCGCTCACCAAAAAGTCTTAAAATACGAAAAAAACTGGAAGCTAATATTGTGATACTTAAGCTGTTTCCAGGGATTACTGAGGGAGTGGTCAAAAGTATTTTGAATATTTCCAATATAAAAGGAGTGATATTGGAAAGCTATGGTTCAGGAAATGCGCCAACAGAGAAATGGTTTATCAAATTACTCAAAGAAACTTTAAAAAGGGGAGTGTATATCGTAGATGTTACTCAATGTGTTGGTGGCAGTGTGATATTAGGTCAATATGAAACGAGTGTACAATTAGAAAAGATAGGTCTCATAAGTGGTAAAGATATTACGACAGAATCTGCAATTGCAAAATTAATGTACCTACTCGGAGAGAAAATACCGCAACAAAAGTTTAAAAATATTTACGAAACCTCATTAAGAGGTGAGATAAGTTAGATTTATTAATATTTTTTTTATTAAATAAATATTTTTTTGTTACTTGGCAGTCTTAAAGTTAAAAGCTAACATTAAGAGAGGTGGCCGAGTGGTTTAAGGCGCACGCTTGGAAAGCGTGTTTATAAGAAATTGTAACAAGGGTTCGAATCCCTTTCTCTCTGCTTGAGTTGTTGTTTTTAATAAAAAATTTATATCTTTAACCCATTAACTAATTTAATTAATTAAGATTCACACGATGAAAAAATCATTTACTATCCTAGCAATAACAGGATTATTATTTTTAGGTTCGGTTCAAAACACTTTTGCAGCTATTGCAACTGTAATGCAAACCGAAGAAGCAGCTGTAGCAGAAAAAACATTTCACCAAGAACTAAAACAACGTTTTATAGAAGGTGGTCCATTTTTTATGGGTATTGTTTTAATATGTTTAATCTTAGGATTAGCAATAGCGATTGAAAGAATAATTTATTTAAACATGGCAACGACGAATACAACTAAATTAGTTAGTGACGTTGACGAAGCGCTTTCATCTGGAGGTGTAGAAGCTGCAAAAGAAGTTTGTAGAAACACAAAAGGCCCAGTTGCCTCTATTTTCTATCAAGGATTAGATAGAATGGACGAAGGTGTTGAGCAAGCTGAAAAAGCAGTAGTAAGTTATGGTGGTGTACAAATGGGATTACTTGAGAAAAACATTTCTTGGTTGTCTTTATTTATTGCATTAGCACCGATGCTTGGTTTTATGGGTACAGTAATTGGTATGATTGGCGCTTTTGATGCGATTGCAGCGGCTGGTGATATTTCACCTTCTATTGTTGCTGGCGGTATTAAAGTGGCATTATTAACAACAGTGTTTGGTTTAATTGTAGCGATTATTCTTCAAATTTTTTATAATTATATCATTTCAAAAGTAGATGGTATTGTAAATAGTATGGAAGACGCTTCAATTTCACTTGTTGATCTATTGATCAGACACAAAAAATAGTACAAAAATGGACAATAATAAATCTAAAATATTAACTATAGTAGCAGGTGTTATTAGCTTGATTGGCGTATTTTTTATGCTGAGAGTAATAATGGTGGGCGACGACACTTTAAAGAGTGATGCTAGCGCACAAGGAATTGTTTCTGGTTTCATAACATTTTCTGTAATATTATTAATAGCTGTTGCAGCCATTACGGTAATTCTATCGTTAGTTGCATTGGTAAAGAATCCTCAAAATTTGAAGAAAACCTTAATGGGTCTTGCAGTTTTGGGTGTGATTTTAGCTATTACCTATTTTACAGCATCAGACGCTGCTGTGTTAGATGGAATTACAGGGAACGTAATTAAAGACGGAGAAGCAGGTAGTACATCACAATGGGTGAGTGCCTTAATTAATTTTACAGGAATATTAGGTGCGGCCGGATTGGTGACAATAGGAGCTGGTGTCGTTAAGAATTTAATAAAATAAAATAGTATGGCTAGAAGAGACACACCCGAAATTAATGCAGGCTCTATGGCCGACATTGCTTTCTTATTATTAATATTCTTTTTAGTAACTACTACGATGGATGTTGATACGGGTATTTCACGTAAGTTGCCAGAAAAGCAACCAGAAGACATTGTTCCACCAGTATTAAAGGAAAAAAATGTTTTTGAAGTAAATATCAATAGAAATAATGAAATTTTGGTTGAAGGCGACCAATTTATGAAGGTTGATCAGTTGCGTGAAGCAGCAATGAAATTCATAGATAATGGTGGTGGTAAAGATGCCGATGGGAATGATTGTACTTGGTGTAAAGGAGACAAAGACCTAACGTCATCAGATCATCCAAAAAAGGCCATTATTTCATTACAGAGTGATAGAGGCACCTCATACGCTACTTATATTGCTGTTCAAAATGAGTTAGTAGGTGCTTATACGGTGTTGAGAAATAGATATGCAAATGAAAAGTTTGGTAAGGATTTTGATAGACTTTCTAATGAACAGCAGAAAGTAATTCAAACGGATATTTATCCTCAAATTATTTCAGAAGCAGAACCAACAAAATAAGAATAAATTATGTCTAAATTTCAAAAGAAGAAAAAAGGAATGCCAGGTATATCTACAGCATCTTTACCGGATATTGTATTTATGTTATTATTCTTTTTTATGGTAACTACGGTAATGCGTGAAACAACTTTAAAAGTTCAGTTTAAACTACCTCAGGCAACTGAAGTGAAAAAATTGGAAAAGAAAAGTTTGGTGAGCTATATTTATGTAGGGAAAGCGAAGGATTTACCTGGAGATCAGATCCAGTTGAATGATAGAATTTCTAGTGTGAAAGATGTAAAAACCTTTATTTTTGGTGAAAGAGCAACACGTAAAGAAGAAGATATTCCTTATTTAACCACTTCTATCAAAGCTGATATGGAGGCGAATGTAGGTACAATCACAGATATTAAAATAGAGCTGAGAGATATTAATGCATTAAAAATTAATTACTCTACCCGTAAAGGGAGCGCTTTAGATAATATTAAGAACTAGTAAATTAGTTATATAAATTAAAAGGCAATCTATTTGATTGCCTTTTTTTGTTTTTATAACATATCTTTGTTTATAGATGAAAACACTACGCTTTATTTTACTTTTTTTAAGCACTATTGTTCTAGGACAATCTAAAGATTCAATATCAAATAAATACTTAGATGACCAACTTTATATAGGTATTACTTACAATACGCTTCAAAAAACACCACCAGGAATCAATCAAAATGGATTCTCAAACGGACTTTCAGTTGGGTTCATAAAAGACATGCCTATAAATATCCAACGAAATGTTGGTTTTGGTTTGGGGCTGGGTTATGGTAGAAACACCTATTACCAAAACTTAAAAATTTATGAAGAAAATAATTCGACTGTATTTGAAGAGGTTAGCGGAAGTTTTAAAAGAAACAAGTTTTCATTTCATAGCTTAGAAGTACCTATTGAGTTTCGATGGAGAACTTCAACAGTTGATAAGTATAAGTTTTGGCGAATTTATACAGGGCTCAAGCTGGGATATATTTTTGCCTCAAATGCAAAGTTAAAACAAAACGGAACGACTAAAATAAAGGGCATTTCCGAGCTCAATAAATTTCAATATGGCTGGACACTAGGGGCGGGGTTTGGAACGTGGAATTTGAATGTTTATTACGGTCTAAGCGACCTTTTTTCCGATGCCCAATTAAAAGACACCACAAATTCAGTTGAACTAAGGGATTTGAGAATTGGACTCATTTTTTACATACTGTAACGAACGAATAGGTAATATGTTAAGATCTGTGGAAGCGCTCCTATAAAAAAGCCTAAATAGATTTCAACCATAGAATGTGCCTTCAATTTAAGTCGTGAAACGGCTACAATCCCAAAGATTAAAAACAATAAAATTATAACAAACAGTAGGTTTAATTTAAACTGAAAACTGATAACGCCTAAAAATCCAATCAGCCCCGCAATACTTAAACTATGCAGACTCGTTTTGAGTTTTGTAAAAAAAAGGAGGTACACAAAAAATAGGGAAAGCGCACAGCCCAAAAACGAATAGGCTAATAAATCGACAACACTTGTATCTAACAAGGTCTTACCAAGTAGCGAAAACAATACAATCATAAAAAGTACAGGAAATTTTCGTTCTTCTATAGTTGAAAGTTGAAAATTGTGTACCATTTTAAACCGTTTTAGAAAGAATAATAACAGTATTGGTACTATATAGGTACTAAGAAAGACAATAATTAAAATACTGTGTTCTGCTTTTTTTGTTATATGACTTGGTAAAATGATAAAGTATAACAGGGTAGAAATTATAGAAAATACAATGGGATGGAAAATATAGGAAATGGCTTTATAAAACAGCATTGTTAAATTTCTTTACGTAATCTGGCAACTGGTAAGCCAAGTTGTTCTCTATATTTTGCAACGGTACGTCGCGCGATTAAATAACCTTTTTCTTTTAAAATGGCAGCAAGCTTGTCGTCAGTTAATGGTTTTCTTTTATTTTCTTCTTCTATTACGGTTTGCAATATTTTTTTGATTTCTCTTGTAGAAATATCTTCGCCCTGATCATTCTTCATTGATTCAGAAAAAAATTCTTTTATAAGCTTTGTGCCATAAGGCGTATCAACATACTTACTATTAGCAACACGTGATATTGTAGAAACATCCATATTGATTTTATCTGCAATATCTTTTAAAATCATTGGTTTTAACTTACGCTCATCTCCTGTTAAAAAATAATCTTCTTGATGAAACATAATAGAATTCATGGTTAGCAATAAGGTTTGCTGACGCTGTTTTATGGCGTCAATAAACCATTTGGCTGCATCTAATTTTTGTTTAATAAAAAGCACCGCGTCCTTTTGTGACTTTGTTTTATCTTTAGATTCTTTATACCCTTTCAACATATTGTTATACTCTCCAGAAACGTGTAATTCGGGTGCATTTCTAGCGTTTAACGTTAGTTCTAAGTTGCCCTCTACAATTCGTATTGAAAAATCAGGTACTATTTGTTCAACTATTTTATTAGAACCAGCATAGGAGCCACCAGGTTTGGGATTTAACCTTTCAATTTCATGAATTGCGTCTTTGAGTTGTGTTTCGGTTATGTCAAATTTTTGGAGTAGTTTTTTGTAATGTTTTTTTACAAAATGATCAAAGGCATTTTGTAAAATATTCTTGGCAAGATTTCTACTTTGACTTTCTTCTTTTCTATTTAACTGAATCAATAAACATTCCTCTAAACTTCTTGCACCAACACCAGCTGGGTCTAATTGGTGTATGAATTCTAGCAGCACTGCTTTTACCTCCTCTTCAGTAGTATACACATTGGCCGTAAATGCCAAGTCATCAACGATGTCTTCAACAGTACGACGTATATAGCCACTTTCATCAATGCTACCTATTAAAAAATCAGCAATTTGAAGTTCCTGTTCATTCAGTCTAAAGGTATTTAATTGGTTTTGCAAGTGTTGATTGAAGGAAGTACCTGCTGCGTAAGGCACATGTTTGTCTTCATCGCTATCACTGTAATTATTTGATTGCAATTTATAACTTGGCGTTTCGTCATCACTTAAATAATCATCAATATTGATATCGGTTTCTATTGTTTCAGTACCTGTATCGTCATACTCATTGGAGTCTTGATCAAAATCGTCTTGATTTTCTTCCTTACCGCTTTCTAATGCAGGATTTTCTTCAATTTCTTGCTTTAACTTTTCTTCAAAGGCTTGCGTAGGCAATTGAATCAACTTCATCAACTGTATTTGTTGTGGAGATAATTTTTGTAGTAATTTATATTGAAGACTTTGTTTAAGCATACATTAATCCAATCAGATTTTAATAAAAATACAAAAAAGAACTCAGATGATTTCGCTTTTGCGGAATATCATTAAAATTCGGCATTCTGTGGTGTTCTAGGAAACGGAATTACATCGCGGATATTTCCCATGCCTGTGGTAAATTGTACTAAACGTTCAAAACCCAATCCAAATCCCGAGTGCACTGCTGTACCAAATTTTCTCAAATCTAAATACCACCACAATTCTTTTTCATCGATTTCTAACATGTTGATTTTTTCTTTCAACACCTCCAAACGTTCTTCACGCTGCGAACCTCCAACAATTTCACCAATACCTGGAAAAAGTACATCCATGGCTCTTACTGTCTTGCCGTCTTCGTTTAGGCGCATATAGAAAGCTTTAATGTTTGCTGGGTAATCAAATAAGATTACCGGACATTTAAAATGTTTTTCAACCAAAAAGCGCTCATGCTCACTTTGTAAGTCGGCACCCCATTCATTGATAGGGAATTGAAACTTTTTCTTTTTATTGGGCTTCGAGTTTCTTAAAATATCAATAGCTTCTGTATAACTAACACGTTTGAAATTATTATCAACTACAAAATGTAATTTTTCTAATAAGGTCATTTCACTACGCTCAATTGTAGGCTTCGTTTTTTCTTCTTGTGAAAAACGTTGGTCTAAGAAAGCCAAATCATCTTTGCAATTTTCTAAAACATAACCAATTACCGATTTGATGAAATTTTCAGCCAAATCCATATTACCATCTAAATCCATAAATGCAACTTCTGGTTCGATCATCCAAAATTCGGCTAAATGTCGCGTAGTATTCGAGTTTTCTGCCCTAAATGTTGGCCCAAAGGTATAGACCTTTCCTAGTGCCATAGCATAGGTTTCAGCTTCCAATTGACCAGATACGGTCAAATTGGTTTCCTTACCAAAAAAATCACGGCTATAATCTAGTTTCCCATTTTCATCTTTAGGTGGAGTTTCAGGGTTCATGGTTGTCACGCGAAACATTTCACCAGCTCCTTCAGCGTCTGAACCAGTAATAATTGGAGCGTGAAAATTATAAAATCCATTTTCCGTAAAGTATTTATGAACAGCAAATGACAGCATGGAGCGCACACGCATAACAGCACTAAAAGTATTTGTACGAACTCTTAAATGTGCATTTTCACGTAAAAATTCAAAACTGTGTTTTTTGGGTTGAATAGGATATTCTTCAGGGTTTGAATCTCCTAAGATTTCAATATTGGTAACTTGAATTTCAACAGACTGTCCTTTGCCCTGACTTTCAATTAAAGTACCCGTAATCGCTATAGCAGCTCCGGTGGTGATTCTTTTTAATGTGGTCTCATCTGTATTGTCAAAATCAACTACACATTGTATGTTATTAATTGTAGAACCATCATTTAAGGCAATAAAACGATTGGCTCTAAAAGTACGAACCCAACCTTTTATTTGTACTTCTTGTAAAAACAAGTCTGATTGTAATAACTCAGCAATACTCTTTTGCATTTCTCAAAAATTTATGAAAAGCAAAGATACTATTTGTAGTATGAAATATTGAAACAAATACATAGTTTTCAATAAATATTCATTTTTTAAGAACTAGCAGTGTTTTTTATAGAATAGAGGTGGCAACCAAATTTGTTGCTGTTTTTTTAGTTTAGTATTTTCATCAAATACTTACCGTAACCACTTTTTAATAACGGCTGTGCAATCTCTTTAAGTTGAGACTCTGTAATAAACCCTTTTCTAAACGCAATTTCTTCAATACAACCTATTTTTAAACCCTGGCGATCTTCAATTACTTGTACAAATTGTTGCGCCTGAATTAAAGATTCAAACGAACCGGTATCTAACCAAGCAGTACCTCTGTTTAAAATGCTAACATTTAAATTACCTTGTTCTAGATATACTTTATTAATATCGGTAATTTCATATTCACCTCTTGCAGAAGGTTGTAAATTTTTTGCTATTTCAACCACCTTATTGTCATAGAAATAGATTCCAGGAACGGCAAAACTTGATTTTGGGTTTTTGGGTTTTTCCTCTATAGAAATCGCTTTGTTGTTATTGTCAAATTCAACAACACCATAACGCTCTGGATCATTAACTTGATAAGCGAATACAGTGCCTCCCGGAGCTTCAGAGGCAGTAATTAAAGCTCGGTGCATTCCAGAGCCATAAAAGATATTATCTCCTAGAACCAACGCCACTTTATCATTTCCGATAAATTTTTCACCAATCACAAAAGCTTGAGCCAATCCGTTAGGTACTTCTTGTACTGCATATTCAAAATTACAGCCCAATTTTTTACCATCGCCTAATAAGCGTTCAAACAAGGGCAAGTCATGAGGTGTAGAAATAATTAGTACCTCTCTAATGCCAGCTAACATTAAAGTTGACAACGGATAATAAATCATAGGCTTGTCGTAAATAGGCATGAGTTGCTTACTTACCGCTAAAGTTAATGGGTGCAAACGTGTACCGCTTCCGCCGGCTAAAATTATTCCTTTCATTTATTATTTATTATCAATTGTTTCATCTTCTTTGGCATTCATCTCTTCATTTAACTCTTCCTCCTCTTTAGGCAAAATTTTAATTGCTGGCTCTTTGAAAACCTTTTTATTTGCTATGCTTTGTTCTAATGATAACAGTAGTGAAGGAAGTAATAATAAATTAGATACCATGGCAAATAACAAGGTTACAGATACCAATCCACCAAGTGCTATAGTACCGCCAAAGCTAGAAACTATAAATACTAAAAACCCAAAAAACAGCACTATGGAAGTATAGAACATACTAACGCCCGTTTCTCGTAAAGCCGCATATACCGATTTTTTCACCTTCCAATTATTTGCTTGTAATTCCTGTCGGTATTTGGCTAAAAAGTGAATGGTATCGTCAACTGATATACCGAAAGCGATACTAAAGACGAGTATCGTGGAGGGTTTTATCGCGACTCCTAGATACCCCATCAAACCTGCCGTTAATAGCAGTGGTAATATATTAGGTATCAAGGAGATAATAATCATTTTATACGAACGAAACATCCACGCCATAAATATAGAAATCAATAAAATGGCAAGTGACAATGAAATGACTAAATTCTTAATTAAGTAATTGGTCCCTTTTAAAAATACCAAGGCCTTTCCCGTCATGGTAACACTGTATCTATCGCTCGGAAATTCTTTATCTATCCTCGCTTGTAAGCGCTCTTCAATTCGTTCCATTTTTTCAGTACCAATATCCTTCATAAAAGTAGTGATACGCGCATATTGGCCTGTTGAGTCAACGAAATTATTAAGTAAGTCAGAATTGGCATCTGAATTTTTGGTAAATTCTAGAATAAATGCGCGTTCTTGACCATTGGGTAGCTGGTAATATTTTGGATTTCCGTTGTAGTAAGCTTGTTTTGAATATTTAACAAGGTTTAGTACTGAAACGGAAGGTGATAGTTCAGGAATTTCATCGATAATCTCATTGAGTTTATCCATTCGCTTTAAGGTCGCTAAATTCATTACTCCTTTTGGGCGTTTGGTGTCAATTATTATTTCTAATGGCATAATTCCACCAAACTCCTTTTCAAAAAATACGATATCTTTAAAAAAGGGCTTGCCTTTAGGCATGTCATCAATTAAGCTGCCCGAAACACGAATTGTATATACTCCAATAATACTAACTATTATTATCAAAACGGTTGATACATATACGGCAATTCGCTTGTGGCGGACAATGTTTTCCATCCAATCAACAATACGCTCAATCCAGCGTTTTTCTAAGTGTTTGAGGTGCTTGCTTTTAGGCTTTGCAAGAAAACTATATATAATTGGAATAATTAATAAAGAGAGTATAAAAATAGCAAGGATGTTAATAGATGCTATAATACCAAACTCATTTAACAGTTGACTTTTTGTAAATATAAATGTTGCAAAACCTGATGCCGTTGTTACATTGGTCATTAGGGTGGCGTTCCCAATTTTTGATATAACGCGCTGTAACGATTTTGCTTGGTTACCATGCATTTTAACTTCATGCTGGTATTTATTTATTAGAAAGATACAATTGGGCACGCCAATAACAATAATTAGCGGAGGAATTAATGCCATCAATACAGATATTTCATATTTAAATAGGCCAATAAAACCTAAGGCCCAAATAACTCCTACACATACAACTAGCATGGTTATAAATGTTGCCCTAAATGAGCGGAAAAAGAAGAAAAAGATCAACGACGTAACACCTAAGGCGAGACCAATAAACAGTCCTATTTCGTCAACAATATTTTGTGCATTCATCGTTCTGATATAAGGCATACCAGAAACCCTCACATTTAAATTATTCTCTTTTTCAAATTTTTCAATAGTTGGATTTAGTTTATTAAATACGAAATCTTTACGCTGTATAGTATTGACAATGTCTTTTTTGATATATATAACGGTGCGTATCGTTCCCGTTTCTTTATTGAATAAAAAATTGTCGAAAAAAGGCAGGTTTTCAAAAAGCTCATCTTTAACTTCCTGAACATCTTCATCAGTTGTTGGGTCATCTTTATAAAGAGGTTCAATGATGAATTTCTTATTTACATTGTCTTTTTTTAATTTTTTAATATCTCCAATTGAAACTGTAAAATCAACTTCATCTTTAAAAGTCCCTAAATATTTCGATAAGTCATTCCACTTATTGAATTTGTCAACCTTAAAAATCGAACTGTCCTGAACAGCGAGAATAATAATATTTCCTTCTTCCCCGAAGATTTTTAAAAACTTGTCATATTCAATGTTTACCGGATGATCAGAGGGTAATAAATTAGCTTCCGTATGAGAAAACTTAATATTGGCAGTTTGGGTATATAAAAAGTAAGTGGCAGCAGCAAGCAATAGTAAAATTACAATTCGTCCTTTTAGAATAATTCTAGAAACTACAGACCAAAAATTCATTAAAAAGCTGCTTTTTATGAGAAAAACAAAGGTAGTAAAATAGTTTAGTTAATTCTAGAAACCAAGACTTAAAACATAGGTGAGCTTTACGGCTAGATTATCTGAAAATTTCGGATTGTTGTAGGCGCCATACCTATAAAATGAACTAATTCCGAAGCCCTTAAATAAATGGTTTAAAACAAATCCTGATTCTAAATAACCCTTGTTCATTTTGCTGAAACTAACCCCTTGATGGAAAGTAGGGTTGTCAATATTACCAATTGCAAATCGGGAGATTAAACTCAGTCGAGGTCTGAACTTAGTACTTATTTTAAAGCGCTCAAAGTTATGACGTGCTTGCAATGAAACATACCGGTCAGAGATAAATTCATTGAACGACATGGTTTCAAAAGCGTCTGTTCCAGAAAAATTTATTCGTTTACGCCATGGATTTGCTAATGAATAATTTGGTGTAGCATTGTATAAATGCGATAGGGGTACATCACCGTTTATATAACCTCCTTGCACTAAAAATGATGTTGAACCATTTTGTATTGTCTTTAAGGTATACTCTAGTTTAAAATTAATTTGGGTAAAGTTAAAATCGCCATCTAAAATATTGTCAAAACTTTTAGTGAGTTGAGTCGTAATTTTAGGAAAGCCATTTTTAATGGCTATTTTCCCAATGGGAGAGTTCATGTATTTACTAAAAGGAGTCCATTTTATAGCCAAAGTGGCTACTGTTAATTGATAATCACTTAAAGATTTATCAGTATTCACAAACTGATAGTTAAATTTGGTGTCGTAATTACCGTGGCTCAATTTCAATTTTGATTCTACATTCGGAAAAATATCATGTTCGATGTTAACGGCATAATTTTTATAACCGTAAAACTGACTGATATTTAAATTTCGAGGATTAATTAATGAAAAGGACGTATCATCAAACAAAAAATCTAGTTTGGCCGCTTCTTGTATATCGTCAGTATAACTTATGCCGAGCCAGGTATTATTTTGTTTATTTAATCTAGTAGCTGCACCTAGATGGTATTTAACTACTTTGTCGTTAAAGCCATAGGCAGTATAGGCTTCAAGGCGTAGTTTTCTAGAAAATTTAGTGTTTGTTAAGCCACCAAACCCCAAGCGAAACCCTTCGTAATTGTTGAAGTTTATTAATTGGCTTAGGTCAAAATCAAAATACTTCGTAGGAAAATAACCTTTTATAATTTTTCGCCCAATATCTAATTTTTTTTCAAGTCCTTCTGCTTCCGATAAACTGTCTATTAGCACATAGGTTTGTATGCCTCTTGATGTAATAGAATCTGTACGATATTTGCTCCAATACGCCTCGTCTCTATCAGCAGCGAGCTCGTCAATCTCAATGGTTGAAGCGGAGTTTAAAACGGTTACAGGTTGGTTAATAGTAATATTAGAATTATTGCTTTTAGAAATTAAATAGGAGACATCACTTGGGTCCATTTTTTTCGTTGAAACAATAGAATCGTATTGTTTCGAATCATCCGAAAATTTAACGAATCCACCGAAAAGGGATACGTTGTCTTTTGTTTTTCCTTTTCGGATATCAATTAGAGTTTCATCAGGAAACCAAATGTCGTGTTGTGGGATAAATTTAAACGTTTGAGAGGCTTTGACGTTTACAATACCTTTGAGTTCTGCGATTCCTTTTTCTAAGGCATAATTCTTAAAATTGATGTACAAGACGCCTTCCAGTCCAACTACATCACCCTTCTTTTTTGGTTTGTAATAGATCATATAAGTTGAATGACCCTTACTAACAATGGTGTCTAATATTTTATAATCATACTTTTTAAGAGCATTTTTTGCCAATGGGTTCACGTAGTTATTACCGAGCAAGGTGTAAATTTCATCATAGAAAGAGAACTTTTCAATATTTAAAGCCAATAGTTCATATATCGGGTTTTTAAAACCTGCCATCCGTGAAGCCAATACTGTTTCCTTTTTATTTTTACCTCTTTTGAATGTGTGTTCAGCTATTTTTTCTGTAATGTATAGATGATGTTTGTCTATTTCTTTTTTAAACTCATAGTTTGTTGAATCAACTCTTTTAAAAACTTTTTTATCATTTTTCATAACAAATACGGAGTCGACATTTCCATTTATAGAATCGGGATTCGCTGTGACTACCAATTTATTATACGCTGTATATTTAAATGAATTTAACGCTTTTTGAGTGTTGTTTTTATCTTTATTTTTGATTGTGTTTCGAATAATTTGGAGCGCAGGGTTCTCTTTGGCAACAAGAATTACCTCATTTAATCTTTCAGTACTTGGTTCCAATAAAACCGTCAGGTATTGAGTAGTTAGATCAACGGATATTTTTTGGGTAGTATAACCCACATATGAAATAGTTAGGAAACTAATGTTTTTTTTCGTGTCTATCAAAAATTTACCGTCGGCATCACATATTTCGCCAATTCCTGTGTTGGATATAATAGTTGCAAATGGCAATGGTTGTTTTGTTTTTTGATCTTTAACAATGCCCGAGAACGAACTTTGACCACAGACCAGTAGTGGAAGTGTTAAGATAATGAAGACGAAAAATCTTTTCATAAGAATTTTTTACGGGGCAAAGAAAACATTGCTATAAATTAAAAGCAACCTTCGAGGTTGCTTTTAACAAAAGTTTATCGTTGTATATAGCTCAATAACAGCCTATACAGTCATTATTTCTACTTCTTTTTTAGCATAAAGCTCATCAACTATTTTGATATAGCGATCTGTTAAATTTTGAATATCAGCCTCAGAGTTTTTCTTAAGATCTTCAGACACGTCTAATGCTTTGATGTCATTATTGGCATCTTTTCTAGCATTTCTGATACTTATTTTATCATTTTCGGTTTCTGCTTTGGCTTGCTTTGCCAACTCGCGTCTGCGCTCTTCTGTTAAAGCAGGAACATTAATAATAATAGTATCTCCATTATTCATAGGGTTAAATCCGATATTGGCAATCATAATACCGCGTTCAATTTCTTGAAGCATATTTTTTTCCCAAGGTTGTACCGTAATTGTTCTTGCATCTGGTGTGTTTACGTTGGCTACTTGGCTTAACGGAGTTTGCGAGCCATAATAATCAACCATGACACTGCGTAACATTGCAGGAGAGGCTTTGCCGGCTCTTATATTAGCCAATTCTTTCTGTAGATGAGTCACTGCATTTTCCATTTGCTCTTTAGCAGTGTCAATAATAAATTCAATTTCTTCGTTCATTGTAATAAAATTTCACTTAAATGTAGCAAACAAAAAGTAAGCCACAAATATATTCTACATTAAATGATAACTTTTGTTCCTATATTTTCTCCTGAAACAACACGTAATAAGTTCCCTGGAGTATTCATATCAAAGACAATAATGGGAAGCTCGTTTTCTTGACTCAAAGTAAAAGCCGTGGTGTCCATTATTTTCAATCCTTTTTTTAAGACTTCAGCAAAAGATAGTTTGTCAAATTTAATAGCTCCCGTGTTTTTTTCAGGATCAGAATCATAAATTCCATCTACTCTTGTTCCTTTTAAAATAACATCAGCATTAATTTCTATTGCTCTTAATACGGCGGCAGAATCTGTTGTAAAAAATGGGTTACCTGTACCGGAACCAAAAATAACAACTCTACCTTTTTCTAAATGACGCACCGCTTTTCGCTTAATAAAAGGCTCAGCAATGGCTTCAATTTTAATAGCTGTTTGCAGCCGTGTAGGAACATCGGCATCTTCTAAAGCACTCTGCAATGCAAGGCCATTTATAACCGTTGCTAACATGCCCATATAATCTGCTTGTACTCGATCCATACCGTTACTGGCACCAGCAACACCTCTAAAAATATTTCCACCTCCAATAACAATCGCCACTTCAACTCCTTGCTCGGTTATTTTTTTAATGTCTTGGGCATATTCTGCTAAACGTTTAGGGTCTATTCCATATTGACGCTCTCCCATTAAGGCTTCGCCGCTTAACTTTAAAAGAATTCTTTTGTAGTGCATGTTGTGTTGAAAGTTTGACAAATATACAAATTATCACGACAAAAAAATGATGACTTTTTTAATTGTATACTAGAATTAGTGGGTGTATTGTTGGTGTTGTTTTGAGATTAGAATTCTAGGGAAATGATTGAAGTAGCAAGCTGACGTAAAAGAAAGGAATAAATACCTGATAATCAACTAAATATTTAATGTTTTATTGATAAACGCTGCAGTTGTGATTCTTTACAGTAGGAATTCAGTACGGAAACTGTTAAACGAATACCGTATACAATTAAATAATGTTTTTTTGGGCAAAAAAAAACCGCGCCATTTGGCGCGGTTTTACTTTTCTATTGTGATGGAATTTATCCTAAAGAAACACGTTTAAAACTTGTAACAGTAACGTCTCCATATGATTCAACATATTTGGCAACATTTATTTTCTCATCTTTAATAAAGTTTTGATCTAATAAACATTGTTCTTGATCTAAGGTCGTGTTATCAGAGATAAAACGTTCCATTTTTCCAGGAAGAATTCTATCCCAAATTTGTTCAGGTTTACCTTCCGCTTTTAATTCTGCTTTGGCATCTGCTTCTGCTTTGGCTGTAACTTCTGGTGTTAATTGAGCCATTGAAATATATTGAGGAACATTTTTAAGTGTTTTACCTAAACGTGCCAACTCAATATTGTCTTTTTCGATTACAGCAATTCTCGCTTCTGTTTCTGAAGCAATAAATGCAGCATCAAAATCTTTATAAGACAATGTTGTAGCTCCCATTGAAGCAACTTGCATCGCAATATCTTTAACTAAAACATCCGCCTTGTCAACTTTAGCAGACAATCCAACTAAAGCAGCAATTTTGTTAATGTGAACATAAGAACCTACATAAGGAGCTTCTAACTTTTCAAAGCCACCAATCTCTAGTTTCTCACCTACCACACCTGTTTGTTCAATTAATTTATCTGCAACGGTCATTCCACCAAAATCTGCAGCTAAAAATGCTTCTTTTGAGTCGAAATTTAATGCAACTTCAGCAAATTGGTTCGCAAGTGCTAAAAAGCTTTCGTTTTTTCCAACGAAATCAGTTTCACAACCCAAAACGATCGCAACACCCATAGTGTTGTCGTCATTTATTTTAGCTACTGCAGCTCCTTCAGTTGACTCACGATCAGCTCTTTTTGCAGCTACTTTTTGACCTTTTTTACGTAAAACTTCTATTGCTTTGTCAAAATTACCTTCAGCCTCAACTAAGGCATTTTTGCAATCCATCATTCCAGCACCAGTTGCTTTTCTTAATTTATTTACTTCCGCGGCGGTTACTTTAACCATTTCCATGTCTTTTAATCGTTTAATTATTTTTCTTCTTTTACTTCTTCGTTAGCTGTTTCAGCTTTTTTCTCGGCTTTCGCTTTAGGGGCTTCTTCAACCTTTGGAGTTTCAGCCTTTGGAGTTTCAGCTTTTGGAGTTTCAGCTTTCGTTGCTTTAGGAGCTTTTTCTTCCTTTTTAGGGGCAGCGTCTTTATCAGCTTTTCTTTCTGCTAAACCTTCTGCAATTGCATCAGTAACATATGATAAAATTTTATCAATAGATTTTGAAGCATCGTCATTTGCAGGAATAGAAAAATCAATTTGTCTAGGATCTGAATTGGTATCAACCATAGCAAAAATTGGAATATTCAATTTTTGAGCTTCAGCAATAGCAATATGTTCACGCTTGGTATCAACTACAAATAATGCACCTGGTAAACGTGTCATATCAACTATAGAACCTAAGTTTTTTTCTAGTTTAGCTCTTTGACGATCGATTTGCAATTTTTCTCTTTTTGACAAAGCGTTAAAACTACCATCTTGTTTCATTCTATCAATATGAGCCATTTTTTTAACGGCTTTACGGATAGTCACAAAATTGGTTAACATACCACCTGGCCATCTTTCAGTGATGTAAGGCATGTTTACGTTTTTTGCTTTGTCAGCAACGATATCCTTTGCTTGTTTTTTAGTAGCTACGAATAAAATTTTTCTTCCAGAAGCAGCAATCTTATTTAATGCTTTTGAAGATTCTTCGATTTTTGCAGCCGTTTTGTAAAGATCTAAAATATGAACACCGTTACGCTCTGTATAGATATACGGAGCCATATTTGGATTCCATTTTCTAGTCAGGTGACCAAAGTGTACACCTGCATCTAATAATTCTTTAATTTCAATGTTTGCCATCTTGTTTTTTAGTTTACGTTCCGTTGGTATAGCAATAATTAAGTAGCCACTTGGTGAGTCTTAATTATTTGGGTGCTAAACTTATACGATAACAGATTTATAATTAATAATATATGATTAACGTTTCGAGAATTGGAATTTTTTACGCGCTTTTTTCTGACCGAATTTTTTACGCTCAACCATTCTAGGATCTCTTGTAAGTAATCCTTCAGGTTTCAATACAATTCTATGTTCTGGATCAATAGAAACTAAGGCTCTAGTAATTGCCAAGCGAATAGCTTCAGCTTGACCAGTTACCCCACCGCCAAAAACATTTACATTAATGTCATAAGTGGTAGCGTTGTCAGTTAAAACTAACGGTTGCATCACTTTATACTGTAACGTTCCAGTAGTGAAATAGTTTTTTAATTCTCTTTTATTGATAACAATGTTTCCTTTTCCTTTAGAAACATATGCACGGGCAACAGCCGTTTTTCTTCTACCTATTTTGTGTACTATTTCCATTATTTAAGATCGTTTAGGTTTAATGCTTTTGGGTTTTGAGCAGTATGTTGGTGCTCACCTCCAGCGTATACATATAAATTTCTAAATAAGGCACTACCTAATTTGTTTTTTGGTAGCATTCCTTTTACTGCTTTTTCGATTAATCTTGTAGGATCTTTCTCAAACATTTCTGTTGCAGTAAGCGATCTTTGACCTCCTGGATAGCCAGTGTGACGGATATATGATTTCTCAGTCCACTTTTTACCAGTTAAATTAATTTTTTCTGCATTGATAATAACTACATTATCTCCACAGTCTACGTGAGGAGTATAGTTAGGTTTGTATTTACCTCTTATAAGCATTGCTACTTTAGAAGCTAAACGACCCAATGTCTGTCCGTCCGCATCAACCAAAACCCACTCTTTAGTAACGGTGGCCTTGTTTGCTGATACTGTTTTGTAACTTAATGTGTTCACACGATTAGTTTTTGTCTATTAATAATTTTTTTATCCCTCTAAAATGGGAGTGCAAATGTACAAACTATTATTTATATAACAAACAGTGTTTTAGCTATTTTTTTCACCTTGTATTTTAAACAAAATTCAATAGTAAATGAACGCTGTACCAAGGTTGTATTTGATTGTCTTTTTAATTTAAAAGTGTAACATTAGAATATTAGCGAAGTCTTTAATAGAAAACAAACCAAAATCATTCAATATTAAAGCATGAAAATTTCAACTTACTGGCTACTATTCCTTTGTGTTTTAAGCAAGAATGGGGAGGCGCGTTTTAGAAAACTATTAAAATTGTAGCACAACTTGCAAACATGACAAATAGAAGCTTATCCGAAAACTTAGAATTAGTTTTATTAGGTGGCACAATTAACATTTTATTAAGAAAATATGTAAAACGTAACGGTACTTTTGTAAATAGGGCTCTCTAGATTGCGAAATTACTTTACAAAATCATTAACCAAATTACCAACTGTGTAATGAAATTTTATTTAACTGCCGTTTTTTTTATGTGTACCGTGCTCATCACGTTTGCCCAACAAAATAAAACTACCGATACCTTTAATACTAAAAATAAAAAGGGTTTAAATATATCGAAAACTGATAAAGCACCAAAGATAGATGGAATTTTAGACGAGAGCGTTTGGCAAAATGCAGAAGAAGCCAATAATTTTACGCAGTTTAGACCAGAAATGGGGGTGACGGAAAAAGCGCATCAAAAAACAATAGTAAAAATAACATATGATGATAATGCCATTTATGTTGCTGCCTATTTACACGATAATCCAGAGGATATTCAAAAACAATTTACAAGCAGAGATAATTTTGGTGAATCCGATTTTTTCGGAATTGTTTTTAATCCAAATAATGATGCACAAAACGATACGGAGTTTTTTATTTTTAGTTCAGGGACGCAAGCAGATGCAATAGCTTCACCTAGTAATGGAGAAGATTTCGGATGGAATGCCGTATGGGATAGTGCCGTAAAAATAGTAGATGATGGTTGGATAGTTGAGGTTAAAATTCCGTATTCAACATTGCGCTTTTCAAATCAAGAAGTGCAAACTTGGGGATTGCAATTTCACCGACGTTTTAGACTAGACAATTCACAATATTCTTGGAATCCAATTGATAGAAGTAAGGGTTACGTTGGTTTGTACCATGGTGAAATGAAAGGTATTAAAAATATCAAACCACCAACGCGTTTAAGTTTTTACCCGTTTGTTTCAGGACTTGCGAGATCATTTGATGGCGCTACTGATACAGATATGAATGTAGGCTTGGATTTAAAATATGGGATTACCGAAAACTTTACACTTGACGCCACACTTATTCCTGATTTTAGTCAAGCTGCTTTTGATAATGTGAGTTTGAATTTGGGGCCTTTTGAGCAAACATTTGGTGAGCAACGTCAATTTTTTAAGGAAGGTGTTGATTTGTTTAATAAAGGAGATATCTTCTTTTCGAGAAGAATAGGAAGTAGACCAACCGGTAATCCACAGTTAGGAGATGATGAAGAATTACTTCATTTCCCCAATGAAATAAAAACATTAAATGCTTTGAAGGTTTCTGGTAGAACAAAAAAGGGATTGGGTGTTGGTTTTTTTAATGCGATTACAGAAAAAACAGAGGCCACCATTAAAAATACTGTTACCGGAGAAACACGCAGGGAAGTTATTGAGCCTTTAGCGAATTACAATATTTTAGTGTTAGATCAACAATTTAACGGCAATTCTTCCGTCAGCCTTATCAATACCAATGTAACTAGAAATGGACATTTTAGAGATGCCAACGTCACTGGGCTATTGGCCGACGTTTCAAATAAGCGAAATACTTATAATGTTAGAGGGCAATTAAAAATGAGTAATCTTAATTTGGTGGACGGACTTGAAACAGGATTCAATTCTCTTTTTATCATTAGAAAAACCCATGGAAATGTTAGGTATAGTTTCGATCATAGTTTGGCAGATAGTAAATACAATATTAATGACCTAGGCTTAAACTATAGAAACAACTATAACAACTTTGGTGCTGATGTTTCGTATCAAATTTTTGAACCTACTGAAAAACTAAATAACTTTAATGTAAGCACCTATATTAATTACAAGCGTTTGTATGATCCGGGTACTTATACAGGAACCAACCTTGGTTTTAATGTAAATGCACAAAATAAAAAATTGATGTGGTATGGTGCAAGTATTAATTTGGATCTTGGAAAACAATATGATTATTTTGAACCACGAGATTTTGAGAATAAACGTTTTTTCGTTTACAATAGCATTGTAAATGGCGATGTATGGTTTGAAACAAATTCAAATAAAAAATTCTCTTTAGAAGCGAACCTTGGAGGTTTGTCAATTTTTGATAAAGAACGTGATTTGGCTGGGTTCTGGCTGGGTATTGAGCCTACCATACGTTTTAATGATAAGTTTATTGTTAGCTATGAATATTCGTATAAAAATATTAAAGGCGGTCGTGGTTTTGTAACGAATATAGATGAAGACATTGTTTTTGGAGAACGCAATCAACTAACTATAGAAAATAGTATTTCTGGAAATTATAACTTCGATTCTTTTCACGGTCTATCTTTAACATTTCGAAATTTTTGGAGTACTGTAGCCTATGATACTAACCTATTCGTATTACAAGAAGATGGTAGTTTGAATACAAGTGATGGTTATACAACTGCTAGTATAGAAAATCCGGATATTAATTTTAATACTTGGAATATAGATTTTAGATATTCTTGGCAATTTGCTCCAGGAAGTCAGTTAACAGCACTGTATAGAAACTCGTTATTTAGTCAGACAAATGCTTCAGCAGAAGATTATTTTGGCAGTTTAGATGAATTACTAAAACAACCCATGGAACACGTATTTTCATTGCGTTTGGTTTATTTTATTGATTTTAATAATATCAATAAATTGTTTTCAAAACGATCAAAAAAGCCGCTAATGTAAGGTTCACACTTCATTTTTAAGATTTATTGAATTCTTTTTTATACAAGAAGTGGTAGCGCCAAGCGGCTATTCCTCCTATAAATGAAAATAGTGCCAACATCCAAAAGACGCGTTGATGCCCTTCAACACCTTTCCAGTTTTCTAAAAGGTAACCCAATGCTGGTCCTGCAAAGATATCGGGGGTATATCCAATTATCGAAATAAGACCAACAGCCGTTCCTGTTAATACCAAAGGAATTCTACCACTTTCCATGACCGCAAAATACAGTGACCTTGCCGCATATACACCAGTTGCTACTATCAATATGGAAGCGAAAAACAAGTAGGTGGTTGTCGCGCTAATAAAATCCATTGCAAACAGCAAAGCTCCAAAAAATGAAATCGCAAAACTTACAACCTACCAAAAAGTAGTTTGGGAGCGATCAGCTAAGATGCCAATTAACACTCCAATAATAGGTCTCACAAAAAGTAAAAAGGTACCTACTTGGGCAGATGCTACTTGGTCATAGTGCATTACATCTTGAGCGTACAGAGAAAACACATCGGTAATTTTGTAGCCTACATAGGCACATAGAATAATAATCATTAGTAACCATACAGATGGCAACCGTAATACTTCTCGAATTTGTACGCTACTAATTTTTTCTAAACTAACCTCCTTTTCTATTTTTCGGTCTAATTTCATAAAAAACCAAACCAATAGGCCAACGAGCGCTACAATACTAGCAGATACTAAAATTACTTGCTTAAAGGCAAACTTACTTTCTTCAATGGTTACATCAGAAATGTCAACTGCTATAAATAAGGAAAAAATAAGCACTCCTAAAGCGCCGAACAGTGCACCTACTAATCCACGGCCGCCATCTAAGAAACCAAATGCTTTCCCTTGAGCTTTGGTTCCTCCCCAAATGCGAGTGGCTTTGATCATTGGGGCCCAGAAAAGAAAAATAGTAGTAAACCCCCAATATCCATAAAGAATTTTTAATACGTTGTAGCTGGGAAAAGTAGCGTAAACCAATCCGCCCAAGGCAGTCATCCACAATGCAATCGCCATTAATTTTCTAGGTGCAAATCTATCTGCTAAGGGGCCGCCGAAGAGATAAGATACCAAGGCCACAATTCCATAAACTGAAAAGCAGAGTCCTAATTGAAGATTGTCAAGTTCGAACGCTTCGAGTACGGTAGGTCTAAAAACACGTGGCAATACAAACGGAAGAATAAATACAGACTCTCCGGCTAGAATAAGTAATAAAAGAAAATGCCAAGGAAGTTTTTTTTGATTCATAGTGGCGTTAATTGAAAGGGTTAAAAATTACGAGCATATGAAAGAATGACATATTTATGTGCTTTGGTTTGTTCAGTTTCTGCTGAATTAAAACGGTAGCCAAGCCAATAATCATTGTTTTTAAAGCGATGTTTAATATCAAAACCCCCATAAAAAAATCCCTTTTTTGGGGTTGCTAGAAATACCGAGTTATCTCCAAAAAGATGGCCTTCTAATAGGGCATTGTGGGCAATGATTCGATATCCAGCACGCATGGTAAAAAAAACTTCTTTTTCTAAAGATCCAATTCTATTGTAGGCCATACTTGAGTTCATGGGTTGGCGCCTTCCAAAGTGTGCCATAACCTCTGGTTGAGCGTAGAGGTCTTTTGTGCCTAACGCAAGTGTTGGTTTTACAGCGAGATATACGCTAAAATTATTTGGAGCTAGTTGCCACTCATAGATGTAAGAAGTGTAGAAGTTGGCATGTAGTTTATTGGCTAGTTCGTAGGCCCAAGTTGGTGGGCTAGGTACTTCAAGGGCATTGTGGTACCATCGATGAAAACTTCCGGCTCCAGATCCTTCTCCTACCAGCCCAAAAGTAAGAATACTTTCAAAAGCATAATTATCTTTTACATAAGACCATTCAGTATTTATTGCTAAATAACCAGCATACGGGCGATCCATTTCAACGCGATTCGAAGTGTTTAATTTAGAGGGTGTATAAATTTGTTGTAGTAAGGTGAATGTAACTTGTTCTTTCCCTGATTTAAATAGCCCATTTTTTAATAGCATACTATAGGATAAAAACAACCCGGAACTGTAATACCGATCTGAAAAGACTAAAAAATCATTATCATGTCTAAAACTAATTTGATGCTGATTACTAGCATCAATGGTTTTATTGAGATTCCCTTGCCCAAACATAAATCCCATGGTTAACATCGAAAAAGCACAGGCCATAAGCAATCGTTTCAATTTGCCAAAAGTAGTATAGTGAAAATGCATCGGGTGATGGAACAAGTATTGAACGTGTTGATAAAGCTTAAAAATAGCACTTATTTATAGATCTTATGATCGGTTGGCAATTTATTTTAGTTTGAAAGTGCCTAATGTTTTTCTATTTTTAGGATAAGAACCCCTTGATTATTTTTTTAATAAACTTGAAAAGAAGGGTGTTGGGTTGTCACTTTAGCGGCTGGGTTTTGTGCTGCTTCGTGAGTTTTTTTAATAATCCGTTAAAAATAAATCCATGAAACGGATATACCGCATACCAATACAATCTGCCTGCTAAGCCTAACGGCCTAAATGTAGCCGTTTGAGTTAAATCGTCTCCAATTATTTTAAATTCTAGCCAAGCTTCACCTGGTAATTTCATTTCTGCAAAAAGCAATAATCTACCTTCTTCCTTATTTGCATAAAGTACACGCCAGAAATCTAAGGAGTCTCCAACTGAAATGGTCGTTTGATTTGTCCGTCCTCTTCGCAATCCCACACCATTAAATAACTGGTCTAAAAACCCGCGAATTTTCCAAAGCCAATTGCCATAATACCAGCCATTTTCACCTCCGATACTCCATATTTTTTCAATAGTTGATTGACGGTTTTCAATCGGCCTTTTCCGTTGGTCTTTAAAACATCCAAAACTAGGAACATTAATGAATTCTGAAGTATTAATTGTTATTCCGCTACTCGAATATGAATCTTTCCAGCTAGAAACAATTTCATTGTTTTCTATTTTATCGAAAGCCTTAATGAGTGCTTCCTTGTATGTGATTGGTTTAATTTCTAGAATGTTATTGATTTCATGGTTTCTACAGACAACTTCTACCTTCATACTATCTACCAATGATCTAGCGAGTTTATAACTTGTTGAGGTTACGAAATACAGCCAATACGAAGAAAGTTTTGGGGTCATTACTGGAACAATCCAAATTTTCCTCTTCAAATTTCTAATTTCGGCAAAGGCAAGGAGCATCTCTTTGTAGGTAAGAATATCGTTGCATCCAATATCAAAATTTCGGTTATATGTTTGTTCTCTAAGGATACACTCCGTTAAAAATTGCAGTACATCTGACACCCCTATTGGTTCACATTTTGTTAGTAGCCATTTGGGGGTAATCATAATTGGGAGTTTTTCTACCAAATCACGCATTATTTCAAATGATGCACTCCCTGATCCTACAATTATTCCTGCGCGAAGACAAGTTAGATTATAGTCGCCTTTTTCAAGTTCTTGTTCAACCGTTTTTCTTGATTGTAGGTGCTTTGATAGATTCGATTCATTTACTATTCCACTTAAATAAATAACCTGTTTGACCGCTGTCTTGGATAGTTTATTGCAAAAGTTTATAGCAGATTTTTGCTCTAAAGATTTATAATCATCAGATGACGCCATTGAATGAACTAAATAGTATGCTACATCAATGTCATCTGGGATTTTTGATAGTGAGGAATCGTCTAACAGATCAATTTCTATTATAGAAATATGAGATGCTAAAGACTGAGGAGGATTAAACCTGGTTTTGTCTCTAACACAACACACTACATGGAACCCTTTATTTACTAATAATGGGAGGATTCGCTTTCCAATATAACCAGTTGCGCCAGTAAGAAGTACTTTCATTGAATCAAACTTAACGTTTTTACACGGTGTTAACCTTGTTTATGTCTAAAATTAATTTATTTTGAATTAAACCTTTTTTTAAAACACAAGTCAAAGAGAAAATTTAAATGGAATTATGAAGTTAATAGTAGTGCTTTCAATAATATTTACGTTTATAAGTTGTAATAAAGAAGATGGTCTAAACGAAACTCCCCCATTGTCAATATTGCCATATCAGCCAGAAGGTTTTATTACTATTCAAGATGGTTCGGGAGGTTTTTCAGCAAATTTAGAAAGTGGAGATAGGTTTGGAAGAGACAATGATAAAATTGGTGATGTCAATGG
This sequence comes from uncultured Aureibaculum sp., assembly GCA_963976855.1. Classification (GTDB taxonomy): domain Bacteria; phylum Bacteroidota; class Bacteroidia; order Flavobacteriales; family Flavobacteriaceae; genus Aureibaculum. Next base: position 79,174 of record CAXBMA010000009.1, on the reverse strand, counting down.
TGATGGAGTGATTGATTTTGTGGTTGGGGCACGTTCAGATGATGATGGGGCAACGGATGCTGGAGCCGTTTATGTTTTATTTATGAATGGCGATGGCACCGTACAATCAAATCAGAAAATATCAATGTTAGAAGGTGGTTTTACTGACGTGTTAAATGCAGGGAATTTTTTTGGTTATGGTGTTGCTGGAATTGGAGATTATGATGCTGATGGGATTCCTGATATAGCAGTGTCTTCACCCGTACCCCCCAATAATGCATTGTATATTATTCATTTAAATTCTGATGGTACGGTCAAGGATTTTGTTAAAAACGCAAACATTATAGCAAACGGGTTATCATCAATTGGAGATTTAAATGGCGATGGTAACGTAGAGTTAGTGGCTTGTGTTCCTGGTTCAGATGCTGGTGGTAACAACCGCGGAGCTATTGACATCCTGTTTTTAAATAACGCTTCAGAGGTGCTATATCCAGATACAGTAACCATTAGTTCTACGCAAGGAGGTTTTGATGCTGGGCTTGAAGACGGTGACCAATTTGGAGGTAGGGAAGTGGCAATGCTTGGTGATTTAGATAATGACGGCAATAAAGAATTGGCAGTTGGGGCTTTTATGTCTGATGGAGGAAAGGGCGCAATATGGATACTTTCTTTAGATAAGTCGACCTACAATGTGATGTCTAAAGTAAAAATAGCTGAGGGTCTGAATGGTTTTACTGATGAATTAGTCTCAGATATAAACCCGAATGGTACCTATGGTGCAAATTTTGGGCATTCCATGTGTGCTACTGGAGATATTGATGGTGACGGCATCCCCGATTTAATTTCTGGTGCAAATCAACAATACGAGGGCTGGGCCTATGTACTTTGTTTAAATGCAGATAAGACGGTTAAATCATTTAGTAGGATTAATAATAATGAAGGTGGTTTTGCGATGAGCTTAGAATCAGAAGGACGTTTTTCTCGTTCTATTTCTTACGGAGGAGATCTAAAAGAAGATGGGTCTATGGCTATAAATTTTGGTGGAGGAGCAGGAGGAACAGGAACCCTTTTTACATTATTTTTAAGGCCTCAATAGATTCTGTTCGGAACCGTTAAAATTTTTAATCTGGGGTGTGTTGATTATAGATTACAGGCATTTGTCCTTTCCATTTACTCCATAATTCACTATTATTAATTAAAGTTGCCATAAAGTGACCTACGTTAATCCGACTCGTTTTACCAGCGTCAAAAATGGCACTTCTTATTGGAGATGGATGTATCTCATAATCAGTTACAACTTTCTCATTGATTAAACTGTCAGGTCGTACGGCAGTCCACTCGATGAATTCATTGTTCTGACCAATCGTGGTACGTAAAAAATCGGCTGCTTTTTCATTATCCACATGTGGTGGTAAGAGTATGCGTAATATACCAATAACACATTTTTGGACGAATGAAATGGGTTCGTTTAAATCGCGATTGCGATTGCCAGTGGTGTTCATTAAAATAAATTTAACAGGCGGCGCTTGCTTATTAGCGATTACAGCGTTACAAAGTCGACGCGTAGCATCGGTTACCAGTTTTCTAGGTTGTCCGTAAATCCCTTTCCAATTCATAATGTGACCGAGACATGATACGATTGAATGACAATCATAGGTGAGTTCCCTCATTTCCGCATCATTTAATTCTAACAGACTGGCCGAAATAATTTTTATATGGTCATTTGTTTTCCAAGATTCTGGTAATTTTTCGGGAAACCTTACAACGGCTTTAACCCGCTGTTTATGGATTAGAAGTTGTTCAATTAATTGTCTTCCCGTTGCACCGCTTGCACCTACCACTAAAATTGTCATTTATTTTTCTATAAAAAAGATTAGATACTTCATTGACGAATTATTTGTTGAGATGTTACAGTTTTGTGATTTGGTAATAGCGGTTGGTTTTAATTCTATTATAAATGTGAATTAAATCACTTTTCGGATTGTTATCTCGGTTTTGTTTATTAAAAACAACTCAGAGATTAGTAGAGAGTTTCCTGTGAAATTTCGTTGAACCACCACTAATTTTCTAGCCTTATCAATACACATAAATTGGCTTCCGTCTCCATCAGAAAACTTAGTTATAGCTTCTAGAGATATTTTATTCTGATTCAAATATGGCAACTGCTCTAACAGGAGAGCCTGTTCCTCCTCTAATTTTTAAAGGAAGTCCGATAAATCGAAACCTTCCTCGTCCAATTAATAAATGAAGATTTATCATGTTTTCATAATGTGTAAAGCCCAATTCGCCACAAATATGATGTACTTCTTTATTTGATATTTTCGGAACACCGGGCGACATTGTTTCTACACCAAAGGCGGCGATTTTTTTATTTCCTAACCAGCGAGCAGCTTCGGCAGAAATTCCGGGTCCATTTTCCCAATTTATTCCGTTAAAATGCTTTCTATAATGATCGGTATAAATCAGAACGGTATCCCCTTTTTTAATCTCTAAATGCTGTTTTTCACAGGCATTTTCAATCTCAATAGGCGTTATTAATTCCTTAAGTTTTTTGTGTGAGAAGTCTAAACAAATGCCTTCGGTATAAAACATAGATAAAGGCATCGTGTCTATTGATTGACCTTCATATTGTTTCGCCATATGATTTATAGCATCTACATGAGTTCCCGTATGTTCTCCAAGTACTAATTTATGTACGGCAGGTGTTCTTTTTTTTGGATTCTTAATTCCGTCCCATTCTTCATGCGAATTATGAATTTCCATTTTCACCTGGGGAAGGTCTTTAAAGACAGGCATTCCTTCATAAATTTCTTGACTTAAGTCAATAATTTCAGTCATTTATTTTGGTTCGTTGTTATTGAATTTGTCGTAAGAATTTAATTGTTTGTGAATTTGATATCAACATCAGATTGCTATTTTTTTACTAATTTTCTAACTGCTACCCATTGTTTTAACATCTCTCTGGCATCTTGAGCTGGGTATCCTAAAACGGTTTTCCCTGCTTCCACATCACCAATAACTCCAGAGCCAGCGCCAACGGTTGCTCCAGAATGGATGGTTGTATGGTCTTTAATTGAAGCACTTCCGCCTATAATAACCCCATCTCCTAGTGTAACAGATCCTGCAAGACCACTATGGCCTGCCATAATACAAGAACGTCCCATAACACTATTATGTGCTATTTGTACGAGGTTGTCAATTTTACAACCATCACCAATAATAGTGGCGCTAAATTTTGCTCTATCAACACATGAATTGGCTCCAATTTCAACATAATGTCCAATGATCACATTTCCAATTTGTGGAATTTTAACCAGTTGTCTACCATCGTCACTTGGTCTGTAACCAAAACCATCAGCACCAATACTTACATTGGTATGGAAAATACAATGGCTACCAATAATACAGCGTTCACGTATAACGGTCCCAGACCAGACAATGGTATTATCACCGATACTGGTTTCATCAAACACACAAACATTGGGGTATAGAATGACTCCATTTCCTAATTCAACATCTTTCCCAACATAGCAATTGGGGCCAATTTTACAGCCAGTACCAATTTTTGCCGTTTCATGTACTACAGCAGTTGGGTGTATGTCGATATCAAAAACAGGCGGGGGCGGGTTAAAAAGCGCTAGTATTTTTGCCATTGCTAAATCGACATTTTTCACTTTTATAAAAGCGCGATTGTGGCCAGGGGCACTATCTGTGTTGTCATTTACTAGCGCAGCACAGGCCTTTGAATCTTCCCAGAACTTAAAATATTTAGTACTTCCAATAAATGTGATTTGATTGCTGTTTGCTTTTTGTAAATCCTCTGGACCTTCAATTTTTTGGTTGGTAGTACCTATTAATTCGCCGTTTACCAGATTGTTAATTTCGGCTATCGAGTATGATGTCATTTGGTATTTTATTGATTTGGTGTAAATTAAGGAAAAAAAGCGAAAACAAATATATTTAACTATCGCTTATTTAATTTATAGTGAAATTTCACTACAATAATTTATAGATATTATGAGTGTCAACTTTTATTTTATAAGTTGAATTAGTATCCCAGCTATTCCGATTGCTAAACATAACGGTGAAAAGAACTTTGTGTCCAGTTTTCCAAAAGCTGTTTTTTTTATCCTTTTAAAAAATCCAACATAGTGAAACTCACCAATAGCTCGCAATATAAATAGTATGGGAATTATCCAACCTCCATAGGTCAGTATCCGTTCAGGTAAGGTGTAATCAAAAAGTCCAGATTTTAAGATATAAAAAATTCCGAATGCTATCAATCCAATGCCAACAAGGGCGCTATCTATTTTTTTTGGATTTAAGACTCTTTCGCCATTTTCTTTAGTAGGTAGCGATTGGGCATATCCAAATTTCCCTCCGATGACCCAATTGAGATGAATAACTCCAAGTGCAATTAGGATTGAGCTTAAAAGAATTGATAAAATCATTGGTTAGTCGTTTTTTTATTTATGCTCAAAAGAAGAGTTCATGCAAGTATCTTCCTGGTGTAAATGTAAATCCACCTGCAATTAGTATTGCTCCGAAGTAAAGCAAAATCATTTTTCTTTTATGCGCTTTTATATTTCCTTTTTGTATTAGTAATAATACGGTTCCAATTACGAAACAAGGAACGACTGTTGCTAAATGCCAATACATTAAATTCGTATAGTCCACTTTGGTTTGTGTTTAAGTTGGTTCGTAAACGAAGGTAACTGAAAAACTTTACAAAGTCACTAGATTACTACGCCGTATATTGGGTTTTTAAGGAATCGATAGTATTATAAACTGCTTGTTTCAATGCTATATCGATAACTTCATTACTTACAAATTTCTGATTTATTTCAATCTCAACACCTAAATAATTGGTTGGAAATAGTTTTCTTAAGAAGGTGGTAAAACCGTCTGCTTTTCCTAGATATGGATAATTGGAACGCACATTTAGATTTGGATTTTGTTTTAAAAGCGCAGCCTTAAAATTTTTACAAAACTGTTGTTCAGGGTTTTTGGTGGAATCGTATAATAACCCTATGTCACAGTTCCGTTTTTTTTCATTTAGTTGTGGAGTAAAACTATGAATGGAAAGATGAAACACTTGCTGCTTGGCTGCTATATAGGCTGCTATTTTATGTTCAACCGCTGATCTGTAAGGGATATAATACTGTTTTAGGATTTCAGCTTTTTCATCTTTAGATATGCCTTTAGTGAATTCAGAAAAAAGCTGCTTGTGAAATAAAGAGCGATTCAATTCTACCAGCAATCGAGAGGTTGTGCTATAAAACGATGCATCAGAAAGTGGTGCTAAATAGTTAAATAAATTTATGGCACCCAAGTCATAACCACGATGCGTTTTAAGGGCATCCTTTTCAATAAAGTACTTCTTGTATTCTGCAGGGATGTCATTGCCACCATGCTCGCAGGTTACTAGCAGTTTCATGGCTTAAACAAGGTATTGTTCTGCAAACAGTCTTGCAATTGTCGATATACATCGACGATATTTTTTTCTGAAGAATCCATTTGTAGTGCTTTTAATAATCGTGTAGATAAAGTGCCTTCCGCTAAAATTAATTCAATTGCCTCGTAATGTGATTTGTGGAGTTTTGGTTTTACTTTTTGATACAAATGTTTCCATACCTCACTTACTGTTATGGGGTCTTCTAATGCGTATAATTTCAGGTAATCAATATTATCAATTTTAGCATTTTCACCATATCTAATAGTGTCATTTAAAATTAAAAATAGATCTTGTTCTTTCCAGCTTTTTTGAGTATCAAGTGTGCAAAATTCTTTAGCTACAAGTGCTTTTAAAACTTCAATAATCAAAGCACAGATAGCCAGATCTGCTTGTGGACATTCTTGAATGTCGATTAAACGGATTTCAATGGCATTGCGATCAAAACGAGCAATGGCACCACGTGAATTTAAAAAATGCTGGTCTAAAATTTTATTTTTATCATACGGTCTTATGGCGTGCTTTATCGGATCGAAAATGGTGGCATGGTACGCTGATTTTGAAAATACACGTTCAGGAATCACCAAACCTGTTAACTCTGGAATTTCTTTTTGGTTGGTTTTGTAAAATTCTAAACGCGTGTCTTTAAAATCCGTAACATGACCTTCTAAAATTGGTGAACTTGCACAAATTCCAGGCAAAATGGGCAATAGTATTCTTATTGCGGCATGCAGTTTCTCGAATTCACTATCGTCATAAAAAGGTAAATTTATATGCGTGCTTTGAACATTGCTCCAACCATGGCCCTTACAATTAAAAATGGTGTTGTAAAGTGTATACACTTCGCTATAACCGTGTTTCCAGAGTTGTGTGTCAGTGGTTGGATTCATTAAAGGATGCGAAGCAGTACCTAATAGTTGTGTGTTTAAAGGCAGTAAGAGTTTGTTTATTTCTAAGATATTGGCATGGAATTGTTCAGCTAAATCATCGGTGCTTTTTGCAGGTCCATTGGTTTTTAGCTCTACCACATGTGCCACAAGTTCATTACTCCATGCAATAGTTCCATTGTCGACATCGGCAGTTAACGCTCCCGCTTTTTTAGTTAGTAATTCGTCAACGATTGGAGCCACTTTAAAGGTGTCATTATTCACAAGCATATATTCGAGCTCAATACCATAAACTTCGAATAAGTGATATTTTTTAGACATTTTAATTGAGTCGTGTTTTTAATGCTGAAAGTATCTCTGTGTAAACCAAATCTCCATAATGAGCATCTTCTACTCCAAAATCGATATTGGGATTGTCATTAATTTCAATAACCATTAATTTATCTTCTACCACTTTAATATCGATTCCGTATAAGCCCAACCCCATTAATTTAGCAGATTTTAGTGCCATATCAATCACATTTTTTGGAACTTCTTCAATGGGCAAACAATCGGCATCTCCATCTTGGTCGTTTTTGTCGGTAGCTTTCCAGTTATATATTTGCCAATGGCCTTTGGCCATGTAATACTTGCAGGCAAAAAACGGTTTATTATCAATGATACCAATACGCCAATCGTAATCTGAAGGACAAAATTCTTGTGCGATTATAAGATCCGATTCTTTTAACATTTCTGTAACCAAAACATCGTATTCTTCAAGGCTTTTTGCCTTTTTCACACCAAAAGAAAACGTAGAGTCTGGCGCCTTTAAAACACAGGGTAATCCTACGGCTTCGATTACCGTATTTCGATTGTCAGCATGAACAATAACTGTTTTTGGAGTGCTAATGTTGGCGTTTTTCAAGGCTTCTGCCATGTACACTTTATTACAGCACTTTAAAATAGCGTCAGGATAATCAATGATTGCGATGCCTTCTTGCTGTGCCTTTCTGGCAAAGGTGTACGCCTCGTTATTAACTTCGGTACTTTGTCTTAAAAAAAGGGCATCAAAAGACGAAAGTCTAATTAAATCTTTAGGTTCAATAATTTCAGCATAGATGTTCATTTTCTCAGCAATTTCAACAAACTTTTTTAACGCCTTTAGATTACTCGGAGGAGCGGGGTCGTTTGGGTTGACTAAAATGGCTAAATCAAAATCGTAGTTAAACACTTTTGCCGTGTCATATCGCTTTTTAGCAAAATATTGATTCGCAAACTCTTGCACACTTGATATATGCTCAGATGGAATTTCAGCTTCTGAAATTGCCTTTATACTCTGAACGTTCCATTTTGTAGTGTGGTTGAAATTAACACGTAAAAAAGGAACTTGAAAGTGCCTGTAAAACAATGCACTTAAGTTTTTGTATTTCTGTGCCACGTTTTGCCCGAAATAAATACTCAAGGTGAAGTCTTGCGACTTAATGTTTTTTAAGCTTTGTTGAATCACATCATCAAACTCATCTGACACAATTCTAACGAGTTTTAACGCTTTTAGGTCTACAATATTTTTTGTGGTCGGAATTGGTAAATGTCCTCTGGCTTCTGCTAAAAGTGAAACATAATAGCCTTTAGATTGGTATGAATAATCTTTGCACAAATTAAAAATTCGTGCGTTTTTTAAAAGGGAATATGTTGGATTTGTAAGGTAATCTTGTGAGGAGATTACGGTAATGTTATCCGTTGAAAAATTCCAACTTTCGGGTTGATTTACAACAATGTATTTGTTCATTTAGAGCGCGATACGCTATTAAAATTTTAAACAAAATTATAGTATTTTTTGATTGGTTTTACAAAGGGTATTAAATAATTATTTTGACGATTTAGCAGTTTCTCTTCGTGTGTTTGTGAAAAATTCGTTGTACTGTTTGAAGAGCTAATTTAGAAGGTTTTGTTGCAATTTTTTAGACTTCGGATTTAAATTTTCCGAAATGCCATAATATTCCACTAGGATCGTGAAGGAAAAATTCATTTCCCCAATCGTTATATACTATTTTGGACAATCGTACATTCTCATACTTTTCAGTTAATTTTAGACCCTGTATATATTTCAACGTACTTTCTAAACTATCCACTTCGAAAAAAATCATTGAATTATTAATCCAATCTTTTACATACGCATCTTGTAAGTAAAACCCAAATTTCCCACTATAGAAGTAAGATATTTTTTCAGATGTAACGATTTCTTCAAAGCCCAAATCCAAATAAAAATTCCGAGAAAGAGTATAGTTTTTGGAGCCAATAAAAGTCCTGATTGATTTTCCTAATATTTTCATTTTGAGCGTTTCTGTCAACTTACTTAGAGTGGTCTGTGTTTAGTTAACACTTTGGGCAACTAAGATACTAAAAAAGTACTTCGTTTAGGGAATTTGATTGAATTTTCGAGATATATGTCGCCTATTATCAGGTAATTAATTATGGTTGGTCGTAGCTTTTGGTACTTTAATCAACGGCAAGATTGCCTGAGTTAATCAACATCATTGTCTTGAATTTTTAAACCGTCATTTTTAAATAACTCGTAAGCCGATTGATAATAAGATATGGCTTCTTTTAAAAATAGGCTATCTGTTTTAATCGCAGTGAGTTCGTCTTTTTGTCGGTCCCATTTATAAAAAGAATGTTGTTTTTGCAATTCCAAAATCAATAATTTATCCTTTTTTAAAAGTCCAATTTTCCGATGATTTCCAATAAGAGCGCGCTCATCTTTAGGTGTCATTTTAGTAATGTCTTTGCCAAAAACATTCGAGGTGTAACTCCAATTCAAATAGCCAAAAAGGGTAGGAAATATATCAATTTGCGAGGCTAATTTAGTTACTTTTTCCGGAGCTTGATTCTTTAAATTAAAAATATAAGCGGGTATATGGTGGTTGGCTATATTCAACTCTGTTCTTCCTGCACTCGAAGCACAATGATCAGCCATAATGATAAAAACAGTATTACTAAACCATGGTTTGGTTTTGGCGGTTTCAAAAAATTGCCACAGTGATTTATCAGTATATTTTACAGCGCCTTCTCTAGTTCCTTTAAAAGCTGGATCGACAACACCTTCCGGATAGGTATAGGGTTTGTGGTTTGAGCTGTTCATTACAAAATTAAAAAAAGGTTGCCCGCTTTTATACTGTTCATCAACGGTGCTAAGTAATTTGTTATAGACATCACCATCGCAAGCCGCCCAGGCATTTTCAAAAGTCACTTCGTTATCTTCAATGCGTGTTCTTTCTGTGGGTAGTTGTTCATCAAAGCGATGGTTTTTTATTCTGTCAATAATGTCAAATCCGTTATGGCTAAAAAAGTTAGTCATATTGTCAAAATAACCATCACCACCATAAATAAATGTTCTAGAATAGCCCTTTTCTTTAAACACTTGACCTATAGTAAATAAATTGTCATTGTTTTCTCGTTTAACAATACTTCTACCAGGCGTTGGCGGAATTGCCAAGCTAATTGCTTCCATACCGCGTATGGTACGTGTCCCTGTAGCGTATAAATTGGTAAAGAAAATAGAAGCATTGGCTAATGAATCTATGGTAGGGGTCCAGTTGCGATCATTACCAAAATAATTCATGAACTTCGCACTAAGGCTTTCCAGACCAATAAAAATAACATTTGGTTTTTGTTCTACACCACTGTTTTTAACATAGCGCCTAATACTCTTACTGTTGGTGGTTAAACTGTCGTTGGAAGCTTTTACCAAGTTTCTAATTGTTGGATATAATTCAGTATCCGCAATCGTTTCGTAAAAATCTGTATAGTTTAATTCATTGCTTTGACGGGCGGCAAAAAAAGAGTACAATCCAGACTTTGCCAATTCACTTTCATTGATATTCGTAAAAACCTCGGCATGGGTGTTTTTTACTTTGAAATGGAAGATGGCTAAAACAGCAAAGCAAATACTAGCTAAAATTAGTTTTGACTTAAACGAATCGGTACTCTCAAAAGTGTCTTTAAAAGCATGGGTCTTTTTCGCAATTTTAAGGCTTATAAACGTAAAAATAATAAGGACAATAATCAATATTGGTAGCGGAAAAGATTGATGTATATTTTGAACTACTTCATAGGTATATAGCAAATAGTCTACCGCAATAAAATTAAAGCGTCTTTGATACTCTAGCCAAAAAGGTATTTCGGCTAAAAAACAAAAAATAAGAAAAAACAAAAAGAGTGTATAACTTACTTTTGTAATAATCTTATCAAATTTACTTCCGTGAAATTGAGTAGGTACCAGCAGTAAATAGAGTACATATAATGACACTACATATAGAAGGCTTCCTATGTCAAATAAGAACCCAATTCCTAGTATTTTTAGAAGGTTAACGAATGAAAAATCGATATGCGCAATTGACAATGCATACAGAACCAGTCTAACGACAAAAGCAAAAAGTAAATAGGTGGCGCTAAAATTTTTTAATAGCGCAAAGCGCTTAGGTAACATAATATTCATGGATAAATTTTAATTTAATGCGCTTCCAGCCAGTTTTCGCCAACACCTATTTCAACGTCCAAAGGAACCGCTAAGGTATAGGCATTTTCCATTTCTTGTTTAATAATTGGTTTAATAATTTCTAATTCATCTCTATGAGCATCAAATACCAATTCATCATGAACTTGCAATAACATCTTAGACTTGAATTGCTCTTTTTCAAAGCGTTTGTGGATATTAATCATGGCCAGTTTAATAATATCAGCTGCACTTCCTTGAATAGGAGCATTGACAGCATTTCGCTCTGCAGCTCCTCTAACAACTGCATTTCTAGAATTGATATCATTTAAATACCTACGACGCCCTAATACCGTTTCTACATACCCATTTTCACGTGCAAAATCAATCAACTCAGACATGTAATTACGCAGCTTAGGATAGGTTTTATAATAGGTATCTATCAGCTCCTTTGATTCACTACGAGACAGTGAAGTTTGATTGCTCAATCCGAAGGCTGAAACACCATAAATAATTCCAAAATTGACTGTTTTTGCATTGCTTCGTTGTTCGCGTGTTACCTCATTGATTGCTACATTAAAAACTTTTGCAGCGGTAGAAGCGTGAATGTCTTCGTTGTTTTGAAATGCTTTGATCATGTTCTCTTCTTGACTCAACGCTGCAATAATTCGCAATTCTATTTGAGAATAATCTGCAGCCAATAACAGATAATCTTTGTTTCTTGGCACAAAAGCTTTACGCACTTCTCTACCGCGCTCGGTGCGGATAGGAATATTTTGTAAATTCGGATTGTTTGAGCTTAAGCGTCCTGTTGCGGCAACGGCTTGTGCATACACTGTGTGAATACGGTCTGTTTTCGGATTTACCTCATTTGGTAAGGCATCTACATAGGTGCTCAATAATTTTTTATACTGACGAAATTCTAAAATATCGCGTATAATTTGATGGTCTTTTGCCAAATAAGACAATACATCTTCTGCCGTTGAATACTGACCGGTTTTTGTCTTCTTAGGTTTGTCAATTAACTTTAATTTGTCAAATAAAATAGGTCCCAATTGCTTTGGAGACGCCAAATTAAACTCTTCACCTGCCTGCTCAAAAATTCCTTTTTCGAGTCTGATAATGTCTTCCGATAAAACAACTGAAAATTCTTTTAAGAAATCAACATTTATATTAATTCCTTCTATTTCCATAGCAGTCAATACATTTACCAAAGGCAATTCTACGTCTTTAAATAGTTTTGTTAAGTTGCTACTTTCTAATTCTTTTTCAAAATGTTCTTTTAATTGTAAGGTCACATCGGCATCTTCAACAGCATATTCAGACTGTTTTTCAGTTTCAACAGCACGCATGGATAACTGGTTTTTGCCTTTTTTACCAATCAGGTCAGTAATAGAAACTGGTTGGTAATTTAAATAGGTTTCGGCAAGGATATCCATATTATGACGCATATCAGCATTGATCAAGTAATGCGCAATCATGGTGTCAAAAATGGGGCCTTTTACGGGCATGTTATAATTAGAAAGTACCTTGATGTCATACTTTAAATTATGTCCAATTTTTTCGATGGATTCATTTTCAAAGAAAGGTCTAAATTCTTCTAATATTTCTTGTGTTTCTTTCTGGTCTTCCGGAAAAATAATATAATATCCAGTTCCTTTTTCCCAGGAAAAGGCAATGCCAATCAACTCAACTTCCAACGCTTTTAAACCTGTAGTCTCTGTGTCAAAACAAACCGATTTTTGTTGCAACAATTTCTGAAGAAACAACTTTCTTGAAAGTGGCGTTTCTACAGATTGATAAAAATGTTTTGTGATCGCAATTGTTTGATATCCGCCAACAGCTAATTCTTCACTAACATTTCCGGTACCAGGAGTAGCAAATAAATCAAATTGACCACCAATTGGAGGACTGCTTTTTTTCTTTTTGTCGGAAGTGGTTTCTACACTTTCAACAATGGTATTTGTGGGCTCGGTAGGAGCAAATGTTTTGATAAAATTATCTGTTAAACGACGAAATTCTAACTCGTTAAAAATATGTGTTACTTTTTCAATATCTGGATCTGATAATTCAAAGTCGGTCGCATTAAAAGTTACCGGTACATCCAACATGATTTTTGCCAATTCTTTAGATAGGAGCCCTAATTCTTTAGCAGCTTCTACTTTTTCTTTCATTTTGCCTTTGAGCTCATGAGTGTTGGCTAATAGGCCTTCCATACTTCCATAGGCGGCAATAAACTTTTTGGCTGTTTTTTCGCCAACACCAGGTAGGCCGGGGATATTGTCGGCAGAATCACCCATCATACCCAAAAAATCGATTACCTGCTCCGGGCGATCTACTTCAAATTTCTTCTGTACTTCTGGGATTCCCCAAGTTTCATAACCACCTCCAAAAACAGGCTTGTACATAAAAATATTTTCAGAAACCAATTGGGCAAAATCTTTATCTGGCGTCACCATAAAAGTTTGATACCCTTCTTTTTCGGCTTGCTTAGAAAGGGTTCCTATAACGTCATCAGCTTCATAACCTTCCTTAACCATAATAGGAATGTGCATGGCTTTTAAGATATCGTAAATATAGGGTACCGCTATTTTGATAGCTTCAGGAGTTTCATCTCTATTGGCTTTATACTCCTCATACATTTCAACGCGATCAGCACTACCGCCTTTGTCAAAACAAACAGCTAAATGATCTGGACGTTCTCGTTTTATTACATCCAATAAAGAATTCATAAAACCCATAATGGCAGAGGTGTCTACACCCTTTGAATTGATTCTTGGATTTTTTATAAAGGCGTAATACCCGCGAAAAATGAGCGCATAGGCATCAACTAAAAAAAGACGTTTTTGATTTGACATATTTATAAATCTACTTTAGAGCATCTTATTTACGGCTTTTCCGTAAAGCGAAGAGGGGTTTACCTCGTATTTATTCGCCTTTACAATATTACCGGAAATATAACATTATGTATCATACTATGAATACCCCCATACTTTTGAAAATGAAACCGTATATCGTACAAAAACTTGTGTTTTTAATACTTTTTTGTTTGATCCACTCAGCGAGCAGCTATTCTCAAATTATTAATGAAGGGGTATTTCATATTGAAAATGCAACTACGGTTTATTTCGGACGTGAATATACGAATAACGGAAATTATAATAACAACGGCGAGCTATTTTTAAATAGTAATTTTATAAATAACGGGATAACAACAGCTGCTTCCGGTACCACCTTTTTTACAAGTAATACCAACGCAGTTCAAAGCATTTCTGGAACAACAAATACGATTAATTTTTACAATTTAACCATTAATAATAGTTTGTCAGGAGTGTCAGTAGCTACTGATTTTGGTGTAATTGTAGAAAATACAGTTGATTTAGTCGCTGGCGATTTTAGATTAGTAGGTGACGCACAACTCGTACAAACCCATACCGGTACCAATGCAAATAGTGCTACTTCAGGAAGTTTATTAAAAGATCAACAAGGAACCAAAGCTGTCTATGCCTATAATTATTGGTCCTCTCCGGTACATAACGGAGGGTCGTTTACAGTTTTAGGTAGTCTTTTTGATGGAACAGATGCTAGCATAAATGCTTTTACTCCTCAACAAGTATTATTTAATACGGGTGCACCGTACAATGGGGTGCCTTCAGTTCTTGATGGAAGCAATAATGTAACAACACCCTTAACAATAAGTACACGTTGGTTGTATACCTATTTAAGAGATGGAAGTACTGCTGCTAATTGGACTAAAATAGACGAAAATACAGCCCTAAACCCGGGAGAAGGATATACAATGAAAGGAACCAACACTTCAGACACGAACCAAAATTACGTGTTTAAAGGGGTGCCAAATGATGGCGATTATGAAATTTCCATTACAAATACTGAAAATATTTTAATTGGGAATCCATACCCTTCAGCATTGGATGCAGAAGCATTCATTAAAGACAATATAAGTGTAATAGCAGGAGGTAATAGTCTCTTTAGTAATATTGATGGAACGCTTTATTTTTGGGTAGACGGAGGTTCAACATCACACAACAATTCAGATTACTATGGAGGATATGCTACACGGAATTTAACAGCAGGAGCGCCACCATCATTGGCTACAAGTACGGTAGCCGGACTGGGGTCGGCGGCAGTTGCAACCCCTCCAGAACGCTATATTGCGGTAGGACAAGGCTTTTTTGTTGAAGGAGGTAGTGCATTTGGTACTACCGTGAGTTTTAATAATGCGCAACGGGCATTTAAAACGGAAAGTTCTGGAGAATCGATACATTATAAAACAACAGCTTTAGAAGAATCCGAAAAAAGTTTGATACGAATTGGCTATGAAGATCCAGAAGGATTTCACAGGCAACTGGTATTGGGATTTATTCCGAACTCTGTGGCAACGATCAATTACAATCAGGCTTATGATGCCATGATGTTTGATGTTAGAGACGATGAGCTTTTTTTTATCATTGATGATGAAGTAGATAAGCAATATGTAATACAAGGAGTTGGAAGCTTTGATGAATCGCAGGTTTTTCCATTAGGACTAACCATGACCGAAGAAGGCGAACATAGCATTATGCTAGATAGCGTAGAAAACTTTGATGGAACCATTTACTTAAAGGATACTTTTTTAAATACAACACATAATTTAACCGCAGCTAGTTATAAAGTTCAGGTATCACTGGGCACTTATTTAGACCGCTATCAATTGGTGTTTATTCCAGGGACTACATTAGGTGTTGACGATATTGATACCAACCAAATGCACGTTTTTTACAATAACAACAATTCAATTGTTGTAAACAATAAAACAGGGTTGAGAATTGATGAAATTACCGTTTATACGGTGTTAGGTCAAAAAGTACTTCAGGTAGATCAAAAATTATTATCACAACAAAAAATAACGATTCCTTTTGATAAAAAAGAAGGCGTTTATTTGATTAAGGTGCATTCAGAATACGGTGATGAATCGTATAAAATTTTAAAAAATAATTAAGCATGAAAAAGAACGGAAAATATATATTGAGTCTGGTTTTTTTAGTAGTAAGCCAATTGGTTTTGGCGCAAGTTGGAATTGGTACTACCACGCCAGACCCATCTTCTATTTTAGATATGACATCTACAACACAAGGGGTCTTAACACCTAGAATGACGAGTGTTCAGCGAAACGCCATTGCAAGTCCTGTTGATGGCTTGTTGGTTTTTGATACTACTCTGGATGCTTTTTATTATTTCTCTGGAAGTAGCTGGGTGAAGCTCGAAGGCTCCGTAAAAAGAGACAATTATAAATTGGTAAAAAGTGTGGCAGATTTAGCAGATGAACTTGCAGCAGGTGGTGGATCAAGCTATCAATTACAAACAAATTTTTTATATGAAATTAACGGCACCATCTCAATAAATTTTCCAATAGATTTGAATGGGGCATATATTGAAGGTGTAGATGTAAACGAAGATAGGTTGCTAAATGCATCTGGTTCAGCCTTATTTTCAGGATCCAAAGGAGGGAGTCTTCGAAACTTAACAATTTTAGGTAATGGCAGTCCTGTTTTTAATATCACAGGGTCGACATTGGCAGAAAATGTAGCTGCCAGTACAGTGATTTTTGTTGGAGCAAGCTCCATTGGTACCTTGAGTAATTTAGGCTTAGTCTACTTCAATGTATCTCAGTTTGTGAGTAATTTAGAAGGATTATCAGCTTCGAATATTACAACCTTATTTATGCCCAATGTGTTTTGGACTGAATCAAATACAGGAACATTTTTGACGCTTTCTGGATCTTTTGATAATCTACAATTAGCTAACGGTCGTGTAGTCGCCGATTCTGGTGAAGCTGGATTGGATGTAAGTGCAAATCCAACTATTGGTGTTTCAGCTTCCTTAGTTGGAATTAATTTTACAGGAGACGGAGAACGAGTAAAAGGGTATACTGCGGGTGGTTATACGGGTTATAATTTTACCAAAAATTGGGATGTTAATTCTCCTGGAATAACCGAAGAAACAGATAATACGGCTATAGGGAACTTTAATTTAAGCGCAGCAATTGGTTCAGGAGTTGCTACTAGTTTTAGCGGTACAGGAACTTCAAGTCGTGTAAAATTATCTGGAATTACAACTTCTAATAATTTATTTAGATTTACCGCTTCTGGAAATAACAGAATTGTCTATGATGGAATTAAGACGAGAAATTTTCAAATTACAACAACCATCTCATTTCAAGGAGATAATAACAATTCGATATTTATTTTTTACATAGCAAAAGGTACTAGTGGGAGCTCAACCGCTTCAGTAATTGAAAATACACGCGTATATCGAGAAGTAGGAGAGAACAACGATGTTGGTCCTGCTGCCATAGTAGGGGCACTTGAATTAGCTCCAGGAGACTTTGTGGAGGTATGGGCTGAACGTTTTAGTGGCGGTGGTGACTTATTAACGGTATCCCTAAACTTAGTTGCGAAGTAGTAAAAAATCAAACATATTTATTTTAATTATAGTTAATTCAATAGCAATTTGTAATTTTCGGGTCTAAATAGTACCTATGAATACATTTTCTATTGCCATTCACGGAGGCGCAGGAACCTTAGTACAAGGGATGATGACACCTCAATTAGAAGTTCAATATAAAAAAACTTTACAAGCCGCTTTAGATACGGGTTATGCCATATTGGAAAATGGGGGTACGGCTATTGATGCTGTTGAAAAAGCAGTGGTAATTTTAGAAGATTCTCCGCTTTTTAATGCAGGGAAAGGCAGCGTATTTACGGCGGCCGAAACACATGAAATGGATGCTAGTATAATGGATGGTAAAAGCTTAAATGCAGGTGCCGTAAGTTTGATAACGGGCATTAAAAACCCGATCCAACTTGCTAGAGATGTCATGCAAAAAAATGAACATGTATTTTTGGCTGGAGAAGGAGCTATGCGTTTTGCAAACGAACTGAATTACACCTTAGAAGATACCAACTATTTTTATGACGAATTACGACATAAACAATGGTTAGAAATTAAAGATACTGATAGTTTTCAGTTAGATCATTCAGTAAAAAAAGACAGTAAATTCGGAACCGTTGGGGCGGTAGCTTGTGATCAACAAGGCAATGTAGCTGCAGCAACATCAACAGGAGGGATGACCAATAAAAAATGGGGACGCGTAGGTGATTCACCCATGATAGGAGCAGGAAATTATGCCAATAATAAAACCTGTGCTGTGAGTTGCACCGGTAGTGGTGAATTTTTTATTCGCGGTGTTGTGGCCTACGATGTAGCTTGCTTAATTGAGCATAAAGGGCTTTCTGTAAAAGAAGCATCCAATGAGGTTATTCACAAGCGTATTTTAGAAATAGGTGGTGACGGAGGTTTAATTGCCGTAGATAGTCATGGAGCTATTGCCATGCCATTTAATACCGAAGGGATGTACCGAGCTTGTAAATCTTCAAGTGGAGCAGAAGAAGTTTCTATTTACAAATAGAATGGTCTTTCGAATTGATAAGACTACGGCGCGACTGCGATATAATTTCACTCGAACAAACCTAATTATTCTTAAAGCTAAATAAAATCAGCTTTTAATGGAAGCACCTTTACTTTATTCTTTTTCATATTGAATCGATCTCCATTTGCCAACACATGTGTTTTTAAATTGGTCAATGACATGGGTGTCCCTTCATATAGAATTTTCTCATTGTTGTGTTTCAGCTTTCTCGGATCAAAAACAATTACCATTCCAGATCCAATCACTTCAAATTCTATACCTCCTTTGATAATCAATCCGGTATCTTCTGCCAATCCAATTCCTAAAAGTTTAGGATATTTAGCTACAGCTTCCGCCAAGCGCCCAAAGCGCCCTCTAGCAATAAAATGGGTATCTATTGTTAGTTTAGGGATCAGTCCCAAACCTTTGTACATTTGTACAGCACCCTTTACAAATGATTCTGTAGCACTACCACCAGCGATCATTTCTTGTGCCATCGCCATGGCACCGGCACTAGTGCCTGCAATAACAAAGCCTTTTTCTTTTTTATAACGGTTCAATAAAATCTTATGAATAGAAGTTCCGGCAATCCGATCCGTAATTTTAGATTGGTCACCTCCAGAAAACATAATACAGTTAGCCGCATTCACTAAAGCAATTGCCGCTGGTTTTTCTGAATCTTCTTTGCTTCGAATATCTAAAACAGTTACGTTCTTACAGCCCAACGTATTAAAAGCCGCCAGATAATTTTCACCTACTTCCACAGGAATACTAGATGCGGTTGGAATGACTACTATAGCTGCATTCACACCTCCAGCTTCACTTACTACATGCGATAAAATACCCTCTTCTATATAGTCTAACCTATTAAAATCATCCTCTTTATTCCCTTTATCTTCATTACCTCCAATAGGTATTAAGGTTCCTTTAACTTTTATTCTCTTCATTCTCTGCTGTTAACGTTCGATTCTTAAAAATCAGATTGCAAAAATAAACTTATTTAACGAAAAAATTCTATATTTATGTTTATTCATTTTCCAAAACTAAAATCACCATAATTATGAAGATAAGAGAAATCAATGCCATGAGAGGGCCAAATTATTGGTCTGTGAGACGTCATAAATTAATAGTGATGGTTTTAGATTTAGAGGAGATGGAACAAAAACCTTCCAATAAAGTAGCAGGTTTTTATGAGCGCTTGAAAGCGCTGTTTCCAGGGATGTATGAACACCGCTGTTCTGTTGGTGAACCGGGCGGATTTTTTCAACGTGTTGAAGAAGGTACGTGGATGGGTCATATCATTGAGCATATCGCGCTTGAAATACAAACCCTTGCAGGTATGGATGTAGGTTTTGGTAGAACACGTGGATATGGTGAAGAAGGTGTCTATAATGTGGTTTTTGCCTATATGGAAGAGTCTGTAGGGCGGTATGCGGCAGATGCTTCTGTACGTGTTTGTGAGGCACTTATTAGTGGTGAAGCTTATGATTTATCTGATGATATTCAGCAGATGCGAGAATTGAGAGAATCTGAAAGACTAGGGCCAAGTACTGGTTCTATCGTTGAAGAAGCGGAGTCAAGAGGAATCCCTTGGATTCGCTTAAATAAATATTCATTGTGCCAATTGGGTTATGGCGCCAACCAAAAACGCATTCAAGCCACAGTAACTAGTGAAACCAGTAGTATTGGTGTGGAATTAGCCTGTGATAAGGAAGATACAAAATACCTGCTAGAACAGGCCGAAGTTGAGGTGCCAAGAGGTGATATTATTCGTCGTGAACGCAGTTTAGAAGATGCCTGTAGGTATGTGGGATATCCATTGGTTATTAAACCTGTTGATGGCAATCATGGAAGGGGAATTACCGTAGATATTCAAAACTATGACGATGCATTGGTGGCCTTTAGAAATGCCAAAGAGAGCTCGCGTAGTGGTGCCATTATAGTAGAAAAGTTTGTAAAAGGCCAAGACTATAGATTGTTGGTAATCAATAACAAATTGGTGGCTGCAGCGATACGAACACCTGCGCATGTGATTGGTGATGGTACATCTACTGTTCAAGAACTAATTGATAAAGTGAATAGTGATCCACGGAGAGGTTATGGACATGAAAATGTGCTAACGCAAATAACGATAAACGAATTAACAGAAACCATTATAAAAGATGCGGGTTATACCTTAGCATCAGTGATTGCTGAAGGTGAACGATTGATTTTAAAAGATACAGCCAACTTAAGTACTGGCGGAACAGCAGAAGATGTTACCGACATTGTGCATCCTGCGAATGTGAGTATGGCTGAAAGGATCTCTAAAATAATAGATTTAGACATTTGTGGCATTGACATTATGACTACCGATATAACACAGCCTTTATCAGATACAGGAGGCGCCGTGTTGGAAGTAAATGCAGGGCCAGGATTTAGAATGCACTTAGCGCCAACTTCTGGATTGCCACGAAATGTTGCGGCTCCAGTAATTGATAAATTGTTTCCCATAAAAGGAGACACCGGCCGTATTCCTATCATCGCTACTTCTGGTACGAATGGAAAAACAACCACCACTCGTTTGATAGCTCATATTGCCAAAATGAATGGCTATCGCGTTGGTTATACTACCAGTGACGGCGTGTATATTCAAAATAGGTTGTTGATGAAAGGAGATTGTACAGGTCCTGCAAGTGCAGAATTTGTATTGAAAGATCCAACCGTAAATTTTGCCGTTTTAGAATGTGCAAGAGGCGGTTTGTTACGCGCAGGATTGGGTTTTAAAAAATGTGATGTAGCGGTGGTTACAAATGTTGCCGAAGATCATTTGGGGTTAAAAGGCATTCATACCATTGAACAATTGGCGAAGGTAAAAGGGGTTGTGCCAGAAACTGTATTACCCGACGGTTATGCCATATTAAATGCTGATGATGATTTAGTGTACGACATGCGACGTACGGTAGAATGTAATGTAGCACTCTTTTCTATGGATGAAAATAACCCTAGAATAAAGGCATTACAACGCCTAAATGGTATTAGCGCTATTTATGAAAATGGCTATGTAACCATTTGCAGAGGTGAATGGAAAATGCGCGTTATGAAAGCAGAAAACATTCCCTTAACTTATGGTGGAAAAGCGAAGTTTATGATACAAAATGTACTTGGCGCTGTACTTGCTGCTCATGTACAGGGTATTAGTATTGAAGATATAAAAGCGGCCTTAGAAACGTTTATTCCTTCTCCTTCACAAACACCTGGGCGTTTGAATTTATTTGAGTTTAAAGACTTTACCATTCTGTTAGATTATGCGCACAATCCTGCAGGGATGCGTGCACTTCAAAAGTTTACAGATGAATTAGAAGCAACGGTTAAAGTAGGGATTATAGCAGGAATTGGAGATAGACGTGAAGCAGATAATAATGAAATGGGAAGTATCGCCGCAGAAATGTTCGATGAGATTATTATCCGCCAAGACAAGCGCTTACGCGGAAAAACAGAAGAGCAGCTCATTAAAATGCTGAATGATGGTATTAAAAGGAAAGATCCAAATAAGAAAACAACCATTATTCCGTCAGAAAAAGAGGCCATAAAATATGCTGTTAAAAATGCGGTAAAAGGCTCCCTTATTATTTTGTGTAGTGATGTGATTCCTGATGCGCTTGATCTAGTGAAAGAATTCAAAGAAAAAGAAGCCAATGGAGAATTGAATTACGCCGATTAAATGCGTATCCGTTTTAACGGAAACTAATTTTCTTTTATAATGAAATCTGATTGAATTTGTGCATTCACACCGTCTTGAAATTTAGTCATGCTAAACCATTGATGGATCGCGTATGAACCGGTTTGTCCTTGTTTATTGACAGCGATATAACCAACCTGAAAATTTTTATAATCACTATTGGGTTTGTTGACGATTCTTTTGATTGCTTCTTCGCAAGCTTCTTGAGGTGATTTACCTTGTCGCATTAATTCAACAACTAAAAAACTCCCTACTGTTTTTACAACTTCCTCGCCCAAACCAGTTGCCACGGCAGCGCCAATTTCATTGTCTACAAATAAGCCCGAGCCAATTATTGGTGAGTCGCCAATACGGCCAGCCATTTTATAAGCCAATCCGCTTGTGGTACATGCGCCTGAAATGTCCCCATTTTTATCAATCGCTAACATACCTATGGTGTCGTGATTCTCTATGTTAATAATGGGTTTGTATTCACTTTCTATTTTCCACTTTTCCCATGCCTTTTTTGAAGCTTCGGTTAATAAGTCTTCAGCTTCAAAACCTTTTGAGAGGGCAAATTGTTTAGCGCCTTCGCCAGCTAGCATAACATGTGGAGTCTCTTCCATAACTTTGCGTGCTACAGAAACAGCATGTGTAATGTTTTGTAGATAAACAACAGCCCCGCAATTGCCATTTTTATCCATAATGCAGGCATCAAGGGTTACATTTCCATCGCGATCTGGTAAACCTCCTTTTCCTACAGACTGATTGTTGACATCGGCTTCTTCAATCATACAACCTTGTTCTAAAGCATCTAAAATAGTTCCACCTGCTTGCAGTACTTCCCAAGCTTTGGCCGTCGCATTTTGAACATTCCACGTTGCAATCACAAGAGGTAATGAGGCATTTACTACTGGGGTTGTAATTTTATCTTTGGGATTCGAGTCAGCGCAATTTGTTAATGTACTTCCTACTGCTAGGGCTACACCCGACAGAGAAGCATTTTTAAGGAAGTTTCTACGTTTCATGTGTTTATTTTTATTGCTTTTTATTGTCACATGTAACCTTGGATATTTAGAACAATCATTTCCTTTTTTGTTTAACGATTATTTTAAACATGATGGTTTCATACTTAAATTCAATTTTTACTACATTAGCAAGATAGCGAAATCTTTAAATAAAACAGCGGTATCAAATGAAAGTAGAAGTATGTGCAAACTCGGTTCAGTCAGCGATCAATGCACAAAAAGCGGGTGCCGATAGTATAGAGTTGTGTGTCGAATTGGCTGTTGGTGGTATTACGCCATCTTATGGCCTGCTAAAAAAAGTGATGGAGGTAATAGACATTCCAGTTAGGGTGCTTATTAGACCAAGAAGTGGTCATTTTAGGTATTCAAACAATGAGTTTGAGAGTATGAAAGAAGACATTCTACTCTGTAAAAAGTTGGGCTGTGCGGGCATTGTTTCGGGCGTTTTAAATGAAGATAACAGCATCGATATAAAGCGTACAAAAGAATTGGTTGAACTTTCAAAACCCTTGTCTTTTACTTTTCATAGAGCTTTTGATTGGATACCTAACCCAATCGAAGCATTAGAGGAGCTTCAGACTATTGGAGTCACCAAAATATTAACATCGGGTCAAGAGAATTCGGCTGAAAAAGGATTGCCACTATTGACTCAATTGTTAAAGAAGGTAAGAGGCAAACTTACGATTTTACCTGGCGGAGGTATTTCGATTCCCAACGTACTTCAATTTAAAGAGGTCGGATTTGAAGAAGTTCATTGCTCGGCTACCACACTACACACCCAAATAACTCCGCCTAAAGTTGCGATGAATAGCAGCCGTTTTTTTGATGAAACGCAACTGGCCGTATCCGATTTAGAAAAAATTAAGATGATTGTTCACTTAGTTAAATAATTACTAAATATTATTGTAGACCACTTGTTTAAAGTATTTTTGAAATCTTATAAAAAATAGGATATGTTGCGATGGCTCATTTTTATTGGTGTTTATATAATAATCGATTTTTACGCTTTTCAGGCATTTAAAACGGTTTCTAAAAGTAGAATTATTCAGGTGTTGTACTGGGGTATTTCATTATTGGTACTAGCCAATTTCATCTATCAACTTTTTATCAACTTTAATAGAACCGAAGGATTAACGACAGAAACCAATCAGGCTATTGGTTACTTTTTAGCTTTATTCATTCCGAAAATTGCCATTTTATTTTTTGTTTTTGGTGAAGATATTATTAGAACACCACAAGCCTTATTCAGATTATTTACAGAGGGAAAATCAGTTGAAGAAACTTACTTTCCGTCAAGGCGGAAGTTTGTGAGTCAATTGGCATTGGGTATAGCTGCACTACCATTTGGAGCGTTACTGTACGGTATGTATAAGGGGAAATACAATTACAAAGTGTTGAAATATACCCTAGAATTTGATGATTTGCCGGAAGCTTTTAATGGATATCAATTGACACAAATTTCTGATATCCACAGTGGTAGTTTTGACAATCCTAAAAAGATTGCTTATGGGGTTGATTTAATCAATCAGCAAGATTCTGATATAATTTTGTTTACGGGCGACCTCGTAAACAATAAGGCCGATGAAATGGATCCTTGGATTGACACCTTTAAAAAATTAAGCGCAAAAGATGGGAAGTATGCAGTATTGGGAAATCATGACTATGGTGATTATGTAGCCTGGGAGAGCCCAGAGGCAAAAGTCAACAACTTAGATCAATTAAAAGATGTTCACAAAAAACTGGGTTTTGACCTGTTGCTCAATACTCATAGAATTCTTGAAAAAAAGGGTGAAAAAATTGCCTTAATAGGAGTAGAGAACTGGGGAGCAGGCGGATTTAAAAAAGCAGGTGATTTGGTAGGTGCTTCAAAAGGAGTGGAGAAAGAGGCGTTTAAAGTATTGATGAGTCATGATCCGAGTCATTGGGAGCAAGAAGTAAAGGGAAGTGACACGCAGTATCATTTAACCTTGAGTGGGCACACCCACGGAATGCAATTCGGAATAGAAATACCGGGCTGGTTTAAATGGAGTCCGGTAAAATGGCGTTACAAATATTGGGCGGGTATTTATCAAGAAGCAGGTCGGTTTATAAATGTGAATAGAGGCTTCGGATTCTTGGCTTATCCAGGTCGTGTAGGTATTTGGCCAGAAATTACGGTGATAACCCTGAAGCGGAAAGTTAAATAACTACTTTAAGTGATGCTGTTTAAGTTTTAGGGTAGCTTTTAAAAGTATTAGCTAGTGTTGAATTAGTATTTTTATTTAATTATTTTAGTGCCAATTTATTACAGTAATTACCTATTGTAAAAATGAGCACAAAGCGTGTATAATTAAACAAAAATACTATCTTTGTAGAAGGTAGTTAAAAGTAGCTCTATTGCTATTACCTAAATAAATTCATGCTTATGGCGAAGTTTGGTGAATTAATTAGTACTAACATTCCAACATTAATCGATTTTTATGCCGATTGGAATGAAAACAACTCTAACTTACATTCTGTGCTAAGAGATGTTGCTGCGGCTCTAGGTGACAAGGCTAAAGTAATTAAAATTGATATTGATAAAAACGAAACTTTGGCCAATGCCTTGCGTATCAAAGGGAATCCAACTTTTATTATCTACAAAAATGGCGAAATGAAATGGCGTCAGTCTGGTGAGCAAGATGCAAATACCTTAATTAGCCTCGTGCAACAGTACGTTTAAAGATTCTATTAGGCCTAATTATTCGAGTTCAATCTTCTTAAAAACATACCCTTCTTTAGTAAAATGAGCTAAGATCTTAGGAAGTGCATATAGCATATTTTCTGAAGCTTTTAAGCTATCGTGCAATACAACAATACTACCACTTACGGCATTGTTCAATACATTCTGTAACACAAATTCCTTGGTTTTGGAATCATCCCAGTCGATGGCAACAACATCCCACATAATTAGTTTATAACCGGCTTTTTGTAATAATTTACCTTGAGAGGGTTTTAGTCTGCCGTAGGGCGGACGAAATAAGTTTGAGTCGATTATTTTTGAAGCTTTTAGCGTGTTTTTTATATACGCATCATCGTCTGTCTTCCATCCATTAATATGATCGTAAGTATGGTTGCCAATGGCATGTTGTTCGTCTAGAATACGTTTGGCTATTTCTGGATGGGCAGTTACATTTTTACCAATACAGAAAAAGGTGGCCTTGGCATTGTATTGCTCGAGAATTTCGAGTACCTGAGGTGTTATTATTGGTGTTGGACCGTCATCAAAAGTTAAATAAATAGTTTTTTCTTTTGACGGGAAATCCCAATAACACGATGAAAATATTTTTTTTGCTAACCAAGGTGTTTTAACCCGTATAAAATTCACTAGTATCTATTAAAATTATTCAACAACGCCTTCTAGTTGCTTAAAAGATTCAATGTATCCTACTTTTAGTTCTTCGGCAAACTCTTTATCAAAATCATCTGCTGAAGCAACAACATTGTTATACATTAACAAGGTTGTTTCTAAGTCGTCATAATTTTTTTGAATCCCTAAACTATTCAATGAACTATAGTAATTAATGCGGTCTCTGAAAATTTTGACTAAGGTATTGGCCACATTTCGTGCTTTCTCTTTTTTGTCAATCATATAGTAATTTTCAATATAACCCAATACCATTCCGTAATGACCATAGCTTTCAATAGGCATTTTTTCAATTGAGAGGTCCAATATCTCTTCAGCCTTTACATTTTTTCCTTCTTTTATCAAGGCTTCTGCCAAACGGACTAAATTATTTCGAAATGAAATGCCATTTTTTCTGGTCTCTACATCTACGTAAATCGCATCACTATTCGAATTTTTCCAACTCCATTTTTTTACATTGGCATACATCACATCGGTATTAATTCTACCAATATCTAAAATACTTCGATCTCTTTTGCCGTCAGCATATTTACTTGATGTTTTAATGGGAACAAATTTATAGGCTAAACCATCTAGTTGTAAATAGTCTTTTAACCAAATGTACTCTTCAGCAGCATGGGCGCCACCTGTAAAATAAATCGGGCGTTCCCAATTCGCATTTGCCAATACATCAAGCATTAGTATTCTATTTTTTGTTAAGCCATTTTGATCGATTTCAAAATCGATGTATGGTAAAATTAAATCAGCATCTTTTTCGGCAACAATTCCGTTTTTTAGCACGGCTTCTTTATTGACATACAATCGTAATTTATTGGTAGGGTAAATCTTTTCAGGATTTCCATCTTCATCAAAATCAATACTTGTACGATCACTGTCACTAGCCAACCATTTCATGAAGAAGTCAATATCGACTCTATTCTCTGCTGGTTTTTCAATTTCTGTTCCATCTATTGAGAATAAATTGGCGGTATCTTTTACAGCTACAGCCGTTAAGTCAAGTGGCACATGATATGCTACATCTAAAGTACCGGTTCTATATTGTTCATGTGTTAATTGAGACGGAATAGGGTCAGCATCATAGGTTTTTCTCTTTTGCTGATCGATATACCAATCTGTGGCAAATAAACTTGAATTTACTAATTTAATATCCGTTCTATAATTTTCTACTTCTTGCATATACCACAACGGAAAAGTATCATTGTCGCCAATGGTAAACATGATGGCATTTTGATCACAAGAATCTAAATAAGCTTTTGCATTGTTGTACGTAGCATATCGTCCTGAGCGATCATGGTCATCCCAGTTTTGAGAGGCCATTAGCAGAGGTACAGCTAATAAACAAACTATGGAGGTTGCAATAGCGAGTGTCTTGGGGTTTATTTTGTCTTTGAATTTTTCATAAATAGCTAACACTCCAAAGCCTATCCATATAGCAAAAATATAGAAGGAACCTACTACAGCATAATCACGTTCTCGCGGTTCAAAGGGCTTCGGATTGGTATAAAAAATAATAGCCAATCCTGTAAAGGCAAAAAATAGTAAGAGTATATAAAAATTCTTTTTATCATATTTCACATGAAAGAGGAGGCCAATAATTCCTAAAATTAGAGGTAAAAAGAAATAGGTATTTCGCCCTTTGTTATCTTTTATTTCGGCGGGTAAATTACTTTGTGAGCCTAAACGTGGACTGTCAATAAAATCTATACCACTCAACCAATTACCATGATTGTCTAGGTTGCCTTGAATATCGTCTTGGCGCCCAACAAAATTCCACATAAAATAGCGCATATACATATAGCCAAATTGGTAATCGAACATAAAATAGAGGTTCTCACCAAAAGTGGGGCGTCGTTTACTGCTTTCTGGAATACCAGCAATGGCTTTGTAATTGGCTACTACACTCGGAGAAGGATCAACCATTCTAGGGATAAATCCTTTGTGTTTGTCAGTATAATTAGGCAAGGCATTTTTATAACGGTTTACAATGACATATTTCCCTGCTTTTTTATCTTTTTCGTATTTAGGTTTATCATCTCTAAGTGGATCTGAAGGATCTTGTTGTCTTGTTTCAGAATAGTAAGAGTCGTAAAAAACACTAGCATCACCGTATTGTTCACGGTTGTAGTAAGCCAGCAATTCTCGTGCACTTGACGGGTTATTTTCATTGATGGTCGTATTGGCATTTGCACGAATAGGAAGCATGATCCAAGAAGAGAAACCAATCATTATAAATAATAAACACAAGACAATTAAGTTGGTGCCTATTAATTTCTTTTTACGAGTATACTTTATTGCAAAATAAAACAGTGCTATTAAAAAGAGTCCAGCAATAATGCTCCCTGAGTTAAATGGCATACCAATAGTATTCACAAAAAACAACTCAGATGCACTAAAAAAGGCTAATGTATATGGGAATAAAAATTTGAATACAAATGCTAAAACAAGTACAGCAACAATATTTGCAATGATGAATTTTTTAGAGTTTATATTGTTGTATTTTTTATAAAAATAGATAAATACAATTGACGGTATCACTAATAAAGATAGAATATGTACGCCAAATGATAAGCCCACAACAAAACTGATGAGTAGCAGCCATTTGTGACCTCTAGGTTGGTCCATTTCACTTTCCCAACGTAAACCAAGCCAAAATAGCAAGGCCATTAAAAAAGAAGACATGGCATAAACCTCACCTTCTACAGCGCTGAACCAGAAACTATCAGAAAAGGTATAGGCTAAAGCACCTACAACGCCGCTTCCTAAAATGGCAATTGAATTACCGCTGGTAAGTTCCTTAGATTTAGTGGCAATTTTTTTTGCCAATGCTGTAATCGTCCAAAATAAAAACAAGATGGTAAATGCACTTGCCAATCCTGACATGAAATTTACCATTTTAGCAATATGTGATACATCTGTTGTAAACATTGCGAAAAAGGCACCTAACATTTGAAATAACGGAGCTCCCGGTGGATGACCTACTTCTAATTTTACTGCAGTTGAAATATACTCGCCACAATCCCAGTAACTAACTGTAGGTTCAAGTGTTAGGGTATATGTTATTAGTGCAATTGCAAAAGTTGACCATCCTAAAATGATGTTCCACTTTTTATAATTGAATGTATTCATGAATGATATTTTAGACTTTGGCGAATTTACTAAATAATTATCTATTAGCGGTTGTTATTTACGCGATAGCCAATAAGTAAGGGTATTAAAAATGTGTTAAAATTGAGTTTTAAAATTTTTTTAAAAAATGTTTGCCCAATTAAAACTTTACTTTAAATTTGCACCCGCATTGGCCCATGGTGTAATGGTAACACAGCGGTTTTTGGTACCGTCGTTCAAGGTTCGAATCCTTGTGGGCCAACTGGCTTTATAAAGCGCTTCCTTTTTAGGAGGCGCTTTTTTGTTTTTAAGGATTGCAATATTATGGAGTGAGCACAATTACTTAAGAACTAATGCTATTTGTTCCAATTCAGCCTCCGAAAAATAAAGATTGTTAAGTGCTCCTAAATTATCTATTAATTGTATTTCATTGCTAACGCCCACCAAAACAGATGTTACTCTTTGGTCTTTTAATAGCCATGCTATTGCCATTTGTGCAAGACTCTGATTTCTATTTTCAGCGATGTTATTTAATAAAGTGGCCTTTTTTATTTTTTCATTGGTGATCTGATCTGGCTGTAAAAAGCCAGTACTTTTGCCGGCACGAGAATCTTTGGGGATACCTTTTAAGTATTTGGAAGTTAAAATTCCTTGTTCTAATGGTGAAAAGGGAATACATCCAATGCCTTCCTTATTAAGTACATCCATTAAGCCATTTTCAACCCAACGATCCATCATATTGTATCGCGGTTGGTGTATCAAACAGGGTGTTCCTAAATTTTTTAAGATTTTCGAAGCTTTTAAAGTGTCTTCAGCACTGTATGAGGAAATACCAACATACAAGGCTTTACCCTGTTTGACAATTAAATCCAATGCCGACATCGTTTCTTCGATCGGTGTATTCGGGTCTGGTCTGTGGCTGTAAAAAATATCAACATATTCCAGTCCCATCCGTTTTAAACTTTGGTCTAAACTTGCAACTAGGTATTTTTTAGAACCCCACTCACCATAAGGTCCAGGCCACATAGAATACCCCGCTTTTGTTGAAATAATTAATTCATCTCGATAAGCAGAAAAATATCGGTTTAAAATTTTGCCAAAATTTTCCTCCGCAGAACCAGGAGGAGGTCCGTAATTATTTGCCAAATCAAAATGGGTAATTCCATTGTCAAAGGCCGTTTTTAAAATTTGTTCGCTATTTTTAATATTGTCTTCATGACCAAAATTATGCCATAAACCAAGAGAGATTAAAGGCAATAATAATCCGCTCTTCCCACATCTCCTGTAGGACATGGTATCATATCGGTCTTTTGAGGCTAGATACTCATTCATAGATTTAATTAATGCTTAGAAAAAATAGTTAATAAATTTTATTATCGACTCTTTTATCTTTCAACTGTTTCGCGAATTACAAAGGTGTTTTGATTAAGGACGGTGTTAATTTATTTCGAATAACTTAAAGCAGTCCGTTTTTTAGTAGATTCTCGTATTGTTAATTCAGAATCAATGACAATTGTTTCATAGGGCAATGATTCTGTATTACTAATTCTATTAATAATAGTAGCCACGGCGTTTTTACCAATTTCAAGAGGATGTTGATTTACGGTGGTTAAAGAAGGTGATGCTAATCTCGAGATTTTATTATCAGAAAAACCGATGATTGAAATATCCTTAGAAATTTCATATCCTTTTTTCGTTGCTATTTTTAAGGCTGTAATTGCCGAGATATTTTCGGTTGCAAAAATACCATCAATATCTGGATGCTCTTCAAATAATTTAGCGATAATAGTATCGTAATCGGTTTTTGCATCGATTCGAATTAACAATGGTTTATTGGTATAGCCTTTGTGTTCAGTTAACGCTTTTTTATAGCCTTCCACCCTCAATTTACCAATACCGATGGTGTCAATAGAACTAATTAACGCAATCTTTTTACAATGGAGGTCTAATAAATGTTTGGTTGCCATATGGGCTGCGGCTACATCATCAATAATTACCTTATCGCAATTTTTTATTTCGTTTGAAACGCGGTCAAACATTAAAATAGGATAACCTTCATCAATAACAGCTTTAAAATGACTGCTCTTTTGAAGGGTTTGTGTTTCTTTTGCCACCGATAAGATAAAGCCATCAACACTGCCATCGCAGAGTAAGTTTAAACAATCAACTTCTTTTTGATATTTATTATTTGATAAGCAAATAATAATTTGATAGCCTCTTTTGTTGGCTTCTTTCTCAATCCCTAAAAGAACTTTTGCAAAAAAATAATTTAAAATATTAGGAATGATAACTCCTATCGTTTTCGTTTGTCTGTTTTTAAGATTTAAGGCTGTTTTATTGGGTTTGTAATTGTATTTTTTAGCAAGAGCTTTTACCTTAGCTATCGTATTTTCATTGATTTCATAGCTATTTTTCAATGCTTTAGAAACCGTTGAAATAGATACGTTTAACTCATTTGCTAATTGTTTTAATGTAACCTTATTGTTCACTTAAATTTAATGTTTTTTTATTATATTTTAAAAGTAATTACTGGGCGTAACGCGTGGTTAGCCAGATCTTTACTAATGCTGTCGCTAAACAATGTAGACAAGCCACTTCGTCCATGCGTGTTAATTGCAATAATATCGGCATTAATTTCTTTTGAAAAATTTAAAATTCCCGCTTCAATAGTTTTATCACTATACACATTCAAGGTATAATCAGTCAATTCAAAATCGCTTACAAAAGACGATAATTTTTCATTTAAAATACCTGTTGAAACAAAATCATGTACCGTATTGATAAATAAGAGGTGCAATTTGGCGTCAAAAATAGCTGCATAATTAACTACATTTTGAAAAGATTTTTTGCTTTCATCACTAAAATTGGAGGCGAAAACAATATCATTCACTTCAAAGTTATCAATATCTTGTTTGATTACCAATACAGGAATATGTGAGCTGCGAACCACTTTTTCAGTATTGGATCCAACCAACATTTCTTTTAAACCCGTTGCTCCTTGTGAGCCCATAACAATTAAATCAACATCCCTCTTTTTGCTCTCTTCAATAACACCTTCAAAAGCTTTGTGAAAATGAACAGATTCTATTACCGTTAAACCTTCAAAGAATGGAAGCGCCATGAATTTTTCAAATTCCCTGTGAATGCCTTTCATGTAATAAATATTCTGTGCTCCAACATGTGAGGCGCTACTACTGGCAGGGTCAACAGTCCCTGCAGAAGGAATATCTAGTAAATGTAATAAGACAATTTCACTGTTGGTTTTTTTTGCAATACTAGCGGCTACTTTACCGGCATATCTAGCTTCGTCAGAAAAATCAATAGGAACTAAAATTCGATTCATAATTATGGTGTTTTTTTGTTTGGTTTGCATAAATATATTAAATATTACTTATATAACTCAATCATTTTTGCTAATATCGAATAAGTTTGTATATTTGCAGCGCAAAATAACATTGTTATAAGGAATAGGAGGGGACGGAAAGTCCCCTCTTTTTATACAAAAAATGAACAGAGATACAGTAAAAAAGTTAGTTGACGAGGCAATTGAGGAGAACGAACGTTTGTTTTTAATTGACTTAGATTTTTCTTCCGAGAATAAAATTAGAGTTACTGTTGATGGCGATGATGGGGTTCCACTTAAAGAATGCATGAGAATTAGCCGCCACGTTGAACATAATTTAGATCGAGAGGAAGAAGATTTCTCATTAGAAGTTTCAACACCAGGAGCAACAGCACCAATAACAAATATTAGGCAATATAATAAAAATATTGGTCGAATTTTAGAGGTGAAAACCGCTACTGAAAATTTTGAAGGAACATTAACAGCTGTTACAGAAACGGAGTTGACGTTAGAGTGGAAAGCACGCGAACCGAAGCCCGTTGGAAAAGGAAAAGTAACAGTTGCGAAAAAAGTAATTGTGAATTACGAGCATATAAAAGAAGCAAAAGTGAAAATAATTTTTTAATTTGAGAATGAAATGGAAAACATCGCATTAATTGAATCTTTTTCTGAGTTTAAAGATGATAAAAGTATAGATAGAGTAACGCTTATGGCGATACTTGAAGATGTGTTTAGAGCTGCGTTAAAAAGAAAGTATGGTTCTGATGATAATTTCGATATCATTATAAATCCTGATAAAGGCGATTTAGAAATTTGGAGAAATAGAATTGTAGTAAATGATGGGGAAGTAGAAGAGCCGAATGAGGAAATTTCATTGACAGAGGCTAGAAAAATAGAACCTGATTTTGAAGTTGGTGAAGATGTATCTGAAGAGGTGAAATTGGTAGATTTAGGAAGAAGAGCAATTTTAGCACTTCGTCAAAACCTAATTTCAAAAATTCACGAACACGACAATACCAATATCTTTAAACAGTTTAAAGAATTAGAAGGCGAAATTTATAGCGCCGAAGTACACCATATTCGTCACAATGCAATTATCTTGTTAGACGATGATGGAAATGAGATTATTTTACCAAAAAGTGAACAAATCCGTTCTGACTATTTCCGTAAAGGAGAATCTGTTAGAGGAATTATTAAATTGGTAGAATTGCGAGGTAATAAACCGGCAATTATTATGTCTAGAACATCTCCAGAGTTTTTAACGAAATTATTCGAACAAGAAATTCCAGAGGTTTTTGATGGTTTAATTACGATAGAACGCGTAGCCCGTATTCCTGGTGAAAAAGCAAAAGTAGCAGTAGATTCGTATGATGATAGAATTGACCCTGTTGGAGCCTGTGTAGGAATGAAAGGATCTAGAATTCACGGTATTGTTCGCGAGTTAGGGAATGAAAATATTGATGTAATCAATTTTACTAAAAACGATAAAATATTTATTGCCAGAGCGTTGAGTCCAGCTAAAGTGGTTTCAATGGAAATTAAAGAGGCTGTAGATGGTGAAAAACCACGAGTAAATGTATTTTTGAAACCTGAAGAAGTATCGAAGGCTATTGGTAAAGGTGGTGTAAATATTCGTTTGGCAAGTCAGTTAACTGGGTATGAGTTAGATGTTCAACGTGAAGGTCTAGAAGATGAAGATGTAGAATTGACAGAATTTACAGATGAAATAGAAGGGTGGATCATTACAGAGCTTAAAAATGTTGGTTTAGATACTGCCAGAAGCGTATTAGACCAAGACGTAAGTGATTTGGTAAAAAGAACAGATTTAGAAGAAGAAACGATTATAGAAGTACAACGAATATTAAAAGAGGAATTTGAAGATTAATCTTTCAACAACGTTGCAATTCTAAATAAAACTGAATAGAATAAAAGAGTAATATAAAAAAGTTATATGGCTACATTGAGGCTAAATAAAATTTTAAGAGAATTAAATATTTCATTAGATAGAGCTGTTGAGCATCTTTCAAAAAAAGGTTTTGAAATTGAAGCTAGACCAACAACTAAAATATCTGATGAGGTATATAATGTGCTTTTAGATGAATTTCAAACCGATAAAAGTAAGAAAGTTGCTTCTCGTGAAGTAGGTGAAGAAAAGCGTAAAGAAAAGGAGGCGCTGCGAGTTGCTCATGAAGCAGAAATTGAGAAGAAAAGGTTAGAAGAAGAAGCCAAAAAAGAAATTTTTAAAACTGAATCTGAAAAATTAGTAGGATTGAAGACAGTTGGTAAAATTGACATAGAGCCGAAAAAGCCTGTTAAAAAAGAGGAACCTGTAGTCGAAAAGAAAGAGGTTAAGGAAGAGAAGGTTGTTGCAAAAAAGGAAGAGGTTGTAAAAGAGAAAGTAGCTCCAAAAACAGAAGCGAAAACTGAAAAGCCAATTGATAAAGAAGTTCCTAAAACGGAAAAACCAACAGTTAAGGAAACTCCAGAAACAGCTAAAGAGACACCAGCAGTAGAAGAAACTTCTTCTGAGCCAGAAATAATTAAAACGAAGTATCAAAAATTAACAGGGCCGAAACAAGTAGGTGAAAAAATTGATTTAAAACAATTTGAAAAACCTAAAAAGAAGCCAGATGCTAAGAAGGACGATGCTAAAGATGTCAATAAGCGTAAGCGTAAGCGTATAAGCAAACCTGGAGGAAGCAGTTTTGGAGCTAGACAAAGTGCTGCTGGCGGTAACAATAGAGGTGCAGGTGCTAGAAATAGAGGAATTGGTGCTAGAAAATCAGTGGTGAAAGAAGAACCTTCAGAAGCTGATGTACAAAAACAAGTGCGCGAAACTTTAGAAAAACTACAAGGGAAATCTAAAAAAGGAAAAGGCGCAAAATACAGAAGAGAGAAAAGAGACTTACACCGTCAACAGTCGGAAGCTGATTTAGAACAACAAGAAGCAGAAAGCAAAATCTTAAAAGCAACAGAATTTGTTACAGTTAGCGAGGTTGCTACAATGATGGATGTATCTGTTACACAAATTATTTCGGCATGTATGTCTTTAGGAATGATGGTGACGATGAATCAACGTCTGGATGCAGAAACGTTGTCTATTGTAGCTGAAGAATTTGGTTATGAAGTAGAATTTGTGAGTGCTGAGGTAGAAGAAGCTATTGAAGAAGTAGAAGATAAGGAAGAAGATTTAAAACCACGAGCTCCGATCGTAACGGTTATGGGACACGTAGATCACGGTAAAACTTCATTATTAGATTATATCCGTAAAGCCAATGTAATAGGTGGTGAATCTGGAGGTATAACACAGCATATTGGTGCTTATGGAGTTACCTTACCGGACGGACAAAAAATCACCTTTTTAGATACACCTGGTCACGAAGCGTTTACAGCGATGCGTGCACGTGGTGCTCAAGTAACCGATTTAGTAATTATTGTGATTGCTGCAGATGATGCGATCATGCCTCAAACAAAAGAAGCGATTAGTCATGCGCAAGCAGCTAATGTTCCTATTGTTTTTGCCATTAATAAAGTGGATAAACCTGATGCAAATCCTGAAAAAGTGAAGGAAGCATTAGCGCAGATGAATTTATTGGTAGAAGATTGGGGAGGTAAAGTACAATCACATGATGTATCAGCCAAGACAGGTGCAGGTATTCCAGAATTATTAGAAAAAGTATTGCTTGAAGCAGAGTTGTTAGAGCTAAAAGCAAATCCGAATAAAAATGCAGTAGGTACTGTAGTAGAAGCTTTATTAGATAAAGGAAAAGGATATGTTTCTACTATTTTAGTAGAAGCAGGGACATTAAAAATAGGCGACTTTTTATTAGCAGGAAAAAATAGCGGTAAAATAAAGGCGATGCATGATGAACGTGGTAACGTGGTGCTTGAGGCAGGGCCTTCAACACCCGTATCGATACTAGGTTTAGACGGTGCGCCACAAGCAGGTGATAAGTTTCATGTATTTGACGATGAAAGAGAAGCAAAGCAAATTGCTACTAAAAGATCTCAATTACAACGTGAGCAGTCTGTTCGAACACAACGTCATATAACTTTAGATGAAATTGGACGTAGAATTGCGTTGGGCGACTTTAAAGAGCTTAATATTATTTTAAAAGGTGATGTTGATGGTTCTGTTGAAGCCTTAACAGATTCATTGCAAAAATTATCTACTGAGGAAATTCAAGTAAATATTATTCATAAAGCTGTGGGTGCAATTACAGAATCTGATGTGCTATTAGCTTCGGCTTCTGATGCCATTGTGATAGGGTTTAATGTAAGACCATCAGTAAGTGCTCGTACATTGGCAGATAAGGAAGAAATTGATATCAGAAATTACTCAATTATTTATGATGTAATTAATGATGTGAAAGATGCCATGGAAGGTATGTTGTCACCAGAAATGAAAGAAGAAATCACTGGTAATGCCGAAATTAGAGAAACGTATAAAATATCTAAAGTAGGAACCATTGCAGGTTGTATGGTAACCGACGGTAAGATCTTTAGAAACTCTAGAATACGTATTATTAGAGAAGGCGTGGTAGTATTTACTGGAGAATTGGCATCGTTAAAACGCTTTAAAGATGACGCTAAGGAAGTAGCTAAAGGATATGATTGTGGGATTCAAATTAAGAATTACAATGATATTAAAGAGCTAGATATTATCGAAGCCTACCAAGAAGTAGCAGTGAAGAAAAAATTGAAATAAAAATTCAATTAGATAAAAAAAGCCTGAATAGTATTCAGGCTTTTTTTTTATCAAAAATCGAAGTAAATTTACTTGACTTTGAAAGGTTCATGCATTTTAAACGACTTAAAAGGCTAATCTAATAAACACTTTAATTTAAGAACAAATGAAAAAAATTATAATGCTGTTTGCACTGGTAACTTTTATTGCCTGTAAAAATAAAGAAGCGACTCCAGAAGTAACAAAATCAGATGACACAAAAGAGGTAGAAGCCGTTGCGGAAAATACGGTGGATTATGAAAGTTTCGGTATGCAAAATGAAGATGCACCAAAAGGATTGGTGAAAGGGACGAAAGCTCCTGATGTTGATTTCGTAATTGATGGTAAACGTGTAGCTTTGGTTGATCTTTATAAAGATCAAAACGTAGCAATTATATTTTACAGAGGTTTTTGGTGTCCTGTTTGTAGTAAACATTTGGCTGAATTTGCAACAAGAGCCAAAGAGTTAGAAGCGAAAGGTGTTAAATTAATTGCAGTAACGCCAGAAGGTGAAGAAGGTGTTGAAAAAACAAAAGATAAGAGCAAAGCTACTTTTGCCATTGTTTCAGATACGGATGGTAGTATACAAGAAGCTTTTGATGTAGACTATAAAGTAACGGATGCGTATGCTGAAAAAGTTAAAGAAGCGCTTAAAATATCTATACCAGAAAATAATGGAAGTGAAACTGCTCAATTACCAGTTCCTGCTACCTATGTAATTGATAAAACAGGAACAATTATTTATGCACATTTTGATCCAAATTATAAAAAGCGTGCAAGTATTGATGACATTTTAGCTGCACTATAACGGTTAAATTACTGCGCTAATTGAAGCGTTAAAAAATAAAAAAGCCACTCAAAAGAGTGGCTTTTATTTTGTTTGAATATTTTCTTAATTCTTTACAAATTCAAATACATTATTTGATCGATCAATATCTGCCATCAATTGAGAAGGGTCAATTTCAACAGACTGAATTGTTTTACTTGTTGTAAATGTATAACTGGGTTGCACCCACGGCCAATCATTAATAATGGTGGCTGTTGTTGGTTTTTGACCGTACATCATACGCAAAGGAATGTAAAAGTTTTCAGTGGTTCCATCAACATACTTAACCGTTACATCTAGAGGCATTGGTATTCTACCAATCTTTTTTAATGTAACCTGATTGTTCTTTACATCTGTAACTGCATAGTCTATGGTAAGGGTAGTCTGAGTCCAGTAGTTTAAATACCAATCTAATTGAATGCCTGATACTTTTTCAGCGGTTCGTTTGATATCATTAGGAGTTGGATGTTTAAATTTAAAATCGTTAAAATATTTTTTTATGGTTTTTTCAAGGTTTTCTTGACCAATAATATAACCCAATTGTGCTAAAAAAACAGCTCCTTTACTATAGGCAGCAGCACTATAAGCCGAGTTGTTTTGGTATCTGTCAGCATGTATGCTTTGTGGGTCTTCATAACCCGAGTTTGCCAAGCGGATATATCCTCTGTAGGAACCTAAGCTTGGGTTTTCCTTATTTTGCTGCAAGATTTCATTCATCGCTAATGCAGAAATATAAGAAGTAAAACCTTCATCCATCCATTCATGTTTTTGTTCGTTACTAGCCAATAAAAATTGAAACCAAGTATGAGCAAATTCATGTGCTGTAACCCCTAATAAACTGCCAAATCTTCGTTCGCCAGTTATCAAGGTTGACATGGCGTACTCCATACCTCCATCACCACCTTGAATTACCGAGTATTGTTTGTAAGGGTACGGGCCAATATGTTTATTGAAAAATGAAAGTATTTCAGCAGTTTTAGGCTGTAAATTTTTCCAATTTTCTTTTATTTCTGGGTTGTTTTTATAAAAGAAATGTAGCGTTACATCATTTTCTCCTTTTATTTTATCATGGATATAATCAGGATCGGCAGCCCAGGTAAAATCATGAACCATGGGCGCTTTAAAGTGCCAAGTTAAATTTTTAAGCGACTTTTTGTGTTTTACTGGTGCTTCTGAATAGCCGTGGCCTATTTCGTCAGGATTTTGTAAATAGCCGGTACCTCCAATAGTATAGTTTTTGTCTAGTGTAATTTTAACATCAAAATCTCCCCAAACGCCATGAAATTCTCTTCCAATATAGGCATTCGCGTGCCAACCTTCAAAGTCATATTCTGCTAATTTAGGATACCATTGTGTCATTGATAAGGCAACACCTTCTTTATTATTTCTTCCTGAGCGTCTTATTTGAACAGGCACTTGCCCTTTAAAAGTCATATCAAGTACTGTTTTTTCACCGGGTTGAATCGGTTTGTTCAATACCACTTTTAGCACGGTACCTATCACCTCAAACGGTACATCAACACCATCTTGTTGTAGCGAATTCACTTTTATAAATCCAATTTCATCTGGTTTTAATAGGGCAATTCTACTTTCCTTAATTGGCTGCTCTTTAGTACCCACATTATTAACCATTCTACCATCTGGATCTACAATATTTTGCAAGCGAATATCCATTTCACTTCCGGGTTGAAACGCGTTGAAAAATAGGTGGTAAAATACCTTGTCTAAAACATCAGGTGAATTGTTGGTGTACACAATTTTTTGAACGCCGTCATATTGATAATTTTCGACATTCATGTCGATTGACATGGTATAGTCAACATGTTGTTGCCAATAATTGGGATCTTGTGCATTACTAAAAAAAGGAACTAGTAATAGTAGGAGTGCTATTTTCTTCATTTGAATGATTTTATTTGTATGTTGCAAGATACCAATATCAACATTGATACCAAAAAAAGCAAGCCCAAATTTAGACTTGCTTTTACTCTTTTAAAAAATAATTGACTATAGACCGTTTGAAATTTTTTCTGCCATTACCAAAGCATTGTAGGCATTTAAAATACTGCCTGAAACAGACAAGTCTTTAAAGTCAACCAGCTCAGATGAACTTCCTGGTTTTATCACCTGCTTGTTATAGGTTATACCAGAGTCCATAATAATATGTTTTACTTGACTTGCCGATAGGGCAGGGTAATACGAGCGAATCAATGCTGCAACGCCGGCAACTTCTGGAGCCGCCATTGATGTACCTTGAATAGATTCATAACTATCTTTTGGGAACGTGGAGTATATTTCTAAACCAGGAGCAAAAACATCCACATTTTTTTTGCCATAATTTGAAAAGTCAGCTACAATTTTTTCATTAAAAAAACGTGTCATGGCTCCTACTGTAATCACATTGTCACTATATTCAATTAGTTTGTCTTTAGTGTCAGTCGGAAAATTATCATCAATGTCAATATCACTGCCATCGTTACCCGCCGCATGAACTAATAAGACATCTTTTTCTTCAGCATACTTAATCGCGTCATATACCCATTGCGCATTTGGTGAATAGCTTTTTCCAAAACTCATATTTACTACTTTTGCGCCATTATCAACTGCATACCGTATTGCAAGTGCTACATCTTTATCGTATTCATCACCATCTGGTACCGCACGAATAGCCATGATTTTTACATTTTTAGCAACGCCATTCATTCCAATTCCATTATTGCGTTCGGCTGCAATAATTCCAGAAACATGCGTGCCGTGAATCTCATCATCTTTAGAGCCAATTACAAATGAATTTCCATAATTCAAATCATTGATGTCGTATGGGTCATCTCCAGATAATCGCCCGTCATAATCAAGGTTGTATTGGGCATCTAATTGATTTTTATAATGTGCAATAACCTCATTGATGTTCTTAAAGTCAGCATCCAGATCGTCAAAGGTACTTTCAACTGTAGCGCCAGCATCTAAAATTCGCATAATGATCATTTTACCATTCATTAGTTTTGGCTTCACTAAGGTTACTGAATTAATATTAGCCAAATTCAATTCTTTAGTGCCTAACACTTTCAAAATCGTATCGTTGGCTTCTGAAATCATTTCTTTGATCGTCTCAAGTTGGGTTAGTTGAATGGTAGCTTGTTCTACCTGATTCGCCGCACTAGTATGTTTAGTGTCAATAATATTTTTCAGTTTGGTAAACAGCTCAAAATCAGCTTTATCAGCATCGGCAATGTCAACTGCTGTTTTCCCTTCAAATTTAGGCATCCATTTTTTCACCATTCGGGTCATTTCTAGTTGCTCAGGATTTGATTGTCCTTTTGCTCCACCAAGAAAATTCCATCCGTGAATATCATCAACATAACCATTATTGTCATCATCTTTTTGGTTTCCAGCAATTTCACCCGTATTTGTCCAAACTACATTTTTTAAATCTTCGTGTTCAACATCAATACCAGAGTCAATTACACCTACAATTACGACGTTACCATTCTTGTTTTTTACAAAATCATAGGCTTTGTCTAAGCTCATTCCAGGTATAGAGTCTGTATATATATCATCATGTGGCCAAGCTTGAATTTCAGCTTCACTCATGTTCCCTTTTTTAGCCACCATATTATCGGTGCCCGAAACCAATACTTCACTATTGGTTGTACTTGTAGTTGTTGAAGTTACCGTTTTCGTGGTACCACAACTTGCAAATGTGATTGCAGCCAAAAAGACTACATAAATTGGTTTTAAAATTCTCATCTTCATTAAATTATATCATTAAATTTATAACTATTTTTTAAACGCACTCCTTTCTCAGTATGTTGTACAGTACAGATTTCATGGTGGGCATCATGTTCCATAAACAATAAGTAATTTTTATCGGCTGCAGTGTTTAAAAAAAGTTGTTTTTCGTTTAAAGTTAGTAAAGGTCTTGTGTCATAGCCCATGACATAGGGTAAGGGTATGTGGCCAACAGTAGGTATTAAATCGGCAACAAAAACAATCGTTTTCCCTTTGTATTGTATATGAGGTAACATTTGTTTTTCGGTATGACCATCAACAAAGAGGATGTCAAACCCTAGCGCTGATTTTGAAACAACGTCTTTTTCTGGGAGTGAAATAAAATTTAACTGACCACTTTCTTTTATAGGATTGATGTTTTCTGTTAAGAAGGATGCTTTTTCTCTCGGATTGGGTTCAACTGCCCAGTGCCAATGGTTTTTATTACTCCAAAACTTAGCATTCTTAAAAGCGGGTTCATAACCTGTTTTATCTCGATTCCATTGGATGCTTCCACCACAATGGTCAAAATGTAAATGAGTTAAAAACACATCTGTGATATCATCTCTATGAAAACCGTATTTAGCCAACGAGGTATCAATAGAAAAGTCACCATACA
This sequence comes from uncultured Aureibaculum sp., assembly GCA_963976855.1. Taxonomy (GTDB): domain Bacteria; phylum Bacteroidota; class Bacteroidia; order Flavobacteriales; family Flavobacteriaceae; genus Aureibaculum. Next base: position 36,417 of record CAXBMA010000009.1, on the reverse strand, counting down.
AATAATAATAACTAAAAAATTTATTAGACTGTTTGTTTCCTAAGCCTGTATCAATCAGTATCAGCCGGTCTCCATCTTCTATAAGCATGCTTCGCATACTCATTTCTATTAGGTTTTGACTATCAGCAGGATTGGTTCTTTGCCATATGGTTTTTGGAACTACACCAAACATAGCACCTCCATCGAGTTTGAAATTCCCTGTTTCTATAGCGTAGATGTTCATAATATAAGTTTTGCAAAAAGTTTACAAATATCCTGAAAATATGATGAATAAGTGTTAAATAAAATAAAAAACCTCATCGGTTGGATGAGGTTTTGAGGCGTCGAGCGGATTCGAACCGCTGTAGGAGCTTTTGCAGAGCCCAGCCTAGCCACTCGGCCACGACGCCATTTTTAATGGGCTACAAATTTAATTAAAAATATGTTGTATACAATTAAAATATGACTTGATATTGTGTTTTTTATTTAATACCTAAGATTCTCTTTTTTTAGACATTTCAATGGTAACCATCGCTACATTTCCACCAATGGGAGGGTTTATTTTTGAAACAGCGACTGTTGCTTTGTTTACAAGTGAAATTTCACCCAGTATTCTATCTAAAATTTTATTTGCAACAGTTTCCAGTAACTTGCTGCGAATTGCCATTTCTTCTTTTACAATTTTATTTAAATGAACATAATCAACAGTATCAGTTAGTTGATCACTTTGTGCAGATTTTCTTAGGTTGGCTTTAACCGATACATCCACCCTATAATCAGATCCAATCTTCCCTTCTTCATCTAAACAACCGTGATATGCATAAACCCGAATGTTCTTTACAGTGATAATTCCCATCTATAAAATTTTGGTAAATATAGAACTATTATGAAAGAATTTAGGTTTAAAAACAAAGAGTCTATTTTATGAAATCATTTTATTAAATTTATGCCCAAATAGAAACGAATGAAAGTAAGAGAAACGTTTAGTATAAGTTCAGTAATCGTTGTATTGTTAGTTCTTGTTATTGCTCAATTTTGGAAGCCAGTATTATGGAGTTTTGTTGTATTCATACCATTAATTTTAATGGGGGTATTTGACATGCTTCAATCAAAACATACCATACGACGTAATTTTCCACTCATAGGAAGATTTAGGTACGTATTAGAGTCTATTAGACCTGAAATAATGCAATATTTTGTAGAAACAGATACAGAAGGAAGACCTCTAAATAGAATATTGAGATCTTTAGTGTATCGACGCGCAAAACAAGTAAATGATACAGAGCCTTTTGGTACACAAATGAACGTATATCATTCTGGATATGAATGGATGGAGCACTCAATGTATGCAAAAAATAACCCTAAAGAAATCGGTGAGTTTCCAAGATTAATTATCGGAGGAAAAGATTGTAAACAGCCTTATTCTTCAAGCTTATTAAATATTTCTGCAATGAGTTTTGGTTCTTTAAGTAAAAATGCCATTATGGCTTTGAACAAAGGAGCTAAAATGGGAAATTTTGCTCACAATACGGGCGAGGGAGGATTGAGTCATTATCATTTAGAGTACGGTGGTGATATTATTTGGCAAATTGGTACCGGCTATTTTGGTTGTAGAAATGAAGACGGTACTTTTAATGCCGAAACATTTGCAGAAGGAGCCTTAAAACCCGAAGTAAAAATGATTGAAGTAAAGTTGTCTCAAGGTGCAAAGCCTGGGCATGGGGGTATTTTACCAGCGTCCAAAAACACCGAAGAGATTGCTAAAATTCGCCATATAAAGCCACACGTTGCCGTGCATTCGCCACCAGCACATTCAGCTTTTTCTAATCCGATAGAATTTATGCATTTTATAAAGAAATTGCGCGATTTATCTGGAGGTAAGCCCATTGGATTTAAATTGTGTATCGGGAGAAGACAAGAGTTTATGGATTTTTGCGAAGCGATGATTTGCACGGGTATTACTCCTGATTTTATTACTGTAGATGGAGGTGAAGGTGGTACAGGGGCTGCCCCGGTAGAGTTTTCTAATTCAATGGGAATGCCCTTGCGCGAAGGGTTGGTATTTGTTTATGACACCTTGGTTGGTTTTGGTTTGAAAAGCGATATTAAACTAATTGTGGCCGGAAAAATAATTACTGGCTTTCATATGGCTAGAGCATTGGCGCTAGGGGCAGATGGTTGCAACAGTGCGAGAGCTATGATGTTATCTATTGGTTGCATACAAGCATTGCAGTGCAATAACAATACCTGTCCTGTTGGAGTGGCTACCCAAAATAAATCTTTAGTAAAAGGTTTGGTGGTAGAAGATAAGGCAGAACGAGCAAAAAATTACCAAGAAGCTACTATACATAGTTTTTTAGAATTAATTGCGGCATCTGGATTGGATGATCCTCACGATTTAAGAAGAAGTCATATCAATAAGCGAATGGGCATGTATAATGTGCTTACCTATGAAGAAATTTATCCTTACACAGAAAAGGGATCATTATTGGCAATAGAAAACATTCCTGAAAACTATAAAAAGTATTTTCAGTTAACTAGGATAATGAAATAGAAATTCATGTTTAGTAGTTGGCATCGTCAGGATAGTTTTGCATAAATTTTTCTGCAACTTCCATCATTTTTTTACTACCACAGAAAAAAGGCACCCGTTGATGTAGCTCTGTTGGCTTTATGTCTAACATTCTTTTATAGCCATCAGATGCTAATCCTCCTGCTTGTTCTGTTAAAAAAGCGATTGGATTACACTCATAAAGCAAGCGTAATTTACCCTTTGGTGATTTTGAACTTGTAGGGTAGATGTAGATCCCTCCTTTAATCATATTTCTATGAAAATCAGACACTAATGATCCGATATACCGTGCCGTATAAGGTCTGTTTCCTTCGTCCATTTGACAATATTTCAAATAATCTTTAACACCTTGAGGGAAACGAATATAATTTCCTTCATTTATAGAATAGATATTGCCTTCTTCAGGAAACTTCATATCTGGATGCGATAAGTAAAACGTACCTATGGCTGGATTCAAGGTAAAACCATTAACTCCATGACCCGTGGTGTAAACCAACATAGTGGAGGTTCCATAAACTATATAACCCGCGGCAACCTGTTTATTCCCTTCTTGCAAAAAATCTTCTAGTTGCACTGGGGTACCAGGTTTTGTAACTCTTCTATAAATAGAGAAGATGGTTCCAACAGATACATTTACGTCAATATTTGACGATCCGTCAAGTGGATCTATTAAAACTACATATTTATTATTATTCTTTTTGTCATTTCCAGAGATAGTCACAAAGTCATCCTCCTCTTCACTCGCAATACCACAAACAATCTGACGATTTTTTAGGGTTTCCATAAAGATTTCATTGGCATAAACATCTAGCTTTTGCTGATCTTCACCTTGAATATTGGTGTCTCCGGCATTCCCTAAAATATCTACTAAACCCGCTTTGTTAACTTCGTGGTTTACAACTTTTGCCGCTAAACGGATGGAATTTATTAATCGAGAAAGTTCTCCTGAAGAATATTTAAAATGTTCTTGATTTTCAATAATGTACTCTCCTAAAGTAGTGTGTTTTTGCATAGCAATATGTCGTGTTGTGTTGTTTGCAAATATCGTATTTTTTAATAAACTATATTGTTTTCATCCAATATAAATTAGGCTAGTTAAGTCACATTCATTTATCTTTGATGATATTTTAATCACATGAATTTTACAATTAGAAGGGCCGTCAAAGACGATATGCCACAGGTTTTTAATTTAATAAAGGAGCTAGCCATTTTTGAAAAAGAAGAGCAGGCCGTAGAAATTACAGTGAAAGACTTACAAAAAGATGGATTTGAAAATGAACCAGCATTTGTTTGTTTCGTTGCAGAAGTAAACACTAAGATTGAAGGAATTGCTTTGGTTTACAATCGTTATTCTACTTGGAAAGGGGTGGCATTGCATTTAGAAGATTTGGTAGTTAATAGGGCCATGAGAGGTTTGGGGATTGGAACTGCGCTTTTAGATGAGGTAGTTAGATATGGACAAAGTTTAGGGGTGAAGCGTATCAACTGGGAAGTGCTTGACTGGAATGTAAAAGCCATCAACCTATATGAAAAGAAAGGAGCAAATGTTTTAAGAAATTGGCATGTTGTACATTTGGATGAAGAAGGAATAAAAAACTACATATCTAATATTAATTAATGTACATATTTAAATTTGGCGGGGCATCTATAAAAGACGCTAGTGGTGTGAAAAACCTTGTGAACGTATTGCAACAAGTGGGGTATGATGATGTTTTGTTGGTGATTTCTGCAATGGGTAAAATGACCAATGCTTTCGAAAAATTGACCAACTCTTACGTTCATAAATCTGATGAGTTGCCACTGTTAATGGCAGAAGTAAAAGCGTATCACTATACGATTGCCGAGGCGTTGTTTGTAAGTAAAAATCATCCTGTCTATGACGAAATGGATCTTTTATTTAGGGAAATGAATCAATTTATGATTCAAAATAAGTCTAAAAATTACAGCTATGTTTATGACCAATTAGTGAGTTTTGCTGAATTGTTTTCAACAAAGATTGTCAGTCATTATTTAACACATGTTGCAATAGAAAATACCTGGTTAGATGTTAGAGAACTGATAGTTACCGACAGTTATTATCGCGACGCGAAAGTGGATTGGCAACAAACGGAACAAAGAATTCTAAGCAAGGTCAATCCTGAAAAATTAATAATAACTCAAGGTTTTATAGCTAGTGACGGATCCGGCACTACTACAACGCTTGGTAGGGAAGGTTCTGATTATACTGCCGCCATTTTTGCTTACTGTTTAAATGCTACAAGTGTTACTATTTGGAAAGATGTTGAAGGGGTATTAAATGCCGATCCTCGTTATTTTAAGGAAACAAGCTTACTACAGCAAATTTCATATACAGAGGCGATAGAATTAGCCTTTTATGGTGCTTCGGTAATACATCCCAAAACCTTACAGCCATTACAAAAAAAGGAAATACCTCTATATGTAAAGTCGTTTGTAAAACCAAAACTAAATGGCACAAAAGTAAGTCGAGGTGTCCATATTTTTCCTGAAATTCCCTGTTTTATTGTAAAGAAAAATCAACTATTATTATCAATTTCAACCTTAGACTTTTCATTTATTGTGGAGCGAAATATAAGTGAAGTATTTAGTTTGCTACATAATTGTAAAATGAAGGTAAATGTGATCCAAAATTCTGCAATTAGTTTTTCAATTTGTTTAGAAGATAAGTACAACAAATTTGACGATTTGTTAAAAGCGCTGAAAGGCCAATTTAAAATAGATTTTATAAAAGGAGTCTCTTTATTTACCATTCGGCACTTTACTATTGAAGCTATTGAAAAGATTGAAAAAGATAATCTTGTGTTGCTAAAACAATTAACCAAAGAAACAGTTCAAATAGTAATTAAATAGAATTATCTATATTTGGAAGTCTCAAAAAAAACCAAATGGGTTTAGTATCAGCTAAAGAAATAGCTAAAGTTATAAAATTTGACAAATATGGGTTTTTAGGAACTTTTGTTGGTTGGGTAGTGCTAAAGGTTTTGCGTATTTCCAAATTAAACAGGATTTATGATAAGCATAAAGATAAGAGCGATATTGTTTTTTTAAATGCAATTCTTGATGAAGTGCAGATACAGTTTAAAATACCAGAAGAGGATTTAAAACGCATCCCAAAAGACGGCGCATTTATAAGTGTATCAAATCACCCTTTGGGAGGAATTGACGGTATTTTATTGCTGAAATTATTGGCTGAAAAAAGACCTGATTATAAAATTATGGCTAATTTTTTACTGCATAAAATTGAGCCATTAAAACCATATATATTACCGGTAAATCCTTTTGAAGATAGAAAGGATGCACATTCAAGTGTAATTGGTATTAAAAACGCCCTGCAACATTTAAATGATGGGTTTCCTTTAGGAATTTTTCCGGCAGGGGAAGTGTCAACCTATAAAGATGGAAAATTAATAGTTGATAAGCCTTGGGAAGAGAGTGCTATTAAGCTAATTCACCGGGCCAAAGTACCAATAATTCCTATTTATTTTCACGCCAAGAATAGTCGGTTGTTTTACATCTTATCTAAGATTAGTGATACGTTTAGAACGGCAAAACTACCGTCAGAAGTGCTCACTCAAGGGGGGCGTGTTATCCAAGTACGCATAGGTAAGGCGATTTCTGTTAAGGATCAGGAGGAGCATGAAAACATTGACGATTTTCATTCGTTTATTCGAAAGAAAACCTATATGCTTGCCAATCCGTTTAAGCCTGATAGCCGTTTGATTAAGGTTCCAAACTTAAAATTACCTAAACATCCTAAAGATATTATTGCGCCAGTTCCTTCTGAGAAAATGATTAAAGAGGTTGAAAAACTTAGAGAGAACGAATCACGATTATTAGTAAGTAAGAATTATGAAGTTTTTTTTGCTGCAAGTCCGCAAATCCCCAACATATTACGTGAATTAGGTAGATTGAGAGAAATTACTTTTCGAGCGGTTGGTGAAGGCACAAATAATAGTATTGATTTAGATGAGTATGATGCGTTCTACCATCATATGTTTTTATGGGATAGCAGTACAAACGTCGTTGCTGGTGCCTATAGAATGGGGTTAGGGAAAAATATTTATAAAGAACACGGGATCAATGGTTTTTACATTAACACCTTGTTTAGGATTGAGCCTGAATTATACAGCATGATGGAACAGACTATTGAAATGGGACGTGCTTTTATAATCAAGGAATATCAGCAAAAACCGATGCCTTTATTTTTACTTTGGAAAGGAATTGTACATGTGACATTAAGATACCCTGAATATAAGTATTTAATGGGAGGGGTAAGTATCAGTAATCAGTTTTCCAATTTTTCAAAGTCGCTAATGATAGAGTTTATGAAATCGCATTATTACGACCCATATTTAGCCCAGTATATTCACCCTAAGAAAGAGTATAAGGTAAAGCTGAATGATGCCGACAAAGATTTTGTATTTGATGAGAGTCAGGCGGATATGGTAAAATTTGATAAAATTATTGATGAATTAGAGCCTGGTAGTTTGCGGATGCCGGTATTATTAAAAAAATATGTAAAACAAAATGCTCGTTTGGTAGCATTTAATGTTGATCCTAAATTTAATAATGCGATTGATGGCTTGATGTATATACGAATTGCCGATTTACCTGAGAGTACAGTAAAACCAGTAATGGAAGAGTTTCAAGCAGAACTTGAACGAAAATTAGCCGAAAAGCAAGATGAATAAAGATTCTAAAATAGCAGTTTTTGGAGGCGGTAGCTGGGCAACGGCCATTGTAAAAATGTTATCAGAAAACATTGATGAAATTGGTTGGTATATGCGCAGTAGTTATGCCGTTGAACATATTAAACGAAACAAACACAACCCAAGTTATTTAAGCTCGGTAGAATTTGATACGGATCAGTTGTTTTTGTCCACTAATATTGATGAGATGGTAGACTATGCAGATTATTTAATCTTTGCAGTACCATCAGCATTTTTAAGTGGTGAGTTGGCTAAATTAAAGACTCCATTAAAAGGAAAAGTTATTTTTTCAGCGATTAAAGGGATTGTTCCAGAAACAGGGCTTATCGTAGGCGATCATTTTTATACAACATATAACATTCCTTTTGAAGATATTGGTGTTATTTCTGGACCTTGTCATGCTGAAGAGGTGGCTTTAGAACGCCTATCCTATTTAACAATAGCGTGTAAAGACAATAAAAAGGCCAAATTTATTGCAAAAAAATTGGCTAGCAGGTATATTAATACAAAAACATCTGATGATATTATTGGTATTGAATATGCAGCCATGTTAAAAAATATTTATGCCATTGCCGCTGGTATTGCTCATGGATTGGGGTATGGTGACAATTTTCAAGCTGTTTTAATGAGTAATGCCATCCGAGAGATGAAACGCTTTATAAAAAAAGTGCATAAAATGAAGCGGAATATTAATAACTCTGCTTATTTGGGTGACTTATTAGTTACTGGATATTCTGTTTTTAGTAGAAATAGAATGTTTGGTAATATGATTGGTAAAGGCTATACCGTAAAGTCTGCCATGCTTGAAATGAGTATGGTTGCAGAAGGGTATTACGCCACTAAAAGTTCTTATCAAATCAAACAAAAGAATGAAGCCAAAACACCTATTATAGATGCTGTCTATAAAATACTTTATGAGGGAAAAGATCCCAAAGCCATATTTGCAAAACTAACAGAAATCTTAGATTAGTTATACTTCTTGAAGTAGTTGTGGTGTGGTGCTAAACAACCCTTTGTTCAGAGAATTCAAGGCCTCAATTTTATCATTAGTATCAACTAATAAAGAAATGTTGTAGTTGCTACCGCCATAAGAAATCATACGTATTGAAATATTTTCCAGACAACTCAAAACTTTGGCGCTCACCCCTTTTTCGTTTTGAGAAAAATCACCAGCCAAGCATATAATACTCATGTTTGTATCTATTTCAACCTTCCCAAAACTATTTAATTCTTGTGTAATTTTTTCAAGATGCTTGGGGTTGTCAATAGTTAGTGATACTGCTACCTCCGAGGTAGTAATCATATCGATAGCCGTTTGATATTTTTCGAAAACCTCGAAAATGTTCTTTAAAAAACCATACGCCATTAGCATGCGATAGGATTTTATTTTCATGGCAATAATACCGTCTTTTGCGGCAATTGCTCTTACACCAATACTACTACTGCAATTTTTTATGATGGTCCCCTTACCATTGGGGTTAAATGTATTTTTTAATAAAACGGGAATATTATTTTCTTTTGCAGGAATAACACTTTGTGGATGCAATATTTTAGCTCCAAAATAAGCCAATTCAGCAGCCTCGTCAAATGATATTTCATCTATTGAAAAGGTGTTTTCAACAAAACGAGGATCATTATTGTGCATCCCATCAATATCGGTCCAAATTTGAATTTCTTTAGCCTTTATAGCCGCCCCAATAAGCGAGGCACTATAATCACTGCCTCCTCTTTTTAAATTTGCGATGTTACCATCTTGATCGTGACAAATAAAACCTTGTGTGATGATGATGTTTTTTGTGCTTTTTAGTAGTATCTCACTTAATTTGCTTTTGATTTTGGAAGTTTCTGGTTCTCCATTTTTATCAATAGACATAAAACCAAAGGCAGTATGTAATTCAGAGTCTATATTTAATTCTGTTAAATAAAGCTGGAATAGGTGCGTTGAAATAAGTTCGCCCTGAGCTAAAATTTCATTTTCGTCATTAGCTGCTAATGTTCTTAAATGATCAAAGCGATTCCGAATAAACGTTAATGCTTTTAATTGATGATATTCAGAAGTGTATAAGGCATCGAGTAAGTCGAGGTAATTTAATTCTAATTGATCAATTACATCCTTGGCATCGTTCTTCTTATTTTCCGATAAAAGAGTGTGGATTTTCGCCAAGGCGTTTGTGGTACCGGAAACGGCTGAAAGTACAACAATCATTCGCTCATTACAGTTGTTGACAATAGCCGCTACTTTCTTAATGTTAGTAGCGCTTCCTACAGATGTTCCGCCAAATTTTAAAACTATCATATGTTCAAATTAAATTTTCACCAAAAATCATAAGATTGTATTTTATGTACAATTATTTGTTTTATTTTTACAAATTATTACAAATGGTTTAAATTTAAACATGAAGACTATACAAGAAGCAGTAACGACTATTATCAATAAAACACCATTTATTGAAGAGGCGTTGTATGACAAATTGATAAACGTTTCATCCTTGGCTAGAATTATACAACCCGAAGTTGAGCAAGTATTAAAAAAGGAAGTGAAATCTGGCGCTATCATGATGGCAATCAATAGGTTGTCTCCATCTAGTGTTTTGAAGGTTCGAAAGAACGTTCGGAAAATTGCCTTGTCTTCGGGTGATTTTATTGTTCGATCTGATTTATGTGATTATACGTTTAAAAATTCGGTAACCTTACTAAAGAAAATAGCGCAATTGTTAAGTGACGTAGGTATTGAGAACGATAGTTTTTTTACTGTTTCACAAGGTGTTTTTGAAACGAATATAGTTGCTAGTTCCAGTTTGAAAGATAAAATTGACAGTATTTTTAAAGAGGAGGAAGTACTTTGGTCTTTGGTTGACTTAGCCTCAGTTACCATCAAACTACCGAAGACAAATCTAGAACAGTCGGGTGTTTATTATTTTATATTGAAACAATTGGCTTGGGCCGATATTCCGGTACAAGAAATAATTTCTACTACACATGAAATGTCCATAGTGGTTAAAGAAGCAGATATTAACCAAACATTTGCGATTCTGATGGATATGAAATTAAGTTAAAATGAGTAAAAAAGACCCCTATGCGTCTTTGCGCATTAAAGAGTTCAATATTTTTTTATTAGTACGATTTGTGCTTGTTTTTGGCTGGTCAATGCAATTTATTATCATAGAATGGCAAGTTTATAGCATCACTAAAAATCCGTTGTCATTAGGTATTATTGGTTTAATGGAAGTCATACCAGCGGTTTCCATGGCGCTTTTTGCTGGGCACATTGTAGATCAAAAGGAAAAACGAAATTTGTTAGCGATCTGTATTGCCGCTTTTTCTTTAATTAGTTTGGGATTGTTTCTGCTTACTTGGCCCATTTTTATTGAAGGTTGGGACCAGACAACTGTTTTATATGCTATTTATGCATTGGTATTTTTTGGAGGGTTTTTACGCTCCTTTTTTGGGCCTACCATATTTTCTTTAATCGCATTGATTGTTCCGAAAAAACTCTATCCCAATGCCGCTACTTGGAGCAGCTCAACTTGGCAAATGGCATCTGTTATTGGGCCTGCTTTTGCGGGATATCTAATTTATTTAATTGGGGTACATTGGTCATTGTCTGTCGTATTTGGTTTGGTTTTAACTTCTTTGTTTTTAGTGTTTTTTATAAAGCGAAAGCCCATTTTAAATCCGAAAATTGGAGAGCCAATTTTTCAGAGTTTGAAGGAAGGAATTAAATTTGTGTACACTACCAAAGCTATATTTGGTGCCATTACTTTGGATATGATTTCGGTCCTTTTTGGAGGGGCCATTGCCTTGCTTCCTATTTATGCACAAGACATATTACAAGTAGGGCCGCAAGGGTTTGGTGCATTAAGAGCAGCACCAGCAGTTGGGGCCTTTTTAACCATGTTGTTAACGGCGTATATGCCAATTAGTAAAAATGCAGGATTGAAATTATTAGTGGCTGTTTTTGGATTTGGAGTTTGTATCATTGCTTTTGGTGTGTCAACTACATTTTGGATATCTATTGTGGCCTTGTTCTTTAGTGGTGTTACAGACGGTGTTTCTATGGTGATCAGACAAACAATTTTACAACTTAAAACACCCGATAACATGCGCGGTAGAGTCGCTTCAGTAAATTCAATGTTTGTAGGTTCTTCAAACGAACTAGGGGCTTTTGAAAGCGGACTTACGGCGAAATTAATGGGAACAGTCACAGCTGTAGTTTTTGGAGGAACAATGACCTTAATTACAGTATTAACAACAGGAATTGTTTCCCCTTCTTTTAGGGCATTAGATTTAACTAAAGATTTGGAAGATCATGAAAATGATGAAACGACAGGTTGATCATAGCCGATAGTATTTAAACTAACTGACTAGATAGTTAGGTATAATTTTTGATGATAATAATGAAACTGACCTTATGAGAACTCTTATTTTAGTAATGGTATTTTCTTTTACTATTTACACCTCCTATGCACAAAACATTGAGGGCATTGTATTTGATGCTCGTACAAATCAACCTATTGATGCTGTACATGTTTATATCAATAAGAGTCAACAAGGCACATTGACCAACACTAGGGGAAAGTTTAAAATTAAAACTACAGCTAACTTAAGTGAAAACGATACGATCTATTTTTCACATATAAATTATCAAAAACAAGGATTGCCATATGTTAAAGACAAAAGCAAGTATTTGGTTTATTTAACACCCCAGGTCAATACTTTAGAAGAAATTCAAGTTGTTGCTAACAAAAAATTAAAATCTGATATACAATTTAACAAACTGACCTCCATGAAAAATGGAAGGTATGCCTTTGGTTCAGTAATAAAAGACGATATAATTTATATAATAGGAGGAGATGTCTCCTATCAAGTTGATGAAAATTTAAAAACATTGGAAAACAATCCAGACATCAGTTTTATCGAGTTTCTAAATAAAACGAGAGCCAATTTTTCAACCAAAATGTATAGAGGAGACCTTTTGCTATATAACATCCATTCTGATAGTTGGGAAACAAGTGATCTAAATTTTAGAAAAAGAGCGAATCACAACATTAACTTGTATGGAGATAAAATTTATGTATTAGGTGGTAAAAGGGTCTCTAGAAATGGTGCGTTTGAATATTTAGATGATAAGATAGAAGTGTTAGACTTAAAAACCAATACGGTTATTGTTGATGATACCAATCCGCATCAGGCAGCAAATTTTGAATCTTTTTTGTATAAGGATAATCTTATAGTATTAGGAGGTTCCATTAAACAAAAGAATAACGGACAAAAGGTATACTCAAATAAAGTACACATGTACAACCTTAAGTCTGGTTTATGGTATGATTTAGCAACCATGCCTAGTGCGAAAGAAACCAGAGGCATCCTCATAAATGATAAAATTTACACCTTTGGTGGATTTAACAAAAAACCACTCAAAGAGATCGAATCGTTTGATTTAATCTCTGGGAAATGGGCACGAGAAGGCGTGTTGTTTTCCGATTTTAACAAACCGGCCATAACCCATGCTAATAATATGGTATATCTCTTTGAAAATGGAAAGTTAGCTAGCTTTAATTGTATTACTAAGGAACTAAAAGAGTACAGTATCAATTTGTTTTTAAGTGCCGCTGAGTTGCAATATGCCGATGAAAAGCTGTATATTCTAGGTGGTTTGAAAGATGAAAATTATACATTGAGTGCTTCTGATGGCCTGTATCGAGTAGATTTAAATGAATTTGAAACAACAGCTGTAAATCAATCGGCTAAGTTGTAGTTGCTACAGACCTATTTGACAACAATTCCTTTTTTATTTAGAATTTTTATCATTCGCAAGGCACTTTCCTTAATCGTATTTTTCTTGAATAGAAATGTTTTTTCGTAGAGTTTATTGTCAGCAAAAAAAGTCAGTTTGAATTCATTGTTGAGTTTTAAAACTTCATCTTGCATTAATTCAATTTTTGCTCCAGACTTTGCAGGTAAGGTATCTAATTTATGACGCATAATCGATGTTTTAAGCGTATCGTCAAAACCATGGGATACGATTAAAATCACTTCAAGAGCTTCTTCTTTTTCATTAATCAAATAAGCATTCCAATCGTTTGTTTTGAACGTTGTATTATACTCATGTGTAATGGCCATATAAACACCATCAACTTTTGGAATATTAATATCTTTTTTCACGCAACTAAAATCAATTAAGATTCTTCAAAAACGGCACCATTAGCTGTGACATTTCGATCAATTTTTCGCATTAAACCTTGTAAAACTTTACCTGGACCAACCTCTGTAAATTCGGTAGCTCCATTGGAAATCATCTGCTGTATTGATTGTGTCCATTTAACTGGGGCTGTCAATTGGGCGATTAAATTATTTTTAATACTAGCAGCGCTTGTTACCGCAGTGGCTGTTGCATTTTGATAAATAGGACAAAGTGGTTCATTGAACGTGGTGTTTTCTATCGCAGCTGCAAGTTCTTCACGTGCAGGTTCCATTAATGGTGAGTGAAATGCACCACCTACAGGTAAAACCAATGCACGTCGCGCCCCCGCTGCAGTTAAACGTTCGCAAGCGGTATTGACGGCTGCTATTTCTCCTGAAATAACTAATTGTCCAGGACAATTGTAATTAGCAGCAACAACAATCCCTGGAGTTTCGGCACAAATTTCTTCAACAATATGGTCATCTAAACCGAGCACTGCCGCCATAGTAGAGGGTTGTAATTCACAGGCTTTTTGCATGGCCAATGCTCGTTGGTGAACTAATTTTAGAGCAGCTTCAAAATGCAAGGTGCCGTTTGCTACAAGCGCAGAAAATTCTCCCAATGAATGGCCCGCAACCATGTCTGGACTAAAATGATCACCTAATGTTTTTGTAAGCGCAACCGAGTGTAAAAATATAGCCGGTTGTGTTACTTTAGTTTCTTTCAATTGTTCATCGGTACCTTCAAACATTATGTCGGTAATCGGAAATCCTAAAATTTCATTTGCTTTTTCAAATAATTCCTGGGCAACAGGAGATTTTTCGTAGATATCAAGACCCATTCCTGAGAATTGTGCGCCTTGACCAGGGAAAATATATGCGTGCATGTAGCTTGAATTTTTTAGTGCGTCACAAAAATAAGAAAATTGTAACTAACAATTATTTTATATTTTAGCAATTAACTTATGAAGGTATCAGAAAAAATTGAAGCGCAAAAAATCTATTTGGTTTTGGCTGCACTATTTATTACATCTTTAGTAGTTTCGAACTTAATATTTCAGAAATTTTTTTATTGGAATCCCTTTGGGCTTTTTCGTTTTGAGATTTCTGTTGGGATTTTGCCCTACCCAATCACCTTTTTAATTACAGATGTTATTTCTGAGATTTATGGTAAGAAAAAGGCAAATCAAGTAGTTACAGTAGGTATTTTTGCTTCCTTCTTTTCTATGAGCATTATCTATATTGCCAATAGCGTTCCTGCAATTAGTTCATCTCCTGTTAGTGATAAAATATTTACTGAAGTTTTTGGACTTTCGCCAATAGCTGTACAGGCATCAATGCTGGCTTATTTATTTGCACAGTTTATAGATATTAGAATTTTTCATTTCTGGAAAGCGTATACGAAGGGCAAACATTTATGGCTGCGCAATAACTTTTCAACCTTTACTTCACAATTTGTAGATACGTTAACGGTATTGGTTTTACTTTGTTCTTTTAAAGTACTTCCTTGGAGTATGTTTTATGGGTTGTTGCTAAGCGGATTCATGTTTAAAGTATTGGTCGCGGCATTAGACACACCATTGTTGTATTTGTTTGTTGGGTTGTTTAGAAAAAGGTTTAACCTTCAATTAGGAGAAGAAATAGATCTTGACAGTTAACTAAATCTCATGAATACCGTGCTTGATTGCATACATTACTAAGCCAACGCGACTTTTAGCGCCCGTTTTTTTAAATAAAGATTCTCTATAACCATCAATGGTTTTTGGGCTCAGGTACATTTCGCCTGCCATTTCTTTATATGTTTTTTCGGTACAGGCTAGTTTTAATACAGTAAGTTCATTACCCGAAATTTCTGATTGATCTTTAATTTCTGAAGTCATCGATTTTTGAATGGTCCTAGAAACGCGTTTGGTATGATAAAACCCTTCAATAATTACTTCGTTGAGTGCGTCACGCAATTCATCTGGATGAATGTCTTTTAATAAATAACCACGTGCACCTTTTTTGATCATTTTTATAATTAACATTTCGTCATCATCCATTGATAACGCCAAGACTTTTATGTTGGGGTGATTTTTTTTGAGCCAATAGGTAGTTTCCAATCCATTCATAATCGGCATATTGATATCCATTAAAACAACGTCAGGAATGTTTGAAATACTTTCTAGCTTTTCAATTAATTCTGAACCATTCATTGCATGATAAATTACATTAAACTCTTCAAAAGTATTTATTAAACCTTTTAAAGACTTTGCAAATAGTAAGTGATCATCAACTATGGCAACAGTATATTTTTTCATTGAGTTGAATTGAATGGATAGGCTAAAGTTAATGAAACTCCTTTATCTTTTTCAGAGATTAAAGAAAAATCTGTGTTTATCAGCTTTGCTCTACTTTTCATATTGATAAGACCAGAACCTTTCTGAATTTTTTCTTCGTCAAAACCAACTCCAAAATCTTCTGCTTTAATTGTTAACTTTTCTGAAGTGTATGTCAATATAACTTCTAAACGCGTTGTTTTAGAGTGTTTGACCGTATTGGACAAGAATTCCTGTAATATTCTAAATAAAATAATCTCATCTTTTTGATTTATTTCAATAGGTGTACCTATAATTTCTATAGTAGCCTTTAAAAAATTTAACCGATTGAAACGCTGTAATTCGAGTTCAATTGATTTTTCTAAACCAATATTTTTGACCACTTCGGGATTTAATAGTTTTGAAAGTGTTCTGATTTCTTGCAAGCTTTTAGAAATGATTTCTCCTGTTTCATTTACGATTCCTTTTTGATTTTCTAAAAGACTTGGCTGCAGTATATTTAACTGCATTTTTGCAACAGATAATAGCTGCCCAACATTATCATGCAATTCCCAACTAATATTTTGTAAGGTCTGTTCCTGTGTTTCTAATTGTGATTTTACAATTTCATCATCAAAACGTTGCTTCGCTTCTTTTTGTTCTTGTAAAAAAGCAATTTTTCTCTTTTGAAAAATGCTAAAGATTATTATAATCACAACGATTAATAATAACACGGTTAGTGTTGTGATTAAAATAACTATCGTTGTTCCTCCTTGTTCCATAATGCATTAAAAGTAACTATTTCGAGTCAAATGAGTTGTAATAATGTTTCTTAATAATAGTTCATTTTACTCTTTCCTGCTCCAAATAAATCCAAAAGCAAGTATTAGATACATGAGTATCGCTAAAACATACAAAATTAGAAATAATTGGTGGGTGCCGGGAATATGAGCATAGCCGTTTATTTTTATGGAAAAAGGAATGGTTCCGGCATGAAATAATAGGAGTGCAATACTTACCCAAAATAATAAAGTGCGGTGAAAAACAATTATTTTATCCGATTTTAATAGTTCTACAAAATAGAATACAACCGCAATGATGATTGCGAGCGAGCCAACAATAAAGGGTAATTCAGACCATTCTGTGATGAAATTTTGAATAAAAATCCAGTTGATAGCCGAGACTACTAAATAGCCAACTGTGAAAATTTGAATGCACACTTTAAATGTGGTATTTTTAATTTCTTTAAAGTAAATATAAAGCAGAACGGGGAAATAGATCACATATAGCAAGTTTACAATCCATAGGTTGTACTTAGTTCCTTGTGCATCTGTATAAAGGAGCAGGTCGTTACTAATTAAAAATAAACTAACAAATTCAGTGATCGTTATTAGCCATAAAAGTGGTAACAAGAGTTTGACAGCAGTATGTTGGTATTTGAAATAATAAAAAGTACCTGCCAGCGCCGCAATCAGCTCCGCATATTTTATGGAGTTTCTTATAAATGAGACTGACAATTCTACTGACATTTTAAATCGATTAAAAATTAAATGTCTAAACTAGTTTCATCATTCACCAAATCACGTAAGCCTTTATTTGCTACCAATAACTTATTTTTTTCTTGTTGAAAAATGGCAAATAAAGTAACCATGGCAATAGTAAAGACTAGGACCACTATGGTAGTAATGATGATAATTAATGTTACTCTTTCTTGCTCCATATAAAACCGAATGTAAATAGTAAGTACATAGTAATTGCCAACACATACACAATTAAAAACAGTTTGTGTACCCCTGGTAAAAGGGCATAGCCATTCCATTTTAACGCAAAGGGAATGGTGCCTGAATAAAATAGTAGTAAGCCCACACTAATCCAAAACAGTAGCATTTTATGAAACAGCACTATTTTTTCGGACTTTAAAAGTTCTATAAAATAAAATATAATGGTTGCAATTAAAAATAAGGAGCCAAGTACGCGCGGTAATTCAGAATTTTCTTGATTAAAATCTTGAATAAACACCCAATTTACAGCATATACTGTAACGTAAATAAAGGCAAATACTTTGATCCAATTTTTAAATACTTTGGTTTTTAAATAGTTAAAATAAACATAAGCCAACGTGGTAAAGGTTACTAAATTTAATAAGTTGTAAAACCACAACGTGTAGCGGTTACCATTTTCATCGGTATAAAAAATCAGAAATCCAGTTTTACTTGCAACAAATTTGGAAAAAAATTCAGTGAAGGTAATGTACCAAAGTAGGTATAAAAAATACTTTAAATGGGTATTTTTATACTTGTAAAAATAAATGGTACCTACAATCGCTGAAAGCAATTCGCTACCCAATACTGTATGTCTAATAAATTCTATGGTCAAATTTTATTTTTTAATTACCGTTAAATGGAGGGTTTCCGACCCCATTGTTAAATAGATATCCATCGTCATCGCCATCTTGTAAAAGCTTCAAGAAGCTTGCTTTTTGCATGTAAGATGCTTGGTTGTTCCGGGTTTTAAAAGCGTCATATAAAAAGATTCTTTTACCATCTTTTTTAGTATAACCTGACTGTATGGTGTCACCTTGGTATACATTGCTTATAGTTGGAGCCACAAAAAATGTTTGATGATTTTTTTGTTTGTCTCCATTGTCTGGATATACACTAAAATAAAATTGTAAGCCTTCGGCATCACTTGCGTATGTCTCCAAATACTTTAAATAGGCTTTGATAGTTTTAATATCAAACCACACAGACTGGGTGTCATTAAAATTAGCTCCGTATTTTTTCTTAAGTGAGTCTTTTAGTAATTTCACTCGGTCTTTTTCATAAGTATCATGCATTTTTACAGCATCTTTTAATTCAATAATATGATCTTTCTTCATTGCTTGAATGTCTTCCTGAGTGATGGTATCAGTTTCGTGTTCGGGCATTTTTTCACACGAAAAAATAAGTGTTAAAAATAGTGTGCTCAGTAAAAAAACGGAGCTGATCTTTTTGAATTTGATGTTTGTATTTTTCATGATTATTGGGTTAAGGATTTATGTTACTGCAAATTACCAATAATTGTCCACAATAAAAAAGGGGATTTTCCCCTTTTTTTAAATAGGGAAAACCCCTTTTAAATTTAGGATTTTTCCTCTTGTGCACAAGACTCAATTGCTGCAACTTTGTGGTGTTAGAAGTTAGTTGATTATTTGGGTTATTAAACAAGAGACTTATATTTTACTTTCTCCTCTTATTTGTAAGAAAAGGAAAAAGTGCTACTAACTAGAGATGGGAAAATTGCTATGATTTTCAAAATTGCTAAAAAAAAGTATAAGCAAATAATATAAGTTTCTTGTTTAATTTTAATGACTTCTTTTTCCTCAAAATTTGAGGCGTTTACTAAACGTTTCTTAAAATTGACAAGTTCTTTAAGCTATTTGTAGCGATATTACCAATCCTTCATTTCCTCGAATATTAAAAACTGTATTGTCTTCAAAGATAAAATACTGTCCTTTAATTCCTTTTAAAATGCCTGTATAGCTTTTCGATTTTTCTAAGTTTAGACTTTGTACTTTTTCCGGGTACTGTATAACAGGGAATTCGATATGCGTCTCCTTTGAATTCTGTTCTAGATAATAGGATTTGGCTTCGTCTGGTAGGAATGCCGATAGTTTTTCTTTTACTTGAACTAAATCGACGTCTTCAATGTCATTAGTGAGCATTTTACGCCAGTTGGTTTTATCAGAGACATGCTCTTTTAAAGCAATTTCAGTAATGCCGGCTAAATAGCGATTTGGAACTTCTACCATTTCAATGGCTTCATGTGCGCCTTGATCTATCCAACGTGTAGGTACTTGTTGTTTTCTAGTAACTCCCACTTTTACATTACTAGAGTTGGCTAAATAAACGATGTGGGGTTGCAATTGAACTTGTTTTTCATAGGCTAAGTCTCTATCTTCTTTGTCGAGATGAGCTGTGCTTAATTCGGGTCGCATAATCCAATCAGCAGCTTGCGGAATTTCAAAAAAGCAGCTTTTGCAAAATCCCTGGCGGTATATTTTTTTATTTAAATGGCAATTCAGGCATTCATAAGCTACAAAATCGATCTGTAGCTCCTTATCTAATAACTGATTCACATTGACGAAATCGGATCCCATATCTAGATAATATTGAATGGGATTTAAATATTCCGTTTGCATTTTTTTTAGAACGCCTTGATAAATCATTATGTCTTTATTTGCTAATTACCTTTACAATTTCTTTTACGCTTTGAGCAATTTCTCTAGCCTTGTCGATGTCCTGATTAACAATAGTAATATGACCCATTTTCCGAAAAGGTTTGGTTTGTTTTTTTCCATAAACATGTGGTGTAACACCAGGCATCTCCAAAATGGTTTCCATATTTTTATAAACAACATTACCTACATGCCCTTCTTCCCCAACAAGGTTTACCATAACTCCAGCAACCTTACTTGAGGTGTCACCTAAGGGTAAATTTAAAATGGCACGAATGTGCTGTTCAAACTGATTGGTGTAAGAAGCTTCTATGCTATAATGTCCACTATTATGAGGCCTTGGAGCAACTTCATTGACGAGTATTTCATTGTCTTGTGTTAGAAATAATTCAACGGCCAATAAGCCAACGTGCTCAAATTCTTGTGAAACTTCTAAAGCAACAGCTTCTGCTTTTTTTGCTATTTCATCGGATATTCTAGCTGGGCAAATTACATACTCAACTTGATTCGCCTCTGGATGAAATTCCATTTCAACAACGGGATATGATTTTACGGATCCATTGGCATTGCGAGCGACAATAACGGCTAATTCAGTTTTAAAGGGCACTAAATCTTCAACAACACAGGCTACATTTGGTAAGTCTTCAAGATCTTTATGGCTTTTTACTATTTTCACTCCGGTGCCATCATAACCAAACTGCGCACTTTTCCAAACAAAAGGAAAAGCAAGTGACTCGTGCGTTAATGCCGTTGTTAACTCGTCAGTGTAGGCAAAGCGTGAAAATGGAGCTGTTGGGATGGAATGATCAACATAAAAGAGTTTTTGTGTGGCTTTGTTTTGTATAGTGCGGATTGTTTTAGAAGATGGGAATACAGTTACTCCTTCACTTTCAAGTGCTTCTAAAGCTGCTACATTTACATTTTCAATTTCTATCGTCAAGACGTCCACTTTTTTACCAAATTGATAGACCGTATCGTAGTCTAACAAATTGCCTTGATGAAATTCATTGCAAATAGATTTACAGGGCGCTTCTGCCGATGCGTCTAGTATGATGGTGTAGATGTCGAACTTTTGAGTTTCGGCCAGTAACATTCTGCCTAATTGACCTCCGCCAAGTATGCCCAGTTTAAAATCGGAAGAAAAGTAATTTTTCATTTAAATGCTTTGTACAAAAATAAGCATCTTAGCGCAGTATAAAAACTAAAAATTGGTGATTATTAACGTATCGCCATTTCTGGTGGCTCTATATTGTCTCGCTGCGTATTGCGTTCCGCTTTGTGGAGCACCACCCAGTGCTAATGCAAATTTCGTGTTATCACAGGTACATTCCATGGTCAAGCCATCCTCAATGACCATTTTTGTACAGGCACTTGGTGTTAAATGCGGACAGGCCAAATCATAGGCCAAGTAGTTATTTTGACTTGAATGATACACTACAATACCCTTGATGCCGCCATTAATTTCAACCCATCCGCCAACCAGCAGTAGATTGTTGTTTGATGGATTGTTTAAGAAAATAGTTTCGTTAACCGGAACGTCTGGTAAAATTTTATTGCCATCATCAGTTGGATTGCATGAAATAATACCGATTAATAGTGCTAGTATGGCTACTTTCTTCATTAGAGTGAAATTTTTTGGCAAGTTACTAATTTAGTAATCAAATTAAAATATTTTGTACCTTAGCAAACTAATCTCATTCCAAGTTCATAAAAGGTGTGGGATTTTTTGATTATAATATAAAATGAACGAATTATGAGTAAAGTATCATACTATACAGCCGAAGGATATAAAAAATTAAAAGAAGAATTGGAGCACTTGGAGCATGTTGAGCGACCTCGGGTTACTAATGAAATAGCGGATGCTAGAGATAAAGGTGATTTAAGTGAAAATGCCGAGTATCATGCAGCTAAGGAAGAGCAGTCATTATTAGAATTTAAAATTGCGCAATTAAAGAATGTAGTTGCTTCTGCCCGAGTGATTGATGAAAGTCAGTTAGACGTTTCAAAGGTATTGGCATTGTCAACTGTTAAAATAAAGAATACAGGCAATAATATGGAGTTTAATTACACCCTTGTTGCGGATTCTGAATCTGATTTCAAAAGCGGTAAAATATCTGTAAACTCGCCAATTGGTAAGGGTTTATTGGGTAAGTCTGTTGGTGATATTGCAGAAGTACAAGCGCCAAACGGAGTCATGAAATTTGAAATATTAGAAATAAGCAGAAGCTAATTATGAGTTCTATTTTTACTAAAATTATCAAGGGCGAAATACCGTGTTATAAAGTTGCAGAGAATGACGATTTTTTTGCTTTTTTAGATGTAAATCCGAATGCCAAAGGACATACTTTAGTAGTACCAAAGAAAGAAGTAAATAAGTTATTTGATCTGGATGAAACCACCTATAAAGGGTTGTTCGATTTTTCAAGGAAAGTAGCAATCGCATTAGAAAAAGCTGTTCCATGTAAAAGAGTTGGAATGTCTGTAATCGGACTAGAAGTGCCACACGTACACGTACATTTAATTCCGTTGAATGCTATGGAGGATATAAATTTTAAAAAGAAAGTTGCATTAACCACTACTGAATTTCAAGAAATTGCAAATGCCATTGCGGCAAACTTATAGCAATTCAGTAAGTAATACCGTGAAGGTGGTGCCTTTGCCAACTTCCGATTTCTTTACATAGATTCTTCCGTCGTGATAATCTTGAATAATTCTTTTGGTTAAAGAAAGACCCAATCCCCAACCACGCCTTTTGGTAGTAAATCCAGGATCGAATATTTTATTATATAAATTTTTAGGGATTCCTTTACCGGTATCTGAAATATCAATTTGAATGTATTTATCATCTTTTGATGATATTTCCATATGAATACTGCCCTTTCCTTGCATGGCGTCAATAGCATTCTTGATCAGATTTTCTATCACCCAACTAAAAAGTTGCGTATTTATCATGGCGTAGATTTTCTCTTTATTACCGATTTTTAAGTTAAAATCTACGAGTTTAGAGCTTCTTGATTTATAATAGTCAAATGCCTTTTGTGTTTCTAAAACCACATCATGTCTGGTGAGCTTAGGTATGGACCCAATTTTAGAAAAACGATCTGCAATGGTATTGAGGCGCTCTACGTCTTTTTCTATTTCTACTACCGTATTTTCATCGGCATTTTCCATACGTAAAATTTCAACCCACCCCAATAGTGAGGATAACGGTGTTCCTATTTGGTGTGCTGTTTCTTTAGCCATACTGGCCCAAAGTTTATTGGTTTCCGCAGCTTTATTCGATTTAAAAACAAGGTAAATAACAGTTCCGAAAAGGAGCAGTATCAATACCAAGGCTAAAGGGTAATACTGAAGCCTATTCAATAAATCAGAATCTCGGTAGTAAATTTGATATACAATTTCATTTTCATTCATCACCAGCAAGGGCTGATTTTCACTCTTCATTTTTGCCAATTGCTCTGTGAGATACATCCTTTTTTGAGTAGGTAAATCATCAAAATCTGCAGTTCTTTCAAAATCTAAATTCCCCCAACTATCAATTTTATCATCTCTATTGATAAGTATCATAGGGATGTTTTTATTGCTCTCAATAATTTTACTCTCAAGGGAAATGTCTACATCTAAATCGGCCTTGTTCATGTTTTCTAGTGCCGAAGCTAAAACTTCCATTTTAGTTCGTTCCTCTTGTTTAAACTGTTGGAAGAAAACATTGGTATTCCATAAAATAAGAGCAACCACTAAAAAAGCGGTTGTAATGAGTGTCCAATGAAGTAGGGTCTTATTTTGAGGGAGATTCATTGTAACAAATATAAAATTATCTGTTGATATAACTAAAAAAAAGATTTGATATTATAGTATCTTTATAATAATTACTTTTACCATTAAAATTAGAACCTATGTTAACGATCGATCCAGCTAAAATTTCAACGGCTAAATTACATGGTTATTTGCTGAGTGCGGTGGCTCCAAGACCGATTGCTTTTGCCAGTACAATCGATGCGCAAGGGAATCCTAATTTGTCTCCATTTAGTTTTTTTAACGTGTTTAGTGCCAACCCACCCATCCTTATTTTTTCTCCCGCAAGAAGGGTTAGAGACAATACGGTAAAACACACCTTAGAAAATGCAATAGCAACAAAAGAGGTAGTTATAAACGTAGTAAATTATGCTATTGTTCAGCAAATGTCACTTTCAAGTACTGAGTATCCTAAGGGAGTCAATGAATTTGATAAAGCCGGATTTACCATGTTGAAATCAGAGTTGGTTGCCCCTTTTAGAGTGGCAGAATCTCCAATTCAGTTTGAATGTAAAGTGAATGAAATAGTTGCCTTAGGTGAAGAAGGAGGGGCTGGTAATTTAATTGTATGTCAAGTAGTTAAAATGCATATTGACCGTGCTTTTTTAGATGAAGAAGAACGGATTGATCAAACAAAGTTAGATTTGGTTGCCAGAGCTGGTGGAAGCTATTATTCAAGAGCTAATGTTGGTTTTTTTGAAATTCCGAAACCATTAACCTCCTTAGGCATTGGAGTCGATAATCTATCTGATGAAATTAAAGAGAGTACCATACTTACCGGAAATAATTTAGGGATGTTAGCAAACGTCGCAGCCGTACCCAATCAACAAGATGTTAATAACTTCCTGAATGATAATCCACAATATTTAGGGTTAAAAACACAAGAAAAACATAAATTTGCACAAGAGTATTTAGAAAATAAAGATGTAGAAAGTGCTTGGAAAGTACTTCTAATAAACAATTAAGCGAAAATGGAAATTACAGGAAAGATTAAATTAATAGGTGAAACTCAAACTTTTGGAGCGAGTGGATTTAGAAAACGTGAGTTAGTAGTAACCACAGATGAACAATATCCTCAAATGTTGATGATAGAATTTGTACAAGATAAAACAGATGCTTTAAACAGTTATGCTGTTGGAGATCCTGTAAAAGTGAGTATTAATTTAAGAGGTAGAGAGTGGATTAACCCTGAAGGAGTTGCTAAATATTTTAATTCTATCCAAGGATGGAGAATTGAAAAAGCTCAAGGTGATGCCTCACAAGGAGTGCCACCAGTTGAAGCAGTTGATGCGTTTGAACCAGCTGACTCTGTAAGTGATAATGAACCTGACGATTTACCATTCTAAACATCAATACCTATAGTTGTGCTGTTATTCAGTAACGAAACGAAGGCAGTCTCTATGATTTGAGGTGTTTAAAATGTCAATTATAAATAAAAAAGCTTCTTACTTAAGAAGCTTTTTTTATGTTGTAAAAAGCTGTATTTTTCAATTTAGTATGTACTTGTTATCACATGAATTATGGTTTCCCCCAGTAGAAGAAGCGTCAATAGATGGTTTGTTGGCTATTGGTGGAGATTTGTCAGCAGAAAGACTAAAATTAGCCTACAAAAAAGGAATCTTTCCTTGGTTTAGTGAAGGTGAGCCTGTTGTATGGTACAGTCCTGACCCGCGTATGGTTTTATTTCCTTCGCAATTGAAAATTTCAAAAAGCATGCGTCAGGTTATTCGTAAGGGTACTTTTAAAGCAACCTTTAATACTAATTTTAAAGCGGTCATAGCAAATTGCAAAAACGCAAAGCGCAACGGAGAGGTCGGGACTTGGATTACCGATGAAATGGAGCAGGCCTATATTAAATTGCATGAACAGGGAATAGCCAAATCTGTGGAGGTTTGGCAAGATAATGCCCTTGTTGGTGGTTTGTATGGTGTTGATTTGGGAACCGTTTTTTGCGGTGAAAGTATGTTTAGCAAGGTGTCTAATGCTTCAAAGTTTGGATTTGTATTTTTAGTAGAATTGCTAAAAAGAAAAGAATATAAATTACTTGACTGTCAGGTATATAACGCTCATTTGGCCAGTTTAGGGGCAGAAGAGATTTCGAGAATAGAATTTTTAAAGTACATTTGAGGGCATATAAAGAATGAAAATGGATTTAAAACCAGTGACTAGAATTTCGTTAATTCTACTGTTAGTCTTTTTAAATATTAGTTGTGATCAATTGTCAAAAAAAATGGTAAGAGAAAACATTAATACCAACGAAAGAATTCAGGTACTTAAACATAATTTAATACTTACTAAAGTAGAGAATTCTGGTGCGGCTTATAGTTTTGGGTCTAGTTGGAGCCCAGTAACAAAAAGAATTGTGTTACAACTCATACCAGCCTTAGTGTTGTTTGTGTTGTTAGGTATGACCCTGTTGAGAACCGAATATCCTAAAATAGTAGTGATAGGCTTTTGTTTTGTTATTGGAGGTGGAATTGGCAATGTGTTTGACAGAATAGTACACGGTTCGGTAACCGATTTTCTATACGTTGACTTAGGTTTTTTTGCGACAGAAATTTTTAATATGGCAGACGTTTCCATCGTATTGGGAGCAGTAATTATATTGCTACATACACTCTTTGGTAAAAGCAAAACGCCAAACTTAAAAGAAAGCTTAGAATAATGGATATTAAAAATGCCCAAGAACAAGTAGATAAATGGATTAATGAGCATGGAGTTCGTTATTTCAATGAGTTAACCAATATGGCACAGCTTACTGAAGAAGTGGGGGAGGTAGCCCGTATAATTGCCCGCCGTTACGGAGAGCAAAGTGAAAAAGAAAGTGATAAAAATAAAGATCTGGGTGAAGAATTAGCAGATGTACTATTTGTAGTTTTGTGTTTGGCAAATCAAACAGGGGTTAATTTACAAGACGCTTTTGATAAAAAATTAGATCTAAAAACAAAGCGCGATCACGATAGACATCATAACAATCAAAAATTAAAATAATGAACTTTTCTGATAAAATTAAAACAACTATTTTTTGGACCAACACTCTTAAAATAAGCCTCTTATTTTTTGTGTTTTTGATTGTAGTATCACTATTAATCAATAGTTTTTCTGATATCTTTAAATTTGACATGGCTGCCATAGAAGAAACGAATTTTGCTGATGGTCTATGGAAACGATTTTTCCTCTCAAAATTGATTATCAGTATACTTTACGGAATGTGGGTGACAAATAGAAATATGAAGTAGTTTTTATAGAGTTGTTAAAAATACTAAGTGAATCGAAATAGTCCCAACCATGAACTATTTCGATCCATTCAGCATGATATGCCATTATTTTAATCTAGTTTGATTAGATCAATATTGCTCTCTTTTACTTTTTTGTTCAGCTCTTTAATGTCTTCATTAAAAATGGTATATAAGTCAGCAAGCTCCTTATCTATTAATACAGTAATTTCATTTTTAAAAGCAATGGCCTGATCTGTAGGTTTAAAATTGCCCATTGAAGTCAATGAATTTAAGTGTCCTAATTTGTTGTTTAACTTAATAGGAAAATTCAAAGGGTCTTGATTGCTCTTGCTTTTCGTTTGGTATAAGTTATTCTCTATGCGAGTTACATCTTTGGAAATTTTATTGGCAAATTCCAGTACATCCTTGTGTTTGTCTTTATCAGCAGCCTTTTTTAACTGAGCAATTTGCGCTTTTATTTTTGTTACATTTTTAAGAGCAGTGTGAATTTCAGTCATTTTATCTCTCACATCACTAATAAAATGGAATTGCGCCTCTAAGTCTTGCGTTGTTGCCTCACTTCTTGGGTCTTTTAAAATAGTAAAATCACTCGATTTACGGATCTCATTTTTTGCCAATGTTACACTATATTCACCAGGTATGGCTTTCGGTCCATTCAAAGAAGCCCACCATAAAATCATTCCTTTTACTTTTTCAGCACCAGGGTACATCATATCCCAGTTAAACTGATTGTTTCCTGGTTTTACCGTTAGTTTTTCTTCTTTGGCGTCCTCGTCGGGATGTGTGGAGTATTTCTTGATTAGTTGTTTGTTTTTGTCAAAAAACGCCAACGAAATAGTATCCGTTTTAGCGGTATCAGTTACAAAAAAGTTAACAGCCACACCTCCATTGTGATTTTGGCCTTGTGTTTTTGAGGTTGCCCCATTACCACCACCAATTCGATAACTATCAAGCGGTTTAAATAGGTAGAAATCTTGACTGATTAAATTTGTAGTTAACTGATGAAGTGGAGTCAAATCATCAATAATCCAAAATGATCTACCTTGTGTAGCCGCGATTAAGTTATTATTCTTAATGGCCAAATCGGTTATAGGTACAATCGGTAAATTCAACTGAAATTTTTGCCAATTGACGCCGTCATTAAAACTAACATACATACCGCGTTCTGTTCCTGCATATAGCAAGCCTTTGCGGTTGGGGTCTGCACGTACTGCTCTGGTAAAATCTTCATTATCAATTCCGTTTACTAGGAGTTTCCAAGTCTTACCGTAGTCTGTTGTTTTGTAGATATATGGTTTATAATCGCCTGTTTTGTATTTAGTGCCCGCTATGTAGGCACCTCCTTTATTGAAAGGGTCAATTTCTATACAATTGAGCATCATCCATTCTGGCATATTGGTAGGGGTTACGTTTTGCCAATTTTTACCCCCATCTTTGGTAACATGTACCAAACCATCATCAGAACCGGTCCAAATCAAACCGTTTTCATTAGGAGATTCCGCCACAGCGAAAATAGTTCCGTAGTATTCAACACCGGTATTGTCTTTGGTGATGGGGCCACCCGATGGACCTAGTGTTTTTGGGTCGTTTCTTGTAAGATCAGGACTTATAATTTCCCAAGACTGACCCTCATTGGTAGTTGCGTGTAAATGATTGGATGCTGCATATAATTTTTTGGGATTGTTGGGTGAAAATAGTATCGGAAAGTTCCATTGGAAACGATATTTAAAATCTTCGGCACCATGCCCCATAGGATCATCTGGCCAAACATTAATAGCTCTGGTTTCATTGGTTTGATGATTTACTCGTGTTAAAAAACCGCCATAGCTACCTCCATAAACAATATCATCATTTGTAGGGTCAACGGCAATATGGGCACTCTCCCCTCCTGCAGTAGACTCCCAGTCGCTTTCAGTAATAAATCTACCGTTGGTTCTATGCGCTATTCGTACGGTTGAATTGTCTTGTTGTGCACCGTATATCCGATACGGAAAATGGTTGTCAGTAACAACTCTATAAAACTGTGAAGTAGGTTGGTTGTGATACGTCGACCAATTTTCACCCGCATCAAAACTTATTTGGGCACCGCCATCATCGGCAATAATCATGCGTTGATTGTCTTCGGGTGCAATCCATAAATCATGGTGGTCACCATGTGGAGCATTGTAGGTTTGATAGGTTTTCCCACCATCCTTAGAGTGATGGTAATTTACGTTTAAAACATAAAGTCCGTTTTCATCTTGACTGTCGGCATACAAGCGTGTGTAATACCAAGCGCGTTGACGTAATTTGCGTTCACTATTAATTAATTTCCATGTTTTGCCTGCATCTATTGATTTGTAAATACCACCTTTATCATTTTCAATAAGTGCCCAAACAATATCAGAATTTATAGGAGAAACGGTCACACCGCTAATACCCCAAATACCGTTTGGTAAGCCTTCATTTTTTGAGATGTTTTCCCAAGTGTCACCACCATCCGTACTTTTCCAAAGTGCAGAACCATCACCACCACTTGATAAGCTGTAGGGTGTTCTTCTCACGTTCCATGTCGTTGCGTACAGTATTCTTGCATTGCTAGGGTCGAGTATTAAATCAATGGCACCTGCATCAGCATTTGCGAATAGTACTTTTTTCCATGAAGTGCCACCATCGGTAGATTTATAAACACCTCTTTCATCAGAAGATTTATAGAGATCTCCTAACACAGCAGCAAATACGATGTCCGGGTTTTTAGGATGGATTCGAATTCTTGGAATGTGTCGTGCATTTTTTAATCCCATGTGTTTCCATGTTTTCCCTGCATCTACAGATTTCCAGAGACCGTCTCCAGAAGAAACATTACCACGAACTGTTTTTTCACCATTACCTACGTAAATCACATTGGTATCCCATTCGCTTACCGCTACTGAACCAACGGATCCTCCAAAAAAACCATCAGAAATATTTTGCCAAGTGTTACCGGCATCGGTGGTTTTCCAAACACCACCACCTGTGGCTCCCATATAGTATAGGTTTGCTTTATTAGGGACGCCAGTGACGGCGCCACTGCGACCGCCGCGAAACGGACCAATATTTCGCCACTGCATGGCGTCATAATATTTTTCAGCAAACTGTATCGTATTTTGCTGTTGTTTTCTTTTGTATTTTTGAGCGTTCAAACAAAAACAACTGAGCACTAAAATACCAATGAAAAGATTGGGGATTTTTTTAAGTAATGAAAATTTGAATTTCTTAGAAAAGTTCATTTTTTTGAGGTGGTTTGTTGGTTAGAAAGTTAAATTTACAATAAATAATTACTTTTTTAATTCTGATAAATGAATTTATTTTTAGATTATACTGATAAACAAATAGATAAGGCTACTCTGAATATTTCAGGCTCAAAAAGTGAGTCGAATAGATTGCTTATTTTACAAAAGCTATTTCCTAATCTAAGTTTAGAAAACACATCTGATTCTGATGACAGTAAGCATTTAATCCAGGCACTGAATGCCAAAGAGGAGCTGATAGATGTTGGTCATGCAGGAACGGCTATGCGCTTTTTAACGGCGTATTTTGCTGCAACCGCGGGTAGTGAGGTTATTTTAACCGGCTCTGAGCGCATGCAAAACAGGCCTGTTAAAGTTCTTGTTGATGCCTTGAGAGAATTAGGTGCCGAAATTCAATATGTAGATAAGAAAGGGTATCCACCATTGAAAATTACTGGAAAAAAACTCACTAAAAGTGCTGTAAGTATTAATGGAAATGTGAGTAGTCAATATGTTTCAGCACTGTTATTAATAGCAGCAACCTTACAAGAAGGCTTAGAAATTACCTTAGTAGGAGAGGTCACATCACAACCTTATTTAGAGATGACCTTGGCTTTGCTAAATGAAATAGGTATTGACACACATTTTAAAGATTCGAAAATTAAAATATATCCAAAAGAAACGATTGATGATGTGTGTGTGACCATTGAATCTGATTGGAGTTCGGCTTCATATTACTATAGTTTGATTGCTTTGAGCGAGATAGGAGCGACGATTACCTTATCATCGTATAAGGAACAAAGCCTGCAAGGAGATAGTTGTTTGATAGAAATTTACAAAACCTTAGGTGTTGCAACTACCTTTCAAAACAATACGATGACACTTGAAAAAATAGCAAGTCACAGCACTCAAAACTTAGTGCTTAACTTAAGAAGTGCCCCAGATATCGCTCAAACTATTGCTGTAACGTGTTTCGGATTGGGAATAGCGTGTAATTTAACAGGGTTACACACCTTAAAAATAAAGGAGACCGATCGATTGGTTGCTTTATTAAATGAACTTCATAAGTTAGGGGCAGAAGTAGAGATAACCAATAAGAGTATCCATTTAAAAGCATCTTCTGCCACCTTTAAAAACAAGAGCATTCCTACCTACAATGATCATCGAATGGCTATGGCATTCGCGCCATTGGCGCTATTGGTGCCTATTACCATTGAAGATGCTGATGTAGTCACAAAATCATATACCAATTTTTGGGAAGATTTGGCCTCTTGCTTTGATTAAGTGACTAGAGTTTACCAGTAACGTTAAACTATCGTTAAATAGTCCGTCTTAGTAAGATGGGTATGTACTAATAGCGTGTTCCGGACGTTTAATAAAGTACAAAAACTCTAAACAACATGAAAAATTTTATACTTCTATGTTGCTTTTTTCTATGCGTTAATTTTACGACACAAGCACAAGATTGGCTGCTTGATATCAACGAGGCAAAAAAGCAAGCAAGTGAAAAAAATCAAAAAATTATATTGGTATTTGAAGGCTCTGATTGGAATGGTATTGGAATTCGGCTCAATAATGAAATGTGGACCAATGCTGAATTTAAAAAGTATGCCAAAGAACATTTTGTAATGCTAAAAGCTGATTTTCCGAGACGAAGTGAAAATAGGTTGAGCGAAAGTCAACAAGAAAAAAATGATAAGTTGGCCGAAGAATACAACCGCGATGGCATTTTTCCTTTTGTTGTGGTTTTAAACAAATCAGGAGACGTATTGGGAACAACGGGCTATAAAAAAGTATCACCCTATATGTATATTAAAGTCTTGAATTCTTTTGATCCAGTAAAGGAGTAAAGGTTATTTCTTTGTAATATATTGATGTAGTGTGCAAGTTGCACGGATTACACTTTGTAAATTACTGATGAGCTTATTTGTAGGCTTTACCACGAAATTTTCGCTACCTTAGTGAACTTTAAAACACAAACATGCAGTTAGAACAATTGGTCCTTAAATTTCAACAAAAAGATAGTGCATCTTTTGAGAAATTATATGGTATGTATTCTGAAAGCATGCATGGCGTTATCTATAATATTGTACGAAATAAAGAAGAAGCCGAAGAAGTTTTGCAAGATGTTTTTGTAAAAGCTTGGGAGAAATCAGATTCGTACTCGTCTAAAAAAGGACGTTTTTTTACCTGGCTGATTAATATTTCTAGAAATGCTGCAATCGATAAGGTGCGTTCAAAAGACTATACTAAAAATAAAAAAAACTTAGATGTCACTTTTTTCGTAGATATAATAGAGACCAGTGATAATTTGGACTCAAAATTAGATGCCATAGGTATAAAAAAGTTTGTAGGCGTCCTTAAAGATAAGTGTAAGAGCTTGATAGAACTCCTTTATTTTAAAGGGTATACGCAAAAGGAGGCCTCAGAAGAACTGAAGATACCGTTAGGCACAGTAAAAACAAATAATAGAAATTGTATTGCTGAATTAAGAAATATAGTTTTAAACTAAATGGATAGTAAGAAATACATAGCCTCGGGGATATTAGAACTGTATGTTGCAGGTTCGCTTTCTGAAAAAGAAAATCAGGAGGTGTATGATGCTATGCAACAGTATCCTGAAATTAAAAATGAAGTAGAACAAATTGAGCTGTCAATTCAAAAATTAACAGCTGCAGTAGCGCCTCAAAACAAAGTGCCATTTGCTAGCGTCAAAAATAAAATGGACGGAAGCAGCCAGGTTATAAAACTCAAACCTTCAACAAGTAGAAATTGGATCACGTATACTGGTTGGGCAGCATCTGGTATTTTCTTAGTTGGTACTTTATGGATGTTTAATGAAAATAGAGAGCTCAAGGAAAACTTAAAAATGGTGGACTCCAAAAATATTGAGCTAGAAACACAAATTTCTAATGCAAACCAAAACATTGCAAAAGCCAATGAGTTGGTTACTATTTTAAGAGCTAAAGAGATTGAATCTATTACACTTGGCGGACAAGCAATCTCACCAGATTCGTATGCTAAAGTCTTTTGGAATAAAGAAGAAAAGTTGGCCTATGTAGATGTAGCCGGTCTTCCAGAGCCACCAGCAGGTAAGGTATACCAAGTATGGTCACTTAAACTGGACCCGTTAACTCCAACGAGTATGGGTACCTTAGACGACTTTTTAACCGATGACAATAAAGTATTTACTTTAGCTAATGTTAATGATTCTGAAGCCTTCGGAATTACCTTGGAGCCAGCAGGAGGAAGTGAAGCACCTACGTTGGATCAATTATATGCCCTAGGAGTTGTTAAAAAAGCATAAAGAATAGGTTTAAACTACCGGAGTAGTTTTATGAATATCAAAAGCGCACTTTCATAACGAATGTGCGCTTTCTCATTATGCATAGCATAAATTCCCAAACAAAAAACAAATTATTAGTTTAGATAAGCGTCACTAAAAATTATAAGTTATACTTAAATTCATTAGTGATGGCGTATCGTGTTCTAAGTAAACGTGCGTTGTAAAATTCGTTGCATAATTGGCAGGCTCTATTGTAAGATTTGAGTCAGTGATGCTCAAAAAGTTTTCAATAATAAATGAAATACCAAAGTTTTTAAGACTGTAGTTAACCCCAAAGTTGTAGATAAAAAAGTCGGTTACGCTCAATTCATCAGCAGGTAAATCCTCTTCAGATACAAGGTGTAAACCTACATATATGTTTTTATTTTGATAAGAGATGACGTTGTAGTCAGCAGAAAAAAAATGAAATGCTGAATTCCATATGGAGTTTAATTGATTGCCATCTTCCAAGAACATTTGTTTGTGTTCTGTTGCAACCAAAATACTAGTTAGCCTTTCTTGTGCTCTAGTATGATTACAAGTAAAGGCTAAAAATAGCATAATGATGATATAGTTTTTATTTAAACACACAGTTGACATGTTAAATTTTATGTACTTTTTGTGACATTAAAGGACCAATTTCAAAAGCACTTTCTAATAATTCTTTCTTGATTTTCATAGCAAATTTCCCCATTCCGTTAGCTTTATAAATTTCGGCCATGTGATATAAAATCACAGGTTCAAAAGTTTTATTCACTACATGGTTTTGAATTATATCAAGTGCTTTTTGTGAAGCTCCTTTTTTGTGATAGGCCCAAGCCAATAAATCATAAGAGTGTGCGGTAGGCCTGTTTTCAATTTCTTGAGTTGCAAGTGCTATTGCGGTGTCTATTTGATCGTCACTATCGGCATATATTAAGGCGTTATAACTAGTGTACATAGCGCCATACGACTTGTTATTAACCATACTTAAATAGTTTTGTAAATAGATTTCCTGGCTTTTTGTATCGTTTTCAAATTCCGCCAAATCAGCTTTAAAAAGCTGTAAATCAGGTGTGTTGTGCTTTTTGGCAATGGCGTTAATTATGTTAGCCGCTTCTGTTGAATTTTTTTCATGAGAAAAAACAATCCAAGCAATTCCGCGTAAAGCATAAGTGTAATTTGAATCAATAGCTAAAGCCTTCAAATAGTATTTGTAAGCTACTTTTATGTTGCCTGCATGCCCGTAAAAATCGGCTAGGTTAGAGTAAGACCACAACATTAAACTTTCAGAATTCGTTCCTTCAGCTT
Source organism: uncultured Aureibaculum sp. (assembly GCA_963976855.1). Taxonomy (GTDB): domain Bacteria; phylum Bacteroidota; class Bacteroidia; order Flavobacteriales; family Flavobacteriaceae; genus Aureibaculum. Next base: position 1,546 of record CAXBMA010000009.1, on the reverse strand, counting down.
TGAGCTTTGCTTTTTCTAGATAGGCAATTGCAGCATCTAAATCTCCTTGATGATCTAACCATTTTGACAAACGAATTAAATAATCAAAATCGTTAAGATCTTTGATGGCCGCTAAATTTTTTGAAGCATTTGGTTCGTCACCTAATTCCAGATAAACGTCGAACAACATTTTTTGAGTAGAAAGCTTCTTTTCGCCTAAAACAAAAGCACTATTAAGCAGTGCCAAGGCTTCCTTAAAGCGATGTTGCGAAATGTAATTTTTTGCCAAAGCTCGCAATAGACTAGCGCTTTTATAGGCTCGCTTTTTATTCGCTTCAACTAAATAGGCTTCCGATTTTTTTAAGTCGTCAATAGTTCCGTTGTATTCAAAGAGCGTACTATGAGAGGCGGCTAACGGGCCTAAGTAGCTCACTTGGTTTGGAGCCGCTTCGTGTTTCGCTTTCCAGAATTCTTTTTCGGCTTCAGCGAAAGCAATCGATTGCGTATCATTACTAGTTAAGTATGATTGATAATCTTCGGTGTTGGTAATTTGTTTGTCATTTTTATCACAGCTAATAAGGAGTACCGTAATAGCTATAAAAAGGATGTATTTTTTAAGTACCATAATGTTTGTTTTTAAGTTTGAATAAAAAAGCCCAACACATGCCCTTATTCATGTGTTGGACAGGAAACCTTACCAAGGCGAAGCCAGATAAGGAAAACTTGTTAGAAAATCTTTGTCATTTGCATCGACATTGTCATTGGTTAAACCAGGGTTTTCAGTACCGTCTTCACCACCAAATATGAGTAATAACTCTACAGAGATAACATCATCTGCAAGTGCTCTTCCTGTAAGTACATTTGTTCCGTCAAAAAAAGTGGTTTTCCCAATTGTTGAAACGCCCAACACATCAGTAGCTAGTAAACCTGAAAAGGTACTTGCGTCTAGTCCCAATGCATTAGTGTCTCCAGTGTTTCCGTAGGCGGGACTCAAGCCTTCTAGGTTGGTTTGAATCATCGCTTGAAAAGAGGCGCTTTGTTGACTTGGCACTGTCACATTAAAGGCATCTTTGCTATTTGAATTTATAAATACGGTGTTTACAGCTGGCCTACCCATTTGGTCTGCTTGTGCATAGGTTCCGGAAAAATCGGGTTTGTTGTTCATCATTCCGTCATTATCATCGTCATTACAACTCGTTAATACTAACAGGGTGCCTGCTAATAGGAAAAGGTATTTTTTAATTAATAGTTTCATAATATTGTTTTTTAAAAATTATTGTTTGTTTTTTGACTCTATCCAAGTGTTTAAAGAATCACCACCACCTAACATTGTTTTTGGTACTTCAACAACAATTGAAAGTACATTGGTACCGGCAAACGTATCTGATCCTGGACTGTTGAAACTTGTTGCATTACCTGCAATAATTTCAGAGTATTGGCCGAAATCGAAAAAGAAAGGATCATCTCTTGGTCCTGCAAAAAATTGCATTCCTTGATTACTACTTGTTATGGCACTACTGCCATAAGGGGTAATGTCAACGCTGCCTGTTTGTGAAGAGGCACTTAA
>CAXBMA010000008.1:0-147299 GCA_963976855.1 uncultured Aureibaculum sp. | reverse complement strand
TTTGATGGAAGTATTTTACGAGTTTAAATTGCGGTTATATTGTATGATAATAAACTCCCCCTTACGAAGTAATAAGGTTGCTATTTAGAAGAATTTATTATTTTACCAGAAAATTAATAGGGTTTATAAACAAATGGAAGAATTTAACATCAATAAAAATGTTGCCTTCAAAATAGCAAAATGTTGTACCTATGTTGTACCAAGTCATAAAAAAAGCCGAGATTTTCATCTCAGCTTTTTTAGTACCGAAGGCGGGAATCGAACCCGCAAGCCTTGTGAGCAATGGATTTTGAATCCATCGTGTCTACCAATTCCACCACTTCGGCATACTATTTTTTCCTTCTCAAATCTGGATTTTGAATCCAGCGCGTCTACCAGTTCCGCCACTCGAGCATTTTTCTTTTTGGTGGTGCAAAGCTAAAAAATAATTTCATTATACCACAAAAATACCTATATAAGTATCGTATAACTCTTTAAATAATTTTTACTTTTGTACTAATTAAAATAACAACACAACTATTTACAATGAAACAAAAAATACCTAAACCTAAAATTTTCGCCTGTTCACAGTCATTAACATTGGCTCAACAGATTGCAGATGACTATGGTACAAAACTTGGTAAGTCTAAAAAAAATGTTTTTAGCGATGGTGAATTTCAAGTTTGCTTTGATGAATCAATTAGAGGGAGAAGAATTTTTATTATAGGCTCTTCCTTTCCACCCTCCGACAATTTAATGGAGATGTTATTGATGATTGATGCGGCAAAACGCGCTTCTGCAAGGCACATTACAGCAGTTATACCTTACTTTGGCTGGGCACGTCAAGATAGAAAAGACAAACCCAGAGTGCCTATCGCAGCTAAAATGGTAGCCAACTTATTGCAAGCCGCAGGAGCCACAAGAATCATCACGATGGACTTACATGCCGATCAAATTCAAGGCTTCTTTGAAAAACCAGTAGATCATTTATATGCATCTACTATTTTTTTACCAGAAATTAAGGCATTAAATCTAGACGATATTACCATTGCATCACCGGATATGGGAGGATCAAAAAGAGCATATGCTTATTCTAAATTTTTATCAAGTGAAGTTGTTATTTGCTATAAACAGCGTAAAAAAGCCAATGTCATTTCACATATGGAATTGATTGGAGATGTAAAAGACAGAAATGTTATTTTAGTAGATGATATGATAGATACAGCCGGTACTTTGACAAAAGCTGCAGATTTAATGATGGAAAAAGGAGCAAGAAGTGTCCGTGCTATTTGCACGCATGCAGTTCTTTCTGGTGAAGCTTATAGCAGGATCGAAAATTCAAAATTAGAGCAATTAATTATCACCGATACTATTCCGTTAAAAAAATCTTTATCTAAGATAAAAGTAGTATCTTGCGCCCCTTTATTTGCTGATATCATGCACAAAGTGCAAAACAATAAATCGATCAGCGGACAATTTTTAATGTAAATAAATTTAATAAGTAATGAAATCAATTACGATCAAAGGATCTAAAAGAGAAAGCGTGGGCAAAGTAGCTACTAAAGCCTTACGTAATGCTGGAATGGTACCTTGCGTGTTATACGGAGGAGAAAAAGCTGTTCACTTTGCAGCAGATGAATTAGCGTTTAGAAATTTAGTATTCACTCCGAACGTTTACACAGCGGCTATTGAGTTAGAAAGTGGCGAAAAGTTTGCCGCAATCTTACAAGATATTCAATTTCACCCAGTTAGTGACAGAATATTACATGTCGATTTTTATCAAATTTTTGAAGATAAGGAAGTAACTATGGATATTCCGGTAAGACTTGTTGGTAACTCTCCAGGTGTTTTAAATGGTGGAAACTTACGTTTTACAAACCGTAAACTAAAAGTAAAAGCAATTCCTGCTAATTTACCTGATTTTATCAATGCAGATATTTCTAAGTTGAAAATCGGACATAAATTATTTGTAACGGAATTAATGGATGATGCCTTTTCAATTATGCACCCTGAAAACACTGTTGTTGTTCAAGTAAGAATGGCACGTGCTGTGATTGAGGTTGATGAGGATGAAGAAGATGAAGATGGAGAAGCTACTGAAGAAGGAGCTACACCAGAAGCAACAGAAACTGAAACTCAAGAATAGAGTTATTCATTCTAAATAATAAAAAAAGCTTCGCAAATTGCGAAGCTTTTTTTATTGCGATAATAGTATCTTTACCAAATGAATTTTGTCTCATTTTTAAAGTCCTTTTTTAGAAAAAAAGAGGTGAACGAAGATTTTATGAAAAAATATTTGATAGTAGGACTGGGAAATATTGGATCAGAATACCACAATACGCGCCACAATATTGGTTTTAAAATTTTAAACAAACTAGCCGTATGTCAAGAGCTCACCTTTGAAACGCAAAAATTAGGTGATGTAACTAGTTTTAAATTCAAAGGGCGTACATTTATTTTACTAAAGCCTTCAACTTATATGAATTTAAGTGGAAAATCGGTAAAGTATTGGTTAGAAAAAGAGAAAGTCCCCGTAGAAAATTTACTGGTTATTTGTGATGATTTGAATATCTCCCTTGGCACTATTCGTTTAAAAGCTAAAGGAAGTGCAGGGGGTCATAACGGATTAAAAAACATCAATGAAGTCTTAAACACACAACAGTATGCTCGTTTTCGATTCGGCATCAGTGATGAATTTAAAAAAGGCAGACAAGTTGATTATGTACTTGGCAAATGGAATGACCATGAAAACAACATCCTTCCTGAGCGACTAGAAAAATCAATTGAATTAATTAAATCATTCGGCACTGCAGGTCTTGCGAACACCATGAGTGCGTTTAATGGCAAATAATTATTCTACTGTAACCGACTTCGCTAAATTTCTAGGCTGATCTACATTACAATTTCGCATTACAGCAATATGATACGACAATAATTGCAACGGAATAGTTGTCAATAACGGAGATAATGCTTCTTCTGAGTCTGGAATTTCAATAACGTGATCTGCAATTTCTTTTACTGTAGTATCACCTTCAGTTACAACCGCAATAATTTTACCTTTTCTAGATTTAATTTCTTGAATATTACTGACTACTTTTTCGTAATATCCTTTACTAGTAGCAATAACAATTACAGGCATTCTATCATCAATCAAGGCAATGGGGCCGTGTTTCATCTCAGCAGCTGGATAGCCTTCTGCATGAATGTATGAAATTTCTTTTAATTTTAAAGCACCTTCCAAAGCCACCGGAAAATTATATCCTCTTCCTAAATAAAGACAATTTGTAGACAACATATATTCTTTCGCAATCTCCTTCACATGAGGGTCTACCTTGATTAATAATTGCTCTATTTTTTTAGGAATTAACTCCAGCTCTTGTAGGTACAATCTAAAATCAGAGCTAGACATAGTTCCTTTGGCTCTAGCCAAACGCAATGCAATCAAGGTTAATACTGTAATTTGTGTAGTAAATGCCTTCGTAGAAGCAACACCTATTTCTGGTCCTGCATGCGTATAAGCTCCCGCATGTGTTTCTCTGGCGATTGATGAGCCTACTACATTACAAACACCAAAAACAAAAGCTCCTCTTTCTTTAGCAAGTTTTATCGCAGCTAAAGTATCTGCTGTTTCACCAGATTGTGATATCGCAATTACCACATCATTTTCTGATATTACCGGATTTCTATATCTAAATTCTGATGCATATTCTACCTCCACTGGAATTCTAGCAAATTCCTCAAAAATATATTCAGCTACCAATCCAGCATGCCATGAAGTTCCACAAGCAACTATAATAATACGATTGGCGTTTAGAAACTTTTTCATATTATCTTCAACACCAGCCATTTTTATAATCGCTTCATCTCTCAATAATCGCCCTCTATAAGTATCAGTTATCGCTCTAGGCTGCTCATAAATTTCTTTCAGCATAAAATGCTCATAGCCGCCTTTTTCAATTTGTTCAAGATTCATTTGTAGCTCTTGAACATCGGCATCCACCAAAGAGTCATCTTTTATTTTTCTGATTTTAACATCTTTACCAACCCTAATAATAGCCATTTCCTCATCGTCTAAGTATATAGCATCTTTAGTATATTCAATAAATGGTGAAGCATCAGAAGCGACAAAAAATTCCTTTTTATCTTTTCCTATACCAATTGCAATTGGACTCCCTAAACGAGCAACCACAATTTCATCGGGTTTATTTCTATCAAAAACAGCAATAGCATAAGCTCCAACAACCTGGTTTAAAGCAATTTGAACTGCCTTTCCTAGTTTTACTTGGTGTTGTTTCTTAACTTCTTCTATTAAATTAATTAAAACTTCAGTATCTGTATCACTTTTAAAGGTATACCCTCTGTTGAGCAACTCTTTTTTAATCGTATCATAATTTTCAATGATTCCATTGTGAACAATCACTAAATCACCTGACTGTGAAAGGTGAGGGTGTGAATTTACATCATTTGGCACACCATGTGTTGCCCAACGGGTATGACCGATCCCTAAATTTCCTTTTTTTGAAATTTCCTTTTCAACATTTTCTATTAAATCACTTACTTTTCCTTTGGTTTTAGACAGTTGAATGTCAGTTCCATCATACAATACGATTCCAGCACTATCATAACCTCTATATTCCAATCGCTGTAAGCCGTTAATAATAATAGGGTAAGCGTCTCTATAGCCTATATAACCAGTAATTCCACACATAGCAAGTATTTTTTCTTTAGTTATCTACAGTATAATAAATTTTCAATTTAATACGAGTATCATCTGTTAGAGGTAATTTATTCCCTTTTAAAACAACGCCTCTAGGAAACCAACTAAAATCACGCATGATAGTATCAATTGTTGTCGTTGGATCATCACTAGTTTGATATGTTTTAATCGCCAACTTAGAAATATTTTTGGTACTTCCAGGTTTTACAATTTCAGATATATAGTCAGTAATAGAAAACTGATATTTTACCGGTTTATTGTCATCATCTTCATCGCGCACTAACAATCCGCCAACACCACCGCTTGGTTGTTCGCTAACGGCATCAAGAATTTGAGTATTATTATCAATATTATACATGTACAGTTGTTCAGGAATAACGTCGTTACTTGACTCATCAATATAAACATCTAAAATAGCACCATTAATCAACCAATTTTGACTTCGGATCTCTTCTAAATCGATCCCTTTAAACAATTCAATTTCAGCCACAGAGCCTGCTGCTCCTTGAACATACAGCTTTTCTTCACCATTTGTAATATCTGGGTTTAATAGCTTGTCATTCACAACTGCACTTGAATAGTCTCTTGTGTATACATTAGAACGAACTCCACTTAAAAAAAATGCTTTTATTTGTTTCGTTTTAACTAAAATACCATCATCATCGGTATCTCCATCACCATTTAAATCAACCGTAGTCTCATCGGTTAAAATCTCATTTGTATAATATATTGTGAAAGTAGCATCAGATAGAGCCAACGTCATTAAAGTACCATCGTTACCCAGTGCTTCAATAAGTACTCCTCTAAAATAGTTATTAAAATTTTCTTGAGAAGCGTAATTTGCATCAACAGCATTGTCAATAAATATAGTCTTTACTGCATCAGGATCTAACGGTAATTTTATGGAAGGAAGTAAATCTGTTTTTTTTATAGTGTCAATATCGTCTACGGTATTGAAATCATCATCTAAGAACTTTCTCTCAACATATAAAACAGTATCACTTGCATTCGGTTTAAAAACCCCTTCATACAATTCGGATCCAGATACCGTAGTATAATCTTCGTTTGAATAGTATTTTTTATTTTTTGCAGGATTTAGCGGATCTAAGGTGTTTAAAAATGTTTCCAGTCGATGTACTTTTAAGGTATACTCAATTTCTTGATCACCGATTATAGAATCCAATTCAAATTTTGGAGAGCCATTCTCATGTGATTCAGTTTGTCGTGTAGCATAATAGGGTATGTCTAATATTACCTTGTCAATCTTAGGATTTAAGCCAAAATCAACGAGACCAGAAAAACTCAATTGCGAAACAAAAGTCGCATTCATAAGTCCAAAATTAGCATCATTATTAACCCCTATAAGGTACTGAGGCAACCCATCAACTCTTGAAGAAGTAATATCTTTTGAAAATGCAACAACCTCAAAAACAGAATCTTTTGTTTTAAAAAGGTTATTATCAATAAGTGTTACACCAATATCTTCGAAATCTTTTTCACAAGCCAATACACTAAACAAAACAATACAAAGTATAAAAACAGACTGAACGCTGTTTACAAATTTAGTTGTCATAAACAATTTTAATTTTTATCGATTAATTTATAAAACTTCGGTTAGGTAAAAGTTGGAATATGCTTCTGTAAAATTATCAAAGGGTTGATAATCTAAAGCGGGGGTTTCAGATGCTTTTATATGCTCGTTAATAGCTTCAGGAAGATTTTCGCTTCCTTTTATTACGGCATCAGAATTTTCAATTGCAATTTTTAATAAATTTGTATGGTTCGACTCTACAAGTGATTGCAATTTTTCTTCCGAAATAGAATCGAATTTAATTTTGTCAATCATCCCTTTACTCAAGGTCCCTTTATATTCATTATTATATAAAGATGTCACTATTTTACTCTCAGAAAATAATGGATCATTTTTATAATACTCTCTCAAATACAATGGCAACAAAGAAGCCATCCATCCGTGAACATGAATAATATCTGGTGCCCAGTTTAGTTTTTTTACCGTTTCTACAACTCCTTTTGCAAAGAAGATGGCTCTTTCATCATTATCTTCGAACATGTTACCGTCTTCATCAGTATACAATGCTTTACGCTTAAAATACTCATCATTATCGATAAAATAAACTTGCATTCTTTCTTTTGGAATCGAGGCAACCTTAATAATCAAAGGCATGTCCATGTCGTTGATTATCAGATTCATACCAGACAATCGAATCACTTCATGTAATTGATGTCTTCGTTCATTAATTACACCAAAACGAGGCATAAAAATTCGTATCTGAGCTCCTTTGTTATGCATCTCCTTTGAAACTTCAAATGACATATTTGCAGTTTCATTTTCTGGTAAATATGGTACTACTTCTGAAGACACATACAATATTCTCTTATCTTTCATAAATCCATCTGTTGGTTGGGAAATGCAAAATTACAAAAATTTAAGTAGATTTAAACTTAAAATAGTATGTTTACGTCCTTTTAACAATATAATTAACATTCTGTTCATGCAGGTATACCCCACTTCCAATTCATTACAGCAAGCGCTATCTAAAAAAAGAAAAGGAAATTCTATAGGTTTTGTTCCTACAATGGGCGCCTTGCACCAAGGTCATTTATCTTTAATTGAAGAAGCCAAAAAACACAATGAAATTGTTGTAGTTAGTATTTTTGTAAACCCTACGCAGTTTGACAATAAAGAAGATCTCAAAAAATATCCTCGCACATTAGCAGCGGATAAACGGTTACTCGAAAGTGTGAATTGTGATGTTCTTTTCGCACCCACCGCTGAAGATATTTACCAAAACAGTATTGAATCGAGCGAATTCAATTTTGATGGCTTAGAGTTCGAAATGGAAGGAAAACATAGACGTGGACATTTTGATGGTGTTGGCACGATAGTTAAACGGTTATTTGAAATTGTAGAACCGACCAATGCGTATTTTGGTGAAAAGGATTTTCAGCAATTACAAATTATTAAAAAACTAGTAGAAAAATATCAGATACCCACCAAAATTATTGGCTGTAAAATTTATAGAGAAAAAGACGGATTGGCGATGAGTTCTCGTAATACACGCCTTACTAAACAATACCGAGATGCAGCACCATTTATATACCAGACATTAAAAAAAGCACAAATCATGTTCAAAACGGAATCGGCAACAACGGTTGATTCATGGGTGCACAAAGAATTTATAAAATCAAAATTATTAAATTTAGAATATTTTGAAATTGCCAATGCAAATACATTAAAAACAATATTCCATAAGAGAAAAGGTAATAAATACCGAGGCTTTATCGCCGTTTTTGCAGGAGATGTCAGATTAATCGATAATATCGCATTAAATTAATTATTTTTGCACGCCTTAGCACCACAAATTTGAATTCGAAACTAAAAAAAACACTGTTTGCCATTATTCCTATAGCCGTAGGTATTGGTTTAGTTTGGAATTTTTTATCCAGACTTTCGTCAGAAGATAAAATTGCCATTATCAATTCATTTAAAGCGGCAAATTATTGGTGGGTTGGGCTCTCTTTAATTTTCGGAGTCTTAAGTCATTTATCCAGAGCATATCGTTGGCAGTTTTTATTGGAACCTTTGGGTTTCAAACCCAAATTACCAAACACCATAATGACTGTGTTAATTGCTTATTTAGTAAATTTAGGCATCCCAAGAGCGGGCGAAGTTCTAAGAGCTACCGCTATTTCGAAGTATGAAAACATTCCTGTTGAGAAAGCATTTGGTACCATTGTGGCGGAACGCATTGCCGATGTAATTATGTTACTTTTAATTATCGCATTGGCTTTTGTATTACAAGCCGATTTGATTGAAAGCTACCTATTCAAAGATGAAGATTCAAACACCTTATTAACCATACTTGTTTTAATTGTCTTAGGAGCTTTGGGCTTTCTTGCATTTAGATTATTACAGCGAGCAAAACAGGGGTTTTTACTAAAAGTCAAAAACTTTATTAATGGATTATTTGAAGGCGCTATAAGCATCTTTAAAATGAAAAAGAAGTGGGCTTTTATATTTCATACGTTTTTTATTTGGGCAATGTATGTGCTGATGTTCTATGCGGTAACTTTTGCTTTACCAGAAACAACCAATTTACCTTTCGATGCCATTATTGTTGGATTCGTAGTTGGTGGCTTAAGCATGGCATTAACCAATGGTGGCCTAGGAACCTACCCCATATTTGTGGCTAGTGCCTTTATTTTATACAATGTTGACGATAATCCGGCTAGAGCATTTGGGTGGATCATGTGGACGGCTCAAACGCTGATGGTTATTCTTTTTGGAGGTTTGTCCTTTTTGTTTTTACCGATTTATAACCGAAATAAAAGCTAAAAATGGCTTCTTATTATAGCAACGGAAAATTACTACTCACCGGTGAATATTTGGTTCTTGATGGTGCGAAAGCACTAGCACTGCCCACCAAACTCGGACAACGTTTAGCATTTGAAAAGTTACAAGAACCTAAATTAACTTGGGAAAGTTATACCGAGGATAATAAATTATGGCTCCAGGTTGAGTTTGACCTTCCTAGATTGCGAATTATCTCTGAGACCTTCGATTCAACCCACGATGGCGGAAATGACTCATTGGCAATCAACTTACAAAAGGTGTTGCTCGAAGCTCAAAAAATGAATAGTAATTTTTTAGCAGACCATCAAGGCTATTATGTGAAATCACACCTTTCTTTTCCAAGAAATTGGGGCTTAGGATCTTCATCAACGCTTATCAACAACATCGCGCAATGGTCAAAAGTAGATGCCTTTAAGTTACAATTCAAAACTTTTGGCGGTAGTGCTTATGATATCGCTTGCGCACAACACAACAGTCCTATAAACTATCACTTAAAGCATGGCAAACCGATAGTTGAAACCCTAAATTTTAACCCAAATTTTAAGGAACAACTCTATTTTGTACATCTCAATAAAAAGCAAAATAGCAGAGAGGGCATTAACCAATATCGCCAATTTAATGGCGCTATTGATTCTTTTGTAACTGAAATAACAGCCCTCACAAATCAAATCACTACCTGTTCAGACTTGATCGATTTTGAAAAAATAATCCATGAGCACGAGCAAATAATCGCATCGATTATCAATCAAAAACCAATACAGCAACGGTTGTTTTCTGATTACTTCGGGCAAACAAAAAGTTTGGGTGCTTGGGGGGGTGATTTTATACTTGCAACGGGTAACAACAATACGCCACAGTACTTTAAACAAAAAGGATTCGAAACTGTAATACCTTATAAAGACCTCATATGATGAAGCAAAAATTAGTTGTTATTGGTGGTGGAGCTGCAGGTTTTTTTACGGCAATTACGGCCGCCGAAACCAATCCGAGTTTAGAGGTTATTATTCTTGAAAAAGGAACCAAAGTATTGCAAAAAGTAAAAATTTCGGGTGGCGGTAGATGTAATGTTACGCATGCCTGTTTTACTCCTAATGAACTGATAGAATTTTATCCGAGAGGTAAAAAAGAATTATTAGGCCCCTTTCATCAATTCATGACCGGAGATACCATGGAATGGTTTGAAAAACGAGGTGTTGAATTAAAAATTGAAGCCGATAACCGTATTTTTCCTATTTCTAATTCGTCTCAAACAATTATTAATTGCCTAATGCATAGTGCTGAAGAAGCTGGCGTAACTTTAACATTGAATCAAAATGTAGAAAGCATTTCAAAAATTAAAAATCAATATAAAATAAACACTTCTACAGATGAATTTATGGCTGATAAATTAGTTATTGCTACAGGAAGCAGTCCTAAATTTTGGAAACTACTTACTACATTTAAACACACCATCATTCCTCCTGTACCGTCGCTATTTACCTTTAAAATAAACGACCCTAGAATTAAGGAAATTCCAGGTGTATCGGTAGCTAATGCAACGGTGAAAATTAGTAATTCAACCTATGAAAGCAGTGGTCCTTTATTGGTAACGCATTGGGGAATAAGTGGGCCGGCTGTTTTAAAGCTCTCTGCTTTTGGTGCACGGTTTTTAGCCGAAAAAGACTATCAATACAATGTTGAAGTCAATTGGCTTTCTAGACCAACCAACAAAGTTTTAGAGCACTTAAAAGCATTAAAAAAAGAGCATCAGAAAAAACAAGTGAGCTTGAAGTCCATTTTTCAAGAAATTCCAAAACGTTTGTGGGAACAATTGGTGTTCGCTTCAGAAATTAACGCCACCCAACGCTGGGCAGATCTCTCTAATAAACAATTGGAAAAATTGGCAAATCAACTTACTAAAAGTGAGTTTAATGCCAACGGAAAAACAACTTTTAAAGAAGAGTTTGTCACTGCCGGAGGTATCGATTTAAAAGAAGTAAACTTTAAACGTTTTGAAAGTAGACTTCATCAAAATCTCTTCTTTGCGGGTGAAGTTTTAAATATAGACGCTGTTACTGGAGGGTTCAACTTTCAGAATGCCTGGACTGGTGGTTATATTGCGGGTAAAGCGATAGCCGAAGACTAAGTTATTTCATTATTTCACATAGTATTTCTTTCGCAACCAAAAGGCAACTCTTACTAATATAATTAATGCAGGAACCTCAACTAGAGGCCCAATAACACCTGCAAAAGCTTGCCCCGAATTCAATCCGAAAACGGCAATCGCTACTGCGATGGCTAACTCAAAATTATTGCCTGTTGCAGTAAAAGTAATTGCTGCATTTTTATCGTAGTCGGCACCCATAGCTTTGCTAACAAAAAATCCTATAATAAACATAACAATAAAATAAATCAGCAGTGGAATGGCAATTATGAATACATCCATTGGAATTTCAATGATTAATTCACCTTTCAACGAAAACATCACAATAATTGTAAATAACAAGGCAATGAGAGTCACTGGTGAAATAGTTGGAATGAATTTTTTAGTGTACCAATCTTCTCCTTTAATTTTAACTAAAATTAAGCGACTTAAGAGTCCTAATAAAAACGGAATTCCCAAATAAATAGCCACACTCTCAGCAATGGTACTAATTGAAATATCCACAATCGCTCCTTCAAATCCGAACAGTGGTGGCAACTTAGTAATAAACAGCCATGCATAAAAACTATAGGCAAACACCTGAAAAATACTATTCAGAGCCACCAATCCCGCTCCGTATTCGCTACTCCCTTCGGCAAGCTCATTCCAAACAAGAACCATGGCAATGCAACGTGCTAGACCTATCAGTATAAGTCCTACCATATATTCAGGATAATCATGTAAAAAAAGTAGTGCCAAGACAAACATTAAAATTGGGCCAACAATCCAATTTAAAACCAGCGAGATGGATAGTATTTTTACATTTTTAAACACTTTTGGCAACAAACTATAATTCACTTTTGCCAACGGTGGATACATCATCAATATCAGTCCGATAGCAATAGGCACATTCGTTGTTCCACTACTGTAAGAATCAATTAGTTTTGGAAAAGAGGGTATAAAATAACCTATCGCAACTCCTAATAGCATGGCTGAAAAGATCCATAGGGTTAAATAATTATCTAGAAAGCTCAATCGTTTTTTAGCAGCCATTAGTTTATTTTAATATTAGAAAAAACATAGTTTAATTCCCTGGCAATTTGAAGACTCCTTTCTTCATATTTTTCTGATTGAAGAGGTGTGTGATCAAATTCTTTCGGGTCGTCATACGTTAATGGAATTCGTTTTTCTGCGCCGGGAATAAACGGGCAATTTTCGTCCGCATGTGAACAAGTCATTACAGCTGCAAATGATGCTTTTGGGTTAAAACGAGCATCAAATAGCTTAGAAAAACCAATAATTGGGTGTTCATTTTCTGAATAGTTAATGGCATAAATTGGGTTACTCCCTTCTGAAAGTACTGTGATTTCAAAACCGCTTTTCGCTAAGGTGTTTACTACCAAAGGATAAAGCGCGGTAGCTTCAGTACCTCCTGAATAACAAACCACATTGGGTATCTTAAAATATGCTGCTAGGCATTGAGCCCATATTTGCGATAAATGACTTCTTCTAGAGTTATGTGTACAAATAAAATTCAATCGTATTGTTTCTTGCTTTGTAACTTTAGACTGTATATAATTAATAAACTGTTGCAAAATCAATTTTCGCTCTTCAGAAATAAGCACTACATCAAGACTTGCTATAGTAGTTTCTAGCGCTTTAAAAAGTGTTGTTTTGGAATCCATTGAAACTGGTAATTAAAATTAACAACAACCACTTTTAGGATCACAACAAGCCGATGATTCTGTTGCGAGTACTTCTAGTTTTTCTGGAACTCCACATAATTCCTTTGCCTTACAATCAGTTGCTGAAACAAATAACTTAACAATCATTTTATTTGCTTCAAATTGAACATCTTGAATTTCTAAATCGGCTTTGTGAAAATTTTCATTACTATACTCAAATTTTGTAATTGCTTCTCCATCAAATGGATGAATTGCACTTACTCGTTCAAGTATTTCCAAGGCTTTTTTAGACTTCATATAACCTAATTTACCCTTCTCTGAAGGACTTTCCCACAGTTGAATAATGGTTTCATTCCACACATCGGATCTACCGCCGCAGTCAACTGATTTTATCACGGCGTTCTTTACTTCGGTGATATGATAATTTGTATCAACAAACTGCCCTTCTTTATATTCAAACAATAAGGCTTTATGTTCGTTCTCTTGTAATAATGTTAAAAATTCTTGTGTTTTCATAATACTTCTTTTAATCTGTTTTATTAATTATCAAATCGTCATTTTACGATACTACAAGTCAAAAAAATGCCTAACAGCACTTAATTGATTGAAAATCTTCTTTAAACAAAGTTCTAAATAGACCTTGGGCGTATTTCCAATTTTCTGTGTGAATACAATATCTAATTTTAGGCGGACTAACCTCACCTTTAATTAACCCAGCATCTTTCAATTCTTTTAAATGTTGTGAAATGGTCGATTGCGCCAATGGTAACACCTCTACTAAATCTCCTGTATAACAACAACTTTGATTGCTTAAATATTTTAAAATAATCAAACGTGTAGGATGCCCCAGGGCTTTTGCATATTTCGCCAATGCCTCTGTTTCCTTACTATAACCTATTTGTTGAATCGTCTTACTCATAGTTCATCGCAAATATACGATTAATTATTTTATAACCAAATATATTTTGCAAATATGTATCTTAGACACATCAACAGAAGTTGTTTTAAATGATAAAAATTACTCCCTATAAAGTCATTTATCAATCTAGTATTGATAAAATGATGCTAGAAATTTCCGAAGAATTTGACAAACAAATATTTTCTAAACCAACGAACACTACTCCTCTGGTACCCAAACTTTATTGGGTTGCAATAAAAAACAATGTTGTTATTGGAACTGTTGGAGTAATTCCAATCAATGGCGAATTTGCAGTTTTGAAAAGAATGATGCTAATAAAAAAATTTAGAGGAAGTGAATTTGGTATCTCCAAATTATTACTTTATACTGTAATTGAATGGTGCAGAGAAAATGGTCTTTCTAAAATATTTTTAGGCACTATGAGTCAATTTAAGGCAGCACAAGCTTTCTATAAAAAAAATGGATTTCATACAATTAATGAGGGTGAATTGCCTATTGACTTTATAAAAAATTCGCTAGATACTGTTTTTTTTCAACTAAATTTAGACGCAAACGATATCAATGAAGCTTTTTAACAACCTCATAGATGAAACTAAAAACCTACTACCAACAGGTGGTGTTGTAAACTATTATGGAAGATTAGTCTCTCATGAAAAAGCAAACCGTTATTATGATATCTTGTTCAAGAATATTCGCTGGGAAAATGATGTTGCCATACTATTTGGAAAGCGTATCGAAACAAAACGTAAAGTAGCGTTGTATGCAGAAAAGCCCTATACCTATACGTATTCTAACAATACGAAATTGGCATTGCCTTGGACAGCAGAATTAGTTGCATTAAAAACGTTGGTTGAAGAAAAAACAGGTGAAACATTTAATTCGTGTCTCCTTAATTTATACCATTCTGGTGCCGAGGGCATGGCTTGGCATAGTGATGGGGAAAAAGATCTCAAAAAAAATGGCGCGATTGCTTCCTTAAGTTTTGGTGCCGAGCGAAAGTTTGCTTTTAAGCATAAAGAAACCAAAAAAACCATTGCATTTGTTTTAGAACATGGTAGTTTGTTAATCATGAAAGATGAAACTCAAACCAATTGGCTTCACCGCTTACCTCCTACAAAAAAAATAACCACTCCTAGAATAAATCTTACGTTTCGAACTATTGTTTCCCAGTAATTTATCTACTCAATAATTGTAAAATTTTTAATGGCTTGATTCGGTTCCATAATGGAATATCCTTTCCAAAATTCTGGATTATAACGCGGCATATATGTTGGTAACATTTCATTGTTTTCCTTAAAATCTGCAAACGTTACCTCTGTTGTATTTTGGGTATCAAAAACAACCACTTCGTGTTTATCAGAATTAATCATAGCCATATCTAATTTTACATAAAGCTCATTTTGTTTGTTTCTGCCTTTTACGTGCTTATTTTTTTCAATAATTTTGAGTGGCCGTTTGATGCCAAACCTACTGGCATCTTCACTTTCAAGATATTGTAAATTATAACGATTGTCATTCCCTTTAGCAAAAATCATCTTCCCTTTGGCGAGAAATCTTTGGTAAGAAATACCAAGCAATCTAAAATTTTTCAAATTCTTTACATTTTCATAATCTACTCTTAGTATAGCAAAGTCATCATAATTAATATAGAGCACTCCTTTATAATCTGCAGCTCCCTTAGGCTCAAACGCTACTACATACACGGCGTCATTTCCCAAATAGGTTAAATCGCGCATTTGAAAATTGTATTTCCTCGATTTTTGAATAAAATTAAGTTTACTTTTTTCGTTAAAAAACAAGTCGTCCAATTTAGCGGTTAAACTTGACCGTCTATACTTTGCGAAATTTTCCTTTTTTTCCGCTTCTCTTTTTTTCTCATCATCTAGTTTTTTCTTTAGTGCAGCCGCATCGGTTGAATCTATTTGCTCACCTTTAAACTCATCCATATCCAATTTTTGCCCAAAGATTCCAGACTTTATTTTAAAATACGAATCTGACTTTACATTTTCATTGATAATTCTATTGAATTTTTCTTCCAACGCAGCAACTCCCATCTCATTATTCTTATCATACAGTTCAGAAGCCTTAATTAAGTCAATTTTCTGATTTTCACTACTGTAATTACCATATAAATCGCACAAAACTTCCGTATAATAATCATTGGTTTTGGGAATGCTTTGCACAACACTATCTAAGAAAGGCTTGTTTAAAGCGTCAATGGTCGATTTTTTTAACGTGTAATTTGATTTTACAAAATTTTGATGATTGGATTCTCTATAAAAGAGTCGTTTTTTAGTAAGATCAAAATTATAATTCTTAGTGATGTTCTCTTTTACCTTTTCTATTAATTCTTTGGCCGTATATTTTTTATTAGTTAGAATAACTTCTTTTAACTCAATTGTTTTAGGAGTCAAATAAATAATACTGTCTTTAAATTGATTCAACGCTTTAGAAACCGTACCAAAACCAATACACGAAATAATTAAAGAGTCTGTTGCTTTGATTTGCTCTTTAGGTAAAAAACTAAAGCGCCCTTCGCCATTGGTTATAACACCACTTTTATTGAATTGGATCGTGACATAAGGTATGGGTTTTTGTGTAGTAGTGTCCACTACCTTGGCGCTAATGACCTGTGATTGAACTATAAAAGAACTGCATAGGGCAGCAAATACAACTAGACTAGTAAAGGTTTTTCTCATGGTTGATGCTATTGAAGTGCGATAATAAAACATTCTTGACACTATAACCCACTCCTTAAGATTTCCTTAAGACAGTTTTGTTTTTTATTTAACTTTTAGTGTGGTTTGTACTAACGACGAGTAAGTACATAAAAAGTAACAAGCACCTTGTGCTATTTTGTATAAAAAAATGCGCTAAGGAGCTACGGCTCCTCTATGTGGTTTTAGCGCATCCCGGTAGGTAAGCATATCTTTTTCATCAACAATTACATAGGCAATACTGTGGTATTCAGTAATTTCTTGTACATTAATTTCATGAAAAGCAAGCTTTTCAATGGCCGTAAATTCATTTAAATGTACACAATGGTGCTCAGCGGTTTTTAATCCGTTTGGACCCCGAAAATCCCAAATTAATTTAATTTTTCTGTTCATTTGCTCCAATAATTTCATCGCAAAAGTACTTATTTTTTTGCCCAATACACATACTTTTAAAATCGCGACATGAACAATAACACTATTCTTTAGATAGCTTCTCTTGAATTGTTTCCAGCTTTTCTTTATGATACGCATCGCTGTTAATTTTATAAGCTTCAGTAGCATATTTTAGGGCATTGGCATAGTCGTTTTGCTCCATGTAGTAGCTAGCCATAGCGTCATACGAATTCGCCTTTTCAGGAAAGTACTTAATCCCCATTTTAAAGAAAAAATGTGCTTTTTTTGGAGCACCCATCTGCAAATTCATAAAGCCATAACCAGAAAACAGTTCTTCAATCATTGGTGATACGGAATAGCCAAAATGCTTCTTGTAAATAGTTTCCTGCGTTTTCAATAACTCCGTTAGTTCTTCAACCGTAGTGTCGGGGTTATTATATTGCTGCGGATGTTTGAACTGATACCATTTAAAAAGAAAAATCAATCCATCTCTAATTGATGGTAATGGCACCGTACCATGCAAATCTTCGGGATATACGTTCCATGAGAAATTGAGTCCGTTTTGAGTTTGTTGTTCGGCCACATTTGAAAAAGCAATAATTGAACGGGGAAATAAGGTAAATTCAGAAGTGTCTTTCATTACATTATCAATCGTTATTTTTTCATTTTGCATATGTAATTGTTCTGCGGCTAAGGATACAAACAATGATTTGTCATTGAACTTTTTAGTTTGCAGTTTTTGTTTTGCTTGATTCAATAATTTTTGAGCATCCCAATCAAGACTAGGATCAATAGCAATATAATTTTTAAAAATATGAGCATGATTCAGTAACATATTAATGGTGAATAAGCCAGCATACGAATGTCCAATTAAGGTTCTGTAGGGTGTAGTAGGAAATTTACCATCGATATACGGAATCAATTCTGTTTCAATAAACTGGGTAAACTCTTCAGCACCCCCCGTTTCATAATTAGCGGCTTGCCCTCTCCTACTTGCTATCTTTGAAGTGGTTAAATCTCTCGTTCTATGATTCCTGTTCGAAATCCCTACAAGAATCATATGTGGCAGATAATGCCCCCAATAATTACTGTAGACCGTTTGTAGTGCATTCTGCAAGGAGAATCCATCCAGCAGGTAAACAACAGGGTATTTTACATCACTACTAGGGTCATAATTCTCCGGAAGCTGTACCCAAAACGTTCTATTTTCATTTAAGAGTTTCGAATGGATACTGTCTGTTACATAAAGGGTTTGGGCACTTAGTTGACAACTCAGTACCAATACGATGATACACAGCCCATATTTTAGATAGTTCACTTGTGCTATTTTTTAATTATTCTTCCTTTTGAAACCACGTTAGTGCAATAATTCCCATTCTAGCAATTAAAAAAACAACCATTCCAAATAATGGAGAAAGGATGGCTACCTTAATGCCTCCTGCCAACACAGAAGGAGCTACATTTCCTTGTGCTTCTATCGCGTCAAATGCACCTATTAAACCAATCATTTGACCTAGAAAACCCCAAACCAATACAAATAGACTAATAGAACTGATGAGTTTGATTTCTTTAGTGTTTTTCCCTTTCTTTAAAAAAGCCTTTACAATGAGTGCAACAATGACAATCAAAAGGATCAGTGTAGTATACATGAAAAGTGGTCCTCCTTCATTTAACCGATCTATAAACGGGTTAGCAATAAGAGGCTTCATACTTTGTAACGTTGGTAAATACATATCTTGTGGTTTTGAAATTAATACTTCAAATATATTTTCTTTAACGAGTGCTTTATTTAAATTTCGATGATTGACAGCATTTTGGGGTTATTCTACAATATCTTTAGTGGTTTTGCAGTACGTCGCTGATAATTTGTTATTTTAACCTGAAATTCGGAATTATATCGCTAAAACTAAACTATTTTATCAAAAATAGGCAACTTGCAGGTTATGATTAAAAAGTTGGCAATTACAAAATATGTACTTACGGGTATTGGTCACATTACTTTTTGGGTATTAATTTACTTTTTCTATGCTTATTTTTTAGGGTATGGGAGCACCAATACTAGCTATGTAAACAAATTTTCAGCTTTTTTAATGCCCATTACCATTAGCACAAGCTACTTTTTTATTTATTATTTAATTCCAACATATTTACTGACTAAAAAGTACAAAACATTCATTTTATATAGTGTTTACACTTTTATCATTGCCGTTTTTTTTATCATTCTCTCCATACTTTACGGTTTGGTTTATTCAGAAGGCTTAAAAGAAGAGCATACCTCTCCGCTCACCAAAACATTGCCATTTATTGTTTTGGGTGTGTTTTTTGTAGTTATGATTGTGGTTACTTTAAGTTTAATTATGCACAACTATAGATCAATTGTGACTACTGAAAATTTAAAAAATAAAATCCTCCAAACACAATTACAACTAAAAGAACAAGAGTTGAAATTTTTAAAGCTTCAAATCCACCCGCATTTTCTATTTAATTCATTAAATACCATTTATGGATTTGCGCTTAAAAAAGCGGATGAAGCTCCCGAAATGATTTTAAAATTATCAAACCTTCTTGATTATATTTTATATCAGATAGAGAAACCTCAAGTACTCATAAAAGACGAAATTGATCATTTGTTAGATTATGTCTCGCTTGAAAAAATGCGTTTTCACGATACCTTAGATGTCACTATCAACAACAAAATAGTGAATGAAAATATGCAAATAGCCCCCATGCTATTAATCCCTTTTGTGGAAAATAGTTTCAAACACGGAACCATTATGAACGAGAAACTAAGGGTTGACATTACAATTGAAACAACCGCAAAAACAGTGTTCTTTAAAGTTGCAAACTCTTCAATAAAAGAAGAGGGCTCTGCAAAAGGAATAGGGCTCGAAAATATTGAAAAGCGATTGATGATGTTGTATCCAAATACACATACTTTAAGCTTTGACCAAACTGAAAATCAATTTCAAATACAACTAGAAATAACAGATTTAAACTAACTAAAAAATGCCAAGAATAATTAACTGTATTATTGTTGATGATGAACCTATTGCAAGGGAAATATTAGAAACACACCTGCAAAAAATTGATTCAATTCGTGTTTTACGAACCTGTAAAAATGCGGTGGATGCCTTCAATGCAGTCAGTTCTGAACAAGTAGATTTAGTGTTTTTGGATATCAATATGCCCGAAATATCAGGCCTTTCTTTTGCTAAATCTATCAATAAAAATATCAAAGTTATTTTTACCACAGCTTATCGAGAATATGCAGTGGACGGATTTAATTTGCAAGCCGTAGATTACCTATTAAAACCGATTTCATTTGAGCGTTTACTACAAGCAATTCATAAGTTTATTGGTGAAAAAGCACCATCAGAAAACAAAACCATAGACTCAGTGGCCGTAAAAACGGATTTTATATTTGTGCGTTCAGATAGAAAAATGATCAAAGTTAATTTTGAAGCAATCAACTATATAGAAAGTTTAAGTGATTATGTTAAAATTAATTTGGGTGACAAAACAATTATTACTAGAGAAACAATCAGCGGTATTGAAGCCAAACTCCCTACGCATCATTTTATAAGAGTGCACCGGTCATTTATTGTTTCCGTATCAAAAATAGAATCGTTTACCAATGAGTTTATTGAAATAAACAAAAAGGCAATTCCTATAAGTAGAAGCTACAAAACAGTTGTGCTAAATAAATTAGAAAATTGATAGACTAACATTTATATTTGCATAAAATCAACATTTTGAACGCAGACGAGCTTATTTATAAATCAACGAATTCAAAAATACTAGAGGCTGGAAGTTTTACTTGGAAAGCACCCAGCAATATTGCACTCGTAAAATATTGGGGAAAACGCACACATCAATTACCAGAAAATCCTTCCATTAGTTTGACGCTAGATGCTTGTTTTACACAAACAACTTTAGCCTTTTTAAAAAAGGTAAAACAAACTACATCTACAATAGCGAATACTAAATTACTTTCGTCTGAAGTACCTCAATTTGAACTGTTTTTAGATGGTGAAAGAAAAATTGAGTTTGAAGAAAAAATAGGAATTTTTATAGCTCGAATTAGTCAATTTGTCCCATTTATTAATGACTATAAATTGACAATTAAAACACACAATTCATTTCCTCACAGCAGTGGTATTGCCTCTTCAGCCAGCGGTATGGCGGCTTTGGCCTTGTGTATTATGAGTATGGAAAAAGCCTTAAACCCATCAATGTCAGAGGAGCTATTCTTTAAAAAAGCCTCCTTTTTAGCACGGCTAGGTTCTGGAAGTGCAGCAAGAAGTATCAAAGGCGAATTGGTTGTTTGGGGCGCACATGAAGCTATTGACGGAAGCACTGATTTATACGGTGTTGAATTTCCGAAAGAGGTGCATGAAAATTTCAAGAATTACCAAGATACCATCTTATTGGTTGACAAAGGTGAGAAACAAGTTTCTAGTACTGTTGGGCATAACTTAATGCACGGACATCCTTTTACCACAAAGCGTTTTGATCAAGCCAACGAAAATCTTTCTAAACTCACTGAAATACTTCAAAATGGCGATTTAAATGCTTTTGTAACTATCGTTGAAAGTGAAGCCTTGACGTTGCATGCCATGATGATGACCAGCAACCCCTATTTTATTTTAATGAAGCCCAACACCTTACAGATAATCAATAAAATTTGGGAGTTTCGAGTTAAAACAAAATCGCATATCTGCTTCACCTTAGATGCAGGTGCAAATGTTCATGTACTCTTTCCCAAAAAGGAAAAAGAGCTTGTAAATACGTTTATTAAGAGCGAATTACTTCAGTTTTGCGAAAATAATCAGTATATTTGTGATAATGTGGGCATGGGTGCCAAGCAAATGTAATACTGAATACCCACTACGTCATTAATGCGATTCGCACGCATTATAATTGAAGATTTGAAAACAATTAAACTAGACATATTTACAGTCAGCTTTTAAAGTTGTTGGAGTCATTTTGTGTAAAGTTTAATACTAATATCTTCAATCATGAAAAACTATCTGCTTACTTTTTTTGTTGGATGTCTCCTTTTTTCAACATCCAATTTACTAGGACAATCTGAAAAAGATACCATTTGGTACGATGCTAATTGGAACGAATCTGCTAAAAATATTGCTGCGTATTTTAGACCAAAACCCGAAACAAAAGACAAAGGATATTGGTGGGTAGATTATTATATTTCTGGAGCTTTACAAATGGAAGCCTTATCATTAGACAAGAATAAGGAAGTATTTGATGGTAAAGTGACTTGGTTTTATGAAAACGGTCATATCATGCAAACCGTAAATTATAAAAACAATGTCCTTGAAGGAGCGCGTAAAGATTATTTTGAAAACGGTCCGTTGAAAAGTCAATATGCCTATATTAATGGTAAAAGAGCTGGTGATTGGGTCGGTTTCTATGAAAACGGTAAAATGCATGAATCGGGTTCATATGTTGATGGAGAACGCGATGGCCATTGGAAAGAATATCATACCAATGGCAAATTAAAAGGTGAGGGCAAATACAGTAAGGGCAAAAAAATAGGAATTTGGAAAATGCATTACTACGATGGGATTGAAGAAGAAGAATAATTATTCATTTTATGACCATCAACCTATTGAGTTACAATAGAATCTATTATATTTGCGTTGTTATAAGCAATAACGCTAAACGCGCTTTATGAAGGGACCACTGTTTTATGCAAAAATATTACTTTTCGGAGAATACGGAATTATAAAAGATTCTAAAGGCTTGGCCATTCCATACAATTCCTATCAAGGCGCTTTAAAAGTTTCTAAGTCGACCTCCGAAATAGCCAAAAAATCGAATGAAAATTTATCGAAATTTTATACCCATCTCACAACCTTAGATTCAAAGAACTTAGTACATTTTAGGTTGGATGAATTAAAACGAGATATTGACAACGGAATGTATTTTGACTCGAGTATCCCTCAGGGTTATGGTGTAGGTAGTTCCGGCGCATTGGTTGCTGCTATTTATGATAAATATGCGGACGATAAAATAACTGTACTAGAAAATTTAACCAGAGACAAGTTGCTTACTTTAAAAGCGATTTTTTCAGCCATGGAATCTTTTTTTCACGGCAAGAGTTCTGGCTTAGACCCTTTAAATAGCTATTTAAGCTTACCCATTTTAATCAACTCAAAAGACAATTTAGAAGCTACTGGTATCCCTTCTCAAAAAGAAGGTAAAGGTGCTGTATTTTTACTAGACTCCCAACAGGTTGGCGAAACACAACCTATGGTTTCCATTTTTATGAATAAAATGAAAAACGAAGGGTTTAGAAAAATGATTAATGAAGATTTTGCCAAACATACAGATGCTTGTATTGACGATTTTTTACACGGCAATATCAAATCGTTATTTGGAAATGTCAAACAACTCTCAAAAGTTGTTTTAACTAATTTCAAACCGATGATTCCTAAAGCTTTTCATAAATTATGGCAACAAGGAATTGATACAAATGCTTATTATTTGAAACTTTGTGGTTCTGGTGGTGGCGGTTATATTTTAGGCTTTACTCAAGATTATTCAGAAGCTCAAAAGATTCTTAAAGATTATAAATTAGAATTGGTCTACAGATTTTAATTCCATTTTATGAATGCTCTTAATGAGAATACTGAGACTAAAAAAACACATACTATTTTTTTTAAATTTTTCAGTTTATTATCTGTTGTTAGAGGTTATAATATTCTGATTATAATTCTGGCACAATATTTAGCATCCATATTTATTTTTTCGCCAAACAGACCCTTAAAAGCAATTCTTTTAGACTCAAAACTATTCTTTATAGTGCTCGCTTCAACCTGCGTCATTGCTGCGGGTTATATTATTAATAATTTTTATGATGCCGAAAAGGATAAAATAAACAGGCCCGTTAAATCAAAAATAGACGGTATTGTTACCCAAAAAGTCAAACTAAAAATTTATTTCTTTTTAAATTTTTTAGGATTTATTTTTGGTTTTTTAGTGTCGTGGAGAGCTGCTTTATTTTTCGGAATTTATATATTTCTAATTTGGTTCTATTCGCATAAACTAAAAAAGTTTCCGCTAACCGGCTTACTATCAGCCACTGTAGTGTCTATTTTGCCATTCTTCGTTATTTTTGTTTACTATAAGAACTTTTCAAAAATTATTTTTGTCCATGCCTTATTTGTTTTTTTAATTTTGCTTATTAAAGAGCTCATCAAAGTCTTAGAAAGTATTGAGGGTGACATCTTACTAAATTACAAAACAGTACCTGTAGCCTATGGAGAATCATTCACTCGGAAATTAATTACTGGCATTGTACTCCTTACTTTTGTGCCCATGTATTTTTTGTGGGATTATCCTGAAATAGGGGCTATGAAATATTACTTTTATGGAACCAGTTTTGTGCTTGCTATATTTACGAGTATCTTGTGGTTTACAAATTCACCAAAGAAATACTTAGCCTTACATAACATTATAAAGCTATTGCTGATTCTCGGTGTTTTTAGTTTAGCTTTGATTGACACCTCTGTACTTATTAAAAGATTGTTATAAAATGAAACCGCATTTACTTAAAGTAGCTTTAGCTCAAATAGCGCCTGTGTGGCTTGATAAGGAAAAAACAATTGAAAAAATTTGTGCAACAATTAAAGAAGCTGCTCAGAAAAATTGCGAACTTATTGTTTTCGGAGAAGGCTTGCTCCCTGGATATCCTTTTTGGTTAGCCCTTACCGGAGGTGCTGAATGGGACACGAAAGTGAATAAAGAATTACACGCTCACTATACTAGAAACGCGATACAAATTGAGCTAGGCGAACTTACTGCAATTTGTGAACTCGCTAAAGTGCACAACATCGCGATTTATCTAGGCATCATTGAACGGGCAAAAAACCGAGGAGGTCACAGTTTATATTGTTCATTGGTATATATCGATTCTAATGGCGAAATACAATCAGTACATAGAAAACTACAACCAACCTATGACGAACGCCTAACCTGGGCTCCTGGTGACGGTAATGGCTTGCAGGTTCATCAACTTAAGGAATTTACAGTGGGTGGTTTAAATTGTTGGGAAAATTGGATGCCCTTACCAAGAACTGCTCTTTATGGTTTGGGTGAAAATTTACATATAGCAGTATGGCCAGGAAGTGACCACAATACAACAGATATTACACGATTTATTGCACGAGAATCACGCTCATTTGTTATTTCTGTTTCTAGTTTAATGCGCACAACTGATTTTCCACAAAACACACCTCATCTTGAGAAAATACTTGAAACCGCACCTCAAGTATTAGCAAACGGAGGCTCTTGTATAGCAGGCCCTGATGGAGAATGGATTCTAAAACCCGTTAGTAACCAAGAAGGACTACTAATAGAAACGATTGATTTTAATAGAATATACGAAGAGCGACAAAATTTTGATTCGGTAGGTCATTATTCTAGGCCTGATGTAACCAAATTAGTTGTCAATAGGGAACGTCAACAAATAATTGATGTTATAGATTGATGGTTAACTAATTAAAAAGACTTACTTTTGCCAAAATTTTAAAAATGGCAGCAAAACAAAAATCGTCGAGAGGACGACATGCTAAAACGTCCCCTTCGAACACTAGTGATTCAAAAAAAACTTTCGACAACAAAAAGAACTTTTCGGGTAAAAGCAAACCAAACCCATATAGAAAAGACCTTCGCAAAGACGCTCCGAAACAACGGATAGTAGAACCAACAGAAATTCGATTGAATAAATACATCTCCAATTCTGGAATTTGTTCTAGAAGAGATGCTGATACCTTTATAAAAGCTGGTAGTGCTACCGTAAACGGAAAGGTAATTACTGAAATGGGCTATAAGGTAAAAATAGATGATGAAGTACGTTTTGACGGCTCATTGATAAATCCAGAAGTAAAGCGTTATGTTTTATTGAACAAACCGAAAAATTATATAACTACCATGGATGATGAGCGCGGTAGAAATACGGTGATGGAATTAGTAGCAAAAGCGGCTAAAGAACGTATCTATCCTGTAGGTAGATTGGATAGACAAACAACAGGGCTGTTATTATTTACAAATGATGGTGAAATGGCCAAAAAACTAACACACCCTAAACACAATGTTAGAAAATTATACCACGCTTCTCTCGATAAAAAATTAGATTTAAAAGATTTAAAAAAAATTTCGGAGAATTTTATGTTAGAAGAGAAAATGGTCTACGTAGATGATATTTCTTATGTAGAAAATCAATCTAAAACAGAAGTAGGTATCGAGATTCATTCTGGAAGAAATAGAATTGTACGAAAAATATTTGAGCACTTTGGTTATAAAGTTGTAAAATTAGACAGGGTGCTTTTTTCTGGATTAACCAAGAAAAACCTACCTCGGGGTCATTGGAGACATTTAACCCAACAAGAAATAAATAATTTGAAAATGTTATAAAAGAAAAAACCGAACTAGTGTTCGGTTTTTTTATTATTGTTTATTAATTAAATACTGGTAGTCATCAAAATCTATGTTGCCACCAAATATTTTTATTGATTTTTTAATGACTTCATTAGCCCGTTCACCTGAACAACCTAGCCCAATAGCATATTTATAAATAAGTGCACGTTCAGCATCTTCAATAAGATGATCTGCATAAATTATTTTAAACAAATCATAAATACGCTCTAATCTTTCACCGATGGTGTTAGGTGGATTGATAGGATAAACTCCAGGGTTCTTTAAAATTTCAACATATTCTTGTTGACTGATGTTTAATTTTGAAGCAAATCCTTTGATGATAACTTCCTCCTCATCATTAATTGCACCATCTGATTTGGCTAAATTTACAATCGCCGCAAAATGAGCAATATTATTTCTATGCTCGCTAGTTTCGTATTTATCTATTATTGACATCTTTCTATTTTTGATTTAATTATAAAAATCTTAAAATGAACATATCCATCACTTCAACTAATATAAGCAATATAATAATCCACTCCAAATTACTACTCTCTCGATGAAACATAATATCTTTAAATAAATCTAAGTTTTCTTTAATAATACCCAGTTGTTCTTGAATACTACGAGATCTATCTTTCAAGTCGAACGTGCTTTTTAAATTCTGATCTAATTTATTCAAGGTTTCATCTCCCCAGGTAAAATCATGAGAATCAAAAATATATAAATTCTCAGATATCTTATTTTTAATATTTAAAATTTTACCAATGTACTTTTTAAGTTTATTTCCTCCGATATCTAATTTCCCTTTTTCTTCTAAAATAATAGTGTGTTTATTGGTATCGTCTAAAATGGTATAGGCTATTTCAGAATACTTTTCTAAAGCGACTGATTGTGACAAATTAAGCATTACAAGCCTTACCGACTCTAAATTAAATGTGGTTAACTCAATGCAATCGTAGCTAATTTTTGTAACCTCACTAGTTGTTTCTACAATAATTTCATCAGAAAATTGCACTTCAAATGCATTTTTACAGTGTGGTAATAAGTTTTTAATCGTTTTTTCTCTTAGGGAATCACTTATGTTATAAAAACAAACAATACCATATTTAAATATATAAATAAATTGTTCTTTCTCAGATTCATAAAATAGCTCATCGTTATCATAAAACATGAGGTTTCCTTCAAAAGAATTTTTACATGCCTTAATATTAATTGCATCAGCAATTTGAACAGCATATGCTTTACTTTTCATGGTAGTAGTTAACAGGCAGTATTGCTGTACACAAAACTGCCTGTATTATTTTATTCAATGAGTTTTAAGTCTGTGATGGTATAAATAGCATACTCTTCTTCATTTTCATCTAATTCAGTATCCATTTTATAGGTAACATTGAAGACCTTTTCATTAAATTTCTCATCTGTTAAATTGAATTTTTTACTGGCCTCAGCAACTATTTTTTGAAACTCATACGTTGCTCCTTCTTCATCAGTAAAATAATAAGTACCATCTTCATATCCATCAAATGTGGCTTTTACAGTCATGGTATCTTGGTTTTTCTCTAAGTTTATTTGTGATATAATTGCAATTAAAACTACAAATAGTGTTTTCATTTTATTAAAGTTTAAATTAATATTAAATTATATCCGAAAAATATATCACCTCAAGTTCGGAGGCTTTTAGCAAATAATAGGCACTATTACATGCACGTGATACTGTTGAATTTTTTTTTAATCAATTCCTATTTACAGGTTTAAAAATGTTCATCTAGGTCTTTTTCCATAGCAAAATCAGATGATTCTTCGTTATCATCATTTACCGCTACTTCATCATCTGAATCACCATCATCATCATCTTGATCTTGTTCAAAATTCTCCATGGTATCAGCAAGGCGTTTACTTATTTTAACCAAGTAAACAGTATCATCTGTTTTTACTTCAACAGCCTCTATCAATTCAAAATTGGCATTTCTAAAAGTCAACACATCTGACTCTTCATAGCCATCAGGGTATTTTTGAACCAGTAATTCTAAAATATCTTGATTTAACTTTTTATAATCAACGATCAATCTTCTCATAACTACATATTTAACAAGTATGCAAAAATTAATGGCGCTACAATAGTGGCGTCAGATTCTATAATAAACTTTGGTGTATTAATATCCAATTTACCCCAAGTAATCTTTTCATTAGGTACGGCACCAGAGTAGGAACCATAACTTGTTGTTGAATCACTAATTTGACAGAAATAACTCCAAAATGGTGTATCTGTTCGTTCCATATCTTGATATAACATAGGCACCACACAAATAGGAAAATCTCCAGCAATTCCTCCCCCTATTTGAAAGAACCCAATACCATTTTCAGAATTATCAGTATACCAATCGGCTAAAAACGTCATATACTCAATTCCTGATTTCACGGTACTTGCTTTTAATTCACCTTTAAGCACATAGCTCGCAAAAATATTACCCATAGTGCTATCTTCCCAACCAGGACAAACTATTGGTAAATTCTTTTCTGCCGCAGCATACATCCAAGAGTCTTTTAGGTCAATTTCATAATAATCCTCTAGTGCTCCAGAAAGCAATAATTTATACATATACTCATGTGGCAAGTAACGTTCACCTTTGGCTTCAGCATCCATCCATATTTTCACAATATGTTCTTGAATTCGTCTAAATGCTTCCTCCTCGGGTATACAGGTATCTGTTACTCTATTCAATCCTTTTTCTAACAAATTCCATTCGTCTTGGGGCGTTAAATCGCGATAATTAGGCACACGCTTATAATGAGAATGGGCTACCAAATTCATAATGTCTTCTTCTAAATTCGCACCAGTACAAGAGATAATTTGTACTTTATTTTGACGAATCATTTCAGCAAAACTTTTTCCCAACTCTGCAGTACTCATAGCGCCAGCAAGAGATACTAACATCTTTGAGCCCGCATTTAACTGGCTTTCATACCCTTTGGCAGCGTCTACTAAAGCTGCTGCATTAAAATGCAGGTAATGTTTTTCTATAAATTGTGAAATGGGTCCTTTAGTATTCATCTTCATCTTTAAATTTTGCTAGTTGGCTAAATGGGTTTTCTAAATTATCCTCATCAAAATCAGGTCCTTCATCTTCTGATGAAAATTTATAGCTCAACATTTTATAATAAAGTTTAGCAGCTAAAAAATCAGATGACTTATTTTGAGGATTCGGGCACAACTCAACAATATCAAATCCTACCACATTCTTTTCCTTAAAAACTTGTTTTAAAAAATCTAACGTTTCATACCATAAGAGTCCACCTGGCTCTGGTGTACCTGTACTTGGCATAATTGACGGATCTAAGGCATCCAAATCAAACGTAATGAATACCGTATCAGTCATTTGGTCAATCGCTGCATCTACCCACGTATCATCAATAGCCATTTCATGTGCAAAATAGGTCTTCTCTTCATCCATAACCGTTTTTTCCAGGATGTCCATCGAACGAATTCCCACTTGAATTAAGTTGGTATTTTGACTGGCCTCATAAACAGCACAAGCATGATTACATGAAGAACCTTCATATTCTTTTCTCAAATCTGCATGAGCATCAATATGCAAAACAGTAAGGTTATTAAAGCATTCATTAAAAGCTCTAATCGTACCAATTGACACCGAGTGTTCTCCACCAAAAATAGTAACAAATTTATTTTTCTTAATATGTGCTTTGGTAACTTGATGCACGGCATCAACCATGGCTTCAGGCGTGCTATTTTCAGTCACAGCATCTGCCAAATAAACACCTTGTTTATAGACTTCTGTTTGTGTTTCAATATCAAACAGTTCCATGTTTTCTGATGCATTTAAAAATGCTTCAGGACCTTTGTCTGCTCCTTTTTGCCAAGTGCTTGTGCCATCATAAGGAACAGGAATTAATACAATTTTTGAGCTTTCTAATTTTGCAAACTCTTCTGGAATTCCAGCGTACGTTGTAGTTTTCATTTTTTTATACTAGTTATTATTCTTTTGTGGTAAAATGTAATTCGTTATCTAACACTTTGGTTTTCAAAGCGCCCTCATTGTTAGCACTCATTTCATGATATCCTAAAATCTTAAGTAAGTCTTCACTTTTTTGTTGTTCGTTAAATAGTTTTGTAGTAATCTTTCCATCTGCATCTTTATCAATTAAAATATGTCTCGGTGATGGAATCAAACAATGTTGTAAACCACCATACCCTCCAATAGTTTCCTGATAAGCACCCGTATTGAAAAAACCGATATACAATGGTTTTTCTTTATTAAACTTTGGCAAATAAATGGCATTCATATGTTGCTCGCTATTGTAATAATCATCACTATCACAAGTAAGTCCGCCCAACAAAACACGCTCATAACTATCATTCCAGCGATTAATCGCTAACATTATAAAGCGTTTATTGATCGCCCAAGTATCTGGTAAGGTAGTAATGAAAGATGAATTAATCATGTTCCACTTTTCACGGTCATTTTGTTGCTTTTGGTACAAAATTTCATAAATAGCACCACCACTTTCACCAACCGTAAAGCTTCCAAATTCAGTAAAAATATTAGGTACTTCAACTTCTTCTTCCTCACAAGTAACTTTAATTTGATTGATAATTTCATCTACCAAATACTTATAATCAAAATCAAAAGCCAATGAATTTTTTATAGGGAAACCTCCTCCAATATTTAGGCTATCTAAACTCGGACAAATCTTTTTCAAGCTAGTATATACCTTTAAACATTTCAACAATTCATTCCAATAATACGCATTATCTCTTATGCCTGTATTGATAAAAAAGTGAAGCATTTTAAGCTCAACTTTTGGATTGTCTTTGATTTGTCTATTATAAAACGGAACAATATTTTTATATCCAATCCCTAGGCGTGAGGTATAAAATTCAAATTTTGGCTCTTCTTCAGAGGCAATTCGAATCCCCACTTTATACGGGTCGTTTATTTCATTCGAAAGCAGTTCAATCTCCTCATAATTATCAATGATAGGAATACAATTTTTATGTCCATTATTGATTAATCTAGCAATATTGGTAATGTATTGTGCACGTTTAAATCCATTGCTAATCACATAAGTATCATTTGTAATTTTCCCCTCCTTCTTAAGATTTTCAACGATATCTATATCAAAAGCCGATGATGTTTCAATATGAATATCATTTTTTAAGGCCTCATTTAAAACATGTTTGAAGTGAGAACTCTTTGTACAATAGCAATAATTATAATTTCCTTTATAATTATTTTTCTCAATTGCATCATTAAACCATTGCTTAGCGCGATGGATATTGTTTGAAATTTGTGGTAAATAAGTAAACTTTAAAGGCGCTCCGTATTGCTCAACCAATTGCATTAAATCAATATCGTGAAAACGTAAGTTGCTATTGTCAAGCGTATATTCATCTTGAGGAAAATCAAAAGTCTGACTTATTAAGTCAATATATTTAGTGTTCATTATAGGTAAATAAAAATCATTATTAAATAGAAAAAAGAAGGAGCGAACCCCATTTTTAAATAAATATAAGGATAATTATTAGACAATAATTTTATACTGTGTTTTAAGAACAAAACACATTACATAAAGATTTGCAGTAAGTTTCTTTACGGAAGTTAGCTCTAAAATTCGGTTACTTACACCATAAGCTACTTTTGAATATGACTTCCTAATCTTCAAAAGCCCGAAACTATAAACACGTTTCATAATGTTCAGCCATAAGCTAGGACAAAGGAAATTAAAAAAATTTAATGCACAACTTTTTTTATAAAAAATTTATGTTAATTTTCACAAAGCTATTTAGCCCTTTAAGTAATTGGTTTTTAGTTGATTATTTAAAAAAAGAAGTTGTGTAATTTCCATTTAATACGCTAGTTAAACATTTAATTAAAATCAAGGAGTGCTCTAAAACTCCTATTTAACGTTGCGTTTCATTTAAATTCACACAAATAACGCTTAATAGTGACCATTTGGACCTGCAGAAATAAGGGCGGACACTATTTTGGGTCGTTTGTAAATACAAAAGACCCGAACATATGTTCGGGTCTTTAAGGTGGTGCCTCCAGGAATCGAACCAGGGACACAAGGATTTTCAGTCCTTTGCTCTACCAACTGAGCTAAGGCACCAGTAGCTTTTCAGCGGGTGCAAATATAAATTTTAATTTTATACTATTCAAAACAATTATATAAAAAATGTATTTGTATTTTTACAACTCCTGAAATTTAGATATGAATTTAATCATTGATATTGGCAATACCAGAGCTAAAGTAGCTGTTTTTCAACAAAATAAACTAGTGTTAACTGATGTTGTTAGCTATACAGATTTATCAAAAAAAATTAAAATTTTACAAAAAGAATTTGACATTCCAAACTGTATTATAGCCTCTGTTGGCAAAATCAACGCTAACAATTTAAAAATACTAAGCAGTTTTAAAAATTTAGTTCCCCTGAACCATTCAACAAAAGCTCCTTTTGTAAATACCTATAAAACTCCTAAAACCTTAGGTGTTGATAGAATTGCTTTGGTTGCTGCAGCCGTAAGCAGTTATCCAAACAAAAATGTCTTAATTATTGATGCGGGCACCTGTATTACCTATGACTTTGTAGATCGTTCGAAACAATATTTTGGCGGAGCTATTTCGCCGGGCATAGGAATTCGATATCGAGCCTTAAATACATTCACGGCCAACCTTCCAGAATTAAAAATAGCAGATTTTTCGTTGATTGGTAAAAACACAAACGAATCTATTCATTCTGGAGTTTTGAATGGAACAATACAAGAAATTAACGGCATTATTGAGCAATATCAAAATAAATATTCAAATTTAACAGTTGTTTTAACAGGTGGAGACATAAATTTCTTGGCTAAAAAATTAAAAAGTAGCATATTTGCCAATCCAATTTTTTTATTGGAAGGATTGAATAGTATCTTGATACATAATTTAGACGAATGACTAAAAAAATAATAGGGCTTCTTACCCTTTTGATTTCCCTTAATACCATAGCCCAAAAAAACAATACTTCTCCATATTCATTTTTTGGAGTAGGGGATTATTCCATTAACAAGACTGTTGAAGAAATTAGTATGGGCGAAGTAAGCGGTGCTTTTAACAGCCAGTTTCAATTAAGTTTTGCAAATCCGGCTTCTTTTGCTTCATTGCGCCTAACCACTTATGCTTTGGCGGGAGAAAACAAGTCGTTACAAATTAACGATGGCATAAGCAAACAATCTGGTTCATCTGCATCCTTTTCATATTTAGCCCTTGGCTTTCCTGTTGGTGATAATGCGGGTGTTGTTTTCGGGATTCAGCCCAATACCACCGTGGGATATTCCTTATTACAACGATTTACTGATACCAACGGTGATTTGACCGAAATCAATAGTTTCACCGGAGAAGGTGGTACGAACAGAGTATTCTTGGGTTTTGGTCATAAAGTTGGCGCCAATTTTAATTTAGGTGCTGAAGCTTCTTATGTTTTTGGAAGCATTGAAAATAATTTGTTGAATAGAAGAAATGGAGTTCCATTGGCAACTTTGCAAACTTCAAGTTCAGATATCAGTGGCATCGCTTTTAAAGTAGGTGCACAATATCAAAAGAAGGTCTCAGAAAAGCTAACGCTTAGAACAGGTGTGACCTTAAATTTAAATAATGAATTAACGAATAAAGGAACCGAATTACGTGTTTCAACCTTAAACGTCGAAGATCCATTACCATTTAATTATAGAGATACTACCCTTATAAGATCTTTTGATGCACTTATTAAAAATCCGTTAAAAACAACTCTAAGTGCCGGTATTGGAGAAATAAACAAATGGTATGCAGGTGTTGAATATAGTTTTCAAAATGCGATTGATTTTGATGATGAGTTAACCAATAACAACAATACGTATGGTTATACAGAATCAAATAGAGTCTCAATTGGAGGATTTTATACACCAAAATTCAATTCAATTTCAAACTATTGGCAACGAGCAACTTACAGAGCCGGATTGAGCTATAAACAAACAGGTTTAATGGTAAACAGCACAGAGGTTAATGACTTTGGCATATCTTTTGGAGTAGGGTTACCAATGGGTAAACAATTATCAACTATTAACCTAGGTTTTGAACTAGGAAAAAGAGGTGAAACATCTAATGGATTAGTTAAAGAAAATTATTTTAACTTTAGAGTTGGATTATCACTAAGTGATAAATGGTTTAATAAACGACAGTTAGATTAAAAATAAAAACGACCAAGATGAGAAAAAATGTTACAAACTTAGTATTCAGCTTATTTCTTTTAGCAGGAGTAAGTAATATTTATGCGCAAGATAAATATGGTGCAGAACCTGATAAATGTAAAACTAATTTATCAATTTTTTATGAGTATGCCAAAGCAAAAAACTATGGCCCTGCTTATGAACCATGGACTTGGGTTTTTGATAACTGTCCACAAGCGTCAAAAAACATTTACAGTCAAGGGTTGAAAATTGCTGAAGATCGCTATGAAAAAGCGACAGGTGAACAAAAAGAAGTTGAAAGCAAACTTATTGATAAAGTATATGAAAATAGAATCGTTCATTATCCTGACAACTTAGGTAAGGTTTATAGTGATTGGGCTACTTCATTAGAAGAAAGAGGTAAGTCTAAAGATGAAGTTTTCGCAAAGTTGGATAAGGCATTTAAAACTGATCCTTCTCGAATGAGTATTAAAAACCTTGCAAAGTACTTTCAAGAAGTTACTGATAGAAATAAGGACAGTAATGCACAAAAAGTATTTGATACCTATGATGACGCTATTGATGCTGTAAGTGCAAAAATTGATGCGCATTCAAAATCAGCAGATGCTTTAAATAAAAAAGTTGAAAGTGGTAAAGCCCTAACATCAAGAGAAAATACAAAATTAAAAAATGACGGAATCAACTTAAGAGGTTTGGGGCAAGTTGAAGATATCTTAGATCAAATTATTGGTGAGGTTGCAACCTGTGAGCGATTAATTCCGTTATACAATAAAGGTTTCGAAGAACATAAAACAGACGCCGTATGGTTGCGTAGAGCTGCATCGAGATTGAATGATAAAGAATGTACAGAAGATGCGTTGTTTCCAAAATTAGTAGAAGCATATGTGAATGCTGAACCTTCTGCAGATGCCTATATCTACTACGCTAAAGTACTGGAAGATAGAGGTAAAACAAATGAAGCCTTAGAATACAGAAATAAGGCTATTGATCTAGAAACAGACTCATACAAAAAGGCAAACTACTTGTATAGAATTGCTTTAACAATGAAAAGCAAAAGCAAAAGTAAGTCTAGAGAGTACGCGTATAGAGCTTTAAAAGCAAGACCAAGTATGGGGAAAGCCTACTTACTAATCGCTAATTTATATGCATCAAGCGCGAACAGTTGTGGTACAGATGAGGTTAGTAAGCGTATGGTATTTGTAGCCGCTGCTAACAAAGCTAGACAAGCGAAACAAGCGGATCCTAGTTTAACATCAAGAGCTAATAAGTATATTAATAGTTATATGGCCAGTGCGCCAAATAAAAAATTAATCTTTACAAAAGGTTTAACTTCTGGAGCCAGTCATAAAATTGGTTGTTGGATTGGTGAAACGGTAAAGATTCCTTAAGCAGTCTATTTACATAAAATCTAAAAAAATGAAAAAGCACTTTCAAATATCAATATTCGCATGTATCTGTTTATTAACTTTTGAAAGTGCTTTTGCACAAGAGAACACTAGTGAAACCACAGAAGAATGTAGAACAAAAATTTCTTTGTTCTATGAGTATGCCAAAGTGGGAGATTATGATAATTCTTATGAACCTTGGTTGTGGTGTTTAGACAACTGTCCAGACGGCTCAAAAAACATTTACATTCTAGGATTGAAAATTGCCGAAGATAGGTATGCGAAAGTGACGGGCGATCAGAAAGAGGCTGCAAGCCAACTCATTGATAAAGTATATACTCAACGTATTAAATACTATCCAGATAATTTAGGAAAAGTATATAGCGATTGGGCTATTTCTTTAGAAGAAAGAGGTGCAAAAAAAGAGCAAGTTTTTGAAAAATTAGAACTCGCTTTTAAAACCGATCCTGCTCAAATGAGTATTAAAAATCTAGCGAAGTACTTTCAAGAAATTACCGATAGAAATAAAGATACTGAGGTGCAAAAAGTATTTGACATTTATGACGACGCTATAGATGCTGTAAATATGAAAATTGATTATCATTCAAAAGCCCTTGAGAAATTAACGGCAGACACTCAATTAAGTTCTAAGGAGAAAACAGAACTTAAAAATCATGAAATTAATTTGCGTGGTTTGGGTCAGGTTGAAGGTATTCTGGATAATATTATTTCTGGAATTGCCACTTGCGAAAAGCTCATTCCGTTGTATACGAAAAACCTTGAAGCGAAGACAAACGATGCGAAATGGCTAAAAAGAGCTGTTTCAAGACTCTATTATAAAGAATGTACAGAGGATCCTATTTATCATAAATTAGTAGAAGCCTATGTTAAGGCAGACCCTTCTCCTGAAGCCTCTATATTTTATGCAGGTATTCTCTTGAAAGCGGGGAAACAAACTGAGGGTATAAAAAATATCAACAATGCCGTTGAGCAAGAGACTGATTCTTATAAAAAAGCAGACTATTTATATAAGATAGCTGGCATCATGCGAAATAATGGGCGTAAAACTGAATCTAGAGATTATGCTATTAAAGCCTTAAAATTCAGACCGAGTATGGGTAAGGCCTATTTATTAATTGCAAACCTATATGCATCAAGTGCAAATGCCTGTGGTACCGATGAGTTCTCTAAAAGAATGACCTATGTGGCTGCCGCAAACAAAGCAAAACAAGCCAAAGCTGCTGACCCGAGCATTTCCAACTTAGCCGATCAACACATTAAAAGTTATACCGCAAGTGCCCCGGCAACAAAAGATGTTTTTTTAGCAGGATTAAAGTCAGGAGATCCATTTACCGTAAAATGTTGGATTAACGAAACCGTAAAAATTCCCTAAATTTGGTCAATGAAACAATTGTCCTTACATACTTTTAAAAAAATTGCTACTAGCTGTCTAGTAGCATTCTTTTTTTCATGTGGAAATGACATTAAAGAAGTACAAGATTTTTTGGCCGATAAAAACTTACCTGTTGGAGTTGCAAAAAATGTCAACTTGATTCATACAGATTCTGGCAGAATTAAAACCAGACTGATTACGCCATTATTAAACGACTACAACAATAGACAAGAACATCCCTATCAAGAATTTCCCAAAGGCATCGCTGTTACGAGTTATGATAAATTTGGTGACTCTATTATACTCACTGCAAACTACTGCATAAGCTATAGTAAAACAGCCATCTCAGAAGTGAAAGGCAATGTGGTAGTGATAAATTACAAAGATGATTCTAAACTCTATACAGATCAGCTTTTTTGGGACCAAGGAACACACTATATTTACACTGAAAAAGCATTTAAGTTAATCACGAAGACCGATACAATAAATGGTAAAGGCTTTGAATCAAGTGAAGATTTAACCAAAATTACCATGAAAGATATTAATGGAACTATATATGTTAATGAAAACAACTAAATCATGTCAAAATTTTATAAATTTATAGAAATAGGGTACCTAATTATTGCCATCGTATTTATTTACGAAGGCGTTACTAAATTTAATAGCGAAAGAGAAAAAGCATATATGTTTTTACTATTCGCGGTACTTGCCGTGGTGATGTACTTCTTTAAAAAACGTTTTAGAAAGCGTTTTGAAGAGCGAAGAGACAATCAGGGGAAGAATTAGTACCTTTCTAATTTTAGTCTCTACATGAAAAAAGCAATCTATATTCTTTTATTACTAAACGTTCATCTTGTTTATACCCAAGTACTTCCATTACGGGAGCAGGCAAAAATTGAAGATGAAATTCTAAAAGATCGGTTTGATAATTTACTACCCCAATTAATGGATGGTACCGATATTGATATGTGGATTCTTATTGCACGAGAATATAATGAAGACCCTGTATTACGCACCATGTTGCCGGCTACATGGTTAAATGCCAGAAGAAGAACCGTACTCGTTTTTTATAGAAACAAAGAAGCTAAAACTATTGAAAAACTAGCAGTGGCCAGATACAATGTTGGTGAAAATATCACATCGGCATGGAACAAAGATAAACAGCCCAGTCAGTGGCAGGCTTTGTTTAACATTATAAAAGAACGCAATCCGTCTAAAATTGCCATCAACAACTCTACTCATTTTGCCATCGCTGATGGTTTGGTAAAAACCGATTATGATTGGTTCACAAATAAGCTTCCAGAAAACTATAAAAAGAGGCTTGTCTCAGCAGAAAAATTAGCCATCGCATGGATAGAAACACGTACTGAAAAAGAATTACGACTATTTGAAAATTTAACTGAAATCACACACACTATTATTGCAGAAGCCTTTTCAAATAAGGTAATCGTACCTGGCGTAACCACCACCGATGATGTTGTTTGGTTTTTAAGACAAAAAGTAGTTGATTTAGGATTACAAACTTGGTTCCATCCAACAGTAGACATCCAACGTACCAATGAAAAACTAGTGAGTCATAGTACCTCATTCTCGAAGCGTCCAAATGAAAGTATTATCCAAAAAGGTGATTTACTACACTGTGATTTTGGAATCACTTATTTACGCTTAAATACCGATTGCCAACAGCACGCATATGTGCTAAAAGATGGTGAAAACGAGGTGCCTGTATTTTTACAAAATGCTTTTAAAAAAGGAAATAGATTGCAAGATATTTTAACCAATAATTATGTTGCGGGTCAAACGGGCAATCAAATACTGTTAAAATCATTAAAAGAAGCCAAAGCTGAAGGTTTACGTCCATCAATCTACACACATCCCTTGGGCTTATATGGACATTCTGCTGGTGTTACCATCGGTATGTGGGATGCACAAACAGGGGTGCCTGTAAATGGAGATTATACCTTAAAGAACAATACAGCCTACGCCATTGAACTGAACACTACGGTTTTTATTAAAGAATGGGACCGAGATATCCGAATTATGTTAGAAGAGCCTGGTTTCTATTCCACTACTGGGTTTCGATACATCAACAACAGGCAAGAATCCATTTTTGCTATAACTTCAAAATAATTTGGAACTACAAATTGTCATAATAGTAACAAGCATTATACTTTCGGCTTTCTTTTCAGGAATGGAAATCGCTTTTGTGTCTGCAAACAAAATGCACATTGAGCTTGAAAAGAAAAACGACAGTTTTTTTTCAAAAATACTCCACTATTTAACAAATAACCCCTCGCGCTTTATAACCACAATGTTGGTTGGTAACAACATCTCTTTAGTGATCTATGGTTATTTTATGGGCGAACTTTTAATTCCTTTTCTAGCGCCCCATATTTCTAATGATTTTTTAATTCTACTGATTCAAACTACCATTTCAACATTGGTTATTTTAATCACAGCCGAATTTATTCCGAAAGCTATATACAGAATATACGCCAATGAAGCGCTCAAAATTTTTGCGGTACCAGCTTACTTTTTTTTACTCCTTTTTTATGTCATTTCTGAGTTTATAATCTATATTTCTAATATACTGCTACGTGTTTTTTTTAATACTAAAGAAGACGAAACCCAAGTTGTATTTAGTAAAGTTGAATTGGGGAACTATATTATGGAACAATTAGAAACTTCAAATGATGAGGATGTTGATTCTGAAATTCAAATTTTTCAAAACGCCTTAGATTTTCACAACGTTAAAGCACGTGAAGCGATGATTCCTAGAACTGAAGTTATTGCAATAGATGTAAATGAAGATTTGAAAAATCTCAAAAAATTATTTATAGAAACAGGCTTATCTAAAATTATGGTCTATAAAGAATCCTTGGATGACATTATTGGCTATGTGCATGTTTTTGAATTATTTAAAAAACCCAAAAGTATTCGTTCAATTATTTTGCCGATTGAAATTGTTCCAGAAACAATGAGGATTAATACCATTATGAATCAATTGACAAAAAAAAGAAAAAGTGTCGCTGTTGTTCTAGACGAATATGGAGGTACTTCAGGTTTAATTACTTTAGAAGATATTGTTGAAGAACTTTTTGGTGAAATTGAAGACGAACATGATTCAAGTGAGCTACTGGAGTATAAAATCAATGATCGTGAGTTTGAATTTTCTGCACGCTTAGAAGTAGATTATGTCAATGAAACGTACCATTTAAACTTGCCAGATGATGACGCTTATGAAACATTAGGTGGGCTTATTATGCATCATACGGAAAACATTCCTGAGCCCAATGAAGTTGTTGAAATTGAGAACTATCAATTTTTGATAAAAGAGGTCTCTTCCTCTAAAATTGAAAATGTTTACCTAAAAGTTTTATTTAAAGAAGAATAGCACTATTATTTAAAGGTTAATTTACTTCAATTTCTGCTTTTTTTATTTAAACGGATATTGTATTTTCGCAGACTGAATTTAAAAGAAAAGATTAAATGGCAATTTTAGGAAAGATTAGAGAACGTTCAATGTTTTTAATAATAATCATTGCGTTAGCATTATTTTCGTTCGTATTAACAGGTTTATTTGACGCAAATAGTCCATTGTTTAACAAAAGCACTACCATCATTGGTGAGGTTAATGGAGAAACAATTACTAGAGAAAATTTTGCGCAACTAGTAGATCAACAAAGAACACAAACTGGAAACAGAACATCTCAAATTCAAAGTGTAAACACTGTTTGGGATAATATTGTTCGTGAAAACATATACAAAACACAATTAGAAAAATCGGGTATTGTAGTTGGAGAAAAAGATGTTTGGGATGAAATCATCAGACAACCATTTGTACAAAACAGTCCACTTTTCAAAAATGAAGCGGGATTATTCGATCAAGAAAAATTGAAAGAGTATATCGCTACATTAAAAGACAATGCACAAGACGATGAACAAAGTTTAACGGCTTGGTTAGGTTGGTTAGATTATGAAAAAAGCATAAAATCTAACTTACAGCTCACCACGTATTCAAATTTAATAAAG
Source organism: uncultured Aureibaculum sp. (assembly GCA_963976855.1). Lineage (GTDB taxonomy): Bacteria > Bacteroidota > Bacteroidia > Flavobacteriales > Flavobacteriaceae > Aureibaculum. The sequence continues at coordinate 105,913 of CAXBMA010000008.1, read as the reverse complement.
GCTGGACTTGGTGTTACCTTAAAAGAAGGCGAGCGTTATTATTTTGAGCAAAACACAAAAATGGATGTTGAATATGTAAATGTTCCTTATAACTCGATTTCAGATAGTTTAATTACTATTAGCGATGCTGAAATAGAAAAATATGTAAAAGCACATAAAGAAGATTATCTTTCTGAACCTTCAGTAAGCTTAAATTATGTGAAATTTGATATCAAAGCGACTCCTGAAGATGAAGCGGTTATAAAAAATGAGTTAAGCGCATTGATCAATGATAGAGAAGAAGAAAACAAAGCCGCTAAAACGATGATGACTGTTGTTGGTTTTTCTAATACTACAGACAATGCAGGTTTTTTTAGAGAGAATCAATCAGATACTCCGTTAGACACTAAATTCTATACAAAATCTCAATTACCACAAACAATTGCCGACACCCTTGTTCAGTTGGGTGTAAATAATGTATACGGTCCTTATAAAGATGGCGCCTTTTTTAAACTCTCTAAAATTACTGAGATTAGCCAATTACCAGATTCTGTAAAAGCCCGACATATCTTACTTCCTTTTTTAGGATCAAGAAGTGCTGGACCTACAGTTACTCAAACGGAAGCTCAAGTAAAAAAGACAGCTGATAGTTTATTGACTATATTAAAGAAAGACAAATCGAAATTTGCTGACTTTGCCCAAACGTTATCAGTAGATACAGGAAGTGGCGCAAAAGGGGGAGATTTAGGATGGTATCCTTATAATCAAATGGTTCCTGAATTCAGAGATTTTACTTTTGAAGGAAAAACTGGAGATTTAGGTATTGTTAAAACAGCATTTGGGTTTCATATTATCGAAATAGAAGGGCAAAAAAATTTCCAACCCGTTTATAAGGTTGCTACCTTCTCAAAAAATATAGTAGCTTCTGAAAATACCGAAAATGCCATTTTTCAAAAAGCAGAGACTTTTGCTTCTGACCTTTCAGACAATAAGGTGTTAGCTACCTTAGCTAAAGAACGTGACTATATTGCACAACCTGTTTTTGGACTAAAAGCATTGGATGAAAAAGTTTCAACACTGGGTGATCAAAGACCTATCGTTACTTGGGCATTTGAAAAGGCTACAAAAGAATCAGATATTAAACGATTTGACATTGAAGGTGGTTATGCAGTTGTACAACTTACTAAAAAGAGTAAAAAAGGCTTGGCTATTGGTAATTCCAAATCAACAATTCGCACCATATTATTAAATAAAAAGAAGGCTGCCATGATAAAAGAACGCATGACAGGAGCTACCTTGGCAGATATCGCTAAAGAATTTAATACAACCATAAGTTCATCAAAGGCTGTTTCTTTGAGCAGTCCGGTACTTCCTAATGTTGGAAGGGCTACTGACGTTGTTGGTGCTTTGTACTTATTAGAAGAAAATAAGTTATATAAAAATATTGAAGCTCAAAATGGTATCTTTGCTGTAAAAATAGTAAAGAAGGAACTTCCTGCTAAACTAGATAATTATCAAGGCTTTATGAAAACCATCGCTACTTCTATTCAAAATAAAGGGAGTAAAGCGTATGAAGTGTTAAAAAAGACTGCTGACATTGAAGATAACAGGGCCGTTTTTTATTAAATCTTAAAATAGGTATGAAATAAAATAAAGTATAACGAAAGTTATTATTAATTAGATTTTATATATTTGCACGTACAAACAATTTGTTTGCAAAAAATTTGAAACAGAAACTATAAATTAAAATTAATTAAAATGAAACATTTAAAAAGAGTATTATTTGTCTTCGTGCTTCTTGCTGGTTTAAGCATAAGTGCACAGGACGAAAACAATCCTTGGTCTATTGATTTTGGAGCTAACGCTGTTGATTTCTATCCAACAAATCAAGCAGGAATGGGTGGATGGTTTGACGAGTATTTTAACTACAACGACCATTACAATGTTATTCCTTCTATTTCTAGAATTCACGTTGGGAGATATTTAGGCGACGGATTTTCTTTGGGTGTAGCCGTATCGGTTAATAAAATTGAGAACATAGGAGATGCATCAGCAGATGATTTATCTTATATCGGTTCAGATTTAGATATCCGTTACGATTTAAACAATGTTTTTGGTCAATCTAAATGGTTTGACCCTTATTTATCTATTGGTGGAGGTTATACGTTCCTTGATGATTTAGGTGCTGGAACTGCTAATGGTGGTTTTGGTATTAACTTCATGTTCAACGACTTCGTTGGATTGAATGTTCAATCTTTATACAAGCATTCTTTTGATGAAGATCGTCAATTACCTCATTTTCAACATGCTTTAGGTATTGTTGTTAAGTTTGGTGGTAAAGACACTGACAAAGATGGTATCTATGACAAAGATGATGAGTGTCCAGAGGTATTCGGTTTAGAAGCTTTTAATGGTTGTCCTGACACAGATGGTGATGGTATTAAAGATGGTGATGACGCATGTCCTAACACTGCTGGTTTGGCTTCTTTAAATGGTTGTCCTGATGCTGATAGTGATGGTATTGCTGATAAAGATGATGCCTGTCCAAACGAAAAAGGTACTGCTGCTAATAACGGTTGTCCTGATGCTGATGGTGATGGTGTAATTGACAGTAAAGATGAGTGTAAAGACGTTGCTGGTCCAGCTGAGAACAAAGGTTGCCCTTGGCCAGATACTGACGGTGATGGTGTTTTAGACAAAGATGATAACTGTGTGAATGAAGTAGGTCCTGCTTCTAACCAAGGTTGTCCAGAAAAAATAATCACAGAAGAAGCTAAAGTTAAATTAGATGCATTTGCAAAAGCTATTTATTTCAACACGGGTAAATCTAGTTTTAGTGTTGGTGTTGATGGTAAATTAGATTTAATTGCTGATATCATGAAAGAATTTAAAGATTCTGATTTCAGTATAGATGGACATACTGATAGTTCAGGTTCTGCTAAATTAAATCAAAGATTATCTGAAGAGAGAGCTAAAGCCGTGATGGATTACTTAGTATCTAAAGGTATTGCTGCTTCTAGATTAAGTTCTAAAGGATATGGAAAAGATAATCCAATCGCTTCAAATAGAACAAGAAAAGGTAGAGCTGAAAACAGAAGAGTTGAAATCAACTTAAAATAAGTAAGTTTATACTTCAAAAAACAAAAAGCCGTACTTTATAAAGTACGGCTTTTTTATTTTTCATAACATTTGTACATTCGCTTTATGCAGACTTTCCTCTCAAATGTTATTGACAGTGTCTTACTAGAAAATAAAGAGCTATCTAGTTGCACCTTTATTTTACCAAGTAAGAGAGCCGGAGTCTTTTTAAAACATGAATTAAAAAAGAAACTGAACCATACACTTATTTTTCCCACAATAATAAGTATCGAAGATTTTATAGGTGAGCTCTCCTCATTAAGTTTACTAGACAACACTACCCTACTATTTGAATTTTATACCGTCTATTTAAATAACACGCCTAAAAAAGAAATCGATGATTTTGAAACGTTTACAAAATGGGCCATTACAGCACTTCAAGATTTTAATGAAATTGACAGGCATCTTATAGATGCAGCTCATGTCTTTAATTACTTAAATGACATTGATCAGCTAGAACGTTGGGCATTAGAAAAAAATGATACCACAACAATTATTAAAAACTACCTCTATTTTTTTCAACGTTTGGCTACGTACTATACCGAACTAAACAAAGCGCTCTTAATAAAACAACAAGGGTATCAAGGTCTCATGTATAGAGAGGCAGTAGACAGTCTTCAAAACTATATTGAAAGTAATAAAGAGGCTCAATTACTATTTGTTGGATTCAATGCTTTAAATAAAGCTGAAGAAGTCATCTTTCAAGAGTTACTAGAAAATGATATTGCCACAATTTACTGGGATGCTGACAGTTATTACTTTGAGAATAACCAAGCCTCCCACTTCTTAAAAAAATATAAACGTACCTGGAAATACTATCAGGATCATCCGTTTAACTGGATTCAGTCGCATTTCAATTCAGCAAAAACTATTCACGTTGTTGGAACACCAAAAAACAATACCCAATTAAAATACGTTGGCGAGTTATTAAGCAAAAATCCAAATAGTAATTTTCAAAATACCGCATTGGTATTAGCAGACGAATCATTATTGCCTTTGGCATTAAATTCACTACCTAAAGAGGTGGGAAGTATCAATATAACCATGGGCTATGAGCTTACAAACATGCCCATTTCACAATTGTTTAATGCACTTTTAAAACTTCATATTAAAGCAAAAAAGGGTAAATCAAGTAACCTTTTCTACTATAAAGATATTATTCAAGTATTGAATCATCCACTGTTGAAGCGTACGTTTCATACGGAGTCTATAATCAGCCAAATTCTCCAAAACAATTATGTCTTTATTGATAGTCATAAGCTGTCAACCCTGTTTTTAGAGCAAGGAACCCCATATGAAAAGGTACACTTTCTATTTGATAACTGGAATGATGATGTGCATACGGCTCTTGAAAAAAATATTAAATTAATTAACCTATTAAAAGATACCACAAGCAATACCTTAGAAAAAGAGTTTTTATTTAAGTTAACCACCATATTCCAACAACTCGAAACATTAAATACCGAATATGGGTATATAAAAAACATCAAAACACTCGACCAATTTTACAATCAATTGGTGAGTTATGAAAAACTATCATTTAAAGGAGAGCCCTTATCGGGATTACAATTAATGGGTATGCTTGAAACACGTGTTTTAGATTTTGAAACTGTTATTCTTACTTCGGTAAATGAAGGGGTTTTACCTGCAGGCAAGTCTGAAAATTCGTTCATTCCTTTTGATGTGAAGAAAGAAGTTGGTTTGCCAACCTATCAAGAAAAGGATGCTATTTTCTCCTACCACTTTTATCGGTTAATACAACGTGCAAAAAATGTTTATTTATTATACAATACTGAAAACGACCAGTATGGTTCTGGAGAACAGAGCAGATTCATTACACAACTAGAAATCAACAGCCCAGAATGTATCCAAAAATATATTGTGAGCCCTAAACTGATTGCTTCAACAATTGAATTAAAACAAATTCACAAAACATCAGAAGTACTAGCTGCACTAAAAAACCTAGCGCTAAAAGGATTCTCGCCTACTGCCCTAACCACCTATATCTACAATCCAATTGATTTTTATCAACAAAAGGTATTGGGCGTTAGAGAATCTGACGAAATTGAAGAAACGGTCGCTGCAAACACCCTTGGAACCATTATCCATAAGTCACTAGAGGCCTTTTACGAGCCCTTTAAAGGCGTTTTTCTTACAAAAGACGCGGTAGTGGGGATGAAAAAAAAGACGCCTTTAGAGGTTAAAAAATGGTTTCAGAAAGAATATAAAAATGGAGACATTACTTCGGGGAAAAATTTGCTAATCTATACCGTAGCACAGCAATTTATTCTGAATTTTTTAGACACCGAACTGGCTATTTTAAACCAAGGTAAGCAGCTTAAAATATTGGAATTAGAACATTCCCTAAACGGATCAGTACACGTTGACGGCATTGATTTCCCTATTCAACTTCGCGGAGAAGCTGACCGCATCGATGAACTTGACGGCGTTCTTAGAATCGTTGATTATAAAACGGGCAACGTCACACAAAATGATCTGAATATAAAAGATTGGGAAACACTAACTGCCGACTATAAGTATAGCAAGTCTTTTCAAGTATTGTTATATGCGTATATGTATGCAGAAATGAACGGTTTAAATTTTAGCACACAACCAATTGAAAGCGGCATTATTTCATTTAAAAACTTAAAAGGAGGGTTTTTAAAGGTAAATAGGCAACATGTTCAAGCAGATGATATGTCCAATTTTGTGCGTGAATTAAAACAACTACTACTCCAAATTTTCAACCCAGATATTCCTTTTACTGAAAAGGAAGATTTACCCTTTTAGCCTATGGAAATTTTAAAAAATAGCGTAATTAATGGGCAACATCAAAAGCCAATTGTACTGGATGTTTTTTATTCTAAAAACAGCCAACCAAAGCCATTAGTTATTTTTTCGCATGGGTATAAGGGCTATAAAGATTGGGGCTGTTGGAATTTGGTAGCGGAACAGTTTGCCCAAAACAACCTCTTTTTTGTAAAATTCAACTTTTCACATAATGGCGGTACGGTTGAACAACCCATTGATTTTCCAGATTTAGAAGCTTTTGCTGAAAACAATTATACCAAAGAACTAGATGATCTACAATCGGTAATTGATTGGATAGTTGCTGAAAGTAGCTTTGAGCAAGAAGTAGATACCTCAAACATTACCTTAATTGGTCATTCACGTGGTGGTGGAATTGCTACTCTTAAAACGAGCGAAGATAAAAGAGTTCATCAACTAATTACGTGGGCCGCAGTGAGCGATTTTGCCCATAGGACTTCCACAATTGGAGATTTAGAACAATGGAAAAAAGACGGTGTAAAATATGTTTTAAACGGGAGAACAAAACAACAAATGCCACATAACTACCAATTTTATGAGGATTTTGTGAAAAATAAGGCAAAGTTATCTATTGAAAAGGCTGTTAAAAAAATTACTGCTTCGCATTTAATTATTCACGGAACCGATGATCATTCCATTTCATTTGAAGAAGCTGAAAAATTACATCATTGGAATAGTAAAAGTGAGTTGGTCGCTATTAAAGGAGCAAATCATGTTTTTGGAAGCCAACAACCATGGGAAGCCAATGATTTACCTGATAATTTGCAAGAAGTTATAACTCGTTCTATTTCGTTTATTTTACGAAATGACAAAAAATGAAAGTAGCTACTAAACTCACAGCACTAAGTTTATTTCATCTAAAGTGAAGAGATTCTATTGATTACTTGCTATTTTAACTAATGCTTCGTGTTACCCATAATATAATCATACCCTGCCATTGCATGAATTTCGGTAGTACTAAATATAGGAACATCGAGATCACCTTCAACTATCATTAACGGAAATTCAGTACATCCTAAAACAACGCCTTCGGCCCCTTTATCAATTAAACTTTGTAGCACATCTATGACATATTTTTTTGAATCTGCCTTAATTTTACCATACGTTAGTTCTTCACGAATAATTCTATGAAGTTCTTCAATAACTAAGCACTCCTTTGGAACGAAAACCTCAATACCATTATCAGCCAATCTATTCACAATAAACTCCTGTTCCATACTATACTTTGTTCCCAAAAAACAAACCTTCTCAATATTCTTTTTATGAATTGCCTGTGCAGTGGCATCTGCAATATGAATTATTGGAAAATCCAATTCACGTTGAACGGCATCATACACTTTATGTGGCGTATTGGCACAAAACATAACAGCCTGTGCTCCTGCTTTTTGAAGACTTAAAGCACCTTCTTTAAGCATTTCAGCAATGGCATCCCATTTATTTTCCTGCTGAAATGCGTGAATTTTGGCTTGGTTAAGCGTATAAACTAACAATGGAGGGTTGGTATTATTACCATGATATTCATTAACCGCTTGATTGATCGTACTAAAATAAATAATAGTAGATCGCCATGAGGTTCCCCCAAGTAGTCCGAGTGTATTCATTTATTCAATTTTACAGTGTAAAACCTTTTTTCAGTTCCTTCGCCATCTTTTCTATAACCTTTCTATTATCAGGGTCATTAGCAATATTCACGTTCTCATCTGGGTCATTATTATGATCAAACAATTCTCTCGTAATAAATGCTCCTTTGGTCTTATCTTCTTTAATCCACTTGTACCATTCTACGTAGCGGTAGCGATCAGTTCTCACCGTATATCCCATTCGCTCAGTTTTCCGATCTTCAGGTGGGCCAAATCGTCCTAATAAAAATTGACTAAACGCGGCATCTTTTACCTGACCATCGGGGTTCTCTAAAAGTGGCTTTAAGCTTACCCCTGGCAAGTATTTTGGCACTTCAAATCCAGTTACATCACAAAGTGTAGGATATACATCTACAAACTCTGTTAAAGCATTACTTGTTCTTCCTTTAGCACTTACCTTATCGCCACTAATAATCAACGGCACTCTTGTGTCTATTTCATAATTAGATTGTTTCGCCCAACTATTGTGTTCACCCAATTTCCATCCATGATCCCCCCACAAAACAACAATCGTATTCTCTTTAAGCCCTAATTCATCTAAGGCATCCATTAGTCTCCCAACCTGAGCGTCTATATAAGATATACATGCATAATAGGCGTGTTTTAACTCGCGTTGCTTTTGTGCATCTAATGGCTTTTCATTAGGTTTTGGCAACGAATTATTACGATCAATATACCCTCTAAGTTCAGCATCACCGTGCGTCGCAAATGCAGGACTATTTTTTGGCATATATTGGTTTGTTGCCAGCGGTATATCTTCTGGATTATACATGTCCCAATACTTTTTTGGAGCGTTTAATGGTAAATGCGGCTTGTAAAAACCTACTGATAGAAAAAATGGTTCTTTTCTATTTTTCAACTCACGCAATTTTTTAATTGCCATTGTTGTTTGTGCTCCATCGTAATAATCATCGTCATTCACATCTGCCTGCTCAACTGCCTTTGCTTTGGTATAAATAAATCCATATTTATCAAATTCGGCGGTTCCGTTTTTTACGCGTTGAAGTTCGCGTTCTTTTTGAATAATTAAGTTTTCTTGATTGACATAAACCGCATCTGGATCAAAAGGGAAACCGTCTACATGTAAATATTCATTCCATGATAAAGAATCAGGAAAAACATTGTGAAAGGTCTTTCCAGAACCCACAGTATAATACCCGTTATTTTTAAAAAACTGAGGTAATGCAACTACGTCTGGCATATGGTCTCTAAAATTCGTTTTCAAATCCCATACTTGAGTTGAATCTGGTCTTAAACCTGTTAGTAAACTAGTACGAGAAGGCGTACAAACCGCTTGTTGACAATATGCGCGATTAAACACAACTCCATTTGACGCCAGTTCATCTATATTTGGTGATTTTACAATTTTATTACCATAAGCTCCTAATTCTGGTCTTAAGTCATCAATAGGGATAAATAAAATATTTGGTCTTTCTACAATAGATTCATTGTTAACTGACGTTTCTTCTTTTTTAATATTACAACTCGTTAATATAAAAATTATTGAAAGAAATGTAAATGTGTTTCTCATACGATTCATTTTATTTTATTCTCAACTGAACTATAGTAAACTAGCAATACAAAACATTTAAAACAATTTACTAATACTAATTCAAACAAACTACTAGCTTACTATAAAATAATTCAGTCTTCTCTTAATTTTAAAGAAATACTATTTCTGAAACCACATAGGAGTAGTAATAGATAAATCTTGCGGGGCATTGGGATTTGAACCTGCCTCGTTTGTTGAGTAGGTATAACGCGTTATAACTGCATCAGCCCCTCCATTTACAGGAATCTCCAAATCAACCGATTTGGTTCGTTTCCATAAATTCCAAGCTTCCAATCCATTTCCAAATAAGGAAATATAATGTTGATCATTTATTTGATCTAATGCTTGCTCGGTGCTCAACGTTGTTAAATCTGGCAAACTCGCCATATAGACATCTTTATCAACTTGAGAAATTTCGCCTAATGAACCATCAAAATAGTCCAATGCAAGCTCAACACCTTGTACAAACCAACTATTAGCTTGAGCCAATCCACCTAAAACATGACCATTCGCAGCAGCATCGGCCAATAAAAAATAGGTTTCTGAGGCCGTTGAATACCTATCAGGAGAATCTGGCTGTATTGTATTTACATTTACCTTAGAAACTGTGGCAAAAGCAGTAGCTCCTTGTGTTTGACCTTCATAAAGTCCGCTATTATTTGTGTCAAAATAGGTTGCTAAACGTGGGTCATCCAAACTATTCATAAGATCTACAAGAGGTTTTCCTGCATACCATAAATTAATGTTTCCACCCCAAAACCGTTGTAAAAAACGCCATCTCAAATTTTCATTACCTATATCATTACTATACGGTAATTTAGCTTCTTGTTCATTCAATAAAATTAAAGGTTCATCTACCAATGCTTGTATCTTAGAAGCTACCTCAGCTGGTTTTTTATTAGCAATAAATATTAACATTTTTAATTTTATTGAATTTGCCCAACGTATCCATGCTTCTCTATCTCCGTTATAAACCAAATCAGCGTCCGTAACAATATCAGAATCTATTTCTTGTTCTAATATGTCAATTCCTTCATCTAAAAGTGTAATGATTCCTTCCAGAACAATCTCCTGAGAATCAAATATTGGATAGGGGAATTCTGTTGGTTTCACTGCTTCGGTAAAAGGAACATCGCCCCATACTTGCGTTATATTTGAGTATATAAACCCTTCTAAAATTTTGGCCTGCCCACGGATATATAAATTTTCAGGATTCTCAGATTCTACCAAGTCATGAACTAACGATAGGTTTTTTAAACATTTTGCGTACCAGCCAGTCCAGCCGTTATTTACCGAAGGCACTCCAAGTACATATTTACTTCTATTAATCCAGGTACCACCGCTTCCAACCCAATGTTGAGCATGCATATTCCAACCCGCAAACTCCATGGTTCGAACGGATGAAAAATTTACCAATACCTGTGGAAATAGCAATTCAGGAGCTACAGAAGTTGCCGCCAACGGATTTTTATTAATATCTACTAATTGCTCATCACAGGCAACTACGCCTACCATCATTAGACATATTAGTAGTGTTTGTTTTGCTTTTAAAATTATTTTTTTCATGTCTATTGTTTTAAAATTTAACTTGAATATTAAATCCAATACTACTTGTAGAAGGCACACCGTTATATTCAACACCACCTCCATTACTTCCTGAACCAAATAAGTTCGTTTCAGGGTCAATATGAGGGATACTCGTATTGAACAATGCTAAGTTTCTTCCTTGTACTCCTATTTTTAATAAGTCAAAAGGTAAATTGTTATATTGTGATTTATTAAATGTATAAGAAACACCAAGTTCGCGCCATTTTATATAGGTGGCATCATAAATACTACTTTCGGTAATTCTATTATTTGAATACTCAGACCAATATTGTTGAACACTTGGAATTGGTGTTGTATTCGGCGAATAGGTACCATCACCATTATCTACATACGTATTAGGATCAACAAACAACGTTTCTCTATCTACAGCCGTTTCAGCAGCTAAACCTGATGTTCGCAAAGTCGATATTGTATTTGAAAATAACACACCTCCTTGTTTCCAATCGAATGTTGTGGATAGTGTCCAGTTTTTATAATTAAATACGGAAGTAAGCCCCATAGTGAAATCAGGAAATAAATTTCCTAAACGTGCATTATCTCCTTCATAACGTAAACCATTTGAGTTCACCAATATCATATCGTCTATAGGATCTCCGTTTGCATCTGAAGCTCTGGCAAATCGATTACCATAGATTCCTAATGATTCTCCTTCTGAAGCACCTACAATCAAACCACTAAATCCGCTAGCCACGGTATAACTATCAATGTTATCTCCCAATTTCTCTACAATTGTTTCATTGGTTGAAAAGTTGTAATTCAAATCCCATCGAAAGCCTTTGTATCGTACAACTTTCCCTCCTAATTCTAACTCAAGACCCGTATTTGCTATTTCCCCCAAATTAGTCATTGCTGTACTATAACCAGTTGATGATGGAACAATTAATGCGATGATCTGATCTGTGGTAACATTTTTATAATATGTAGCATCTAATGTAAGTCTGTTTTTAAAAAAGCCCAGTTCAACTCCTACTTCATAATTCGTTTGATTTTCTGGTTTAAGATTTACGTTTGGAAGCCTATCTGGTCCAGCAAAAGCTAACTGACCATTGAATGGAAAGGTTCCACCTGTGCTAAACTGCGCTGAATACGAAGATTGTGGATTATATAAAAAATCTAATTGATAAGCACTTGTATCACTTCCAACATTTGCCCAGTTTGTTCTTAGTTTTCCATAACTTAAAATATTGCTATCAATATTGAAGGCATCTGAAAAAACAAAACTCAATGCCACCGAAGGATAGAAATAACTATTCCCTCCTTTAGGGAGCGTAGATGTCCAATCATTTCTTGCTGTAGCATTAAGGGTAAGCCATTTTTTATACGTTAAAGTTAAATCTCCGAAAGCGCCAAAAATACGTGATTTTGCATAATTTTTTGAGGGTATATTGCTTACTACATTTCCAGGGTCAAAAAGTTCTGGAATCGTCATTCCAATACCTTGATTTCCGATAACATCAAGAATTCTTTCATTCCATTGTACACCTCCTCTTAAAGCAAAATCGAAATCTTTAAAGGTCGTATCATAGGTTGTTATAAAGTCTAATGTTAACTCTTTTCTATTGATATAGTTTTCTTGATAGTCACCATCAATACGGCCAATGGTACCTTTATGGTTATTTGAAAAGTGTTTTGTGTTGTAAGAATCATACCCAACTCTTCCTAGCATAGATACATTTTTAGCAACATTGTAATCCAAACTTATATTACCAAAAAAGCGATCTGTTGTACTAGTTCTTTGATTCTCGTTTACAATCCAATATGGGTTATTAGTACCATCAGCATCAACTGGAGCTAGTTGCTCTCCTGACGCACTAATCCAAGGTTTAAAAACATCAACATTAGTAGTTCTTGGAAGTAAATTAGTAATACTCATTAATACATTAGGGTCATTCGCACCTGACGCTACAGCACCATCTACACCTGTAGTTATATAGTTTACAGAAAATCTAGAAGTCAAATTCTTTAAAAGTTTAGACCCAGCATTTAGTCCGATATTTAACTTATTAAGTGATGCTCCTGGAAGGATACCCTCTTGTGACGAATAAGAAGTACTTACTCGATAATCGTTTTGTCCTTCATTAGAAGAACCAGATATGGCAAAACTATGAACTACAGTTGAGGCTAAATTGTAAAAATCTTTTTGAAGATTAGGGTGCGAACTAAATGTTTGCAAATTACCTGCATAATCAGTATAGGTTCCACCATCAGATATGGAAGGCCCCCAACCTGAAGAAGTTGTTTGTAATGTATTCCCTAAGCCTTCGTCATAAACACCTTGATCTCCTGGTCCAAATTCATTTTGGAAATCTGGCAATCGCAATGGGGTGTCAAACCGCATCGTTGTATTGTATGAAATGCTTGCTTTACCCTTACCTCTTTTTGTGGTAACAATAATAACTCCGTTAGAGGCTCTTGAACCATACATGGCTGCTGCTGAAGCTCCTTTTAACACTGTAAGAGACTCTATGTCATCAGGATTTATATCTTGTGCTCTATTCCCATAATCAACAGTTCCAGTAGTTCTTGAACCACTATAGTCATTGGCATCAGATATTGGCACTCCATCAACTACCCATAGCGGACTATTATTTCCACTTATTCGTGTAATCCCTCTTACTACAATTTTAGTAGAGGAGCCTAAACCACCGCCACCACCGGTAATTTGTACCCCTGACAACTTTCCTTGTAGTGAAGAAACTACATCAGATTCTCTGGCTACACTTAATTCGTCAGATTTCACTGTACTTACACCATAACCCAGTGTTTTTTCTGCGCGTTCAATACCCATAGCAGTAACTACTACCTCGTCTAACGCTTGTGCATCCTCCAATAAGGTAACGTTTATCACAGAAGCTACACCAACAAGCTTTTCTGCTGTTTTCATTCCTAAATAAGAAAATACCAATGTTTCTCCTTGATTTACTGATATCGAATAGTTTCCATCAAAATCTGTAAGAACACCTTTGGTTGAACCTTTAACTGTAATATTTACACCTACTATTGGAATCGCCGATTCATCAGTTACTTTTCCAGAAATAGTACTTTCTTGAGCGAAAGTGAACTGTATTGCCAGAAAGATAAATAAAATTAATAATCCTGTCTTTTTTGTTTTCATACGTGTTAAATTGAGTTTGATAGTTTTTTAATTTTAGTATGCCTTCTAAAACCATATAAGTATACCTATATGTATTTAATGCCTTTAGCGGTGTTATAAATAAAGAATAACAACACAATGCTAGCTGACAATAAAACAATCAAAAAATATTCAAACCCTCAAGAATGAGGTGTCTACACTTGTACTACAGCTAGGGTATTTTACGAGTTTCACATAAATAAAACAGCAAGCACCTACCTAATTCATTATTTAACCCTTTAAAAAGTGAATTATGCAAAAAAAATAGTTAATGTTTTGAGTTTTTACTCAGCAAAAAAAAAGATTAACTGCGAAATCAACAATTAATAAAGTACTGTGAAGGATCCAATAAATAGCGTACGCTAATTACAGATTTTTAATCCATGAATAGGTATCTACCTCTGCCGGGATATTAAGTTTTTTTCGCAAACGGTATTTTTTCGTCTGTACCGTTTTTGGCTGAACGAAGGTATAAGTGGCTATATTCTTTGAAGAAAAATTAAGCCAAATCAGCGCGCACAAGGTCAACTCCGTATTCACTAACTTTGGATTAACAGCTAATAGTTCTTCGCAGACATTGGGATAAACCTCTTGAAATCTTGCCAAAAAAGAGGGGTCATTATTTTTTGCCAAAATGACTACTTCCTCAAATGCAGTATTTAGCTTTTGTTTTAATTCTATATTTTCAGTGTCTTTTTCTATAATAACCTTTTCTTTTTCGTCAACTAGATTTAGTCGTTTTTTTCTATTGTAGTATATAATTAAGACTAAGATCAAAATAGATACGATAATACTTCCGCCTAAAAAATACTGCAATCTTTTTTTACCTAAGAGGTGATTACTTTCTTGCACATCTAAAAACTTAGTTACTACTGTATCTACATTTTTTTTATATTGATTATTTAAACTGTCGTTAAATTTTGTGTACTTAAGAAGGAACTCGTGAGCTTTTTCCTTTTCATTTAACAAGCCATATGTTTCAGAAATAAATTTATAGGACACACTAATTTCCTTATATCTCTTCATCTGATAGGCGATTTCCAATGATTTTTTATAGTAATCTATAGCCGCTTTATAATCTCCTTGGGATTTATATAAATTGGCTTGCGCTTGCAAAATAATGGATTTCTGGTATGCTGGTAAAGCTGTAGAATCAGTAATTAATGCCGTACACTTATTTAAATAATGTAGCGCCGAATCAGTATTTTTATTATATTTTAGATAGTAGTTTGCTAGGATTGCATATCGAAAAGAGGATTCTTCAATCTGAACAGATCGATGCAGGTAAATCATGCTGGAGTCCAATTTATTTTCAGTGCTTAAAAAAGCATCGGCTTTATTCACATAAAAAGGAACCAAAAGCTTCTTATTATTAGGTTCGATTTTTCTACAAAGTGCGATTCCTTTATCAAAATAATAAAGGGCCTTTTTGTTTATTTTTAAGGAAGAATAATTTTTTCCATAAATAGAATAAATTTCTATTTTTAGTTTCGGATTGTTTTTTTCGGAAACCTGTTCATCTACCAAGTTTAAATATCTCAAACTTTCCAAATGTTCACCAAAAACAGAAAGTAGTTTCGCAATTTCAACATAACCTATGACAATTGCTTCGTTGTACTCAATTTTCTTTGCCGCTTCAATTAAGTCCATATTTAGAAGTAAAGCCTCTTCTAACTTACCCTCATTCATGAGTGATTTAGCCTCAATTTGTTGCAAGCTATCTATCCTACTTTTTGTAAATTCTTGCGCATTCAAATTGTTCGGCGAAACAATAAATAGCATCAGTAAAACAAAAAAACTCCTATAATCCATTACAAAAAACTTATGTTTTCGTTTAGTTCATTACCTAGAACCAAATTCGGGCATAAAGGTATACATCTTTTGAATTCTTTAAAGTTCAAAAAGTAATTTTTGAATTAAGGTGTTTAAAAAAGACCGTTTGTACCTTTTCTCAAATATACATTTCCATTTAAGAGTAAATTGTCAATACGCGCGGTTGTTGACTGTATAATTTAAACGATCTAATATTCTTTTATGCCATTATACATACTTTTTTTTAATTCCCTTTTCCTAATAATTCAATCCATTGTTTCTTATAAAGCGTATTTCTAACCCCGTTAGAATGCCCTCTTTTACCAGCTGGAACTTCTAAATCAAATGCATAAATATGGTCTTTTGGAATATTCATGGCCTCATACGATTCATGAATTATTTTGGCCGTTGGTTCCGTAGCGTGATACGTACCGTACCAAAGGTGAGCAGGAGTCACGCTCTTATTAAAATACCATTTAGCGATTTTACCTTTTGCTGAGTAATCCCATCCGCCGGAAAAATCAATTACCCTTGCAACTCGTTCACGCTTCGCAATAAAAGCAGCCATTCCTCCACCTTGAGATTGTCCAGAAACAGCGATTTTTTTCCAGTTTGGAGCTCCATTTTTAAGATATGTATCCCAATTTCCTTTTTTATCATTTTCTGAAAGATATATTAGTAATTTCGTAAATCTATTCACTATTGCGTCTTCTGAGGTATCCTCAACCAATGAAAATTCATTACTTCCATAAATTCGTCTAATTCTAAAATCTGAAGTACAATTAGAATTACCCTCTAGCGTTGCACCTTTACAAATCTGTGCTATGGCTGGTGTATTAATATATTCTAAATTTATTACAGAGTATCCCTGTTCAATAGCTGTTAAAAAAAGATCCTTAGGTCCATTGAGTGCGATTCCGTTAGTTCCAGGTAAAAACAGCAGTAACTTTCCTTGTTTAATAGCTGGGTTATACACTACAAGATGTGGAGTATTCGCAGTACTAATTCTTGGGTCAGTGTCTGAAGGCTTCACATTCAATTCTACAATTGATTCTGGAAATTTATAATTTGCCTGAGCAAAAGAATAATTGGAAACCAAAAGTATTACCAGCGATAAAATAAAAAAGTGTCTCATTATTTTGTTTATTATGTTATAAAAAATTTATACCTATTCAGGTTTATTTGTTTATGATTTTATTTTTTCGAAAGAATTCTTCAAGTTTAGATTTTCTATCATTTCTCTAGTCATCGTTGCCAAATTGAATTCGGGTTTCCAACCCCAATCATTTCTAGCTGATGAATCATCAATACTATTCGGCCATGTATCTGCAATGGCTTGTCTAAAGTCGGGACTATAAGTCACTTCAAATTCAGGATAAAATTCCTTTATTGATGCTGCGATTTCTGATGGACTAAAACTCAATCCAGCAATATTATATGATGTTCTGATTTTAATAGCTTCTACAGGCGCCTCCATAAGCTCTAGCGTGCCTCTAATTACATCATCCATATAGATCATAGGCAAAACAGTGGTTTCGCTCAAGAAACAATCAAATTTCTCATTATTAATCGCCTTATGATATATATCAACGGCATAATCAGTTGTGCCACCACCTGGTAATGATTGGTGCCCAATAATTCCTGGATATCTAATTGAACGTACATCTAATCCGTATTTTAAATAATAATAATTTCCCCAATTTTCACCGGACACTTTACTCATTCCATAGACTGTTGCCGGGGTCAAATTTGAATTCTGTGGTGTATTTACGCGTTCAACATTATCTCCAAATACAGCAATTGAACTAGGAAAAAAAACTTTTTTAATCTTTTGAATCCTTGAAACTTCTAATACATTAAAAAGCGTTTTCATATTAATATCCCATGTATTCAAAGGATTCCGCTCTCCATTGGCGGATAATATGGCTGCCAAATGATAAATTTGGGTTATTCCATAGCTCGTTACCACATCCTGTAAAACATCAAACTGAGTAGCATCTAAAACCTGAAACACACCTTTGAAGTTTGTATTTGGATTTAAATCGGAAGCCACAATATTATCAACTCCATATTTTTCTTGCAGTTTTTCAGTTAACACACGGCCCAATTGACCACTAGCTCCGGTAATTAATATCTTCTCTAAGATCATATATAAAAAGTAACAAAAGAACAAACCTATGGAATAAGTGCTAATTTTGAGATATTTTTCTTATAATTATATTAAATAAAGTATTTTTATCTTTATTATTGCTAAAAACACTATTATTTACTTTTTACATTATAAATATCCTCTTCAAACAGTAATTTTATCTGAACATGGAAAAACTAGACAATACCGATCTTCAAATTTTGAGAATTTTACAAAAAGACTCGAAAAAAACAACCAAAGTAATTGCTGAAATGCTAAATATGACAGCCTCTCCTGTCTATGAGCGCATAAGGAGGTTAGAAAAAAAAGGGTATATCAAAAAATACGTAGCGCTATTAGACAAAAAGCTTATAAACAGGCCTGTTACTGCCATTTGTATGGTTTCTCTTCGCTATCACGACAAGGGTTTTATTGATAAGTTCGACAAGCAAATTAGAGCACTTAGAGAAGTACAAACCTGCTATCACATGGCCGGGAAAGTAGATTTTGTATTAAAGATAAACCTTCAAAGTCTCGATGCATATCACGAATTTGTACGATTGAAATTATCTAAAATTGAAAATATAGGGGTTTTAGAAAGTTACTTTGTTTTAAAAGAAATTTTTAACGATACTGAGTTTTATATTTAAAATGAATTCTTCAATTATTGCTTATCATTAATTTTTGAGGCGTAAAATTTTTGACCTAAAATTTTAAAAATTAACACATATCGTGATTTTTAAAAGGTTAAAAAAAACTAATTCTTAGAAATTTGCCACAAAATTATTAACTTGGTACACTATAAAATTTAAAAGCAGGTTTTGCGATTCGTTGACACACTTTTATTACATCTTATAAAATTGTCTTTTTAAGTCATAAACTTTAGGTCTAGCAATTCACTTTAATAGCATACAAACACCGTATCAATTAAATATCTGTATTTGTAAATTTCGAAACAAAAATTTAATCCATTAAAAAATGAATATTTTATGAAACGAAGAAATTTTATTCAATATGCTGGTTTAGGTGCCGGAGCGATGTTGATGCCTTCGCTGCTTATGGGAACAAATATTTCCACGGAAGCATTGCTGAATCCTGGTATTGATGTCGCCGCTAAAAAAGTTTTGGCTGATGTAGCTCTTAATACCGCTAAGTCATTAGGCGCTACCTATGCAGACGCACGTATTGGCAGGTATTTAAATCAATTTGTATTTACACGTGAAGACAAAGTTCAAAATATACAAAATACAGAATCTTTTGGGATTGGAATTCGTGTTATTGCTAACGGTACTTGGGGATTTGCTTCAACCAACGATGTATCTACAGATGGTATTAAAAAGGCAACTAATCAAGCTGTAGCCATTGCAAAAGCGAACTCCAAAATTCAGAAAGTTCCAGTGGTACTTGCTCCTGTTAAATCGTATGGTGAAGTTTCATGGAAAACACCAATTAAAAAAGATTTTAAATTAGTTCCTGTTGCAGAAAAAGTAGAGCTACTACTTGGTGCCAATGCTGCTGCTATGAAAAATGGAGCAAACTTTGTTAATTCGGCCTTATTTATGGTGAATGAGCAAAAGTATTTTGCCTCAACAGATGGTTCTTATATTGATCAAGATATACATAGAATTTGGCCAACATTTGGCGTAACTGCTATAGATCGTTCTGCCGGTAAATTTAAATCGCGCCAAGCTTTAAGTGCTCCAATGGGATTAGGCTATGAATATATGGATGGTTTAGCTTCTGAAAAAATTGAAGGACCAGCAGGATTGATTGGTTATCGTAACAGTTACGACATCATTGAAGATGCTACTGCCGCTGCCAAACAAGCCAAAGAAATGCTTACAGCAAAATCTGTTGATGCCGGTAAATATGATTTGGTACTTGACCCGAACCATCTTGGATTAACTATTCACGAATCCGTTGGACATCCTCTAGAACTAGACCGGGTATTGGGTTATGAAGCCAATTATGCAGGAACGAGTTTTGCAACTTTAGACAAATGGAAATCGGGTAAATTTAAATATGGAAGTGATATAGTAAATTTGGTAGCTGATAAAACACAAGTAGGTTCTCTTGGAGCCGTTGGTTATGATGATGAAGGTGTAAAAACCAAGAAATGGGATTTGGTACGTACTGGCGTACTAAAAAATTACCAAGCCATTCGCGATCAAGTTCATATGATTGACCAAAATGAATCTCATGGCTGCTGCTACTCTCAAAGTTGGAACGATGTACAATTTCAACGGATGCCAAATGTTTCCTTAGAACCAGGAAAAGAAAAATACTCCATTCACGATATGATTAAAAATGTTGAAAAAGGTATTTACATTGCTGGACGAGGATCGTATTCTATTGATCAACAACGTTATAATTTTCAATTTGGTGGCACCTTATTTTATGAAATTAAAAATGGAAAAATTGTAGGTATGCTTGACGATGTTGCTTACCAATCAAATACACAAGAATTCTGGAATTCTTGCACGAAGATTTGTGATAAAGATGATTACCGCCTTTTCGGTTCCTTCTTTGATGGTAAAGGCCAACCTTCTCAGGTGAGTGCTGTTTCTCATGGTAGTTCTACTACGCGTTTTAATGATGTAAATGTAATTAATACAGGTAGAACTATTTAATAATTCGTTTTTACAATAAATACTAAAATACAATGGCAATATATACAAAAGAAGAGGCAAGACAAATTTTAGAGAAAGCATTAAGCTATTCTACTGCTGATGCTTGTCAAGTCAATTTAAGTGGTAGCGAAAGTGGCAATATCCGTTATGCCCGGAATACGGTTTCTACTGCGGGTCACAGATCAAATCAAAACTTATCAGTTCAATCTAATTACGGGAACAAATCTGCCGGAGCATCAATTGATGAATTTGATGATGAATCACTAAAAAAAGTAGTAAAGCGTTCTGAAGAACTCGCACAAATATCACCAGAAAACCCAGAGTTTATGGGGGTTTTAGGGCCGCAAACCTATGATGAATCGATAACCTTTAGTGAATCTACGGCTAAAATAACTCCAGAATATCGTGCAGAAGTTGCAAATAGCAGTATTGAACCTGCTGCAGCAAAAGAAGTAACGGCAGCTGGTTTTATGAATGATTCTGCTGGTTTTTCTGCGATGATGAACTCAAAAGGATTATTCGCTTATAATAAATCTACCGATATAAGTTTTACCGTTACCATGAGGAGCAATGACGGTACAGGATCTGGTTGGGTTTCTAGAGATTTTAACGATGTTAGTAAATTTGACGCTGCTGAGGCATCAAAAGTGGCTATTGATAAAGCCATTATGTCTAGAGAAGCAAAGGCCATTGAGCCTGGAAAATACACGGTTATTTTAGAACCTGCAGCATCTATTGGATTACTAGGAAATATGAGGCGTGCTCTCAGTGCACGTACCGCAGATGAAGGAAGAAGTTTTATGTCTAAAGAAGGTGGAGGCACTAAACTAGGTCTAAAAATTGTCGATGAACGCGTCAACATTTGGTCAGACCCATTAGATCCAGAAGTACCAACTTCAACATGGAATGGTGAAGGCATGCCATTAAAGAAAATGAGTTGGATTGAAAATGGAGCTGTTAAAAACTTAGCTTATGACCGTTTTTGGGCTAAAGAAAAAGGTGTCGACCCCGTCCCTTTTCCGCCGAATATGATAATGGCCGGAGGTGATGCTTCATTAGATGATTTAATTAAGGGTACCAAAAAAGGAATTTTGGTCACTAGACTGTGGTATATCCGTGGTGTTGATCCTCAAACATTATTATTTACAGGACTTACTCGTGACGGAACTTTTTACATAGAAAATGGTAAAATTAAGCATCCTGTTAAAAATTTCAGGTTCAATGAGAGTCCGATAATAATGCTTAATAATTTAGAAACACTCGGTCAACAAGTTCGTATTGACGGAAACTTAATTCCTTATATGAAGATTAGAGATTTCACATTTACTAGTTTATCTGACGCTGTTTAAAGAGTTAACTAAGTCTAAATACTGGTTGTAATGTTAAGGCATTTCAACCAGTATTTGTTTATACTTTAATTAATTTTATTCAATAAATTGGCAAAACAAAACATTCATCCTTGAGTAACGCATTTTTTTTCACAAGACTTCAGTACGAATCAGGAGATTGGGACGTCGATCAACGGATGCCCTCTAACCTATTAAATTCATTAGTTGAATACACCACACTAGAAGTTGACACTAAAGAGAATATTATTTCTTTAAGCAGTGATGCTATTTTTGATTGTCCGTTTTGTTATATCTCCGGCCATAAGCTTCTTCAATTCACAAAAAAAGAACGCGAAAATTTCAAAAAATATGTTTTGAATGGGGGGTTTGTATTTGCCGATGATTGTAACCACGATATTGATGGTTTATTCTCAAAGTCATTTGAACGTCAGATGGAAGAAATATTTGGTCCAACAGCGTTAAAAAAAATACCAAACAATCATGAACTCTACACCATATTTTTCAAGTTTGAAGATGGCCCTCCAACAACCTCTCAAGAATTAAATGGCTGGGGAGATGATATTGTTCACGATTACTTAAAAGCTATCGAAGTCAATGGTCGTATTGGTGTCTTGTTTAGCAATAAAGACTATGGTTGTGAATGGGATTATGATTTTAGAAATAAACGTTGGTATAAAATAGATAATACACGCTTTGGCGTGAACATCGTAATGTATGCATTAACATCCTAATAAAAATTTATGGATAAAAATTTAGCCTCTATAGAGCAAGAAGTAAAAAAGTTAACCGCGAAACTTTCCGATTTAAAAAAAGAAATTGGCAAAGTTATTATTGGCCAAGAAGAAACTATTGAACAACTTATCATAACCTTCTTAGCCGGAGGACATGCGTTACTTGAAGGTGTACCTGGGTTGGCGAAAACTTTAATGATAAGAACACTCGCAGAAACTGTTGATTTAAAATTCAAACGCATACAATTTACGCCAGATTTAATGCCTTCTGATATCATTGGTACCGAAATTTTAGAGGAAGACCACAGCACTGGAAAAAAGTTTTTCAAATTTAATAAAGGCCCTATTTTCGCCAATATTATTTTGGCAGATGAAATAAACAGAACACCTCCAAAAACACAAGCTGCTTTATTGGAAGCGATGCAAGAGTTTGAAGTAACCTATTCTGGAAATACGTATAGTTTAGACCGACCCTTTTTCATTCTTGCCACACAAAACCCAATTGAACAATCAGGAACCTTTCCTTTGCCAGAAGCACAACAAGACCGTTTCTTATTCTATATAAAAATTGGATACCCAACGGAAACAGAAGAAACAAGAATCTTAAAAACTACTACTGGAACTAAAAAGGAAAAGCCCAATAAGATTATAACGGCTGATGAGATTATTAGACTGCAGCAACTCGTAAGAGAAATTCCTATTAGTGACGACCTAATCGCGTATGTTAGTAAAATTGTACGCGCTACCAGGCCAGAAACCACAAGCAATTCTTATGTAAAAGAATGGGTAAGTTGGGGTGCTGGACCTCGAGCCGGACAAGCCATTATTCTCACTGCAAAAGCGAGGGCTTTAATGGAGGGCCGACTTGCGGTAACCCCTGAAGATTTAAAACATGTTGTGTTTCCTGTTTTACGTCACAGAGTGATTGTCAATTTTAGAGCTGAAGCTGAAGGCATAACATCTGATCAAGTAACACAGGAATTACTCAAAAGCATTAAGCCATAAACATCTTATAAGGTGAAACAAGATTATCGTCAATTATTGAAGCCCGAAATTATCAATAGCGTCTCTGGAATGGCGCTTATTTCGCGTGTTATTGTTGATGGTTATTTAAACGGACTTAACCACAGCAGGCGTGTTGGTGCTGGCATGGAATTTAGTCAGTTTCGCAGTTATGAACCTGGAGATGATTTGCGTTTACTCGATTGGAAAATGCTAGCACGTTCTGGTCGCTATTATATTAAACAGTCAGAAATTGAAACCAATATTTCCATCAAATTTATTTTAGACACCAGTAATTCTATGCTGCATAAAGAAGGTGAAGTCTCTAAAATGGATTTGGCTAAAGTGCTTATCGCCACCCTCGCCTATTTATCTCAAAATCAAGGTGATGCTATTGGGTTATTTGCACTCAATGAAAAAAAATTACACAGCATTCATCCAAAAATTCAGAAACAGCATTACAACAGAATGCTTTTAGAGTTAATCAATATTCAGCCACAAGGAAAATGGCCTCAAAATGTAAACACAACGTTTAAACTGCATGATAACACGCATAAAGAGCTCCTGTTTTTCATCACAGACATGTATGAGCATGACGATGAATTGACACGCTTTATAAAGCAATTAAAAACCTTAAGAAATGAGGTTGTTGTACTTCATTTAATGGGTGAAAAAGAATTGAAATTCAACTACAAGGGCATGCTAACGTTTGAAGATTTAGAAACTGGAACGAAGCTTAAAGTAGATGCCAAAGCAGCAAAAAAGCAGTATAAAAAGTTATTGAAAGATAAGATGAAAATTACGAAAGATTTACTACTTTCTAATAACATAAGCTATCAACTATTTCGTTTAAATGAACCCCTTGGCGAAGCCATCAAACTGTTTTTGAAACGTCGAAATAATTTAATGTAGTATGTCATTTTTAAATCCAACATATTTATGGGCTTTACTTGGTTTACTTCTGCCAATAGCCATTCATTTGTGGAGTAAAAAGGAAGGCAAAACGATTAAAATTGGAAGCATTGAATTATTGCGGGAATCAGAATCCAAGCAAACCAGTAGTTTTCGTCCAAATGAATTAGTACTCCTACTATTAAGGATGTTCATTATTGCATTGGTAACACTCGTTTTAGCAGAGCCACAGTTGAAATTAAAAGCTGAGAACGCAGCGATCACCTATCTGATAGAACCCAGTTTGCTTAAACAGGAGAAATCAGCTACTCTTTTAAACTCTATTGACGCTGCTCACAGTATCAGACTCTTAGATCATAACTTTCCAGAATTAGATTATGTAGATTTAGAAAACCTGACGACCAAAACACCAAACTATTGGCAATTGGCCCGAGACATGCATTCCATCGCTTCAGACAGCATCGTGGTTTACACCAAAGCCTACGCTTCAGGTTTTAAAGGGATGCGCCCAAGCGTCAATAAACATATTGAATGGGTTGTTATTGATACCGAAGAAAAAAACGATAAGCTTCCAATAAAAGCGACAAGAGTAGGTTCAAATATTGAGATACTCTCCATGCAAAGCAATGGCGAACGCACTGCATTTGAAAAAACACTACTAAAAGAAAGTGATTCGAATCAAATAGATTTAAACGTAATTACTGAAAAACCAGTTGCTATTTTAGTGTATTATGACGATGCTTTTATAGATGATTCCAAATACCTTGAAGCTTCGCTTTCAGCCGTCTCAAAACATTTGAATAGAACGTTTAATATAACCAACACACAAGATGCAACTAATTTAGATCTTCGTACTTACGATTTTGTTATTTGGCTGACGGAGAATAATCCTGCTCCAGATGGTGCTAAAAAATTGTTGGAATATAAATTAGACAACCTTAGTAATTCACTAATAGCTGAAAGTTTAACAAAAAATCAGCACTACCTCACAAGACATTTAACTACCACCAACAGCGTTGAGAGTTACTTGCCTGAACAACTTTTAAACATTCTAGATTTACATTCAGATTTGGCGACCATTATTCAAGAAAATGATCAACGCGTATTCTCCAAAGATGAATTACTACCACAATTTTCAGCGACAGAACTAACTAAAAATCCGACTAATTCTATGTCAATTTCAAAATGGATTTGGCTTATTTTAGGAATAACAATGCTTGGTGAACGATTGATAGCAAGCTATAGAAAACAATGATAGACGCAAAAAACATATTAGTAAAATTCAAACAACGTTGGCAGTTGCTGCTTTACCTTGAAGTTTTTCTTTATGCTTTGGGTTCGTCGTTCTTTTTCTATTTTTTAAGCACAAACATCTTGTTGACGCTACTCATATTTGTAGTAATAGCTGTGATAGCTAGCTTTATCATCAAGCCATGGTTACCAACTATTGCGGCATCTACCCGCTATATTGACGCGCATATAGAAACTTTAGAGCACAGTACTAGTTTGTTGTTACAGCCTTCTGACAAACTCTCAAGCCTGGCCAAGTTACAACAACAAAAAGTGGTTCAACGGTTAAGTAGGGAGTTAAAAAAAATCAATCCACCGCATCATTTACTGAGAAGTAGTTTGGTGGCAGCAGCACTTATTATTAGTGGATTTTTGTGTTATCAACTACATATTACAAGCTATTTTTCAACAGATACCAATCCAATTAACAAAAAAGACATAATTAGCTTCCAACCTACAGACTCCACAGATTTAAAAGCGAAAATACCTAAGCTCATCAATCAATCCCTAACGATTCAATATCCAAAGTATACAAACCTACGCAATTTAAAAACGCAGCAAATGGATGTGAAAACGGTGGAAGGCTCTCGTATTAAATGGCAACTTGAATTTAGTGAACCGCTTAAAACCGTTTCTATTGAAAACATGGAGAACAGTTTTACAATGGACCTAAGCGATGGCAACTACATTTATAACTTGGGTGTTACAAATTCTAGTTTTTACAATTTCAAATTTACCGACACCACTGGTAATTCTTACTTTTCAGATTTATATGCTATTGAAGTTACCAAAGACCAAGGGCCAACTATTGAAATCAAAGACATTGAGCAGTTTACCCAATTTGAGTTTACAGATGCTAAAAATGTACAATTCTCAAGTGAAATTAGGGATGATTATGGTTTAAACGAAGCTTATATTATTGCTACTGTAAGTAAAGGGTCGGGTGAGTCTGTAAAGTTCAGGGAAGAAAAACTGAATTTTAACAACCCTATAAAACGCGGAAGTAAGGTTCAAAATTTACTAAAATCAATCCATCTCGATTCTATGAAAATGGAACCAGGAGATGAGCTCTATTTTTATGTGCTTGCCTCAGATTTAAAATCACCAACACCCAACATTTCGCGAAGTGAAACCTATTTTTTATCGATTAAAGACACCACAACCAACACCTTTGGCGTTGAAGGAACCTTGGGTGTTGATAGAATGCCCGATTACTTCAGAAGTCAAAGACAGCTTATAATAGATACTGAAAAATTAATTCGTCAACGTGGTAAACTCTCAAAAAAAGAGTTCAATTTTAGTAGCAATGAATTAGGTTTTGACCAGAAAGCCCTTCGAATAAAATACGGTGAGTTTATGGGAGCAGAACAAGCTGATGAAGAAGGCGTTGTGAGTCAAGAAAATCTTGAATTATTTGAAGAAGAAAATAAAAGTCAGGTAGAAGAAGGCGATTTACTCGATAAGTATTCGCACAATCACGATGGTGATAATGAGCACAATTTGGTAGAAGAAAAAAAGGCCGTTGAAACTAAAAATCCTTTAGAAAAATTTGCGCATAGTCATGATGACGCAGAAATGGCAACGCTATTTGAAGAGTCGTTACGATCGAAGTTACATAAAGCATTGGGTGAAATGTGGGATTCAGAATTATATCTTCGACTTTATGAACCTGAAAAATCGTTACCATACCAATTTAGAGCGCTAGCGCTGTTGCAAGACATCAAAAATAGTGCGCGTATATACGTGCACAGAATTGGGTTTGACCCACCTCCAATTAAAGAAGACACGCGCCTTTCTGGAAAATTGGAAGACATCAAAAACTACAGAAAAATTAAATCATTAAAAAACGACATTGCATTTCCATTCATTCGAAATGCTATTTACCGAATAGAACAACTTATTAGTACCAATGAAGCGATCACTGAGAAGGATCAACAATTATTTGAAAAAGCAGGAAACGAACTGGCTCAAAAAGCCATTGAATCTCCAGGAAATTATTTAAGTACCTTACAAAATTTAAAACAACTTTCAGAAAACAAGAATACAACGATCGCGGTGTTGCGTTCTGTTCAAAAAGGAATGCTATTGGCCATTCCTTCGTCTGAATTCTATCCTACAAAATCAATTCGTTTTTCAGATCAAATCAATCAACTTTTATTAAAAGAACTAGAAAAACATGATTGATAACTTGAGCTTTATAAATAACCATTGGTTTTGGCATGTTGTGTTTACAGCATTATTCTTGTGGCTTGTTTTTGCTTGGAAAGAATGGCAGCAAGTCAACAAATCTAGACGTTACTTAAAGTTAATACTTGCGCTCATTGCACTTACTTCTTTGTCCTTAATTATTTTAAAACCCATGGTAGTTTCAAAATTGGATACTTATGAAATGGTGTTGCTTACGAAAGGATACCACGTAGAAAAACTTGACAGTATTAAAAACGAACATAAAAAAATTCAGGTTCAAAATTACAAAGCCAACAGATCATTTATAAATCCGAATAAAAAACCATCATCAATTTACGTTTTAGGCGAAGGTATTGCAGCATTTGATTTTTATCAATTAGATAGTTTAAACGTTACTTATTTAGGCCGTAACACGCCATCTGGAGTTGTGAAATTGAACTATGAACAAAAGCAAACAGTAGGAAATTCAATAGCTGTTCAAGGTTTGTACACTCAACCAAAAAAAGGCACCAAACTTATTTTGGAAAGCGCTGCAGAAACAAGTTTAGATTCTGTGATGTTCCCAAATGATTCTGCACAAATTTTCAACCTATCTACGCAACTAAATGTCGTTGGTAATTATGAGTATCATTTAGTTGAAAAAGATTCGTTAGATCGCGTTATTGCATCAAATCCAATTGGTATTCGCGTTGTTCCAGAGCGTACATTGAGCGTATTTATTGTGAATTGGTTTCCAACCTTTGAAACCAAATACCTAAAAAACTTCTTAGCAGAAAAAGGGCATGAAGTTATTGTAAGAAGTCAAGTGACACGAGGAAAATTCAAGTATGAATATTTTAACCGAAGCACAACCCCATCCGTAGACTTTTCAGAAAAAAGTTTACAGAATTTTGATATGGTTATTATGGATGCGCAATCTTTTAAAAATCTCAGTAGGCGCCAAAAAAATAATTTAGAAGCAACAGTGCGAAATGAAGGACTTGGTTTGTTTATTCAAACTAGCAACTTCAATAGTTCTGTAAACTACCTAACAGATTTTGGTTTTCAATTAGACAAAAACACAACAACGAATCTTAGCAACTATCCAAAAATACACATATCAAAATATCCGTACCGTATTAAACCCCAATTTTCATTACATCCTATTCATCAAATTAATAACAGTGTGCAATCAGCGTACAAACCACTGGGTAATGGCCAAATAGGAATTGCTGTTTTTGAAAATACGTTTCAACTCATCCTTAACGGCCATTCTAATGTATATCAATCACTTTGGACGGAAATTATTAATGTGCTTAGTAAAAAACACCTGCCTTTGGCAAGTTGGAACGCGAATAGCAACATCCATTTTAAAGACCAGCCTTTTAATTTTAGTGTTCGTTCTCACAGTAAAAATCCAATCGTACTAAACGAGCACAATCAAATCATTCCATTAATAAATTCAATTGATAACAACAGTCTTTGGTTTGGAACTGTCTACCCAAAAAATACAGGTTGGCAGCAACAGCATTTACAACAAGATAGCACGGCGGTATTCAATTATTATGTAACAGATACACTGAATTGGAAGGCCTTACAATCTTACCAAACTAGTAACGCGAATAAAAAGCAATTTAAACAGAAACAAACTACTGGAAAACCACATACCACAAGACAAGCACTGTCGCTTATTTGGATGTATATGCTGTTTCTATTCAGTATAAGTTACTTATGGTTAGAACCAAAATTGTAAGCCTTTTAAATTATTAGCCTTGATTTATTATCTTAGTACAACATAAACTGAAAATAATGAAATCAATGAAAACTCTTATCGTCGGAATAATTTTGATTTTTAACATCTCAAACACAATTAAAGCGCAAACCTTGGATTTAGAAAATGTAAAATCTGAATTAAAAGAAGCAGCCTTGAAAGAGCAAAATGCATTTAAAAAAGGAGATTGTGATCAAGTACTTAGTTTAATGGAAAATGATATAACTTTTTTAGCAAATGGAAGAAAAGTTCCTTCCAAACAAATCGTCGGAAAATTTTGTAATTCCATTCCTCGTCCTTTTAAAACAGCGCTTATTGATAAATTAGATATTTACCCTTTAACCAATGAATCTGGATATACGATTAGAACTTTGGAATATCCAAACGATGAAGAAACGAAAATGCAAGAGTATGTGACAAAAATATGGAGGAAAGCAAATGGTAAATGGAAAATTAGTCATCTTCATTCAACTGTAAAAAAAGTACCTATTACAAACTAGTTTACGTTGTACAACACCAGCTATAATTCATTGCGGTGGAATTTCCCTATCGGAAATTGCTTCGCCGGTGCGCTACGCTCATGTCACACGAATTAATTAACTTAGTGCCATAGCGGAAAATCTAGCGAATTTCCTGCAACAACTATTAAAACAAGGAGCTATTTTACTGACATTTTTTGAAATGGCAATGTAAAATACGAACTTGAGAAAATAATCACCGATGCTAAACCATACACAAACTGTTGGCAAACATTCAACGAACCTAAAACCATTCAATTATGAAACAACTGCTATTTGCACTCATTTTCATTTCCGTATTTGCAGAATGCAACGCTCAAAATCAAGAAACTAAAAAAGCGATTAATCCATTGCAACTGAATTCTTATTTTGAAAATAGCGCGCTTCCTGCAGCGATTATGGGATACAGTACCAAAGAAGACCAAATGAAATGGTATGCCTATGGCCCATCGGTTTGGGGTGGGAAAGACACAATAAGCGAAAATAATATCTTTCGGATTTATTCAATGACAAAGGCCATTGCCTCAGTTGCCGCATTGCAGCTTGTAGAAAAAGGTTTAATTGGCCTAGATGATCCTCTAGACCAACTGATGCCAGAAATGACGTCAATTCCTATTCTAACTGAAGAAGGAGAACTTGTGGAAGCTAAGAATTCAATCACTTTGAGAAGTTTATTGACACATACAGCAGGGTTTGGATACGCATTTATGGATCCTCGACTTCAAGCATTTGATAAATCTGGATGGAAATATGATGATCTACCAAGATTGTTTGAAGCAGGTGTACATTGGCAATATGGTACTAATTTAGATTGGGTTGGTAAAATAATTGAAAAAATAAGTGGTCAAGATCTTGAAACTTACTTGAGAACAAATGTTACAGGACCCTTAAAAATGAATAGTACATGGTTTAATGTTCCTAAAAATCTTCAAAATAATATTGTTTCTTGGGGAGCTCGAAATGCAACTGAATTTAAAGAATACCCTCGTATTCCAGCGGCACCAGTTACTGAATTTAGTGCAGGTGGCGGTTTATTTGGATCACCAAAAGATTACTTAACATTTCTACAATGCATGCTTAATAATGGAAAATATGATGGCGGACAACTATTAAAACCAGAAACTGTTGAGATGATGTCTAACAATCAGCTACCTACTGGAATTACTCTTAAAGATGGAGATACCTATGGATTGGCATGGGCAATTGAGAATAGTACAGATGAAATCGTACGGAGTAAAGGTTCAGTATATTGGAGTGGCATTGCTAATTCTTATTATTCATTAGATAAAGAAAAAGATGTGGCTATCGTTTATTTCACCAATTTTTTCCCTTACGGGGATAAGGAAACACTTGATTTTTATCGTCTCTTTGAAAAAGAAGTCTATTCTAGTTTAAAAACTAATTAACGCGTTGCCAACACTATAAGAATAGTCGCCAATTCAGTATTAATTTCAAGTGTTGAAACCTGCAGTTGGCTACTATTTTTATACGAACCTTTAGTAACAAATAAAAAACACACTCTATAATTCACCAAATGGCAAGACAAAATCATTTAGAAAATAATAAAATTGAAATTAGCAATAAACAACTTTCTAGCATGAGCAATCCCAAAGAGTTTAAAAGGATTGACAAAAAATATATAATATCTGAAATTGGTAGTGTTTTAAACTTTGAAAAAGGAATTTTATATACCGTAAAGGAATTGTTAATTAGACCTGGAATTACCATTAGACGGTTTATTCTAGAAGACCGAACTAAACTTGTAAAACCAGTCATTTTTATTATCATTTGCTCCTTATTTTATACCCTTTTAAGAGAAATCTTCCATTTTGAAGATGATTACGTATATGTTGATAATTCAAATCAATCAACTTCAACGGCCATTTCCAATTGGATTCAAAATAATTATGGCTACGGAAATCTAATAATGGGAATTTTTATTGCATTTTGGATTAAGGCATTATTTAAAAAGTATGGATATAATTATTATGAATCACTAATTTTATTGTGTTTTGTAATGGGAATTGGAATGCTCATTTTGGCAGTTTTTGGCGCAATTGAAGGAATAACTAAATTAAAAATTTTGCAATTTGGAGGAATCGCTTTTGTTGTTTATTCTATGTGGGCAATTGGACAATTCTTTGATCAGAAAAAATACCTAAACTATATAAAAGCATTGATCGCATATTTGTTAGGCTTAATAACATTTACAATTGGAACAATATTACTAGGAAATTTGATTGATTTTATCAAATAAATAACTGCAGCTAACAACAAGTATAATTAATTGCTTCACCAAACTTGAATTAAAATTTATATCTTTAATCATAGTCAAACCCTTGTGCTTCATTCTGACCATCTAATAACCAAATGATAAAATTCTTTAGATTTTCGAAACTCAATTTTGTGAAACAAAATCATAGGTCTCGTAGACCTTTGGTTGAGAAAGCCGCTTGCGGAAAAAATAAATGCAACCAATATGATTAAATTTTTCAGACATATACGACAGCGACTTGTTTCAGAAAATAAGTTTAGCAAATATCTTCTTTATGCAATTGGTGAAATTCTTCTTGTAATGATAGGAATATTACTAGCATTTCAAGTAAATACTTGGAAAGAACAACATGATAATTCAAGTCTAGAGAAAATAATGATAAACAATCTCAACGCAGAATTTAAAAAAAATCTTAATAAGCTTGAAGACTCGAGGATTCAGTATCAAGAAACTGATAAATCTATTAGACTTCTTATGTCATTTATGAAATTTTCTTCTGACGAATTAAAAATAACCAATATAGATAGTTTAATTGCTAAGGCTATTGATGTTTACGATTACAGCCCAACTCAAAATTCTCTAACAGAAATATTGGCCTCTGGAAATTTAAAATTAATTAAAAAGGATTCGTTAAAAACTATGTTACTGGATTGGTCTGCAGAATTAAATGAAAAAGAAGAATCTTGGCAAACATTAGATGATTTTAATCAAAGCTTAGTTTTACCCTATTTAACTAAAAAAGCTTCGATGCGAAACATAGATAAATATTCATTAATGAAGTGGGAAGAAAAGTCAAAATTTGAAATCAACCATGAAGATTTATTTAATGATGTTGAGTTTGAAAATCATCTGGATAACCTTGGATGGGGTGTAGTAAATTATGATATGTCTTTAGAAAGATTACAAATAATTGTAGAAAAAATTATTAGTCTTACCAATGATTAAATAACGAAAGGCTAATACTGTGTATAATTCATACTGCGGAATATCCCTATCAAAAATTGATTCTCGCATCTATTTTGCTCATTTCATGCAAATTAATTAACTTAGTGCCACATCGGAAAATCTAGCTGATTTCCCGCAACAACTATTGAATTATTAAAATAAATTGATTTTTGTTCAACATTTTCGAACAGGGCGAAGCGTTTAAAAAAGGTTAGGTAAACCTTTTTAGTGAACCAGTCAGACTGCCTCGCTCGAAAGAACAATAACAAAAATGAGAAAATAATCGCCAAAAGTAAACAATATACAAACCGTATTGCTTCATTATAACCAAACCCTAACCAATGATCTTATCAAGTAAAATTTACACCAAAAATCAAAAGTTCTGTGGACATTTGGGCAAGATAGCCGCTGGCTATCAGCAATAGTAATAAACATGCCTCTTATTTTTTATATCTGTATAAAAGTAGTTGGTTAATAAAATTAAATATCCCCATATGTTCAAAAAAAGTCAATTATTTATTTTAAGTCTAATTATAAGCACTAGTATTAACAGTCAAAACACAATCGAAATAGATTGTGAAGAGGTCTTTTTAAGCGGTTCAAATATTGCTTGGGCTGATTTCGCTAGTGATGTAGGGAGATTTAATGTGTATAATCCTTCCGTTTTATATGAGCCATATTATGATACTTTTAACACTTATTTTTCTCAAATTAAAGCAGCAGGAGGAAATTCTGTCCGTTGGTGGTTACATACCGACGCTTCATACACTCCACAAATTGAATATTCAGGAAATGTAACAGGACTAAGTGCTGCATATACAAATCAAGAAATAACAGATCAAGTTAGAAAAATATTAGATTTAGCTTGGAGTAATGGAGTGTATATGACGATTAGTTTATTTTCATTTGATATTTTATCTAGCCCAAATGATCGAAATGGAACATCCATAAACTTTATAGGGAATCAAAATTTCTTAGAATCTCCTGCGAACGTGCAGTCATATATTGACAATGCATTAA
Source organism: uncultured Aureibaculum sp. (assembly GCA_963976855.1). Taxonomy (GTDB): domain Bacteria; phylum Bacteroidota; class Bacteroidia; order Flavobacteriales; family Flavobacteriaceae; genus Aureibaculum. The sequence goes on along the minus strand of CAXBMA010000008.1, from coordinate 71,485 downwards.
CACCAATGGTCTTAGCTCTAAAAGATCATCCAGCATTATTTAGTTGGGAAATATTTAACGAACCAGAGGGTATGAGCAGTGAATTTGGTTGGACTGGAAATCAAGGAGGTGCATTTACTACTATGTCAACTATACAAATGGTAGTTAACAAATTGGCTGGCGCAATACATGATGCTGATCCTGATGCTTTGGTTACCAATGGAGCATGGTCAATGCTTGTTAATACAGATATTGATCTTAATTTTTCATATGCTGAGGAATATCAAAAAAATTACTATTCAGATAGTGAATTAATTGCTGCAGGAGGAGCAACTAATGGCACTTTAGATTTTTATCAAGTGCATTATTATGATTGGCAACATGAAAATATATCACCTTTACATCATCCTGCTAGTTATTGGCAATTAGATAAGCCAATAATGCTGGGCGAATTTCATGCTGCCGAAGTTCAAAGTATTGCTGTAGATAATGGTTATCCTGTTGATGGTGCATATGAATTTTTATATGACCAGGGATATTTTGGCGCTTGGGGATGGCAGTGGAAATCACCTTGGCTTAAAGCGGATATAGAACCCCAAATTAATCATATGCAAACTGCCCAGCCTTCAGTTGTAGCGATTAATATTGCTGATTGCCCTGCAAATACTTTAGATGATGATAATGACGGTGTTACAAATGACGTAGATCTTTGTCCAAATACGCCTGATGGTGATTTAGTAAATTCTGATGGATGTTCAACAAATGATTTAGGCGATTCTGATAATGACGGAGTCATTAACGGAACTGACGCTTGTCCAAACACTCCAAACGGAGAATCTGTAGATGCAAATGGATGCTCAACAAATGAACTTTTAGACGATGATAATGATGGTGTAATAAACGGTAATGATTTATGCTCATCAACACCAAGTAACGAACTTGTTAATAGTGATGGCTGTTCAGGAAGCCAGTTAGATGACGATCAAGATGGTGTAACAAATAATTTAGACCATTGTGAAAATACTCCTTTAGGTGAAACAGTAAATGCAAATGGATGTACTGACAATCAAATTGATGATGATCAAGATGGTGTTATAAATGATTTAGATCTTTGTCCAGAAACTCCAATTGGTTATTCTGTAGATTCTGATGGATGCGGATTAATCAATATACCAGACTCAAACTTTGAACAAGCGTTAATTGATTTAGGAATTGATACTGATAATACAATAAATCAACAATTAAAATATATAGATGCAAAAGATGTGTCTACATTAGATGTATCTAATAAGAACATTAGCAGTCTAATTGGTATTGAAGCTTTCACATCATTAACTACGTTGTCGTGTTATGAAAATAGTATAACTGAATTGGATATATCTCAAAATATTGCTTTAAAATATTTCTATTGTAGTAATAATTTTTTAACCAATTTGGATGTTACTAATAATGTAGCACTTGTTAATCTTCAATGCATGTTTAACCAATTAGTAGATTTAGATGTGTCAAATAACATATTACTTACTAATTTATCATGTAATAATAACCAATTAGTAGATTTAGATGTTTCAAACAACCCTCAATTGACTGTACTATCATTTCAAGAGAATGAAGTGTCAGCCATAGATTTGACTACAAATTCACAATTAATGCTTCTATATGGTTATATGAATAAACTGGTTGATTTAGATTTAAGTTTAAATGACAAACTTATTGACGTTAGAGTTAGTTATAATCTTTTAGAGTCTCTAAATATTCAAAATGGGAATAATAACGCAATAAACATATTCTTATCTCATACAAATCCTAATTTGACGTGTATTCAAGTTGATAATGAAACTTGGAGTACAAACAACTGGAACAATATAGATTCTCAAAGTTATTTTAGTGAAGATTGTAATTATGTGCTTTCAGTTGAAGACTCTGAAGTCACTTCGGAATTTTCTCTTTATCCAAATCCATCCAAGGACTTACTCTATGTTAATGGTAATGTTTCTGAGTTAAAAGAAATAAGTGTTTACAATTTAATGGGACAAATGGTAATGATAGTAAAAGATAATTTTAATGAAATAAATATTTCAAGATTGTCTTCATCCATTTATATAGTAAAATTAGAGACTGAGAAAGGTATTGGAATATTTAGGATAATAAAAGAGTAAGAAAAACTATAGTTTGATTTTATGATTTAATTACAGAAAAATTATTAAGACTAGGTGTAGAAAGCTATTTGATTAAATGTTTGATAGTTATTAAAGTGTAACTCCGTAGGTAAACAATGCGCGGACCATTGGTGTTTTGAGTAGCATCTACGCTACACTCCCAAGAGGATATTTTTATTAAAGACTATGAAGAACGATAAGAGAATTCACGAAAATATTTACTGCTTGTAGCCGAAACTATGCCTGAAGAAAAGTATGGATTTAAAGCTTTAAAAGAGTCATTGACATTTGCTGAAAACTTAATGCATATAGTATTTGCAATGGATTGAGCCATCTAAATGACGCGATTCCGTGCAATAAAAAAACCCGATTGCCTTTACTAAACAAAGGCAATCAGGTGTTTTAAAAATAAGTAACTTATTTTATTTCGTAATCTCAGCATTATTAATGCCTACTACTTCAAGGTCAAAAATAAGCTCTTTGCCCGCTAAAGGATGATTTCCGTCTATGATAATACTTTCTTCTTTCACTTCAACCACACGCAAATTCATTTCTTGACCATCTGGAGTTTTAGAAACTAGTCCCATACCAACTTCAGGTGAAATATCTTGAGGAAGTTCGCTTTTATTCACTTCTTGTTTTAATTCTTCATTAATGCTTCCATACGCTTCCTCTTTTGCAATGGTGATGGTCTTTTTTTCATTCACTTTCATGTCAATTAAGCCTTTTTCAAAACCAGGTATTATCTGACCCTTTCCCAAAGTAAACTCTAACGGTTCTTTCCCCAGTGAGCTATCAAAAACCTCTCCATCAGCCAATTTACCTGTGTAATGTACTTTTACTGTGTTGTTTTCTGTAACTTGATTCATACTATTTATTTTAATTTTAAAAATACGCTCTGCATAATTCTTATGCGGCAACTATTTTAGTTTAAACTTATACTAACACTAGCCGCCAAAATCAAGCCAAAAAACGAAAAAACTGGAATGAATAGTTATAAACCCATAAATTGATACGCTCAAAATGTAAAAACTGTGCTGTGTCCCTTTAATGACAGTAGAACAGCGCTTTATTAAAAAAAATAATCGAATCGGTAACTATGTCAGGTCAAAGGAATTTTTATATCAATTTGATTGAATTTCTCAATGACAAAATCCAGAGAATTAAAGAAAAAAACATTGAAGCATAAACCAGCACAGGTTTTTTGGCACTACGTTCAAGAAATCTACCTTGGATATAGTTAAAATAAACAACCCCTGTAAATCAGATATTTACAAGGGTTATTGTGGAGAAGATGGGATTCGAACCCACGACCTCTTGACTGCCAGTCAAGCGCTCTAGCCAACTGAGCTACATCCCCAATTTGGGCTGCTATTTTACTTGTTCAATCTAAGCCGACAAACCTACATAATTTCAATCAAACTTTTTACTGTATGTTGCATAAAAAACTGCATTTTGACAGTAATACGATTAATTAGTACCACAAGTGGAGCCTGAAAAATCACATTCTCGTTACAAGGCATAAACACTTGTCTCGATAAACTAAATTCTTCCTTTTAAAATTAACAAAGGAATTCTGCTTTCAAATTGCGATTTCTTAATGGTATCTTTTTCCCAAAGTTTGGTGAAAAATCCTCGTTTTCTTCGCATAACACATAACATATCAGGTTCTGATTGATGTAAGTGTTCTAACACACCTTGAAAAATAGTGGCATTTTCGGTAGTTTTAAAAGTGGACGAAAGTGCTTTTAAAGCTATATTCACTTCCAAATCATTTTCTGTTGATTTAGGTGTAATCACTTGTATTAAGTCTAATTTCGATTTGAAAATGGCAATCATGTTTTTTAATGGATCTAAATCCGCATCCGATTTTATTTTTCCAGATTTAACCGCCATTAAAATTTTAGAAATACTTTTAAATCTATATTGAGAAGGAACAACTAGTACTGGAAATGGAGTATCCTTTACCAAACTACCTGGAATTTTTCCTAAAAACAAGGTTTCATCTGTTGAAATACTCTTAGCAGAAGAAATAATTAAGTCAATATTTAAATGATGAGCTAACCATTCTAGACTGTCAATTATTTGTCCTTTAATTGATTTTAAGATTACGTCCACATCCTTTTTATCAACCTGAGCGATGATTCCTTTCAGTTCCTTTATAGCATCTTCTTCGAGTAGCACTTCTATGTTTTTTAAGGATCCCGCAACTCTTGTACTTTCAAACACTTGTACAACATATACTTTTGCTTGAGTTACTTGAGCGAAATCAATGGCGTATTGCAGTGTATTAATAGCGTTTCCACCTGAGCCTATAGGTACTAATAAATTTTTCATCGATATTTTTTTGCAAAGATAGCTCAATTTACATAAATAATTGAAAACAAAAAAAGCCCTTTCTATACAGAAAAGGCTTTTTTTTTATAATTTCTATTATTTAGTATCTGTAATATTCAGGTTTGTAAGGTCCTTCAACCGACACCCCTATATACTCCGCTTGATCGTTGCGTAAAGTTTCTAACTCAACACCTATTTTTTCTAAATGCAAACGAGCTACTTTTTCATCGAGTTCTTTTGGTAACATATAAACTTCATTTTTGTAGCTACCCGCATTTTTCCAAAGTTCAATTTGTGCCAATGTTTGATTGGTAAACGAATTACTCATCACAAAACTTGGATGACCCGTAGCACATCCTAAATTTACCAAACGTCCTTCTGCAAGTACAATAACATCTTTTCCATCAATAGTATATTTATCTACTTGAGGTTTGATTTCTACTTTAGAAGCACCGTGGTTTTTGTTTAACCAAGCCATATCAATTTCATTATCAAAATGACCGATGTTACAGATAATGGTTTTATCTTTTACTGCCTCGAAGTGACGTGCTTGTACAATGTCTTTATTACCTGTAGTAGTAATTACAATATCCGTTTTTCCGATAACGTTGTCTAATCTTTTCACTTCAAAACCATCCATAGCGGCTTGTAATGCACAAATAGGATCAATTTCAGTAACCGTTACAATCGCTCCAGCACCTTTAAAAGAGGCTGCAGTACCTTTACCAACATCACCGTAACCACAAACAGTTACTCTTTTTCCTGCAATCATTAAATCGGTTGCTCTTTTTATGGCATCAACAGCCGATTCTCTACAACCGTATTTATTGTCGAATTTAGATTTAGTTACAGAATCATTTACATTGATAGCTGGCATTGGTAAAGTACCTGCCTTCATTCTATCATACAAACGGTGAACACCAGTTGTTGTTTCTTCTGATAATCCTTTAATTCCAGCGACCAATTCAGGATATCTATCCAATACCATATTGGTTAAATCACCACCATCATCTAAAATCAAGTTCAATGGTTTTTTGTCTTCTCCGAAAAATAAGGTTTGCTCGATACACCAATCAAACTCTTCTTCATTCATTCCTTTCCAAGCATATACTGGTATTCCAGCCTCCGCCATTGCAGCAGCCGCTTGATCTTGTGTTGAAAAAATATTACAAGAACTCCAAGTAACATCAGCACCAAGAGCCTTTAAAGTTTCAATTAATACAGCTGTTTGAATAGTCATGTGCAAACATCCTGCAATTCTCGCTCCCTTTAACGGTTGTTCATTTTTATATTCTTCACGTAAAGACATTAATCCGGGCATTTCTGCTTCAGCTAATTCAATCTCTTTTCTTCCCCAATTTGCTAAAGAAATATCCTTAACTTTGTAGGGTACGTAAGTAGCAGTTTTTGTACTCATAGTATTATCTGTTTTTTCTAAATTTAAGCTGCAAAGTTACATAATAAGTTTATAAACTCATGCCTCTTTACAAAACTATAACAGTTAATAAAACCACTAAGGTGTTCATTTGGAAGATTGAAGAGCCTCTAGAAGATTTATCAGAAGGAATTAAATTAACGGCACATTGTCAAAGTAGAGTTGATAAAATGAAGTCTGAATTACACCAACGAGGTTTTATGAGTGTACGCCATTTATTGGCGGAAGCCGGATATGTTGACCATGATTTATATTACGATAATTTGGGGAAACCACATTTAAAAGACGGGAAGCACATTTCAATCACACATTCTTTTAATTTTTCGGGAATTATTATCAGTGATGGTACGCACGTGGGTATCGATATCGAAAAACAGCGTGATAAAATAACGAAAATTGCCAATAAGTTTACGCCAATTGAAGAATACCGTACACTGGCAAATCATGAAGCATTGGTGCGAAAACTAACAATTGTTTGGGGCGCAAAAGAATCGCTATATAAAATTTATGAAGTTGAAGGCTTGAGCTTTATTAAAGACATTAATATTCAAGATTTCTATTTTGACGATGCTCAGACAAGTGGTGAAATAACTTTTAAAGGAAATTATTCTACTTATAACATCCACTTTTTGGAGTTTGAAGGGTTTACCTGTGTCTATGCATTACAATAAAATGAAAGTAATCTATCAAAACATTTTAAGTGCTGTCAGTGAAAATCATAAACTGTTAGCGTTATTAATTGATCCGGAGAAAGTTGTTATTGAAAATTTACCTTCCTTTATCAACAAGGTTAACAACTCTGTGATTACACATATTTTTATAGGTGGTAGTACTGATAAAAATAATCGTACGAAAGCTATTGTTAAGCGCGTAAAACAATTTACAAAACTACCCATAGTATTGTTTCCTGGAGATTATACACAATTGGCACCAGAGGCTGACGGTGTGCTTTTTTTATCCCTTATTTCGGGAAGGAACCCTGAGTATTTAATAGAACAGCATGTGCAAGCCATTCCGTTATTAAAAAAAATGGATTTAGAAATTATTCCTACGGGTTATATTTTAGTTGATGGTGGTAGTGAAACAGCTGTTCAACGCGTTAGTAACACCCAACCTCTATATCAAACCAATACTGATTTAGTAGTTCATACGGCGCTAGCCGGAGAATATTCAGGTAAAAAATTAATTTATTTAGAGGCCGGTTCTGGCGCTAAAATCCCCGTCAATTCCACCATTATAGAATCCGTAAAAAAAGAATTGAGCATTCCGCTTATCGTTGGCGGCGGTATTCGAACCAAGGAACAGCTCGAACTGGCCTACAAAGCTGGAGCCGATTTAGTGGTGATAGGCACAGCTTTTGAAAAGGACCTCTCATTTTTTAACGAACTAAAAAAATGAACGAACTACTCGAATTTTTTATAGAGCCTTATAGAAATGCTCCGTTATTATATATCCTATTGGAGATTACTGCTGCACTGTTTGGTGTAATCAGTGTTTTTTATGCAAAAAAAGAGAATATCCTGGTTTTTCCAACAGGGATTATAAGTACCGCTCTCTATGTATATCTATTGTCGCAATGGAACCTATATGGAGATCTAATTATCAATGTGTATTATACCTTAATGAGTATATACGGTTGGTACATGTGGAGTAGACTGGTTGACAATAACAAACAACATATCGCTATAACGCGAACAACGGTAAGTGATAAATTAAAAACGTTCGGCATCTTTCTATTTACATCTGTATTTGTAATTATAGTATATCGCTATTACAATGTAATGCCCAATCAATTAAATTTTGAAGAAAGTATTAATTATGCTTTTACAAATATGACCTCAGGGAGTTTAGAAAATTTTAGAAAAATCACACCCTATCTAGACACGTTTACAACGGGCATCTTTTTTGCTGCTATGTGGTTAATGGCCAACAAAAAAATAGAAAACTGGACACTGTGGATTGTGGGGAATATTGTTTCTATTCCGCTTTATTTTATAAAAGGATACGGTTTTACCGGAATTCAATACTCAATTTTCTTAATTTTAGCCTTTCAAGGATATATAGCATGGAAAAAAAGCTTAGACAAAAACCTGCAAACATCGTAAGAGTTGTACTGTTCGGACCAGAATCAACGGGTAAAACAACACTTTCCAGTCAGTTAGCAAGACATTATCATACTGTTTGGGCGCCAGAATACGCTAGGGAATATTTGCAAAACAAATGGAATAATGAGCGCAAAACATGTGAAAATGCCGATTTGATTCCGATTGCCATCGGACAAATGAAATTAGAAAATGCCTTGGCGAAAAAAGCAGACAAAATATTGATTTGCGATACCGATTTATTAGAAACAAAAGTTTATTCAGAAGAATATTACGGCGGCTTTGTGGACCCTAAATTAGATAAAGCAGCCAAGAAAAACACCTACGATTTATACCTATTAACTTATGTAGACACCCCTTGGGAAGCAGATGATTTACGCGACAAGCCCGAAGAGCGTAAAGAAATGTTCCATGCTTTTGAAAATGCCCTAAAGAAACACAAACGTCCCTATATTGTTTTAAAAGGCGACAAACAAAAAAGACTTAAAGAAGCAACCGCAGCCATCGACAAATTATTAAAAGACCACAACAACCTTGATCGTTTTTCTGACACATTAGTTGATTTAGATTTGCATTTTTTACATCATACTACAGATCCTAATTTGAATTATTAATTGTGAATACAGAAAACCTTATTAAAGAGCTTTCTTTTAAAGCGATTCGAAGCTCTGGTGCCGGCGGGCAACACGTTAATAAAGTATCTTCAAAAATAGAATTGACTTTTGACCTCGAAATTTCTAACGAATTAACTGAGGAACAAAAACAACTACTCACTAAAAAATTAGCTACAAAACTCAGCAAAGAAAACGTGCTGTTATTACAATGTGACGAAAGTAGGAGTCAACACAAGAATAAAGAAATTGCAATCAGCAGGTTTTTAGAAGTCATAAAAGCAGGTCTACATGTTCCTAAAAAAAGAAAGGCTACAAAACCCACCAAAACAGCCATTAAAAAACGTCTAAAGTCGAAAAAGAAACTTTCCGAAAAGAAAAACACACGAAAAAAACCTGATTTAGAGTAGCGTGAATTTGTAGTTTACAACCTTTTCAAAAAAACTTAATTCTTATAGTTCAAAACTCATAATTCATAATTATATTTGCCTCGTTCTCGAAAGGGGTGCCCACTCGATATATCGACAGGCTGAGATCATACCCATTGAACCTAGAACAGGTAATGCTGTTTAGGAAAATTAAGCCGATAGTCGGCGAAACACATAATTATTAATACAAAAGAATAATTACCTCTTTTTATTCGATTAAAATTTTAATCGATGAAAAATTTATTTCTGTTCTTGACATTATTTGTCCTTTCGGTCAATGTACTTGCTCAAGAAAAAAAACAAGACACTACAAAAGTTGAAACCTTAGAAGAAGTACTTGTACGGGCCGTTCGTGTAAACGCCACATCTCCAATTACACATAGTAACGTGACAAAAGAACAATTACAAAAACGGAACCTAGGGCAGGACATTCCAATTTTATTGAATTTTTTACCTTCTGTTGTAACCACAAGTGATGCTGGTGCGGGAGTTGGTTACACGGGTATTCGCGTACGAGGTGTTAGTGCACAATCTACCAATATTACGATTAACGGAATTCCTTATAATGACGCCGAATCTTTAGGTACTTTTTGGGTTAATTTAGGCGATTTTGCTTCATCAGTTGAAAGTTTACAGCTCCAACGCGGAGTAGGAACCTCAACGAATGGATCTGGAGCCTTTGGTGCAAGCATCAATGTACTTACCGATGCCATTTCAGACGAAGCTAGCGGAGAAATATCAACTGCTTTTGGGAGCTATAACACTCAAAAAAACACCGTAAAATTCAGTACTGGAAAACTAAATGATCATATTGAAATTGCAGGTAGACTGTCTCAAATTAAATCTGATGGTTACATCGATCGAGCTTCCTCAAATTTAAAGTCGTATTATTTACAAGGCGCCTATGTAGATGATAATACTTTGATTAAAGCCATAACATTTGGAGGTCATGAAATCACCTATCAATCTTGGAATGGTTTGGAGGATTTAGACAAATTAGAAAACGATAGAACATACAATTCGGCAGGAGCATATACAGACGACCAAGGCGCTACACAGTTTTATGAAAATGAAGTAGACAACTACAAGCAAAACCATTATCAGTTACACTGGAATGAACGCTTTGACAATAGCTGGTCTACCAATATTGGATTAAATTACACGCATGGTGAAGGTTATTTTGAGCAATATAAAGAAGATGAAGATTTTGCAGATTACGATTTAGATGAAATTGAAATTGGTACTGAAACCATTAATACCACCGATTTAATTCGACGTCGCTGGCTTGACAATGATTTTTATGTAATCAATGCCAATTTAAACTATAAAAATAATGAACTAAATATGACCGCTGGCGGTTCATTTAGCACCTATGATGGCGACCATTTTGGCGAAATAATATGGGCTAATTACGCGAGTAATAGTGAAATAAATGACCATTATTATGATGGAAACGGACAAAAAAATGATCTTAGTTTTTTTACGAAGGCAACTTATAAAATAAACAAAAAAATAAGCCTTTTTGGCGATTTACAAATGCGGTTTGTTGACTATACTGTTACCGGGTTAAATTCAGACAGGTCACCCTTTAATGTTGATGAAAACTATCGTTTTTTCAATCCAAAAGCTGGTATTACCTATACATTGAATACCAATAACAATATCTACTTTTCTTACGCTAGAGCCAATAGAGAACCCAACAGAGATGACTTTGAAAACAACGCTACAGTAAAGCCAGAACAATTGAATGATTTTGAGTTAGGGTGGAGACATCGTGCAAAAATAGTTAGTGTCAATACCAACTTTTATTATATGCATTATAACGAGCAACTAGTGCTAACCGGAAATATTGATAATGTTGGAAACCCAATTAGAACCAATAGCGGAGATAGTTACAGACTAGGATTAGAAGTTGATGCACTAATACAGCCCATAAATTGGTTTTCGATGCAACCTGCCATTACGCTAAGTACAAATAAAAACAAGGAGACAATTGTTTCATTAGATGGGGATTTAGAAAATCTTGGAAAAACGAATATTTCCTTTTCTCCAGAACTGATTGTTTCAAATGCATTTACTTTTCAACCTACACCAAGCTTACAAGTTGCTTTCTTAAGTAAATATGTTGGAGAACAGTATATGGGAAATACCGATAGCAAAGCTTCAAAACTAGATAGTTATTTTGTAAATGATTTTAATATAAGTTACGAGCTAAAAACATCTCGTATTTTTAAATCGATTGTTTTAACAGGCTTGGTAAATAATATTTTTGGAAAAAAATATAGTTCAAATGGTTACTATTATACCTATGATGATACATGGTCAGCGCCGAACCAAACAACAACCATTGAAGGTACTGGTTATTATCCACAAGCCACCACCAACTTTTTAATTGGTGCAACCTTAAAGTTTTAAGCAAAAAAAAGCCGATGAAAATCATCGGCTTTTTTTTATTCTTTTGTGCTTATTGGGTATTCTTTTTGTTGCCAACTTGAAAAGCCTCCTTGAAGATCATATATTTTTGTAAAACCCGCCATTTCTAATCTTTCAGCTGCTTTAGCACTACGACCACCCATCTTACAATACAAATAAACTGGTTTGTTTTTATCTAGTTTATTTATTTGGGTTATAAAATCATTGTCATAAATATTGATATTCAAAGCGTTTTGAATATAGCCTTCCGAATATTCCTCTGGTGTTCTAACATCTATCAATTGAACTTCTTGTTGTTCTACTTTTGTTTTAAAAGCATCGGCTGTAACTTTTTCGCTAATCACTTGTTGCGACTTAGTTTTGGTTACTTGTGCCTCATTCTTTTTACATGAAAGAGTCAGTATCACCATAGATACTAACAAAATTAATTTAGTTTTTTTCATCTGTTTGAAATAAGTTAAAGTGTTTAATATTGACTCATTTTTGAGGAGCTTTTATTTTTTATAATTGAACTTCATTTCACTGGTTGTTCCGTCCTTTGCATGCATTAACACATACACATTCATTTCGTTCTCAGAAATTTTATCAAAGGTCATTCCATCAAAATAAACGGTATTTTCCGTAATTTTTACCAACGGAAAATCAACTGTTTCATCTTTCGTTTCCCAACCTTTTAAGTCGCCATTAAAATGTTTTAGCTGTAAAATTAAAGACCCTTCCAGTTCTCTTATTATCTCTAACTCATAGAATAGCACCTTGCCTTCAGCAGATACCTTGAAAGCCGCCATCATAGAACCATTTGAAGGTGCGCTCCAATTTTCTTCCGTGACGCCTCCAAAGGCCTCGCCTTTCCACAAACCAGCTATCCATGCAACATCATTAATTGTTGCTGTTGGCGCATCAGTAAGACTGTCAAGAGACAAAATATGCTCCGCTACTTTTGTTTGTGAAAAACAACTAAAATTTAGACCTACAATAAAAATAAAACTGAAAATTGTTTTCATGTAATTTAGAGTGTTGTAGGGCAAACGTAATCTGTACGCTTAATCCCAGTATTTTTTATAGCTCCATACCCTCCGGCAATATCAACTACATTGTGAAACCCTCTCGCTTTTAATATAGACGAGGCTATCACGGAACGATAACCGCCAGCACAATGTACATAAAACGGTTTATTCTTAGGGAATTCCGATAAATGACTGTTTAAATAATCTAAGGGCGTGTTAGGTACATCAACAATATGTTCACTTGAATATTCACCGGGTTTACGAACATCGAATATCGAAATAGCTCCTTCCTTTAACTTTGCTTCTAAACTAGCTGGTGCAATCGATTCTAAGGTGTCAATTTCTTTTCCAGCTTCTTTCCAAGACTCAAAACTTCCGTCAAGGTATCCTAAGGTATGATCAAACCCAACACGCGACAAACGTGTAACCGTTTCTTCTTCTCTACCTTCAGGAGTTACTAATAAAATAGGCTGTGTAATGTCTTTAATTAACGCACCAACCCAAGGGGCAAACCCACCATCAATACCTATAAATATGGAACGTGGAATAAAGCCTTTAATAAAATCAGATTGATGACGTACGTCTAAAATCAAGGCGTCAGTCTCATTTGCTATTTTTTCGAAATCATCCGGCTTTAACGCCTTTGTACCTTTATCTATAATCGTATCTATACTTTCATAACCTTCCTTATTCAGTTTCACATTTAGAGGAAAATAGTGTGGTGGTGGCAATAAACCATCTGTCACTTCTTTTACAAACTCTTTCTTAGACATATCGGCCCGTAAAGCATAATTGGTTCTTTTTTGCTCACCAATAGTTCCCACGGTTTCTTTACTCAAGTTTTTACCACAAGCTGAACCTGCTCCATGTGCTGGATATACTATAACATCATCGGCCAAGGTCATTATTTTTGTTCTCAAACTATCATAGAGCATTCCTGCTAGGTCGTCTTGAGTCATCGCTCCTTTCTGTGCCAAATCAGGTCTGCCTACATCTCCTAAAAACAAGGTGTCTCCACTAAAAATAGCGTGATCTTTCCCGTTTTCATCTTTTAATAAATAAGTGGTGCTTTCCATGGTGTGACCAGGTGTGTGCAATGCCGTAATGGTAATCTTTCCTATTTGAAACACTTCACCATCTTTAGCCACATACGAATCATAAGTGGTTTCCGCATTGGGTCCGTAAACAATAGTAGCTCCGGTTTTCTCAGCTAAAGTCACATGTCCACTCACAAAATCGGCATGAAAATGGGTTTCAAAAATATAGTTAATCTTGGCTTTATCTTTTACGACTCTCTCGATATAAGGATCCACCTCCCGCAAAGGGTCAATAATTGCAACTTCTCCGTCACTCTCAATATAATAAGCTCCTTGAGATAAACAACCTGTATAAATCTGTTCTACATTCATATCTTCAACATTTTTAGGCAAAGTTAATCAGTAATTGACAATGTAATGTAACATTTATCACAAATTACTTATTTGCCTGATTTATGTATTTTGAATATTTAAAATCTATATTTCCTTTTTTATAGTTATCGACACCTTCTTGAATACTCATAAAGCAATTTTCCAATCCAATTTCACCAATCAATTCACTTCTAGCGAATGCATCCCTTACAGGGCCCTTAATACCTGTGAAATAAATTTTTACTCCTCTTTTATTATAGGTTTCAATAACTTCTTTTAAAACCAAAACACCACTACTATCAATGTTATTAATTACCTCAGCATCAATAATTATTAGTTTTAATTTCGGTTTCGTTTTAGCATATTCAGCTATTTTATCTTTAAAATAACTGGCATTGGCAAAGTACAATCGCGCATCAAAACGAACAATTAATATTTCATCTATTACTTCTACATCATCAAATCGGTTTACATTTCTATAAAAGTGTGTAGTATCGGGTACTTTGCCCAAAATGGCGATATGTGGTCTAGACGTCTCAAAAATCACGACAAAAATTGACACTAATACGCCTACTAATATTCCCTCTTTAATCCCAACCGTCAAAGTGATTATAAAAGTAACAAGCATCATCACAAAATCCATTTTATTACTTTTCCACAAAAACTGAATGTCTTTTATATTGATCAGTCCGAATACAGCTGCTATAATAATAGCCGCCAACACCGTTTTAGGTAAAAAGTAAAATATTGGTGTAAAAAACAATAGGGTTAATAAGATAAACAATGCCGAAAAAACATTTGACATGGCTGTTTGCGCGCCTACTTCTTTATTAATCGCAGACCTCGCAAAGCTGCCTGTTGATGTATATGAACTAAATAAAGACCCCACCATATTTCCCAAGCCTAAGGCTATTAGTTCTTTATTGGGAATTAATTTATGTTCCTCACTATCTTCATCTAGAGCCTTTGCTATAGATATTCCTTGTAAAAAACCCGTAAAAGCCAAGGTTAAAGCAAAGGGCAATAGTTTTAAAAATAAGGCATAATCTAGTACTGGAATCTCAAATGAAGGCAAGCCTTTGGGAATGGTCTTTACAATTTCAACGCCTTCAAAATAGTTTGTAAACCATTTCATAATCAAGATCCCCAAAACAACAACAACTAAAGGGCCAGGAATTTTTCTGTTGATTTTTTTAAGTCCGTAAATAATTATGATGGCAACACCCCCAATTAGAAAGCTTTTCCAATGAATGGTACTTAACTTAGCAATCACATTTTGTACTACATGTTGAATTTGGTTACTGCGTTCTGCATCAATACGCAACAAACCTCTAAACTGATTAAAACTAATAATTAATGCGGCTGCAGTCACAAAACCAGTAAGTACTGGTTTTGATAAAAAATTTACTATAAATCCCAACCTAAAAAGGCCCAGGATTAATTGTATACAACCAACCATTAAGGTGAGTGCTAACACCATGGCAATATAATTTTCACTTTCAACAGTTGCTAGTGTTGATACCCCTGCGGCTATAATTAACGAATCTATGGCTATTGGACCTGTAGCGAGCTTACGCGATGTGCCAAAAATAGCATACATTAACTGCGGCACCAATGCTGTATAGAGCCCGTATATTGGTGGTAACCCAGCAATAATTGCATAAGCAATACCTTGTGGTATTAAAATAACACCAACGGTTAGCCCAGCAAATAAATCACCTTTTAAATAAGAAAGTTTGTAATTAGGTAACCAATCTAGTATTGGAAATATTTTTTTCAAAGAATTAACTATTTGGTCTCACAAATGTAAGAGATTTTAATAACTTTGATTTTATGCAAATAAATATTTTATTTTTTGGAATACTTCGAGATGTTGCGAATTGTAGTACAATAAGCCTTGCTGTTTCTGAGGGCACTACACTAGCAAATTTGAGACAACAATTAGCACAGTTACACCCTAAATTAAATGCCTTTAAAAATTATTCAATTGCTGTAAATGAAGTGTATGCCGACGGTAATTGTATTGTTAAAGAAAATGATGTCATCGCTTTGATTCCACCTGTTAGTGGGGGTTAACCAGCAACACGAACAAAATCAATGAATAGAATTTAGCTTCTTAAATATTTCTTTTCTACATAAAATGTCCCAAAAGGGATGATAGAGGCTGCCAAGATTATCCAAAAGGTTTTTGCCTTCCAGTTCAGTTCACTTTTTAATAAAAATGCCAATACGATGTAGGCTACAAACAACAAGCCATGTGGCATCCCAAACATTTTTACATACGATTCGTCATCACCTAAATATTTAATGGGTACTGCTATAAAAAGTAAGACAATATATGACAGTCCTTCTAATACACTTACTACTCTAAATGTGTTTTTCATACGTTTAAATTTTCGTCTGCAAAAGTACAACCTGATTCCTTAACTTTGTATATAATTTAGTTAAAAAATGTCAGAAAATAGCTCTATAAAAATAACCGCTGAAAAGTTGAATTTACAAGACTGTTATGATTTTGTTCAAGATGCTTCTTGTGGTGGGGTTGCCTTGTTTGTTGGCACCGTTAGAAACCAAACCCAAGGTAAGGAAGTAACGCTGCTCGACTTTTCTACCTATGAAGCGATGGCACTTAAAGAAATGCAAAAAATTGCAACAATGGCTTTGGCCGATTTTGACATTTTAAATATTGCCATTCATCATGCTGCAGGGGCATTACAAATTAGTGATATTCCAGTAATTATTGCCGTTTCTTCTCCACACAGAAAAGCTGCTTTTGCGGCATGTCAATTTGCCATTGACACCTTAAAAGAAACAGTGCCTATCTGGAAAAAAGAACATTTTATAGATGGTGAAGTTTGGGTGAATGCTACACCATAACAATAGGCATTGAGCTACTCTCTAGCGCTAAAAAATTTACTAAACAAACTTTTCCTTTTGGTAATAACGATATCTTCTGATTCCGAATAATTAAATAAATTTTCTTTTTTTGCTATTAAATCGTCTATAACTGCTACAGCCTTATTAAATCGTGTTTCTTCATTGCCTTTTAGCGTAACGTATGGCTTTTTATACTTTTTTAATGCATTTTCAAAGGCCTTAAACATTTCTTCTCGTTGTCCGGGCTTATCACGAATACTGTCAAATCTCCAAGGAATATCAATAGACGTCAATAAATAAATATCATATTGATTTTTTTCAGCAGCAATTTCTATTTCAGAATCTACTAAACCATCATAATACTCTTCTGAATACACTTTTGTTTCTAACAAATCAGTATCACAAATCAGCACCTTATCTGCACGTTGTGCCAATCTATTTTCCAGTTTTATTTGACCAATTGCGATGGGTAACAGATCTTCATGCTCACACACCTGGCGTTTATTATTCCATTTTTCCTGTAAATATTCGCGTGCATATTCAGGCGCCCAAACTGTTTGATAATGATATGCCAGTTGATTTGCCAATGTCGTTTTACCTGTAGATTCAGGCCCGAATAATACCACCTTAACGATGTTCATCGGTTTCTGCTTAAGTCTTTTATCCATTTCCCCCCTTTGTTGGCGAAAATAGTGAATTTTATTTTTAATGGCTCTATTAGACTATTTCCATTTTCTTTAATAAAAACGAAGCATTCATATTTTTACACACACCATCTTTCAGTTTATAATCAAAATGGAGTTCATCATTGATGATTTCGGCATCAAAATAATAATTCTGTATTTGTGTTAGCTCTTTTTCTATTTCACACAAACTTAAATCGTGGGTGGCAATAATTCCTGTTGAATTTGAAGCTACTAATTTTTGTACGAACTTTTTAGACCCAATGGCTTTATCAGTGCTATTTGTACCTTTTAAAATTTCATCCAAAATAATAAAGTAGTTTTCCGTTTTAATTTCTTCTACAATAAATTTTAAGCGTTTCAGCTCAGAAAAGAAATACGATTCATCATCCGCTAACGAGTCTGAAGTTCGCATACTTGTAATCAATTTAATAGGCGAATATTCAAAGGAAGTAGCACAAACAGGCAAACCAATATTGGCCATGACAATCGATAAAGAAACCGTACGCAAAAAAGTACTCTTCCCTGCCATATTAGCTCCAGTAATAATTAAAAACTGCTGATTATCTATGGTGTAATCATTGCAAATCCGTTGTTTTTCTTTCAACAAACAATGCCCCAAGTTTTTTGCAGCGATAACCTGTTCATTTTGTTTTATTTTGGGAAAAGTATAACTTGGATGATTGAATCTTACATTTCCCAGTGAATTTTGTGCATCAAAAAAAGCAATTACGGCAAACCAATTTTCCACGTTGGCAGCATAGGTTTTAATCCACTGTTCTACTTTATAAGCTTGCTGTGTATCTCGTAAAAAAAAGGCATTTCCAAATAAGGCAATAAGTAAATTATTACGCTGATCTAGGGCGTCTAATATTTTAGAAAATGAACTGAAAATAACTGATGCCTTTTTCGTTTCTAACTGAATTGACGTCTGCTTCTCTTTAAGTAGTTCTGAAGAAAATGTAGTGGTTTCTATTTCATTCAACAGTTTGTGATATTGCTTAAAAGTATCTTTGGCATTATCTGCGTTTTGATAAATAGCATTCACTCTTTTAACGTAATACATAGAAATTCCAAGACCTATAAAAAACCAAACTAACACGATATTAAAAGGCAACAAATCGAAACCAACCAGTGCAATTAATACTAATGAAAGGACTGAAAACAAGGTCGGCAAAACAGTTAAAATACTTGAAAAAACAGGTTTATAATGGTGTATCCAATTGATAATGTCTTTGGCAGGATGTTGCACATTGACCAAACTAGCAATTGCCGTGAAGTGTTGGCTCCAAACGCGTTTGTTTGCCAACTCATCGATGGCTTCTTGCTTCAATTTAATCTCAGAAATTTCGTTTTCCGTTAAGGTATTAGCCAACTCTTTTTTACCCTCCTTTGTAGCTGTTCTATTGATATATTGAAAAAAAGAGCCTCTGCCAAACAAATCAATATCATAACTATAAAAATGCGTTGGGTCTATAAATTCGCTACCCGTATCTAAAGATAAATAATCACCATTTAAGACATTAATTTCTGTTGTATTAATCTCAACTAATTTACTAATCACATCTTTCTTATACTGTAAATCTGAATGCCGAGAAACTAAATATAAAAAGCCTAAAAAGCCAAATACGCCTATAGCGATCATTGCTTTTATATTTCCGAAAGTTAAGTACAAGCCGAAACAAATTGCCAAAAAAGCAAGTAATCTAATCGTGCTAGACAGTGTTAGTTGTTTTTTTAATTTTGCCGATGTTTGCTCGAACCTTACTTTTTCTGCTAAATAAAATTCTAATGGATTTTGCTGCATTTAGTAATTTGTTATTCCGTTTTTTAAACTTAACACTTTCAGGTCTGGATGTACTTCTTTAATTTTTTGCATTGCAATATAACTTGAAACCCCTTTGTTACAAACAATCACATATTCATTCGCTTCATTAAAATTAAGCGCTTCAACATTCAACTGTGATAAGGGTATTTTTTTATGAACGTGAAACGGTACCTGAATCTTCATATCTTCAATAACCGAAATAATGTTTAATCCCAAAGTAGCTTCACCAAATGATAATTTTTTCCGTAACACTTCCGCCGAAATCAATAAGGCTTCATCTTGTACTTCATTAGTAGCATCAAAATAAGTTTCCCTTTCAAAAAGTTTCGCAATTCGTTGCTTACGCTCAGTATAAGATGTGTCTCGCGGTTTCAATTTCATTTTGTACTGAGAATTCTCCAAACTATTATAAATTAACAATTCGTTTATCAGTGGTTTTCCAATACCTGTTATCAATTTCAACACTTCATTCGCTTGTAATAAACCTATAATACCCACGATTGTATTTAAAGTGCCTATTTCAGAACAATTGGGTATGGCTTCTTTAGATATTTCAGGAAATGCGTCACGCAAGTTACTGCTGAACGCACCCTTTTTATCTTTTATGTTAAAACTAGCTACATAACCGTCATATTTATAGAGTGATCCGTAAATCAACGGCTTGTCTAGTAAGATACAAGCGTCATTTAACAGGTATTTAACGGGTAAACTATCGGTACAATCGAGCACGTAATCTGCTTTTGAAAGCATCTTGATTACATTGTTTTTTTTAACCATCATATTGGAAACAGGTACGGCAACAAAAGGAGTCATTGATCGAATATGATTCGCCAACACCTCCACTTTTGGTTTGCCAACATCGGCCGGTGTATAAAATACCTGCCGGTGTAAATTAGAAACGTCTACCACATCATAATCTACCAAATGAATTACACCAACCCCGCTAGCTGCCAAATAAACAGCCGCTACACCTCCTAAACCACCACAACCAACAATAACAACGTTGGATTGTACCAATTTTTTTTGACCGAGATCTCCTATTTCGGCTAAGGTAGTTTGACGTTTATATAGTTCTTTCTTCGTTATTTTCATATGTTGTTTATGATCGTTCTTCCTAAAGCATTCAAGCTATAGTTCTCATTTTTAATGGTATAGTACGTTTTCATATTTTCGAGATATTTAAAATATTGTAAATCCCCAAAACCATATACCGTTTCTTCTTGTTGCCACCGCAGTAATTCTTTTACAATCGCCCTTTCTTCTCCAATTCCATCATGAATTATTTCTACTATTTTAGTGTCTATTTGGTTGAGCTCATTTTTTTGAGCAAATCGTTTTAGATGCTGATCTATCGCTGGTTTTAAGTACTTAAATTTTGCGCTTTTATTAAAATTAAATTGCGCCAATTCTTCCTGGTTATTTGCAACATATACATTCCAACATTGCTGCGCATACAACAAATTGTGTCTTGAAAGTTTAATTCTATTTTCGAATAATTCAGGATATTCATTTGATGCATAATCGGCCAATGATCGTAGTTGCTTTTCTCCTTTCACCTTACCGGTACACACTAAATAATAATTAATATCCTTTCTATACGATTGTAATAAATAAGTGCAAAGCGCTATTAAGTTTATCTGACAGAACAAATCGAATTCAAACCACAAAACCACCTCATTATAGTCGGATAAATCTTCTATTCGAACTAATTCTTTGATGGTTTTATCATAATAATCTATTTTAGAAACACCGAATTCATTCTCAAAAAATGAATATCGTTGCAACCAAAATGCATCACTACCAATATCTTGATGTAACGGTCCTTCAACAAGCATTTCTCGCCAAATAATAGTATCGCCGCCAATCCCGCCTTTTTCAATGCCGTTAGTGGTGCTATCACCATTTAAGATGTGAAGTGTATTTTGCAATTACTTATTAATTTTTTTGATGGCTTCTTCAAATTCTTCGGGCGTGTTTATATTCTGAATCAAAACATCGTCAACTTCTACAATTTCTACATCTGAATTGATCAATACTTTTCTAGGGCACGCATATCCTTGTGCCAAATAACTTAATAAAACAGGATAAGCTTTTGGCTCGTAAATAGTAATTAATGGCTCTACAAATTCTTTAGATTTCCCTTTTATAGCCGTTGCTATTTTTTTTGGGTTTCGTTTTTGCAACAGTAATTTAATCAAATCATCAGTTACAAATGGTAAATCAGTTGCCAAAACACACCATGCTTTATTGGGGTCAAACCGAAATGCAGAGCATATTGCACCAAAAGGCCCTAAATTAAAAAAGCTGTCTTTTATAAATGCCTTTGATTCAGTATCTTGATCGAGACCAACAGAAATATAGGTTTCCAATAAATTGTGTTCCAATAGTTCAGTGGCATAGTTCAACTGCGATGTTCCATGATAATTAAGCATCGTTTTATTAGCACCCATTCTGGTGCTTTTACCTCCGGCTAAAACCAAGCCCTTAACGGGAGCGATTTTTTCTTGAATTAAATTTTCAATATGCCTTGCTATTTTATCAATTTCATCAATATGATAGCATCTCAAGTTTTTAATGGTTGGGTGTTTTTCAACTAAAAAGTCAAAATATTTTGCATCTTCATGCAACTTAATAACAAACTGTATTCTATCTAATTGATCTAAACGTTTCTTAACCGAAGCTTCTTTTTCATTATCTAGAATTAAGATTTGTTTGTCCCCTTTAAAATGATTTCCATTAATTAACAAGAGGTCATAAGCAGCAAAACGAATGCGTTCATTATAGGCATTCAACTCTGTAGTACTATTGGTGTTTAAAATGCCTGAATGGTGCGTTGTAAACACATCTACAATTGGCGCTTGAAGCGCTTCGGAATGCGAAGCATCTAAATATGCTAAATTTGACGTTTTTTGAAGTTTTTTACCTATTTTTTGAACTAAATCACTAATTATCGAACATTTTACACCTAAAATGGAAATTTCGTTTGGAGCGAAATGATCATTTTCTCTACGAATTAATTGAGTGTGTTTTTGATGTTTTTTAATTTCCATTGTCATCGATTTTATAATCCGATTTTCCGCCCGTTTTTTCTACCAGCTTCACGGCTTTGATTATTATTTCTTTAGACAAGGCTTTACACATATCGTAAATAGTTAATGCTGCAACTGAAGCACCTGTAAGCGCTTCCATTTCAACCCCAGTTTTGCCGTCAACTTCTACTGTGCATATAATTTTTACCTGGGTAGCATCTATTACATCAATTGTAATATCTACACCGTTTATGAGTAAAGGGTGGCACATCGGAATTAAGTCGGCTGTCTTTTTTACTGCTTGAATTCCGGCAATAATAGCAGTTTGAAAAACGGGCCCCTTTTTGGTCACAATTTCATTATTGGTAAAATGTAAGACAATTTCCTTTCCTAAAAATAGCTCCGCACTTGCTGTTGCCATTCTTTTGGTTACTTCCTTATCACCAACATGTACCATTTTTGGTTGATTGTCTTTGTTTATATGTGAAAAATTACTCATTTATCTATATTTAATTATAGGATATGCCCCTCCCGTTTTAAAATCTGTTTGGTTGTTTGGTAGCACTAAAAAAGCATCTACATTGACTAAATTAGCCAAATCTCCAGAGCCATTTCCTGTTACTGGTACCGCAACCAACAAACCTTTTCTATTTTCTAATTGGACCTGTAAAAAGTAGGTCAAGTCTGGTTTAAAACTCACATCCTTTGCTAAAATGGCCTTGTCATAATTTTTATAAACCACACCAATCGATTTCTTGTACCAAGGGTAAAAATAGTTAAGGCAGCCAACAAAAGTTGAAACCGGATTTCCTGGGAAAGCAAAAACCACTGTTTTCATCTCCTTTTTTTCAGTACGTTCACTTTCAGTCAATGGCTCAAAGGTCCCGAACCAGAATGGTTTTCCTGGGCGTTGTTTTACCTTATGGAATTGTTTCTTTACCCCTAACTCTTCCAATACTTCAGGTAAAAAATCGAATTTCCCTTTACTAACAGCACCACTAAAAAGAAGCACGTCATAGGTAATTAATTGCTGCGCTATTTTTTCTTTTAACAACGGTTTATCATCTGGTAAATGAACGGAATCTGCTTTTAGCTGCAATCGTTCTAATAATGAAACCAACGTATGTACATTACTTCTTCTAATTTGATATGACAATGGTTTTTCAGCAACTTCAACCAACTCATCTCCAGTAGAAATAATAAGTACTTTTGGTTGTTTTGCTACAGTAACCATAGATTTCCCTACCGTTGCCAACACGCCTATTTCAGCAGCAGAAATAATTTTGTTTTTTTTAATCAACACATCGCCTTCTTTTCGATCCTTCCCCTGTTCATGGATATTTTGATGGTTGCTAATTGTCTCAACACCAATGGTGGCAACTTCATTTTCAATAATTAAATCCTCATATCTGATGACTGCATTTGTATTTTTTGGAACTACAGCCCCTGTCATCACTTCGATACAGTTTGCTTCATTTTTTAATGCTAACTGTTCACTACCTGCGGCTTGAATATTTTCGATTCTAAAATCTCTTCTTCCTTCCGTGAAAGCCTTATAAGAAATCGCTATTCCGTCCATACTCACTCTATTAAAAGGAGGAAAATCTCTATCGGCTTTGATATCCTCTTTTAAGGTGCGACCCTGTGATTTGGTAAAAGAAATTTCTTCACTACCAAAATCTTGAGCGTTACTTAATATAATATCTAATGCTTGTTGTGATGTAATCATATCATTTAACCTCCAATAGTAGACATGCTTTCAGAAACCTTTTTGTTCTTTTTTCGATTCGCTTCTGCGATAAAACCATTTTCAGGTTTTTCCTTTACTATAGACAAAAATAATTGTTTCAAATCGTCATTACTTGCCCCATTACGCATAAAGTCGCGTACATTAAAAACACCTTCGTCAAACAAGCAATTCTTAAAAAGGCCTGTTGAAGTAATCCTTATCCGATTGCAGTCACCACAAATAGTACGTGTAAATGCCGGGATAATTCCGAAAGCCCCTTTATAACCGTCAATTTTAAAATTATGTGAAGTAGATGACTTATCACTCTTTAAAGGCACAATTTCTTTATAGTGTGATTGAATGGTGTCTAAAATTTTAGTGTAATTCCACACCTCTTTTGTGTTTCTTTGACCCGTACCGTTAAACGGCATTTCCTCAATAAAACGAACTGCCAAATCCTTATTTTTTGTGAGTTCAATAAAGTCAATCAATTCATGGGTATTTACCCCTGACTGAACTACACAATTCAATTTTAGTTTTAAAGTGCTTTGTTCTAAAGCTTCCAAGGTTTTATAAACCTCATCAAATACATCTCGACGGGTAATGGCTGAAAAATTGTCTTTATTTAAACTATCAATACTTAAATTGATGGTTTTTATTTTTAATGCCTCTAATTTGGGAATGTGATTAACGATTAATGCGCCGTTTGTAGTAATGTTTATTTCTTCTAGTTGATCATTGAATGATAACATCTCTAAAAACTTTATGAAATCTTTCCGCACAAAAGGTTCACCTCCCGTTAAACGGACTTTATCCACACCCAACTCACTTAAAACACGTGTGATTCGGTACATTTCTTTAAAGGTCAACAGTTCTTTTCTATCGACGATATCAATACCATGCGCCGGCATACAATACTGACAACGCAAGTTACAACGGTCAGTAACCGCCAACCTTAAATAAGTAATTTGTCGTCCAAATTGATCTGTTAAACCTTGCATTGAATTTTCTTAGAATAAGCTGCAAGTTACAAAAGAAAAACGACGGAATTAATGTGGGATTTTGTTTTTAACTGCATGATAGAAAAACGCACCTAGTAAAGCTCCTAAAATAACAACGCTAATGGCAAAAGCACCTCGGCCCAATAAAATAAACATCGGCCCTGGACATGCGCCTGCCAAAGCCCAACCCAAACCAAAAATGGTTCCTCCAAGGATGTTACGTGTAAAACCTTTTCTTTTAGGGGCTATTCTAATTTGTTCTCCTGTATACGTTTTAATGGCTCCTTTTTTAAACAAATACATTAAAATGATTCCGAAAAAAACGGCCGAACCAATAACGCCATACATATGAAATGATTGAAATTTGAACATTTCATAAATTCGATACCATGAAATAACTTCAGCCTTGCTTAATATTATTCCAAAAAGTATTCCTACTGCTAAAAATTTAAGTTTTTTCATCGTCTAAAATAGTAAGGGTAAAATTATCCATGTCATTAGTAAGCCTCCTATAAAAAATCCTATTACGGATATTAAAGATGGTAATTCTAGATTACTCAAGCCAACAATGGCGTGTCCAGAAGTACAACCACCGGCGTATCGTGCACCAAATCCCACGAGTGCTCCTCCAACAAGTAGCAGGATCAATCCTTTTATAGAAAACAAGGCATCCATACCAAAAATTTCATCGGGCAAGTATTGAGCACCCGCATTCTGAAATCCGATTTCTCTCAAGTCCTCAATTGTTTGAGGATTTAAAGCAATTTGCTCTGTTGGTGTTAGCCATTGATAGGTAATAAAACCACCCAAAATAGCGCCTATAATAAATAGTAAATTCCAACTGTTCTTTCGCCAGTCAAGCGATTTAAAATAGTCTGAAAAATTACCCGCACCACCTAAGGCACATAGTGTTTCTAAATTTGAAGATACCCCAAATGATTTCCCTAAATAATAAAGTAAAAATAACACTAGTGATATCATTGGGCCGGCAACATACCACGGCCATGGTTGTGAAATAAAGTCCATATTTTATAAGTATTTGGTTGCGAAATTAGTTAAATCTTAAAGTTCCAGTGCAACAATTGTTACTCAGCAAGAACTTCTATTCTATTTCTATATAGTTGAATCTTCTTTTCATTTTCAAGTTGTTTTAGCAGTCTACTGATCACAACTCTAGAAGTATTCAAATCTTGAGCAATTTCTTGATGTGTAGTCGTTAATGAGGGACTGTTCATTATTTTCACCTTGTCGGAAAGGTACTTAAACAGGCGCTGATCCATTTTCATAAATGCCAAAGTATCGATGGTTTCGAGCATTTCAGACAATCGAAAATTATAACTATCAATCACAAATTTTCGCCAAGATTTATAGCTAACTAACCATTCCTCTAGCTTTTCAACTGGAATAAAAATAATCTCTGAGTCTTTTTCTGCGGTGCCTCGTATCATACTTTTAGTATCACCCAATCCACTGCCAAAAGTAACAGTGCAAGTATCGCCCTCTTCTAAGAAATACAATATAATTTCATCACCATTTTCGTCTTCTCTACTTATTTTTATAGCCCCTTTTAACACCAATGGAATTTTATCAAACTTTTCGCCGATATCTATCAACAAATCATTTTTAGTTACCTTTTGATACGTTCCGAATTGACCAATTTCTTGTATCAAATCATCCTCGAAAATCGTTTTAAAATAGGTGTTTAACTTTTCTTGTAACATTCGTTATCCTAATATTTTATGAAGATAGTCTATTATAATTGGGGTTGCTCCTACATTTTTCTTAATATAATTCTCAGCTTTATGGCCCTTCCCTTCTCTAAATTTTCGATCCCTAACTAAGGGCGATAACTCACCCTGTAATTGCACGTTGTCCCTAACAACAATACAGGCACCTTCTTCAATTAGATCAACAGCTTCTTTAAATTTTTTATAATTGGGACCGATTAATATTGGTACACCGAAAGTTGCAGGCTCTAAGATATTGTGTATGCCCACACCAAAGCCACCTCCTACATAGGCAATATTTGCATAGCTATAAACCTTTGTTAAAATGCCTATAGAGTCAACTATCAATACTTGGACATCAGCGTATTCCGCATTTAATTTATCAGAATATAATAATGATTTTGTAAAAATGCGCTCCTGTAGTTTGTTAATTTGATTCGGGTCTATCGTATGTGGTGCAATAATAAACTTTTCATTTTCTCCAGCGTGATTATTGATGTAGCTTACTAAAAGCGCTTCATCTTTTTCCCAAGTGCTACCAGCAACTAGCACAAGTTTATCTCCTATAAACCGTTCAATAAAATCTAAAGAATTATCTTGTCTTGTAATTTCAAAAACCCTGTCGAAACGCGTATCTCCACTAATTGTGATATTGTCAAAACCAATTCCGTTTAAAAGCTTTTTAGAGTTTTCGTTTTGTACAAAAAAATGATTGAATGCTGCTAATGAAGTACGCATCCAAGACCCATACCATTTAAAAAAAGATTGGCTTTCTCTAAAAATACCAGAAACTAAAATGGTGGGAATCTGCTCCTTTTTTAGCTCGTTTAAAAAATTTGGCCAAAATTCATATTTTACAAAAACAGCTATTTTTGGTTTTACTATTCTAATGAATTTTCGTGCATTTCGCTTTGTGTCTAACGGTAAATAGGTAACCACATCAGCATTTGTATATTCTTTTCTCACTTCATAGCCAGAAGGTGAAAAAAAAGTGACGACTATTTTATAGTTTGCATATTGGCTTTTAAAGTTTTCTATAATAGGTCTTCCTTGTTCAAATTCCCCTAAAGAAGCACAGTGAAACCATATAACCGGTGAATCGTCGAAAAGAGCGGTATTTAAGGTTTTAAAAACCGCAGTTCTACCGCTCACAAAAAGTTTGATTTTTTTATTGAAAAAAGCGATGATTTTCAACAAAAATCCAATAAGGTTAACAATGATGTTATATAAAAAAAGCATAAGTAAATGCTAAAATAGAAATTTAGCTTTACAGCACTTAAATAATTCGTATTTTTGTTCGTTTATGGATTAGAAATTTAGCTAAATGAAAAAAATTCAAATGGTTGACCTCAATGGTCAATATAAAAAAATAAAAGGTGAAGTAGATACTGCTATTTCAACTGTGATAGAGACAACCGCTTTTATCAATGGACCTCAAGTAAAATCGTTTCAAAAAAATCTAGAAACCTATCTCGATGTAAAACATGTAATACCCTGTGCGAATGGAACTGACGCATTGCAAATTGCAATGATGGGCTTAGGTTTAGAGCAAGGAGATGAGGTAATTACCGCCGACTTTACCTTTGCAGCAACAGTAGAAGTGATCGCGTTATTAAAATTAACGCCGGTTCTTGTTGATGTTGAACCAGATACTTTTAATATAGATATTGATGCCTTGAAAAAAGCCATCACTCCCAAAACGAAAGCCATTATTCCTGTTCATTTATTTGGACAATGTGCAAACATGGAAGCTGTTATGCAAATTGCAAAAGAACACAACTTATATGTAATTGAGGATACTGCTCAAGCTATTGGTGCTGATTTTACCTTTAGTAATGGAACAAAGAAAAAAGCAGGTACTATGGGAATTGTAGGAACCACGTCATTTTTCCCTTCAAAAAATTTAGGTTGTTATGGAGATGGTGGTGCCATTTTCACTAATGATGATGATTTAGCCCACACGTTAAGAGGCATTGTAAATCATGGGATGTATATTCGTTATCATCATGATGTGGTGGGTGTGAATTCTAGATTAGACAGTATTCAAGCTGCTGTTTTAGATATAAAACTTCCTCATTTAGATAGTTACTGTGCTGCAAGAAAAAAAGCGGCAGAAAAGTACAACAGTGCTTTTGCTAATTCTAATAAAATTACCACACCTGTTATAAGCGACTTCACGACACATGTTTTTCACCAATACACCTTAAAGTTAAAAGATGTAGATAGAGATGCCTTGGTGCAGCATCTAAATGAGAATGATATTCCGTGTGGAGTTTACTATCCCATACCACTTCACAGCCAAAAAGCGTATCAAGATCCTCGTTATAAAGAAACCAATTTTACTGTCACAAACGAATTAGTAAAATCTGTTATTTCTTTACCAATGCATACTGAACTTGAAGATGAACAAATTGAGTTTATAACAGAAACAGTATTAAATTTTATCAAAAAGTAAATTATGAATTTAACCGTAATAGGAACGGGGTATGTTGGTCTTGTAACTGGAACTTGTCTTGCTGACATGGGTAATACCGTGACCTGCGTTGACATTAATGAAGAGAAGGTTAGACAAATGCAACAAGGAAAAGTGCCTATTTACGAACCTAACTTAGAAGAGCTTTTTAATAAAAATATTTCGGGTGAGCGATTGTATTTTACAACAAATCTAAAAGCAGCTATTAAAGAGTCTACTGTTATTTTTTTAGCCTTACCAACACCTCAAGATGAAGACGGCTCAGCTGATTTATCGTATGTAGAAGAGGTAGCGCACAGTTTGGGGAAAATAATTACAGATTATAAAATTATAATAAATAAAAGTACCGTTCCTGTTGGTACTTCAGACATTGTAGAGAATATTATTTCCAGTCATACAACCATTCCATTCGATGTTGTTTCAAACCCTGAATTTTTACGAGAAGGCTATGCTGTTAAAGATTTTATGGAACCTCAGCGGATTATTATAGGCACAAAAAGTGAAAAAGCAAAAGGAGTTTTAGCTAAATTGTACAAACCGTTTATAACGGTAAATAGACCCATTATTTATATGGATGAGCGTTCGGCAGAACTTACTAAATATGCGGCAAATACTTTTTTAGCTACTAAAATTACCTTTATGAATGAGGTTGCCAATCTTTGTGAAATAATTGGCGCCGATGTAGATATGGTGAGAAAAGGAATGGGCTCAGATGCTAGAATTGGCAATCGCTTTTTATATCCAGGTATCGGATATGGTGGTTCTTGTTTTCCTAAAGATGTAAATGCCCTAGTAAAATCTAGTGATGAAACCGGTTACGATTTTAAGATTTTAAAATCTGTATTAGATATTAATGTCAAACAAAAAAAATCATTAATTCCTAAAGTGTCAAAATACTTTGATGATAAATTAAAAAATAAAAAAATTGCTGTTTGGGGCCTCGCCTTTAAACCAAATACTGATGACATAAGAGAAGCACCTGCTATTGATGTAATTAATGAATTGTTATTACAAGATGTGCAAATTTCATCATACGATCCTGAAGCTATGTCTAACACAGAGAAGCTTTATGGTAATAAAATCAACTTTGCTTCGAATGCTTATGAGGCCTTAAAAGAGGCCGACTGTTTATTAATCTGTACTGAATGGAGTGAGTTTATTTCGCCAAATTTCGAGAAAATGAAATTGTTAATGAACAATCCTGCCATTTTTGATGGACGTAATATTTTCGATTTAGAGGTGATGGAAAACAACGGTTTTTATTATGAATCTGTAGGCAGGAAAATAGTTACAAATTAATTATGAAAAAGGTATTAGTTACAGGAGGACTAGGATTTATTGGGTCACATACTGTTGTTGAATTACAGAATGAAGGTTATGAGGTTGTGATTATTGATAATTTAATGAACTCTTCGATTGAGGTTCTAGACAAAATTAGTTCAATAACCGGCCAAAAACCGACCTATGAAAATGTAGATTTAAAAAACCAAAATGCAATCGCTACATTTTTCTCAAAACACAAAAATATCGAAGGTGTAATTCATTTTGCAGCATCAAAAGCCGTTGGTGAAAGTGTTGATAAGCCCTTAGAATATTATCACAATAATATTTCTTCATTAATTTATTTATTGGAAGCGATGGATAGCAATAGTATTGCAAACTTTATTTTTAGTTCTTCGTGCACAGTTTATGGGCAAGCAGACAGAATGCCTATTACTGAAACTGCGCCTTTTAAGGCAGCTGAATCACCTTACGGAAACACCAAGCAGATAGGTGAAGAAATTATTTCTGACACTACCAAAGCATCCAATTTACAAGCAATCGCTCTGCGCTATTTCAATCCTATTGGCGCACATAAAAGTGCTAAAATTGGAGAACTACCTATTGGTGTTCCACAAAATTTAATTCCATATGTGACGCAAACTGCAGCTGGTATTCGAGAACAACTTTCTGTTTTCGGTGGTGATTATCCTACCTTAGATGGAACTGCAGTTAGAGATTATATCCATGTGGTTGATTTGGCCAAGGCACACACTGTTGCTTTAAAAAGATTATTAGAAAATAATAACAAAACACCCTTTGAGGTTTTTAATATAGGTACTGGCAAAGGCAGTTCTGTCTTAGAGGTAATCAAAGCCTTTGAAAAGGTGAATGCTATAAAATTAAATTATAAAATTGTGGATCGTAGAGAAGGCGATATTATTGAAGCATACGCAGATACCTCTTTCGCCAACAACGAATTAAATTGGAAGACTGAATTAGGCCTGGAAGATGCATTGTTAGACGCGTGGAAATGGCAGCAAACATTGAAGTAATTAGTACTTTATTACCACTATAATCTTATAGATTAAGCTTTATTTTAAATTAACCGTTTACATGAAACAGGCATGAAAAATATATTAATTACTGGAGGAGCAGGTTTTATAGGTTCACATGTAGTCCGCCTATTTGTTACAAAATATTCAAATTATCAAATATTCAATTTAGATGCGCTGACGTATGCTGGTAACCTCGAAAACATCCAAGATATTTCCAACGCTCCTAATTATACTTTTATAAAGGGGGATATAAACGATATTCCTTTTATAAATTCATTATTTGAAGACCATAAGTTTGATGCTGTGATACACCTGGCTGCAGAAAGTCATGTAGATCGCTCTATTGCTAATCCCAATGAATTTATTGAAACCAACATGTTGGGTACTGCAAATTTATTAAATGCGTTTAGAGACACTTGCAATGGCAATTATGACACTAAATTATTTTATCATGTGTCAACTGACGAAGTTTATGGTTCATTAGGTCATACAGGGCTATTTACCGAAACAACTCCTTACGACCCTCAATCGCCTTATGCAGCGTCAAAAGCCGCCTCTGATCATGTTGTTAGGGCTTTCGGAAATACGTACAAAATGCCATTTATAATTAGTAATTGTTCGAACAATTATGGAGCCAATCAGTTTCCAGAAAAATTAATTCCACTTTTTATCAATAATATAAAAACAGGTAAGAGCTTACCCGTTTACGGAGATGGTAATTATACCCGCGATTGGTTGTTTGTGGAAGATCATGCCAGAGCAATTGATTTAATTTTCCATAAAGGAAAGCACAATGAAACCTATAATATTGGTGGTTTTAACGAATGGACAAACCTGAATTTAATTCATTTGCTGTGTACACAGATGGATGAAAAATTAAAGCAATCACAAGGTACTGCGACAAAGCTAATAACTTTTGTAAAAGACAGAGCTGGTCACGACAAGCGTTATGCCATAGACGCTTCTAAACTAAACAAAGAATTGGGTTGGAAACCGTCTGTAACTTTTGAAGAAGGCTTGTCAAAAACGATCGACTGGTATTTGGCAAATGAAGATTGGTTAAATAACATTACTTCTGGCTCTTACAAAGAGTACTATGAAAAAATGTATGGTTAAATCAAGCAGCGTTATGTTAAAAAGGGAAAAGGGATAAAACACATAACGCCACTCGAAATAATAATTAATTACAAATCAAATTTATAGGTGAGTCCGGCGAAGAACTGTAGTCCTTGTACTTTGAAATTTGTATATTTTTGATAATTACTGTTAAACACATTATTCACTTTTGCAAATGCCGTAAGTTTATCAGTAAATTTATATCCTGCATTTAAATTTAAATCTACATAATTGCCAACATCTATAGGGGTTGATTCTAACTGATCAATGGTATTTGGAACTGCAAAAACCAATTCGTCTTTACGCTCACCTACAAAATATAAATTAGCCCCAGCAAACCATTTATTTACTGTATAGTTCGCAAAAGCTGTTGCCTTTAAATTTGGCAAACCCCATGCTTCCGTTTCATTAGTTGTACTATAACTATTAAACTCAACATTTCCACCAAACTTTAGCTCTTTCGAAAAATCAACACTCACTTCGGCAAAAGCGTTGATCGTTTTTATATTGTCGTAAACTACCTGGAATGAGTTTCCTGCTTCATATCCCTTTGAAACAGTTGTAGTCCCCTCTGTTTTTGTCGGATTTAATTTAAACAATGGCTTATCTCTTTCGCTGATATAACCTCCTTTAAAGTTATAGGCTACATTGGATGCTAATTTCCCTTTAAACCCTAAATACGCATTGTATTGTTGGTCTGTTCTTCTCATATCTAAAGTTGGTGAAACAAATGGGTTTTCATCGACAAAACTATTATATGAATGTTGTTTTAAGCCACCAAGCGCAGCGCCATAGGCCGTTAAAACTTGATCAATTAAAATATAAGATGCGGTTATTTTTGGGTAAAAATAGGCCTTACTTTCATTATTAGAACCAGAAGCAAAACTATATAGCATATCAACACCAAGATTTAAAGTCAAGTTATCACGTAGGACTTCAAAATTTGGATTAAACCCAAGGTTTGTAAAGGAATATTTAATATTATCTGTTCCCTCATAATTCATAAAAAACTCTCCTTTTAAAAATTCAAGTCTCGCCTCTGCATTAATCAGTTCGGTAGCAATAGGAAATTCTATTTTCGGCAGGGCCAAAAAGTGTATTTCTGTACTCCCTTCGTTGTCAGTAAAACGTTTTAATTCAGCTGTTCCTCCTTGAAAAAAAGACGCGTCATAGGCAATTTTTCCACCGAGATAAACCTCCGTGTAATTTTGACTTTCGTCGATGCTTTCAATAGTACTTTGATTAAAATTACGCTCTGGTAAACCATACCAATTGTATTTTTGATAAATTACACCCGCATTTAATTGCCAATCAAAATCTTGCTCGTCTTGTTTGTAGAATAAATCCAAACGCGTATCTAAAAAATTATCATCCAACTGAACTCCATCAATACCTCCCTTAGATGAATGGTAGTTAAAAAAACCACCAAATTCGTTATAGCGGGTACTGCTGCCATGTGCAAAGACCTCCACTTGGGGTGTATTAAAATTACCAAAACCAGCAGAAATATAATTATCATAAATAGGGGCACTAGGGTCTACACGCAACACTTTTGCTTTTCCTTTATTTGGAGTAAAGGTTGACGCCACAGGAATTGAAAAAATAGCGTATTCTATTTTCCTTTTTTTACTAATCTCTTGATCGTTTATTTCGGGTGCGGTTTTAATTTTAAACGCATCAGAAACGGTTGGTGAATAAGGTTTAACTACATTTATAACCTCTGTTCCAATAGTATCTTTACTCTTTTCTTGTGAAAAAAGAATAAATGTACTAAAGAGCAATATAAGTATGGAAATTTGTTTTTTCATGTTTTTTAGATTCTTCGTTTCGCTAAGAATGACAACTCGATATTAATTTTCATCAGGGTTTACTGATTCATTGGTTTTAGCCTCTTCTGTTTTAATTCTTTTCAGTTCGGCCTTAGCTTCATCAACTACATCTTTGTATTCTTTGAAGTTTTTAGTAACACTTTCTAAAATGTAGGTCGCTTGATAAGCATCTTTTAGTTCATAAAAGTTTTTAGCCATTATGATCAATCCTTTTGCCCCATAATACTTGTAAGCTGCAAAATCTGAAACTAATTTTTGCACAACGGTGTTTGAAATTTTATAATTCCCTTCTTTATGTTTAAAGTAGGCATCATAGTATAACGACTCTGCCTTCAGTTCTCCCGTTGCAATTTTACCAACCTCTTGGTAAGCCTCTTCTGCTTTTACTTCATCAGTTGTTTTTATCGCAGAACGTGCAATAATTACATGGGCATCTGATTTTACCCTAGTTTCAATTTTAGGTCTTGCTAGCACTTTCTCTGCATAGATTACCGCATCTTCATAGTGTTCTAACTCATAATGACCTTTCATTAAATTACTCTGTGCAAATGTGATATTTTGAGGGAAATCAGCTTGCTCTTCTAACCGCTCTAAAACGGGCATTGCTCGTTTCCAATCATTCGCTTCTAAATAGACTTGTGCCAATCTTGACAAGGCTTGTTCGGTAAATTCATTGCGCTCTTGATTGGTTACATATGCATAATAGCTTGCTGAATTTGCCAACTGACTTTCGGCGTACAAAGACTCTGCCAAATAAAAATTTGCTCGTAAAGCATGCGCCCCTTTTGGGAATCTTTCTATGTATTTTTCAAACGCTGAAATTGCTTTTTTTCGATTGTTTTGAAGGTATTGTTTCTCAGCAGATTCATACATGTCATTGTCTAAATCGGCATCAGTAACGTTTACAAAATCAACACCGCGAACCCAATCTGCATACTCATCAACACGCCCTAAATCAACATACACTTGACGGGCACTTGCAACCGCCTGCTTCGCTTCATCTGTATTAGGAAAATCACGAACAACAGTTTTGTATTTGGCCAATGCCTCATTGCCTCTGTCGGTATTATAGTATACCAAACCTTCTTTTAACAAGGCCTTCGGCACGTAGGAACTCCGCTTGTGATACTTTAATAAGTTGTCATAGGCGTCAATAGCCTCATTGTTTTTGTTCGCTTTCACATACGAGTTTCCAAGTTCATAGTAGACGTCGTCTCGTAATGTAGATTTAGGGTAAGCACCCAAAAACTTGGTTAGATCAACAATCTTATCGTTGTTTTTTCCGGTAAGACCATAGCTCATCGCTCGTTGAAAATGTGCATAATCTGTATCTATTCCCTTTGCGGAAATCACCTTGTTATAAGTAGTGATGGCTTTATTATAATCGCTCGACACGAAGTAGGAATCGCCGAGTCGCAAATAAGAGTCATTCACTCTATTAACGTCATTGGG
Organism: uncultured Aureibaculum sp.; assembly: GCA_963976855.1. Lineage (GTDB taxonomy): Bacteria > Bacteroidota > Bacteroidia > Flavobacteriales > Flavobacteriaceae > Aureibaculum. The sequence goes on along the minus strand of CAXBMA010000008.1, from coordinate 35,523 downwards.
TTGCGTATTAAGATAGGCTTGAAACTTTGTTCCCGCATTGGTATAATCCTTTAATTTAAAATGGGTGTACGCCAAATTATAGTCTAAAATAGTATTTTCAACTAGAGTATCCGACTTGTTCATTGTCTCGTATTGTTGAAAACCTACCAAGGCATCCTTGAAATTATTCAGTGCATAATCCGTTTCTGCATTCCAAAAAATCCCTCTTGCGGTAATCGACGGGTCTCTCGCTTCGGTAATTGCAGTTTCGAAATGATTTTTTGCGCTTGCTAAGGAGCCTTCATTATACAATTGTATCCCTCTATAAAGCGCTACTTTTTGATAAACTTCTTTCGTAGTAGCATCCTTTTTATTTTCTAAAGCTTTCAGTGCTCCTTCATAATCTTTAGAAGTAATATAGGCACTGATTAGTAGCTCATTTATTTCTTCCTTTGCAGCCGATTTCGGATACAAATCTAGATATTCCTGTAATACATCTGGGACACTTTTATATGGGTTTCCTATTTCATAACTTAGCTTTGCATAATTTAACCACGCATCCTTTTTAATCTCATTATCATATTCCATTTGAGATGCATTTCTAAAAGCATTAAGTGCCTCTGTTTTGAGTTCCGTTTTCAAGTAACACTCCGCCAAATGATAATAGGCATTTTGAGATACGGCATTATCACCTCCTATAATTTTATTGAAATTAGAAATGGCGTTTTCATAATCTTTTTGCTTATAATAAGCATAACCCAATAGATAATAATCCGTATTGTTCCAACGATTCCGTTTCCCTTTGTAATCTTGAAGATACGGTATGGCCTCTTTATATTTTTCTAAATTAAAATAACTCTCACCTATGATTTTAGATATTTCTGACTGTTGGTTTCTATCCGCTTTCGCGAGAAAAGGTTTAGCAATGTCAATTGCTTCTTGAAAATTACCAGTTTTAAATTTGATATTTGCCATATAATACGGAACATCACTTCCCAGTTCTTTATCGTCTGATACCTGACTTAAATACCTATCGGCATTATCATAGTCGTCATCTTGATAGGCAATAAATCCGTAATAATACTTTGCCTGTGAACCGTATTCTTGTGAAGTTAATAGCTTTTGAAAGTATTCCTTTGCTCTCTTATAACTACGAACAGCAAATAAGCCATAAGCGTATTTAAAATTAAAATCTTCTTCTTGGGATATCGAAAGATTTCTAGTTTCCACACGGTTATACCACTTTAGGGCATACGGATAATTAGCATTTTTAAAATAATAATCACCTACCTCTATAAAGGCGGTATTTTGTTTTGTACTTGTTGGGTTTCTTTCTACAAAATCTCGCATCATCTGATCGCCTCTTTGATCCCCCAGTTGAATGGCACAAAAGGCCTCATAATATTCACAATTCGCCTTTAATTCAGAACTCTTCTCAAAAGTACTTTTTAGCTTATTGAATAGGTGTTTTGACGCTACAAAATCTCTGTTATTGTATAAATCTACGGCATGGTTATATTCCTTTAGCGTATTTGTATAAATATCCGACATTTGGGCAAAGCTAGTAACCGATACGAATAAGAAAAGGGCTACAAACAAATTCTTGTTATGCTTCATTTTAGAGATGATTTTACGATAGGTTAAAAATAAACATACTTAAACTAAACAACGTCTAATTAAATTGAAATTGTATAATTGTTAATTAATATAACATTTTGTTAAGAAAAAAATTAACATTTGAAATATAATAGCATTTATCGAGCCAAAATTAACGAGTCTCGGTGAATTTTAAGCGAATGTAAACAAACACTTTTTTAATTTAAAATTTAAAATGTAAGTTTGTAAACTCAATACTCAAACGCATGTCGAACCCAATATTACATTTAAAAAACGCTTCCATTTTTCAACAAGAAAACCTTGTTTTATCTGATATCAGTTTGGATATTTTTGAGGGCGATTTTATGTATTTAATTGGTAAAACTGGAAGTGGAAAAAGTAGCTTAATGAAAACGCTTTATGGAGACCTACCCTTGTTAAAAGGAGAAGGGAATATAGTAGACTTTAACTTGATTCAACTCAAGGAAAAAGAGATCCCTTTTTTGAGAAGGAAATTAGGTATAGTATTTCAGGATTTTAGATTATTAAATGATAGAAACGTACATGATAATTTATTATTTGTATTGAAAGCAACTGGTTGGAAAGACAACACCAAAATTAGTGCTAAAATCAAGGAAGTATTAGAAAAAGTTGATATGGCTACCAAAGGATTTAAAATGCCATTTCAGCTTTCAGGAGGTGAACAACAGCGAATTGCTATAGCACGTGCGCTATTGAATGACCCTGAACTGATATTGGCCGATGAGCCTACAGGTAACTTAGACCCTAAAACTTCTATTGAAGTAATGAGTGTTTTAGAAGAAATTAATAAGAGTGGTAAAACTATTTTAATGGCAACTCATGATTATGCCTTAATCTTAAAATACCCTCATAAAACCATTAAATGTGATGGTGAAAAGGTATTTGAGGTAGTTTAGTACAGTAAATCAATTATCTTTTTAGCACTTTCTGTTACATCAAATAGAATCAATTTTTTTTCGCGCTTTTTAGCTTCCTCTATTGTATATTCTGCATCAATCAATTCAAGAAATTTTACTTTAAATTCGTCTTTTGTAGTTCCTATACTACATAAACTCTCTAAACCCGTGTCTTCTACCATATCATTAGTTACTACACAAAATCGACTGTTAAAAAGAGTATTTATTAATTTCAATTTAATTCCCGTTTTTTGAAATGTTGGTAGCACATTAATATGTGCTTCATGAAGTAATTGCAACACCTGTTCTTGGCTTTTAATTGTTATAAATGAAATGTGTTTATGCTTTTCTATTTCCCTTAATACTAACTCATTTTCAAAACTACTCGCTATTAACAAGGGGTAATCAATACTTTTAAAAACAGCAATTAAAAATAGCACCGATTTGACATTATCAGACACTCTTAAATCTCCATGGTACAACGCATAATCTCCTTTCGCAGATAATTTCGCTACCTTGGTGTTCTGATGAAAAACAGGAACATAGGTTGCTTTATTATTAAATTTAGCATTAAAGTATACTTGTTCTGACGGTGAAATAGTTAAAATATGATTTGCTTTATTTAAAATGCTTTCGTAGGCAAAAAATTTCTTGGCTTCTAACTTAAAAAATAGTTTTTTATCAATTCTTTGTTCACTCTTTGAGAGGCCATCAAAATATAAATGTTCAATATTGTGAGTTCTAACAATTACTGACCGATTGCTAAAGAGCTCTTTCAATAAAGGAAATGTTGTGTGTAGCCCTTCAAACAAAATTGGAGCATTATTCATTTTTAAATTATCAATAAGGTTCTTATTTGATCTGGATTTAACTCGAAAAGGAGTTGTTGACATTAAGCTTGTTAAGAGAGCCTTGCGTTTATAGTAAAAAATATGTTTACAATACTTCTCTAGTTCCTTTGACCTTTCTCGATTGTATTCAAAAACATGCAAATAAATATCAATGTTTAATTCAGACAAACTTTTCAATTTATAAAAAACATCTATTATACCACCGTAATTCGGTGGGTATGGGATATCAAAAGAAACTATATGCAAAAACTTACTCATAACTATTCATTCTTTTAAAATCGAGTTTACGCGAAGATAGTATTTTAAATAAATTATTTATATTTTTAGTTTTTATGGACAAACGACCTTCATTGGAGTATACAAGAGCAATAATAGCATCATTCATTGTAAAAAATTTACAAAAACAAAAAGACAGGTTAAAAAGTCAATTTTCTGAATCTAAAATGGAAATTGGTTTTTTCTATTTAGACAATGCTCTTCCGGAAAAATTAGCGAACATTTTATACAATCATTTTCCAAAACCAGAAAATACGGTTTTAAAGAAAACATTAAAGGAATATAAGCATATTGCCTATAAAATGGATCAGTATAACGCCATACTTGAAGAAGCTATTTACGCTTTTCAAGACGAAAGAGTTGTAAGCCTAATTCAAGAAATATGTGAATTAGAACCGATTCTACCAGACGAAAATCTATATGCAGGAGGACTTTCTTTAATGCAAAAACACCATTTCTTAAATCCACATTTGGACAATTCGCACGATAAAGATAGAAAGTTGTGGAGAGTGCTCAATTTATTATACTACGTTACTCCAAATTGGGAAAGTTCCTATGGGGGGAATTTAGAACTGTGGTCTAATGGCTTGGAAAAAGATCCTATTATCATTACCAGTAAATTTAATAGATTGGTTGTTATGGCAACGCATCAGAGCTCATGGCATTCCGTAAGTAAAATCAATCATGATAAAATTAGGTGTTGTATTTCTAATTATTATTTTTCAGAAACTCCTTTGCTTGAAACAGATAAATTTCATGTTACTTCGTTTAGAGGTAGACCTAAAGAAAGACTAAAAGATATTATATTAAAAATTGACAATAGTATGCGAATGGGATTGCGTAAAATATTTAAAAAAGGAATAAGAGAAAATCCCCATAAATACAAGAATAATTAAATTTTGAAACCCAGCATTAACAACAGCACTATTTAAGGTTATTAAAAATCATTTTCAATTTTGTCGCTTCTGTTTCCCAATTAAATTCTTTTGCTGCTCTCTCTAAATTTACTGACCATTTTTTCAGTTGCATCGTATTTAAAAAAATTGCCTGGATGTGTTCTGCCAAGTGTTGAGGGTCTAATTTAGTTACAACGAGCCCAACATCATATTTTTTTACAAGTTCAGAAACTAGTTTCCGATTAGAAACCAAGAGCGGTGTTTTCGCCTGGATATAATCAAAGATTTTATTTGGCAAAGCATACTCATAGTTCAAATTAGTTCCTTTGTCTAAGGAAAGTCCTAGGTCGGCAATTTTAGTATATTCCATTAATTCTTCATAGGGCAATCTGTCAATGAAAATAACTTTAGTTTCTAGATTCAAAGCTTTAGTCATCTTTTTTAAACCCTCAATTGCATCACCATTCCCTATAATATAAAGTACAACATCCTTTAGGTATTGCATCATTTCAACAGCCTCTTCGGCCCCTCTATCTACATTGATTCCTGCGCCTTGTAAAATAAGCATCCTTCCAGTTCCCTTTATTCTATTTGATAAATCTAGATCAACGTTGTCATTTGTCAATTTAGGAGCTATATTTCTAACTACATGAACAGCTACACCGTATTTTTTTTTGTAGATAGTAGCAATACTCGCATTTACGGTATACACGTTTTTTAATTTTGGGAAGATCTGTTTTTCAATCGCTAACCATATCTTTTGAGTTTTGGGTCGGTGAATTAATTCAGGAATTTCTGTAAATAGTTCATGACTATCATATACGAGTTGCTTCCGCATTAATTTTCCTATTAAGAAATTTGGCAATAGCGTATCTAAGTCGTTTGAAAGGAGAATATCCTTTTTTAAAAAAAGTAGCTTAAAAAATAAGCGTGTATTGTATTCTGCATAGAATAAAAATCCTTTATTGAACAAAAGTTTCATTCTATTAGTAGCATAGTCACGTTTTAGTGGTAGACTTGATCGTAACCTTCGTCCGATAAGCAATACCTTAAAATTCATAGCAACCAAAGTTGAACAAATTTTGTGAACACGCTGATCCGTAACTAAATCGTTGGTAACAGAAACTACAATACGTTGCAATACAAATGAATTTGATTTTAACGAAAGTCTAAATAAAGAATAAAAATATTAATTTCCTTCTAAATTAAATACGATACCTACACTAAGAAACAACAAGGTATCATTAAACTTACTACCTACATTTCCTGAAGTATCTAGACCATCTACTTTATCTGAGAAAAAGTACTGCCATCTCCCATCTAAAACCAAATCAAAAGTATCCATTTTATAGCGGGTTCCTAAGCCCATAACTAATGAAAAGGTAGATTCTGGCTCTAAAAAAACAGCATCATTTTGATATTTTTGAGGTAATGAGCTTATATCTAGGTTATTACCATTATTGGTCAATTCAGCATCAAAACTATTGTATTGAAGCCCTAAGCTAACATACGGCGCAAATTTATCTGCAGTATTAAATAACAAACCGTAATCTTCTAAATTTTTAAAGTAAAATTCAAGTTGGGTACCAATATTAAAAATTTTGGTTGCACCTTGCATTGCTCTCAAGGCAGCTGCTTCTGCATTGGTACTTCCTGGATCCGTATAGCGCCCTTCATTCTCTAACTTATTATTAAAGTAATAGGATATCTCTGTACGTAGCTTAAAGTGATCTGAAAAATAACTTGCGCCATTTCTCCAATTATAATTGTTACCGTAAAAACTTAAATAGTGTACAGCAGCAACACCAAAGCTAGTTTCCATACTACTTGGTAAATGATGTCTTTCTCCATAGTCAGTTTGCATCGATATCGGACCTGTAAAAATACCAAACTCGTGACTTACCTCTAACTGTGTGTATCCCTTTGTGGCAGCTAAAAGAAATATTAATACTATTACTTTGTAATATAATTTCATGTAAACCCTTTTTTTGTTGCGCAATTTATGAAAAAAAACACAAAGCCCGTTCAAACAGGCGTAAATTAAAACTTTAAATATATAAAAATATTGTGTTCTTTGAAATATTAATTCTTTGACAGAGTTGGAGTCCAAAATATTTCATCAAAATCCATTATTTTATTGTCTACAATCTTAACCCCTTCATTTTCTAATAACTGCTGCATTAAATTCGTTCCTTGAAAATGGTGTTTTCCTGTTAAGAGTCCTTGTTTGTTGACAACTCTATGAGCCGGTATCGTATCATCTTTCCCTGATGAGTTCATCGCCCAACCTACCATTCTTGCAGATCTTGCCGCCCCTAAATAGGTAGCAATTGCTCCATAGGAAGTTACCTTTCCATAGGGAATCTGCCTCGCCACTTCGTATACTTTTTCAAAAAAATTATCTGCCTTTTTTGTCATATCAATTTTATAAAGATTATTAACACCCTCATCACTGTTAATAACCCAAGTATGGAATTTAAATTTTAGTCAACAATACTACGTGCTAAATTAATAGCGAAGCTCATAACTTAGTAAGTAGTCCTAAATTTAATGTAAGTTATTGCTTTATCTTGGTCTAGAAATTGTTTTTCGTAAAAAGTTTGCGTTAAAATGGCTTCTTCTGGAGCGTGCAAATTTTTATAAATATCATGATGTGCATATAAAATATCATGACTTCCCTCTTGCAAAAGACCCAACGTATATCCATGTAAAAACTCACTATCGGTTTTTAGATGAACAACGCCATTATTCTTTAACAAGCGCTGGTATTTCATTAAAAATTCAGGGTTTGTTAATCGGTGTTTCATCCTCTTAAATTTTATTTGAGGGTCTGGAAACGTAATCCATATTTGACTGATTTCGTCTTCAGAAAAACAATAATCAATCAATTCTATTTGCGTTCTTAAAAAAGCAACATTTGTTAAATTTTCTTCGATGGCTGTTTTAGCACCTCTCCAAAATCGCGCCCCTTTAATATCAACTCCAATATAGTTAAAATTGGGATTCTGTTTCGCCAATGCGACCGTATATTCACCTTTACCACAACCCAATTCTAATACTATAGGGTTCTCATTTTTAAAAAATGTTGACCATTTTCCTTTAAAGGTAAAACCATCTTGCACTTCCTCTCTCGTAGGTTGTAATACGTTGGCAAAAATTTCATTTTCACGAAAACGTTTCAATTTATTTTTGCTGCCCAAAATGTAAAATTTGAAGAATTATATAGTTTTTGAGTTTTTATTGTGCTTAACCATTTCGCCAAGCCAATAAAACAATGCAATTGTAGCAAGAATAAAAATAATTACATTGACAATATTAGATGACCACCAGCCATCCATAAATCTAAAAGGATCATACAAAAATTTAAATATAACGTTTGTACAAAAATCACCTATCGCTCTAAAAATATTGTTTGCAATCATATCTTATTTATATTTACCCCACAAAAGTATAAAATATAGTAATGATTGCCAATTTTTTTAATAAAACAAAACCAATAAATACATTATTAATAATAGTATTGCTTTTTTTTATTTACACTATTTCATTACTGTTAAACACAAATCAACCAGCAACCTTCTATTTTATATCAAAACGTGTACTGTACTTTATTTTATTGCTCATCATTCTTTTCTCAGTAAATTTTATTGTTAGAAAAAACAATCTCACCAAAAGTAATTCATATAGCATTTTACTATTTGTTTGTTTACTGGGGATGTTTCCATTTTCAATTTTAAATTTCAATTTAGCAATCGTTAATTTAATATTGTTATTTGCTTACCGAAGAATATATAGCCTTCGCACAACAAAAGACACCAAGGAAAAATTATTTGACAGTTCCTTATGGATAGGGATCGCTACTTTAATATATCCATGGAGTTCCCTTACTTTGTTTTTAACTTTCGCTGCAATCTACTTATTCGACAAATTTACGGTACGTAACATCTTGATTCCAATGGTTGGGTTTATCGTGCCCATTTTTATTTATAGTGCTTATTTGATTGCCATTAATAGTTTTGACTCCTTATTCGCCGTTTTCAATTTTGAGTACAGTCTTTCTTTTGAAGCCTACAATTCACTAAAACTTTTAATTCCACTTACCATTGTTACCGCCTTAATTATATGGTCAATATTTCCAACCACATTAAAAATTAACGCCATCAATAATGAGTTTAAAAATTCGTGGCTTTTATTAGTCTTTCACTTTTTTCTTTTAACTTTTGTTGTCCTTCCGTGGCCGACAAAAAACGGATCTGAATTTTTATTTCTGTTTTTTCCAATGGCTATAATTTTCACCAATTACTTACAAATAGTCGAGGAAAACTGGTTTAAAGAACTGTTTTTATATGCGTTACTTGCCGTTGTAACTATCGTGTTTTTTCTATAATTTCATCCCAAAAGATAAATCACCAGCATCTCCAAGGCCTGGCACTATATACGCTTTATCGTTTAATTCTGAGTCAATGGTCGCAATCCACAAATGGGTGTTTTCGGGAAATATCTTTTCAATATATGCAACCCCTTCCTTTGAACCAATTACGGATACAATATGAAGATCTTTTGGAGTGCCATTTTTTCTTATGACTTCAAACGTGTTTTCAAGTGTTTTCCCCGTTGCCAACATAGGGTCTGCCAAGAGTACTGTTTTGTTTTCTATGGAAGGGCAAGCTAAATATTTTGAGATAATAGTAAAGTCATTATCGTCATTCTGATGCGCTCTATAGGCGGAAATAAAAGCACTCTCTGCCGCGTCAAAATAATTCAGCAGTCCTTGGTGCAAGGGTAAGCCCGCTCGTAAAACAGAACATAATACAATGTCATTTATGGGCAACTGCGTATTTTTAACTCCTAAAGGCGTTTGGATAACTTCATCGATATAGTGCAATGTTTTACTCAATTCGTATCCTAAAATTTCACCGATTCTTTCGATATTCCTTCTAAAACGCATGGAATCTTTTTGAATGGTTTCGCTTCTAATTTCGGCAACAAATTGATTGAGAATTGAATTTTGAGTTTCTAAATTATGAATAATCACGGGATGTTATTTTTTTTTAAAATTAAACAATGATATTAAAATTTGACGTAGTTCTATAAGAAATTAATTTTTTTGTTAATTTATTGTAACTTCACAGCAACAAAATTATTTATTAATCAATAAACAATATTCAATTATGGGATTATTTTCATTCATCAAAAATGCCGGGGCTAAAGTTTTTGGTATTGGTAAAACAACTGCAGAAGAGGCAGCTGATGAGGCTGTAGCAAAGGCCAGTAAATTAGTCAATGCAGTAGAGGCTATGGGCTTTAACGTAGAAAATCTAGAGGTTCAAGTTACTGAAGACACCGCTACTATTTACGGAGAGGCTGAAAATCAAGCAACAAGAGAAAAAGTAGTACTGGTAGTAGGAAACACAGAAGGTATTGCAAGTGTTGATGACCGTATGACAACGGCTATTCAAGAACCTGAAGCTCAATTTCATACTGTTGTAAGTGGAGATTCTTTAAGTAAAATTGCAAAGGTATACTATGGCAACGCCATGAAATATCCAGTGATTTTTGAGGCTAACAAACCAATGCTTAGCCATCCTGATAAAATTTATCCAGGACAAGTATTGCGGATACCAGCAATAGAATCATAAACTAGTCATAGATAAAATTAAAAAACCCAACGATTCTCGTTGGGTTTTTTAATTAAGTTATTTCTACAATTTTTTCAACTACACGCTCGGGTGGTATGCTTCGCATTACCTCCTCATACCCTTTGAGTACCTTATTACCATAAATTGAGCAGGGTAACTTTGGATACTTCTCTAAATCGGGCAAAAGCATCTGATTCACTGCCTGGTTAAACGGTGCAAATCCCGCATAAGGATGCGTAACACCCCAAAGCGTAATAATTTTTACACCTTGCATAGCCGCTAAATGCGAATTTGCTGAATCCATACTAAGCATACAGTCTAAATGGGCCATTAGATTGAGTTCTTCTTTCAGCTTTAATTTACCTGCAATATTAACAACATTCTTATGGGTACTTAAATCATCCAATAGTTGTATCTCTTTTTTCCCTCCTCCAAAAAGGAAAATTTTATATTGATTGGTTACTGCTAATTTAGAAATCACTTTTTCTATTAAATCTAAGGGGTACATTTTAGATTGGTATTGTGCAAAGGGTGCAATCCCAATCCACTTTAAATGATCGGCTCCTGTTAGTCGAAGTGTTTCTTCACTAAGTGTCTTTTTTATTGGAAACATAGGGTTTGACAAATCGAGTTCAAATCCTAATGCTCTAAATACGTCGGCATACCGTTCGTGTGAACTTTTTAATTGCTGAAGCTTTTTGTTTTTTATTCTAGTAAGTGCCTTTTTTTCAAGCCTCCCCTTATCAATTACGGCATGTTGTACACGCGTAGATGAAAAATAAAAACGTAAAATTTTTGAGCGCAATACATTGTGCATATCCGCTATTGCGGTAATTTTCAATGGCTTTAATTCAGAATACAATTTAAACAACCCCAAAACACCCTTATGTTTACCCGATACCTCCGCTGCAAAAAAGCTGACATTTTCAATGTCGTCAAACATTGGTTTAAAAAATGTCCTAGATAACACCGTAATTTTTATTGTTGGGTTTTGCTTTACAAAAGCTCTTAAAACCGGAACACACATAGCAACGTCTCCCATTGCTGAGAGACGAATTACTAAGATATGACTTGACTTAAAACTCATTTAAAATAATCGATGTGTAAAATTACACAAACAAAACGAGTACTAACTATTTACTATTTTCTTTTGATGCTCAATTGATTCTTGATGAATTGCTTTAAATATTTTCTCTACAAATTCAGCGCTCAATCCTTGTTTTTCACCATCAATTACCATTTTCTGAATCACTTCTTGCCATCTACTTCGTTGTAAAATTGCAACATTCGACTCCTTTTTTACCTTCCCAATATTCTCAGCAACCTGCATTCTATCTGCCAACATTTCAATCAATTGGTTATCTAAAATATTTATTTCACTTCGTAATTCAGTTAATTTTTTAAGTGACCCTTCTTCTACAACACGACCTTTACGGACTTTCAACTCCTCAGTTATCTCATTCAATCTAGCTGGTGTGATTTGCTGTTTGGCATCACTCCATGCATTGTCAGGATCACAATGAGTTTCAATCATTAGGCCTTCAAATTTCAAATCTAGTGCGGTTTGTGAAACATCAAAAATTCCATCGCGTTCACCACAAATATGTGAAGGATCACAGATAATTGGCAATGTTGGAAATCTACTTTTTAGATCAATTGGTATTTGCCATTGTGGATTGTTTCTGTATTTTGTTTTCTTAAATGAAGAAAAGCCTCTGTGAATCGCTCCTAAGTTTTTAATTCCTGCCGTATGAAAACGTTCAATAGCACCAATCCACAAGTCTAAATCTGGGTTGATTGGATTTTTCACCAAAACTATTTTGTCCGTTCCCTGTAAAGCATCTGCTATTTCTTGCACTGCAAATGGATTTACCGTTGTACGCGCTCCAATCCAAATAATATCAATATCAAACTCCAAGGCGAGTTTAGCATGTTGGGCATTGGCAACCTCTACGGTTGTTAACATTCCTGTTTCTTCCTTTACTTTTGCTATCCATGGCAATGCTTTCGCTCCATTTCCTTCAAAATTTCCAGGACGTGTTCTAGGTTTCCAGATACCTGCTCTGTAGACGGTTGCATCTGTTTTTTTAAGTTCATGTGCAATTGCCAATACTTGTTCTTCTGTTTCTGCGCTACATGGTCCTGCGATCACTAATGGGTGTGCTAATTCCATGTTTTGCAACCATGTTGAAAAATTTGTTGATTCCATAATTTGTTTTTACTTTTTAATTCCCGCCAAGACACTTTTAATGCGATTGGTGCTTTGCATCACAGCAAACACTTCATCAGATGCTTCAACTTCAATTAGTTCTTTAAATGATTCTAAATTCTTTATATACTCGTTTAATGATTTTAATATATTCTCTTTGTTTTGTAAAAAAATAGGAGTCCAAGTTGCCGGATTACTTTTAGCTAGTCGCACTGTTGATTCAAATCCACTACCCGCCATATTAAAAATACTTTTCTCATCCTTTTCAATTTCTAAAACTGTTTTACCTAACATAAATGAACTGATATGTGACAAATGAGATACATAAGCAATATGTTTATCGTGCTGTTCTGCCGAATCCATAAAAACGGTTCGCATTTGCATTTTGTCAAATAAGGCAACTGTTCTGTCTACCATTTTTTTACTACTTAAATGTTGTTCGCAAATAATATTGACCTTATCGGTAAATAGGTTGTAAATGGCAGCTTGCGGTCCGGAAAATTCGGTTCCTGAAATAGGATGTACAGCAACAAAATTTTCTCGCTTCGGATGACCCTTAACAGCCTTACAAACAGCTTCTTTCGTTGACCCTACATCAAAAACTAAAGTAGTGTCTTGAATAAGATCCAGTACCTCAACGGCAATTTTTGGTATTTTATTTACCGGAACGGCAATAATGACTACATCGACCTCTTTTACTATTGCCAAGCTAGCTTTTTTAAAAATGATACCTAAATCAAGTGCCTGTTGTAAATGTTTAGGATTGTTATCAATACCATAAATTGTGGCCCATGAAAGTTTCTTTAGCTCTAATGCTAATGATCCTCCTATTAACCCCAAACCGATAACTGCAATTTTATTCATCTTTGTTTAGTTTTGAATTCTTGTCAATACCTCTTTTAATTTAACTTCAGAAATGCAGAGCGACATTCTGATATAACCTTCTCCATTTGTTCCAAAAACCGTACCTGGTGTTAAAAACACATCGTGTTGGTACAATAGTTCATCTGTCAATTGTGTTGCTTTTTTCCCTTGAGGGATGCGTGCCCACACAAAAAGTCCTGCGCTATCTTTAGTATAGGTACAGTTTAATTCATCAAAAATTTGCCAAGCGATCATTCGGCGTTTTTCATAAATGGCATTCATTTCTTTAAACCAACTATTAGCAACATTTAGAGCTGCAATAGCTCCTTGTTGAATTCCGTAAAACATCCCTGAATCCATATTACTCTTTACCTGAAGCACCGTTTTAATATGTTCGGCAGCACCTAAAATCATCCCAACACGCCAACCGGCCATGTTGAAAGATTTACTTAACGAGTTCAGCTCCAAAGCAACTTCTTTAGCTCCATCAATTTCCAAAATACTTTGCGGATTGTCATTCAGTATAAAACTATACGGATTGTCATTCACCAACAGGATCTTATGTTTTTTAGCAAAGGCAACTAATTGTTCAAACAACTTTGTTGTTGCTTTTGTACCAGTAGGCATATGAGGATAGTTAATCCACATTATTTTCACTTTAGACAAATCGTGCTTTTCAAGTTCTTCAAAGTTTGGAAACCAGTTGGTAGCTTCCGTTAAATTATAATAAACAGGAGTTGCTTCTAGTAAATTAGTAACCGAAGTATACGTGGGATATCCCGGATTGGGAATCAGCACTTGATCACCCTTATTTAAAAAGGCCATTGAAATATGCATAATGCCTTCTTTTGAGCCCATCAATGGTAATATTTCATCAGTAGGGTTTACAATAACATTATAATTTCTCTGGTAAAATGCAGCAACAGCCGCTCTAAATTCAGGTAATCCTTGATAGCTTTGATAGCCATGAATGGTTGGCAAGGTCAATGTTTGCTGAATTGCTTCTATTACCTGAATAGGCGGTTGCAAATCAGGGCTACCAATACCAATATTTATGATAGGTTTACCTTCAGCCCTCAGCTGGTTCACTTCTCGTAATTTACTAGAGAAATAATACTCTTTTACCTGGTTTAATCTGTTTGCTTTAGAGATCATAATTGCGTTTACTTTGTTGGTATACTCCTAAAATTTTTAAACTACTCGACTTTTCTTGAATCTTATTTATTGCTTGTTGAAATATCAGATAATCATCAAAAATAATATCCACAAAAAATGCGTAATTCCAAGGTTCATCAATAATTGGTAACGATTGAATTTTAGTCAAGCCCATATTTAAACTGGCAAAAACATTGAGTACATCTGTTAAACTTCCCGTTTGATGTTTGGTTATAAATTTTAAGGACGCCTTATTCACGTTTTTCGGAGGATCCAATCTCCCATTCTGTTTTTTTAGAATAAAAAAACGTGTAAAGTTTTCTTTGCGCGTTTGTATTTCACTTTCAATAATATGGAGCCGATAAATTTCAGCGGCCTTTTTACTTGCAATGGCTGCGACTCCTCTAAGTTGTTGGTTCTGAATTCTTTGGGCAACTTCTGCGGTATCAGACTCTTCCACTAATTTTATCTGTGGATGCAACCTAAAAAACGTTCTACATTGTAAAAGTGCCATAGGGTGCGACCACACCTCTTTAATATCTTCTAAGGTTTGTCCTTCTAACCCCATTAAATGGTGGTGAATGGGTAAATGAACTTCGCCTTGAATTTTTAAATTATATTCATCAATCAGTGCATAGTTTGGTAAAATAGCACCCGCTAAAGAATTTTCTATAGCCATTACCGCAGCATCAACTTGATTGGTGTTAATCAACTCTGGTATTTCTACAAAAGACAGACATTCATTCAATTCAATTGCATCACCAAAGTAAAGATGAGCCACTTGATGATGAAATGACCCTTTGATTCCTTGAATTGCTATTTTCTTTTTTATGCTACTCATAATAACGAACAAAAAAAAAGCCTCGATTATCGAGACTTTAGTTGATTATATTATTGATTTTTATATCTACATAATACCTACAAAGCCTCGCCTCATCTTATAAAAATAAAAGAAGTAAAAATAAGCTTGCCAAGTATTTGTTAATTTCATCTACGTGTAATTATGCAGCAAATCTATAAATTAAACTTTTAAAAACAAATTTTTTTAATGTTTTGCCTTGTTTTTTGTGATTTTCCTAATAATTAAGCGTTCTATTGGTATAGATTCTAATTAATTCGGTTAAAAATCAATCCTTATTACGCAATCAATTTTTTTGCTGAGGGTTTGTTTTCTGAATATTCACCCAAAATTTTCAAGCTATCCACTTCTTTTTCTAGAATTAATAAGGCATTGCAGTAGTTTAAATAATCGTCATAGATAAAATCAATAAAAAAAGCATAATTCCAAGGTTCATTTGCAATTGGCATTGACTGAATTTTCGATACATTTAAATGATACTCGGCACAGATTGTCAAAATTTTTGCCAGGCTTCCTATTTCATCCTGCGCGGTAAATTTTAATGAAGTCTTATTATTGCGATGTATATCTGCCTCAAAATCTCTATTCTTTGTTAAAATAAAGTAGCGAGTCATATTAAGAGTGTCTGTTTGGATTTGCTCTTCAAGAATCTTCAACTTGTATATTTCAGCTGCTTTTTTACTTGCGATTGCAGCCACTCCTTTCAATTTCTTTTCTTTGATTTGTTTTGCTACAAAGGCAGTATCCTTCTCTTCCATAATTTTTATGTGAGGATAGGTTCTAAAAAAGCGTTCGCAATGTTGAATTGCAATTGGGTGTGACCAGATTTCTTTTATGTCAGTTATTTCTTGCCCCTTAAGCGCCATAACATTATGTAACATAGGCATATAGACTTCACCTTGTATGTTTAGGTCATATTTGTCTATCAATCCGTAATTGGCTAAAATAGATCCTGTGTTTGAATTTTCCACGGCCATAACAGCAGCATCTACTGAACCATTTCGCAATAGCTCAGGTATTTCATCAAAAGACATACACTCAGTAAATGTATTGTTATCACCAAAATAATTAGAAGCTACCAAGTGGTGAAAAGACCCTTGTATCCCTTGTATGGCTATATTCATGCAGTTTAGAAGTAATTATTATGTTTAGCGTTACTACAAATATAATTTTTTTATGCTCAGAAAGAAAACAAATTGGAATTTTAACATTTCAAAGAAAAAGCACTAATGAAAGTTAGACGTCTAAAGTATTCAACATAAAATAGTTGTAATATAAGTCGTGCACCTATAAGTAGGAGTAGAAAATATTTCAAAAGAAACCCAACTATTTTTAAGAACAGATTCTTAAAAATATAGGATCTAATTTTTTAATGAATTTAGAACTTCTAACAATTCTTTTTTTACGATATCATAATTTTTAAATAAAATAAAGTGGTTAGCTCCTTTTATAGTTACAGCTTTTAATAAACTATCATTTACCTTTGAAGTAATAAAAGCCATGTTTTCATAAGGCACCAATTTATCTTTAGTACCGTGATAGTAGGTTATTGGTGTTTTAATTTTATTCCAATCAGAAAGCATATCCGTTAACTCTTCTACATGGGTTCTTTTTTCTTTATCTGCAATTCGCAATGATTTAGGCACCATCCATTTGGTGAGTTTCCACCGTGCCAATTTTGCAATTCCAAAGAACTTTTCATCCTCGGGGGAAATGGCACCAGCGATCAAAACACTATGTTTAACTTCAGGGTATTTATAAGCCATTTTTGCAGCGATAGGCACTCCATAAGACCATCCAATTAAAATTATGGTATTGAGATTATGTTTGACTGCAATGGTGTATATGCTTTCAGCTTGTTTTTCTATTGATGTTTCTGCATTCCCAAAATCAGAATATCCATAACCCAACCGATCTAACGCAATTAAGTTTGCTTTTTGACTCAAATCTTTATCTTTCAAATACTCAAAATAGTTGCCTGCTGAACCAGGGGCTCCATGGATAAAAAGTAAGGTTGGCAACCTGTTATCTATAGGTTTTGAACTAATATATCTTATTGTTTTACCTTGAAAATTTTCACGATATATTTCCGGTTTTATAGCGGTTTTTTTAAACTCTCTAATTACCTTTCTATCACTTTCCCTAAAGGAAACACAAGCAGTATTAAATATAATAAGAAGTACATATATAGGTATAAATCTTAGTAACCTTGTTAAGTTTGTACGCATTTGGATGTTTTATTGCTCTATCAAAAAATATTAACTCAAATGTAGTTAAATTAGCTAAAGATTTATTTCTTTGTGTTTAAAATAAGATTATGTCAATTTCTGTTGTAAATGTTTCAAAATTATATGGTGAGCAAAAGGCCTTAAATAACATAAGCTTTACTATAGATTCTGGTGAAATAGTTGGTTTTTTAGGTCCTAATGGGGCTGGTAAGTCTACAATGATGAAAATTATTACATCGTACATTGCTCAAACCGAAGGTCTTGTTAGTATAAATGGACATAATGTTGCAATTGATCCAATGTCAGTAAAACGATCTGTAGGTTATTTACCTGAACACAATCCTTTATATTTAGACATGTATGTAAAGGAGTATATTCAGTTTAACGCGTCGATACACAAGATTCATAGCGCAAGAGTATCAGAGGTTATTGAACAAGTAGGTTTAACGCCAGAAGTTCATAAAAAAATAGAACAACTTTCTAAAGGGTATCGGCAACGTGTTGGTTTAGCAGTAGCCTTATTACACGATCCAGAGGTGCTGATTTTAGATGAGCCCACTACCGGACTCGACCCTAATCAATTAGTTGAAATTAGAAGTCTGATTAGAGAAATTGGCAAGACCAAAACAGTGTTGTTTTCTACACATATTATGCAAGAAGTAGAGGCTGTTTGTGATCGGGTAATTATTATTAATAAAGGTGAACTGGTAATCGATAAAAAATTATCAGATTTAAAAAACAGTTCAGAACAATTGGTTGAAGTTGAGTTTGATCTTCGTGTTGAGGAGCGATTATTAAAAGAACTACCTCAACTTAAAGCAGCTGTTAATTTATACGACAATATGTGGCAACTCCGCTTTAATACAGCAAAAGACATGCGCCCAATTATTTTTGATTTTGCACATGATAACGGACTCAAGCTACTGCAGTCACAACAAAAAAATCAAGATTTAGAAAGTTTGTTTCGAAGTTTGACCAACGAATAATCACCTATTCTGATTAGAATTAAATAACTGTTAATCCCGTTTCCTTGTAAATATCAAAAATCGGTTCAGTGGGCTCAAGGTCTGTAATTATAGCATCTATTCCTTGTATTGGGACTACAAAGAATTTCTTTACTTCCATTAATTTCGGGCTCACGCACATAGAAACTACATAGTCAGAAACGTCAACCATGCATTTTTTTATATGTGCAACCTCCCAATCGGGTTCTGTCACACCTTGTTTTACGCTGATTCCTCCAGTACCCATAAAGCACAAATCAGCTCTAATATTTGAGATGGTATTGACCACATCTATCCCTACTGTTACTTGTGCTGTTTTATTCAATTTACCACCAATAAAAATAACCTCAATAGTGGGGTGGTTTGAAAGTTCTATGGCAATTGGCAAACTATAAGTAAAAACTGTAGCTGTTATTGAGCTTGGAATAATTTTTGCCAAAGCTAAATTTGTAGTACTACCACTCATAATAATCACCTGACCATCACGAATTAAATCTACCGCTTTGAAGGCAATGATTTCCTTCTTACCTAAATCGGATATACTTCGTTCATTATAAGAAAGTAGTTTTTTATCTATTGACAATGCACCTCCATGTACTTTATACAAGAGTTTTTTAACATCAAGTTCTTTTAAATCTCTCCGTATGGTGTCTTCAGAAACACTTAATTGAGTACTTAAGCCCGTTGAAAGCACTTTTCTATACTGTTTTAATTCGTTCAATATAAACTGATGCCTTTCCTGCTTTAACATGATAAATAAATTTTATGAAAAATTGCATAAACAATTACAAAAATGCAAAAAAATCCCTATTTATAATAGAAATATTGCAAACTCATGCATTTAGTCGCATATTTTTCTATAACTTTACTTAACTAATTTAAATTATTATAGACATGAGAAAAAAAATTACGTTTTCTTTTCTTCTTATCTTTACACTGTCCTTCAGCTTACTTCATGCACAAAGCATCACAGTAAGTGGTAAAGTAAGTGACATCTCAGGTATTGGTATACCGAGTGTAAACATTCAAGTAAAAGGAACTAACAACGGAACCTCAACTGATTTTGATGGAAATTATCAAATCACAGCAACACAAGGCGATGTACTTATATTTTCTTTTATAGGATATAAGACAAAAGAGCTTGCAGTTACAGACAGCACCTTAAATGTAAGTCTAGAAGAAGATGCGGCGGCTTTAGATGAGGTGGTAATTACGGCATTTGGTGTCGAGAAAAAACAGAAGTCTTTAGGATATTCTGTAACGCAGGTAAATGCGGATGATTTGAATTTGTCAGGTCAAATGAATGGTATCAATGCATTGCAAGGTCAAGTTGCTGGTTTACAAATAAATCAAAACTCAGGTGGTGCCGGTGCCGGTGCTGATATTTCAATTCGGGGTATTACTTCAATTGCTCCTGGGAGAAATAATCAACCACTTATTGTATTAGATGGTATCGTTCTTAACAATGATACTTTTTCGGGAAATATTTTACCTTCAGCGGGATCAAATTCTCCTGGAAGCTATGACCAATTTGGTTTTACAAGTCGTGCAGGAGACATTAACCCAAACGATATTCAATCTGTAAGTGTATTAAAAGGAGGAGCTGCAACAGCTTTATATGGTGTTGAAGCTGCTAATGGTGTTATACTTATAACTTCTAAAAAAGGAAAACAAGGGGAGGCTCAAATAAAATTATCTACTTCAACTACTTTTAGAAATGTAGTTAAATCTCCCGAATATCAAAAAATATATCGTGAAGGGTTTTCTGGTGCACCAAGACAGTTATATACACCAGAAACCGAAACTGGGTTTACCAGATTAGGTGGAACGGTTTTTTACAATTGGGGTCCAGAATTGGCTGCCGATAGTTATACCCTTGGTGATGGCACAGTCGTAGATTTATCAAATGATAAATTTTATGACCCTATGGATTTATTAAATACTGGAGTTAATACAGATATCAATCTTAGTATTGCGGGAGCTACTGAAAAAATGGATTATTATCTATCTTTAGGTAATCAAAATGAAACGAGTATAATTCCAAATTCAAATTACGAAAAAATAAATGCTAGATTAAGCGGGGGTTATCAAATTACAGATAATCTTAAATTGAATTCATCGGTATCTTATTCCAATTCAGGCGGTAAAAGAGCCAATGGAGGCGATAAGTCTGTAATGAGTTCATTGGCTTATTTTGTTTGGAGTTTCCCTGTGAATGACTATCAAAATGCCGACGGTTCTGAAAGAGATTTCTCTAATGGTATTATTGACAATCCTCGATATTACGCAGAAAGAAGTGCTTTGAATGATAAGGTAAATAGATGGACAGGAAATGTAAATTTAAATTGGTCTCCTAAAGAGTGGATAAATTTAAATTATAAGGCCCAAATTGACAATTATTCTGATCAGAGAAATCGTTTTGTAACGGCTGATTTGGATTCTGGAACTCAAGTCAATGGTTTTATAGTTAATGAAAATATTAACTTCACAGGTTTAGAGTCTAACCTAATAGCAACATTTACCAGGGATTTTTCTGAAAAGTTCACATCCACATTAATGCTTGGTAACCAAATACTAGATAAGGAACGTATTTACAATAGAATGTATGGACAAAATTTTAACCTACCCTTTTTTAACCATATTAGTAATACAACGGATAGGGATAATTCAAACAGCATAAACCATCAAAGAACTGTTGGTGTGTTTGGCGAATTAAAATTAGAATATGATGATAAACTTTTCTTGTCAATTACAGGAAGAAACGATTGGCTTTCTACTTTACCTAAAGAAAATCGTTCATTCTTTTATCCATCATTAAGTGCTTCATACGTATTCAGTCAAGATTTTGCGAGTGAAAGTAATGTGTTATCATTTGGAAAAATAAGAGCTTCTTATGCTGAAGTAGGAAATGGTCCTGGCTATGGTGAAGTTGGGCAATTTATTTATCCCGCAGGTGGATTTCCTTTTGGAGGTGTAGGTGGTTATGCCACATCATCATTAGCTGGTGATTTAAATATGGTCCCTGAACTTTCAAAGTCTATAGAGTTTGGTGCTGATTTAAGGTTCTTTAAAAATAGATTTCGTATTGATTATGCATACTATACCTCAAATGTAAATGACCAGATTTTTAGAACGTCTGTTCCGTATTCAACGAGCTTATCTACAATTGTAACGAATGCTGGTGATTATAAAACTTGGGGACATGAGCTCTTAATAAGTGCCAAGGTTATTAAAACTGAGAACACTTCGCTTGAGTTAATTTATAATTTTTCTACCAATAAAGGGAAAGTTGTTGACTTACCAGATGATATTGATAATATTAATTACTATGGTGACGGTGGTCCTGAAATTTTTGCTCGTGTTAAAGAAGGTGATGAAATGGGAACTATGTATGGGTATAATTTGACTTACGTAGATGGTGAACTTTTTCTCGACAGTAATGGTTATCCTACCTTAGACCGCGATGAAGGCTATGTAGTTGTTGGTAATGCCCTTCCAGATTTCATATCTTCATTAGGCATGAACTTAAAGTGGAAAGATTTAGGCTTCAATTTCTTATTTGAATGGAAAAAAGGTGGAGATAAATATAGCTGGGCGAGACGTCAAATGTTAAGAGGAGGTACTAGTATTGCAACTGTAAATAGAATCAGAACTGGCGATTACGTATTCGATGGTGTAATGGAAGACCCTAGTAGTCCTGGATCATATATTCCAAACACACAGCAAGTCAACCTAGATGAAGGTTATTATAGAAGTTGGTCAAGATATACAGGAGCAGCTGAAAATATATTACAAGATGCTTCATGGATAAAATTACGTAACATAGGAATATCTTATGATTTAACAGGAAAAGTGTTGAAGAAACTTAAAATTAACACTTTTTTACTTAATGCAAGTGCCAATAATATTTTATTATGGACACCTTACGACGGATACGACCCAGAAGGTAGTACTTTTTCAGCTGGTAGCGGTATTTATGGCTTCTCTGGACAAGGAATTCCTTTGTCTCAGAATTATAGTATTGGTATTCAACTTGGATTTTAAAAACTTTTGAAATGATGAAAAAAATAATAAAAATATATTTATTAATAATAGTTGCAATCAGCTTTACAGGATGTAGCGATGAGTATTTCGATGTGAATACTCCTGTTGATTCTGTACCGTTAGATCAACTAGATATGAAAGACCTAATGGGTCCGGTATTGTATAATACATCGCTGGCCCAATATTATGCTTCGACTGTTGCAAGTAATTATAGTCAATATTTAGGGGGCTATGGGTATACCTCAGCTGGAAAATCTGAAATGTCAGCTACTTGGAGTAGTATTTATTTAAGAGTATTGCCAAATCTTAAAATAATTAAAGATAAAGCAGATCAAAAAGGAGCATTACATTATGGTGCAGTTGCGTCAATTGTTGAAGCAATTAACATAGCTTTAGCTACAGATATGTGGGATGAAATCCCTTATTCTCAGGCGGGAAACACAACTGAGTTTCCACACCCTCTATTTGAATCACAAGAACAGATTTATAGTGCTGTATTCTCACTATTAGATCAAGCGATACAAGCTCTTGAGGCTCCAGACAACTCTTTCATTTCCATGGGCAATGAAGATTTAATCTATGGCGGAGATTTTGATAAATGGCTTAGAGCAGCTTATACACTTAAAGCACGATATCAACTTCATTTGGTTCAAAAAGGAATTACAACTCCTAACGAAGTGCTTACGAGTATTGCGAATGGCTTTACTTCAAATGATGATAATTTTATGATGGTTTATCCAGATAACGAGTTAAACCCTTGGTATCAAAGTGCTGTATTAACAAGAGCAACTGGTAATTATTTTATTGCTCCAAACGATCAACTCATTAGTATGATGAATGGAACAACATATCCATTTCAAAGTGGAGTTGAAATTGACCCAAGATTACCAGAAATCTATGTCAATGAAGGAAATATTGGAGACCCATGGAGAGGTGGTATGAATGGTGGGGATGGAGATTCTTCGGATGGTGAACCACTAAATACTTATTTTAAAGATGGTGGTTATTATACTACCAATACATCACCGTTAATCCTAGTAACATATGCCGAAGCTATGTTTATTAAAGCGGAAGCGGCTTTCTTGGCAAACAGTGGTACTTCTACTAGTGTGGGTTCTAACACCGAAGCCTATAATGCTTACATGACGGGCATTGCTGCCAGTATTAGTCAAATAGGAGTTGATGGTACCGATTATTTAGCGGATGGTTCAGTTGACGTTGGTGAGGCTAGTTTAATGTTAAACCACATTATGAAGGAAAAGTATATTGCCAATATCTTGAACCCTGAAACCTATACTGATTTTAGAAGATATAATTTTTCTTCGGATGTGTTTAAAGGACTTGCTATTCGATTAAATCTAGATGATACTGTTGATGAATATGATGGCCTTTGGTTTAGAAGAGCTATTTACCCTTCATCTGAAAGAAATTCGAACCCGAATATTTCAAATTACGAACAAGAGCCAACCGTAAACGTTTGGTGGGCAAATTAATAAATGTTGTTTTTAATTGATTATTTAAAAGACCTCGGTAACTAAACCGAGGTCTTTTGATTTTAAGTAGTATGATATTTTATATCTATTGTTACCTTGGCAAACTTTCTAAACATTGCCATTACTCCACAGTATTTTTCAACCGATAAATCAACTATCTTTTGTAGTTTCTTTTCGTCTAAACCTTTCCCGTAAAAATTAAAAGTCACTGCAACTTTGTGATAGTGTTTAGGATGTTCTTCTGTTTGTTCCCCAACCACATCAATGTCAAAATTAGCTACCTCCACACGCATTTTGGTTAATAACGATGCGATGTCTAAGCCTGAACATCCTGCCAAAGAAGATAACATTAGTGCTTTGGGACCGTATGCTATTTCGTCAGAAGGTCCACCGTCATTGATTAATAATTTTCCGCCTGGATTAGTTGATTCTAAAAGCATACCGCCTTTCCATGTTGTTTTTACTGTATCTATCTTCATTATTTTAAATTTTGTATTAATTTTATCAAATCATTTTCCGTGTGATTGGCTGTAATAACGATCCTATTCATTGTTTTTTTATAGGTAGGGTAGGCAAAACTAGTAATCACTATACCATTCTCTAATAGAGTCGTAAAAATAGCCGCGTCATTACTATAAATTACGGGATACTCCTTATCGAATAAATATCCAGCACGCATCATCCATTTAGAGTTTATCAATTCTAAGTTGCTATTTAATTTTTCACGTTGCTCCTCATAAATTTTTGACCCAGCTATATAAGTTGCTAAATACGCTGGTGACATCCCTGATGCCGAAACAAATGAAGGCTCTTGCCTCAAGGCTTCAATAAAATGAGTATCTCCCGCTATGATTCCACCTGCCAGACCTAAGCCTTTTCCCAAAGAGGCAATCAGTATTTTTCTAGCTACATTTTTGGTATTAATTGTATTAAAAACACCTTCGCCTTTACTTCCCACCACCCCCAAACTATGTGATTCATCTACGAGTAAGGTAACCGTTTTGGTCGGCGAAATTGATTCTAAAAAATCAAAATTAGTTGGCTTTACTTCCAAGCCTAAAATAGCATCTGCTGTAATTACCACTTTTTCTTTTACAGAAGTACACAACCGTGGGTTTAATGCCCCATTCAAAAATAATGGATTGCTTTCGGGTGCTATAATGGCTGGGTGTGATTTCGGGTAGTGAAAGAAACACGTCGTTTCCTTTGATAATTGTGCCAACGCCAATTTTCCTGCCAAGGTACCCGACGAAACGGTTAAAGATGCCTCCGCTCCTAAGGTAACTGCAAACTGTTGTTCTGCTTCTTCATAAATTCGCAGTGCTACATTCGCATTGCGCGAACTACCATAAAAAGTGCCCCATTTTTTAATATTCTCATAAAGGAGTTGTTGAAATTCAGGGTGCGAGGCTATCCCTAAATACGAAGTGCCTCCAAAATAGAGATATTCTTTATCTTGTACTGTTATTTTTCTATCAGGAAAACCGTCAATAATCATTAACTATGCTATTAATGAAACTCCCGTTCCGTTTAGTTGGCTATAATTGATAATTCCATCCGTAATGGTAATCCCACTCGCTATATCCTCTGCCAATAATAAAGGTCCATCCATATCTACATAATCTAATAGGGGCAATAGATGTGCAATAGCAGAAATTCCTACAGTAGATTCTGTCATACAGCCTACCATTGTTTTCATCCCCAGTTGTTTTGCTTGTTCTAACATCCGTTTCGCTGCTGTAACACCACCGCATTTTACCAGCTTTACATTGACTCCATGAAAATGATCCTTACACTTTAGCACATCACTTTCCACTTGGCAACTTTCATCTGCAACTATCGGCAAGACCGATTTTAAAAATACTTCTCTATGTCCTTCCCAATCATCTGCTTTTAGGGGTTGTTCAATAAACTCAACACCTAATTCCTGTAACGCAATCGCATTCGCAATAGTCTCTGCAACAGTCCATCCACAATTAGCATCTACTCTAAAAACAGCATCGGTATGCTTCCGCAATTCAGTAATGATTTTTATATCTTCTTTAGTGCCTAGTTTTATTTTATAAATAGGCCATGGTTTTTCTTGTAGCTTTGCAACCATTTTTTCAATAGAATCAATACCAATTGTATAGTCTGTTTTCGGATTGTTCCTAATATCCAAATTCCAATACTCATACAATTTCATCCCCTTTTTACGTGTATATAAATCGTTATATGCCAAATCTAATGCACACAACGCAAACATATTCTTTTTAAAAAAGGGATACATTAATTCCCAAAACTGCTCTGGTGTTACATCCCCATTGTTTTTAATAAGTGACTGAACGGCAGTAATATCTTCTTTCATTTTTTCAATGGTCACCCCATAATACGGGTTTGAAGTTGCCTCTCCATAACCAGAAAAACCACCATCTTTTAGCTCAACTACTAAGGTTGTTTGCGTATCACGTGATTCACGTGAAATAGTAAATGTGTGCTTTAATTTTAGCTCGTAAGGTTTTAATATGACTTCCATTGGATATAAATGCTATATGAGATTTCTATATACGAAGTAATAACAAATTATCAGAAAATACAATGCTACTTAGATAAATATTTTCCAGATTAAAGTTAAGAAAACTATATATTTGACATTCATTTTCAATTCCAATTTATGCCATTAGTAACACCACTCAATCCAGATCACGATACCGAAACAAAACAACTAGCCGAATTTTTTAATGAAACACTGGGGTTTTGTCCAAATTCAGTATTGACTATGCAACACAGGCCAGCCATAAGCAAAGCCTTTATCAATTTAAATAAAGCCGTAATGGCCAATGAAGGCCGTGTTACTTCTGCACTAAAGCGGATGATTGCTTGGGTAAGTAGTAATGCTACAGGCTGTAGGTATTGCCAAGCACATGCGATTCGCGCAGCAGAGCGCTATGGAGCTGAACAAGAACAGCTTGATAACATTTGGGAATATAGAACGCACCCTGCTTTTAATGACGCTGAACGCGCTGCCTTAGATTTTTCACTACAGGCTTCTATGGTACCCAATACCGTTGATGAAACCATCAAAAAACGCTTGTATGAACACTGGAATGAGGGTGAAATTGTAGAAATGCTAGGTGTTATTTCTTTATTTGGCTACTTGAATAGATGGAATGATTCTATGGGTACTTCTATTGAAGATGACGCCGTAGAAAGTGGAGATCAATACCTTGGAAAACACGGTTGGAATAAAGGCAAACACCTTTAATATTTAGATTCACTGAATATAGAGAACCACCAAGAATTATTAAGTGTCATTCTGAACGAAGTGAAGAATCAGATTTATTTGAGTTCAAAAATAGTAGATTCTTCGTTTCACTCAGAATGACATCCTTCATTAAAACAATCAAAACACCTTTTTAATTATTGGAATAAATAGCAACGCAGTGTTGTGTCATTCTCAACGCAGTGATGAATCCTTTAGGCTTCTGCTGCATTCAATTGATTCAAGATTTCGTTCGCTGTTTCTTCAATTACTGCTTGTGACTTTTTAATTGTTGGTTGAATTAGGATAGTATCATTTACCATATCATTGGTGGTGGCCACCGCTTTGGTATACCATTCTTTCCATGCATTGATAATGGGTAGTTGTGCCACTAATGAATCCCCATTTTTTAACGCAATTTCACTTTGCCTTAGCTCTTCGTTCAATCGATTTACAGCCGCAATTTCTATGTCTGCAATCATCATTTTGGCGCTAACTTCATCAGCATTCAATAAACTATATGCTCCTATGAGTGCAGCCGTACCTACGTTTTTAAGTGTGGTCTTTGATACCTTATCAATTCGGTCATTATCAGTATGATAAAACTGATCGGTAAAATGCCAAAATAATACACTGGGGATGTCTGCATATAAAAACGGAACATGGTCACTACCTCCTTCAAACGGATTGGTTTCAACCTGCCATTGGGCACGTTTACCTTGTGCTTTAAACGTTTTGATTAAAAAGTCATTCAAATAATGGGGTTTCATGTCTTCTAGCTTCATTTTTCTTCCTCCCCATTCGGTGTGTTTGTCGTTTCCTCGCGTCCAAATAGCACTAGGGTCTGGCATTTTTTCAATTAAAAAAGTACCACCCGTTAGTTCTGTGTTTTCACCAACCATATCTAAACTAATTCCCCATTTGATGTCTTTTGCGCGAATACTATCCTCTTGAACATATCGCCTTGTTGATATCATTTCATCTCCCCATAAAAATGTCAATGTCCGTTTTGGGGTCAACTGACCACTATTCACGAGTTTGGCGGTTACCGAAGCCATTTCTAGGGCCACTCCCACACCCGAAGCATTGTCATTCGCACCAGGCTCTTGTACATGTGCACTAAAAACCAGTCGTTGTTCAGGTAATTCAGCCCCTTTTACTTCTGCAACAATAGTTAACTCTTCTGAAGGGTATATTTTCGTTTCTAAATTTACATTGAGTGTTACCTTTCCTAATGCTAACTTCGCTTTTAAACGTTCTTTCGCCGCATAGGATAGCGCAATTGCCCACCCTTTTTGTTCTTCATCTAAGGGAATGGATCTGAACTGAATTGAGGTGATGTTTTTAGCCGGCTGTAAATATTCCGGATTGCTATATCCAACAATACCTACGGCACCACCTTCTACTACCAAGGTTTTGAAAATTCTACCCGGATTTGCTTCCACAAAAACTATTTTCCCTTTTACGTCAACATCTTTTAAGTTTTTTAAGTCGTCAATATAAACAACCTCAGCTGTTACCCCTTCTTTCGGTGTACTGTATGAATTTAAAGCAATCATATTGCGATTGGTTGCATGTTCTAATAAGGGTTCCGTTTCATTATTTATACTAACGAGTCCATCAACCGACTCCCAAGTAGGACGTTCTAATGGTCTTTTTTCAATTCGATAGGTTAAAATTGATTCGGCTGTAGCTGAATCTTCTAATACATAGCCCATTTTTTCGAGCTGTTCAGCCACTTTATAAATACTCGCATTAAATCCTGTATTTCCAACTACACGCCAATATTGCGCCACAAAAGCAATTGTTTCATAAGCTAAATCACCTGTAAACTCAGCGTTGACCACTTCGGCATACTGATCAGGGTTTAAAGGTTTTGGCTTGTTTTCTTTTTTACAGGCCATTACCAACACGGTTAGCATAAGCACAACTCCTATTTTTTTAAGCATAGTTAAATTTATTTTTAGACCGCTAAAATTACATTTTTTTAAGAGATAATTTGTCGCACCTGTGTTTTTAGTTTGGGAACTACTTCTGTTTCAAACCATGGGTTTTTAGTCAGCCAAAACCGATTTCTTGGAGATGGGTGTGGCAACACAAAATAGGTGGGTAAATAGTGGGCATAATTAGCCACGGTGTCAGTTAAGGTTTTTTTGGCTTCGTTTTGCAAATAATAATTTTGAGCATACATTCCAATTAAGAGAATCAATTCTAAATTGGGCATGGCATCAAATAATTGCTGATGCCATTGTGGTGCACATTCTGGACGTGGAGGCAAGTCACCTGATTTTCCCTTTCCTGGATAACAAAACCCCATGGGTACAATTGCAAATTTTGTAACATCATAAAAATCTTCATCACTTACACCCAACCATTTACGTAATTGTTTACCGCTAGGGTCATCCCAAGGAACACCCGAGGCGTGTACTTTAGTCCCTGGAGCCTGACCAATAATGATTATTTTTGAATCGCGGTGGGCACGTAACACTGGTCGTGGACCTAAAGGCAGGTGTTTGGCACAGATAGTACATTTCTTTATTTCGGTTAAGAGGTCTTCCATTGTATTCTTTTTTGTAAGTCTGAACGCCGTGAAGAATCTATAAAATTATACGCTAAATATCAAGACCTATTTACAGGGAAATAGTTACTTTTTCCCTTCCACAACAATTACAAACTCCCCTTTAGGCGGTTTGTTTTCAAAATGCACCAACAGCTCTTTGACAGTACCTCGAATCGTCTCCTCATAAAGTTTTGTCAATTCTCTAGATACAGACACTTGTCTGTCAGCACCAAAAAACTCCCCAAATTGAGTAAGCGTTTTAATTATTTTGTGTGGTGATTCATAAAACAGCATCGTTCTTGGCTCTTCGGCCAATACTATTAGGCGACTTTGTCGCCCTTTTTTCACAGGTAAGAAACCTTCAAACACAAACTTATCATTAGGCAAACCACTATTGACCAAGGCAGGTACAAAAGCAGTAGCACCGGGCAAGCAATCTACTTCAATATCATTTGCTACACAGGCTCTAGTCAATAGAAAACCAGGATCTGAAATGGCAGGCGTTCCGGCATCAGAAATCAAAGCAATCGTTTCGCCTGCTTTTAAACGTTGTACCAATCGTTCCACCATTTTATGCTCATTGTGCATATGGTGACTTTGCATCGGTGTGTCAATTTCGAAGTGTTTTAATAATTTGCCCGAAGTACGTGTGTCTTCAGCCAGAATAACATCAGCATTTTTTAAAACTGAAACAGCTCTAAACGTCATGTCTTCTAAATTGCCAATGGGCGTAGGTACTATATATAGTTTGCTCATACACTACAAAGTTAAATGTTTATTTTATTCTTAATGCAGAACATCTTGTCAAAAAACGGCAAATTTGTCTACTAAATTAGTAATGGTACATTCTTTGACTACTTAAAAACCTAAATTAATCTTAGAAAACACGATGTCTACAAAAAAAATTGCCTATTCAATTTTAGAACTAGCAGTAATCTCAAAAGGAACTACAGTACAACAAACTTTTAAGCATACGGTAGCGTTAGCACAACGAGCAGAAACCTTAGGTTATACGCGCATTTGGTTTGCAGAACATCACAATATGAAGGCCGTAGGCAGTGTATCTCCCACTATTTTAATTGGGCATATTGCGCAACAAACCAAGACCATTCGCGTAGGCGCTGGTGGTATTATGTTACCCAACCACTCCCCATTGATCGTTGCAGAACAATTCGGAACGTTAGGAAATTTATTTCCCAATCGCATTGATTTGGGATTGGGTAGAGCACCCGGAACGGATAGAGAAACAGCCGCTGCTATCAAATCAGATTTTTTACAAGCCGCCCATTCATTTCCGCAAGAAGTAGCACAAATTGAAGAGTATTTTTCTGCTGCGAATGGCAATGCCAAGGTTCGTGCAGTAATTGCCGAGGGCGTACACATACCGTTTTATATTTTGGGTTCTAGTACGGATAGTGCTCATTTGGCAGCTAAAAAGGGCTTGCCTTACGCTTTTGCCAGTCATTTTGCCAGTGCTCATTTAGAGGAAGCCATGGCTATTTATCACACCGAATTTGTTCCTTCTAAAACCTTGGAAACACCTTATGTAATTACAGGCATTAATGTAATTGTGGCTGATACCGACGCTGAAGCCGAACGTTTATTTACTTCGTCTTTAAAAATGATTATTGGTATGTTTACCGGAAAACGCGATTATTTAGAGGCTCCTACAGAGATGACGTCCGACTTAAAAGAAATTAAGCAACACCCTTCCATTCAAAACATGATAAAATACTCTTTTGTAGGCAGTAAGCAAACTGTAAAAAAAGAGGTCGCAGCATTTTTAGATCGGACCCAAGCTGATGAATTAATTGTTTCCACCAATTTGTATGATCCGCAAGATCGCATTCAATCAGTTCAAGCATTTGCAGAGATTATGAAAGAACTCAATCAGTAAAAAGGAAATTTCGAATACGCTAAGATGTTTTAAAACTCATCCATCTCAATCACTTCTCCAACATTGACATTTAGGTGAATTGTTCCAATCCGTACGCGAACCAATCGCAACGTAGGAAAACCCACAACAGCCGTCATTTTACGCACTTGTCTAAATTTACCCTCATTGAGCGTAATACTCAACCAACTGGTAGGTCCATGGCGTTCGTCGCGAACGTGACGTGGGGCAATGGGGTAGTCGCCCAAAGAATTAATAGGTTTTACAACACAGGTTTTGGTTAGATACATTGCCCCATTGATACTAATTTCGACCCCTAACTGCAATTTTTCAATGGCTGTTATATCAATAAGTCCGGCCACTTGCACATAATATTCTTTGTCAACTTGATGACTTCGAATGGCCTCACTTACCTTGCCATCTGTAGTTAATAATAAAAGTCCCTCTGAATTTTCATCGAGGCGCCCGATAGCCATGGTGCCTATCGCAAAATTATAGAGCTCCCCTAATAACTTCTTATTTTTCCGTTTATTTTGATTATTAATCAACTGGCTTAAATAACCATAGGGTTTGTGAAGAAGGTAGTGTTGATGTTTTGTACTCATAGAATAGGTTGCAATGTATACCATTTAATTGAATTTGTTTTAGTGCATTTTTTCTTTTCAACATATAAACCCCATCTGATAGTTCATCAGATAACTACATCAACTGAACTCTAATAATGACTCACTTACCATCTATAATTCAAGCGGCCAAAATAACTGACAAAATGATTCTTATTATTGTTAAAATCGCTAATTTTGCAGCTTAATTAGAAAAAAACCCTTTGACTGCGCTCAGGGTGACGCTAGAAAGAAAATAAAATGTATAGAACGCATACCAACGGAGTATTACGATTATCAGATGTAGGTACTACAGTAACCCTATCAGGTTGGGTACAAAAAGTACGTGATAAAGGATTTATGATATGGATAGACCTACGAGACAGATATGGTATTACTCAGTTAATTTTAGATGAAGAGCGTACTGATAAATCCATATTTGCAGCTGCAAAAACCTTAGGGAGAGAATTTGTAATTCAAGTAACTGGTGAAGTCATAGAACGCCAATCTAAAAATGCCAATATCACAACTGGAGATGTAGAGATTTTGGTTTCAAAATTGACGGTACTTAATGAAGCAAAGCTTCCTCCGTTTACCATTGAAGATACTACAGATGGTGGTGAAGAACTTCGTATGCAATACCGCTATTTAGACATCCGTCGTAATCCAGTAAAAAATAAATTAATATTTCGTTCGAAAGTAGCTCAAGAAGTACGCAGCTATTTATCAAATGATGGTTTTATAGAGGTAGAAACACCTTATTTGATCAAGTCCACTCCAGAGGGAGCTCGTGATTTTGTAGTCCCTAGCCGTATGAATGAAGGGCAATTTTATGCCTTACCTCAGAGTCCACAAACTTTCAAACAACTACTTATGGTAGGTGGATTGGATAAATATTTTCAAATTGTAAAATGCTTTAGAGATGAAGATTTACGTGCCGACAGACAGCCCGAGTTTACACAAATAGATTGTGAAATGGCTTTTGTTGAACAAGAAGATATTCTAAATGCTTTTGAAGGACTTACGAGACATTTGTTAAAAGAAATCAATGGCGTTGAAGTACCTGCGTTTCCTAGAATGACCTATGATGAAGCCATGAAAAAATATGGCAACGACAAACCAGATATCCGTTTTGGGATGGAATTTGGTGAGTTGAATGCTGTCGCCCAACACAAAGAATTTAATGTCTTTAATCAGGCCGAATTGGTTGTTGGTATTGCCGTGCCAGGCGGAAATTCGTATACGAGAAAAGAAATTGACAAATTGATTGACTGGGTGCGTCGCCCACAAATTGGCGCTTTAGGAATGGTCTATTGTCGTTTTAATGACGATGATAGCTTTAAATCGTCGGTCGATAAATTTTATGACCAAGATGATTTGGCAAAATGGGCGGAAGCTACCGGTGCCAAAGCAGGTGATTTAATTTGTGTCCTTTCAGGTGATGCTTCTAAAGTACGCGCACAACTATCAGCCTTGCGTATGGAACTTGCTGAACGTCTGGGCTTACGCAATCCTGAAGTATTTGCACCCTTGTGGGTTGTCGATTTTCCATTATTGGAATGGGATGAAGAAACCAAAGGTTTCCATGCAATGCACCACCCGTTTACCTCACCCAAGCCAGAAGATATGAGCTTGCTAGACACTGATCCTGGAAAGGTAAGAGCTAATGCTTATGATTTGGTATTGAATGGGAATGAAATTGGCGGAGGTTCAATAAGAATACACGACAAAACCACACAAGCATTGATGTTTGATCACTTGGGCTTTTCGCCAGAAGAAGCAAAAGCACAATTCGGATTTTTACTAAATGCATTTGAATATGGGGCACCACCTCATGGAGGTATTGCTTTTGGGTTGGACAGACTCGTAGCTATTTTAGGCGGACAAGAAACCATTCGTGATTTTATTGCATTCCCTAAAAATAATTCGGGCCGTGATGTTATGATTGACGCACCTGCGCCTTTAGACGAGGCACAGTTAACGGAGTTAAATTTGAAATTGAATCTCAATTCATAAAAAATAGCTCAAATATATACCTTTACTAAAGTTTGGTGTATTAAGACAAGATTTTTTAGTAGTTTTAAACTATGCCCAAACAACACATTTTAAAGCGGTTTCATATTTGGAGGTACAAAAAAGTATCGCAAAAAAACTTTGTGTATCTGTTGAGTATGTTAGTAGGATTATTGGCTGGTTTGGCTGCAGTAACTTTAAAAAACATCACTTATTCTATTGAAAGCGTTTTAGAAAAAGGAATCATTTTCTCTCAAAATCAGTTGTATTTTATACTTCCTGTCTTCGGTTTATTATTCGTCTATCTTTTAAGAAAGTACGTATTTAAAAAGAAACTAAGCCCTTCGGTTCCTCCGTATATTAAAAGAGCAATTCCATCTTTACTCTACTCCTTATTACGGCAAAAGGGATTTATGTCTTACCG
This sequence comes from uncultured Aureibaculum sp., assembly GCA_963976855.1. Taxonomy (GTDB): domain Bacteria; phylum Bacteroidota; class Bacteroidia; order Flavobacteriales; family Flavobacteriaceae; genus Aureibaculum. The sequence continues at coordinate 758 of CAXBMA010000008.1, read as the reverse complement.
CCTAATTTATCAACCTTTAATTTTGGCTCCATTAACCGTGGGTTTTGGTGGTTCAGTAGGGCTCTTAGGGCCTACGATAACATCTGGATCCGCCATTAGTTCGAATTTAAGTAAGTTATTACATGTAGATAAAAAAACACGCACCGTATTGATTGCTTGTGCCTCTGCAGCTGCCATGGCATCCATGTTTAAATCGCCTATAGCAGGTATTGTATTTGCTATAGAAGTATTTAGTTTAGATTTGGCTTTTGCCTCATTGGTGCCTTTACTAATTGCATCAATCTCTTCCATTTTGACCTCTTACTTTTTTTTAGGAGATGAATTATTTTTCAATTTTAATTTAACCGATAAATTTACCAGTAGTGAAACCCTATTTTATATCGTATTAGGTATCGGTACCGGTGTTGCTTCTGTCTATTTTACCAAAATATATTTTGCCATTTATGCTTTTTTTGAGCGATTTAAAAGTCGTTTTGTAAAGTTGTTAATTGGTGGGTTTGCCATTGGTATTATGCTGTATTTCATTCCGCCACTTTACGGGGAGGGCCTAGGATTCACCAAAGATTTATTTGAAGGCAATTATTTACATGCCTTAGGCTCCAATCCGTTTGATGCCTATATCGACAATATTTGGGTTGTCATTATACTCTTATTTGGCTTTACCGTATTTAAAGCTGTTGCCATGACGATTACTTTTGCTGCTGGAGGTGTAGGTGGTGTCATTGTACCTACTATGGTTATGGGAAGTGCTTTAGGGA
>CAXBMA010000007.1:0-184237 GCA_963976855.1 uncultured Aureibaculum sp. | reverse complement strand
AACCCGCGACCCCCACCTTGGCAAGGTGATGCTCTACCCCTGAGCTACTTTCGCGGGATGTCTTTTAAAGAACATTGCATTGTTTAAATGCGAGGGCAAATTTAATACATTTATATTAATCGCAAAGAGTTTTTTAAAGTTTTTATAAATCTATTTTATAAAGACTTATTTTTAACATGGTTAATAGGGAATTAATAAATATATTTGCATCGATTTTAGCAAAGTATATGCAAACTACGTACAAAACAGCTTCAAAAATTTCTAGTTTGACTTCAATATTTGATGATTTTAAACAAATAACCAAGGTGGGTTTATCCTTAAGTGTTGTTTTTTCATCGATTGCAGGTTATCTCTTGGCGGTTGAAACAGTTCAAATATCCACTCTTATTTTATTGACCATTGGTGGTTATTTAATGGTAGGTGCTTCCAATACATTTAATCAAATTATTGAGAAGGATACCGATAAATTAATGAAACGTACACAAAACAGGCCGTTACCTACGGGGCGAATGTCTGTGAATACAGCCATGATTATTGGTGTTACCTTCGCTCTTTTAGGCATAGGTATTTTATATTCTATCAATGCTAAAACCGCCATGTTTGGCGCCATCTCTATATTTTTGTATGCAAGTGTTTACACCCCATTAAAGGCAGTAACGCCATTAGCGGTGTTTGTAGGAGCCATACCAGGGGCCATTCCATTTATGTTAGGATGGGTCGCCGCAACTAATCAGTTTGCTGTGGAGCCAGGTATGTTATTTATGATTCAGTTTTTTTGGCAATTTCCTCATTTTTGGGCCATTGGTTGGTTACAGCATGACGAGTATAAAAAAGCAGGATTTAATATGCTGCCAACAGGTGAAAAAAACAGAAAAGCAACCGCTCAAATTATTCTTTATACTGTTTGGATGATTGTGGTCTCTGTTTTTCCGGTGCTGAAGTTAACAGGTAGTTTGTATTTGTCGCCCGTTGCAGCTGTTCTCATTTTTGCATTGGGAATTTTTATGCTGTATTTTGGAATTCAACTGCATAAAAAACAAACAGATAAAATAGCGAGGCAATTAATGTTGTCAAGTGTTTTATATATAACCGCAATTCAAATAATCTACGTAGTAGATAAATTCTTACACTAATTATGGAGGTATCAGTAAAAAGTAAAACATCGAAACAAATGCTATATATATCTATGGTGAGTATGGTGATGATGTTTGCAGGTCTAACCAGTGCTTATATTATAAGTAGAAAACGTGAAGATTGGGTGTCTTTTGAATTGCCTCAAGCCTTGTATATAAGTACCCTTTTAATTATTCTTAGTAGTCTTACTTTTATATTGGCAAAAAGAAGTATAAAAAAAGACAAGAGACAACAAACGAGCATCTATTTATTAGCAACATTGCTATTAGGGCTCGGTTTTGTTTATTTTCAAGTAGAAGGATTTTATCAACTAAGAGCAGCAGGGTTTTATGCTGCAGGAAAAGACAGTGTGGTATCAGGGGCCTTGTTGGTAGTGATTTCGTTAATGCATTTAGTGCATATTTTTGCGGGTCTTCTTGTAATTACAGTAGTAATTTATAATCATTTTAAACAACGATATAATTCAAGCCTATTTTTAGGCTTAGAATTAGGAGCCATTTTTTGGCATTTTGTTGATATTCTTTGGGTTTTGCTATTCGTGTTTTTCTATTTTATTAGATAATAACCGAAATAGTATTCGCAAAAAAAACAATTTTAAACAGTTGGTTTATGTCATATAAGTTTTTTACTTTTGCTTTTATGAAATAAAGAGCCTAATTGGCTGTTAATACAATAAACCAAAAAACAACGAAACAAACTATATGGAAGCAACAGTAGTTACTGAAAATTCAACCGAAGAGGTTTGGAGCGGCGGAGGTAAAAAGCCTTTTGCTGCTAGCTATGGCAAAATGATGATGTGGTTTTTTATCATGTCTGATGCACTAACTTTTTCAGGATTTTTAGTAGCATATGGTCTTATGCGTTTTAAATTTTTAGAAAGCTGGCCTATTGCTGATGAAGTATTTACCCACGTTCCTTTTGTACATGGACACTTTCCAATGTACTATGTGGCATTTATGACGTTTATTTTAATTTTTTCATCAGTGACAATGGTATTAGCGGTAGACGCTGGTCATCAAATGAAGAAAGGAAAAGTAATCATCTATATGTTACTAACCATTGTGGGAGGGTTAATTTTCTTAGGCTCACAAGCTTGGGAGTGGAAAAATTTTATTAATGGTACCTACGGTGCAGTAATGTTGCAAGATGGTAAGATTGCCCAGTTTGTAGATAAAGACGGACATCAAATAGCGTTGAGTGATTTTGTGATAAAAACAGATCATGATCGAGTACAACAAACAAGAAGTACGGGCTTGTGGTTTGTTGAAGAGGCCGGTACCTTACCACCTTATACCTTAGCTGAAGTTGTATCAAGTTTTAATGCAAATCCAGATGTTGGTTTAAGAAGTGAAGAGATAGACTTAGAGATAAAAAAGAAAAAGATATTATCTAGAGAAGAAGCGAATAAGTACCTAGCTAGAGCTACTGATGTAGTTATGGGAGCTAATTTAAAAGTCAACGAGTACGGTAAAACACTATTTGCAGATTTCTTCTTTTTCATTACAGGTTTTCACGGATTCCACGTATTCTCAGGAATATTGATTAATATCATTATTTTCTTTAATGTTATTATTGGAACCTACGAAAAAAGAGGACACTATGAAATGGTAGAGAAAGTTGGTTTATACTGGCACTTTGTAGATTTGGTATGGGTATTTGTATTTACATTCTTCTATCTAGTTTAAAATAAATAATAAAATGGCACACGCAGAAGCACACGAATCACATACGGGTTTAATTTGGAAAGTATTTGGCTTTCTTTCGCTAATTACAGTAGTTGAAGTAATACTGGGGATTATTAAACCAGCATCGTTACACTTGACTCACTTTTTAGGAACCAGTTTTTTAAACTGGATCTTCCTCATATTGACCTTAGTGAAAGCATATGGTATTACATGGTATTTTATGCATTTAAAACAAGAGAAAACGAGTTTAAGAAGAGCTATTGTTTGGACAACAGTATTCTTAATATGTTACTTAACTACCCTACTATTGATAGAAGGGAATTACATACATGATAGACTGTTTCCATATGTTAGTTGGAACTACGTAAAATAACTAATTGAAGCGGTTCCTAGAATCGCTTTTTTTTTGTTTGAAATATAAAAAACACCTAAAGTGAAAGCTAAAAATTTTTGGATACTCTTCAGTTTATTTATCGTACCCTTATTATTTTATATTTTCCTGCTTACAGGAACAAATAATTTTGCAAAGCTTCCGGTGCTAACCGAGAAAGTAGGCGATATTAAGAACTTTATAGCAGATGATGAATCAGCACTTTCATTGGATGGTAAAATCACCATTTTGTGCTTTTTGGGAAGTGACCTTGAATCTTCCAAAACAAATGCATTGAACTTGAATGAAAAAATTTACAAGCACTTTCATAAGTTTACAGATTTCCAAGTGATTGCTGTGAGCCCTATTGGAAACGAAGTAGCGGCCGAAAAGCTCAAAGAGAAGATCGCCTTTGTAACTGATATGAGTAAATGGAAGTTTGTTTTTAATACGCCAGAACAAATTGAAACGCTTTTTGCTAGCCTAAAGACAACTTACAGTCTAAACCAAAATAGCTACTCTGAATATGCCTTTATTATTGATAAAGAAATGCACTTACGAGGACGAACAGATGATGAAGATGTAGCCAATGGAATACTCTATGGATATAGTGCAGAAACAGTTTCACCCATACATAATAAAATGGTTGATGATGTAAAAGTGCTTGTAGCTGAATATAGATTGGCTTTAAAAAAGTATAATAGAGAAATATAAAGGTAGCGAGTTGATGAAAAAGAAAAATTCATATATAGGCATTTCATTTATTATTTTACTCTTTGGTATCTGGGCTGTTCCTAAGGTAGTAGATAGAATTAGCAAGAATGATGTAAATGTAGGAACGCGAATGAATAAAGTTACAGAAGGAAGCTTGTCCTATCTGGAAGTAGAGGGTGTTGACAGAAAAATGCCCGCATTTACATTTCGAAATCAAGACAGCTTATTGATTAGTAATGATGATTATAAAGGAAAGGTTTATGTAGCCGAATTCTTTTTTACAACCTGCCCTTCTATTTGTCCGATTATGAACCGTAATATGTTGAAGTTACAGAAAGAATTTGGCGATAATGACAACTTTGGTATTGCTTCTTTTACCATCGACCCAAAAAATGACACCCCAATAGTACTTAAGGAATATGCTGAAGAATATGGTGTTACTTCATTAAATTGGCACATGCTTACAGGTGATATTAGTGCTATCTATGAGCTCTCAAATAAAGGATTGAATATTTTTACTGGGATCAACCCAGATGTTGCAGGTGGTTTTGAGCATCAAGGGTATTTTGCACTCATTGACAAAGAGGGGTTTATAAGATGTAGAAGAGATGCACATGGAAATCCTATTGTGTATTACCAGGGAACAGAAAGTGAGCAAATAGAAATCTTAAAAGAGGATATTGCTAAATTATTAGAGGAATAATAATGAGTCAAAAAATTACTTCTGCAAACAAATATAATAAATGGATTGTGCTACTTTCTATAGCCATTCCTGTGGTGGTGGCGGTATTATTTACGGTTAAGATACCCAATGTTGAACCTTTGTCATTTTTACCTCCTATTTATGCCAGCGTAAATGCGGTTACTGCACTGTTACTAATTGCCGCGGTAGTAGCAATTAAAAAGAAAAAGAGAAAAGTACATGAGTATTTAATGAAAACAGCAATTGCCTGTTCCGTTGCTTTTTTAGCAATGTATGTTGCCTATCACATGACGTCTGATTCAACAACTTTTGGAGGAGATGGAAACATTAAGTATTTTTATTACTTCATATTAATTACTCATATATTATTGTCGATCATTGTTATTCCCTTTGTATTAATTACGTATGTACGCGCAATTACGAATGATTTTGAACGTCATAAAAAAATAGCTAGAATTACCTTTCCGCTGTGGTTATATGTTGCTACAACGGGCGTTGTTGTATATGTTATGATAGCACCTTATTACTAGATTTGAATGAAAAGAATACTGTTTATATTTATTTTTTTAATGGCACAATCAATTTCTGCGCAGTGTGCCATGTGTAAAGCTGTTGTTGAATCTGGTGATGCTGAAGTAGCAGAATCACTCAATACAGGAATACTCTATTTAATGGCATTTCCTTATGTTTTAGCAGGGATTGGTGCCTACTTTTTGTACAAAAACTGGAAGAAATTAAAACTTTAATACAACACAAATAAAAATAATGTGTAACAAGTTTTAATTTTAGTCGTCATATAGAAAAATCAGAAATCTGTAAAACCAATCCGCATCACTATCATCGTGTTATTTGTGGTTTTATTACAACAAAATTAATTTATGAAAACATCGTTAAGCGTACTAATTACATTTCTTGTAATTTCAACAACATTGGCTCAACAAAAACAATGGACTTTAAGAGAATGTGTTGATTATGCCTTAGAAAATAATATAACCATCAAACAAAACGAACTTGGTGTAAAGCTAAGTGAGGAAGACGTAATTAATGCCAAAGGTAATTTCTTGCCAAATTTAAGCGTTTCAGCCTCACCTGGGTTTAATTTTGGTTCTTCGATTGGGCAAAGTGGTTCAAGAATATCAGCAGATAATTTCCGAACTTCAATTAACTTAAACAGTGGTGTAACCTTGTTTAATGGATTTAGAAATTTAAACGTATACAAACAAGCTGAGTTAGGGGTTGCATCGAGCAAGCTCGATTTGGAGAAAATTCAAGATGATATTTCGTTATTTGTTGTCAACGCGTATTTGAACATTCTTTTTGCTAAGGAAAATTTGAACGTGGCAAATAAACAATATGAAATTAGCGAAAAGCAAATAGATGTTGTTAAGAGTCAAGTGGATGCTGGTGTAGTTGCGAAAGGTGAATTGTTGAATGCAGAATCAACATTGGCTGCTGATGCACAAAATGTAATTGCACAAGAAAACGGTCTGGATTTGGCCTTATTGACACTGGCGCAATTATTGCAAATTTCAACGGAAAATTTTGATATAGCAACAATGGAAGTAGGATCTCCTTCTGCGGCGTTGTTATATGACAATTCTACTATGGTGTATGACAAAGCCCTCCTAAATAGACCTGAGATAGAAAGAGCAAAAAATGATGTTGAAAATGCCAATTTAGCGATAGAAATTGCAAAAGGTGCTTTTTTACCATCGCTGTCCTTATCGGCAGGAGCTGGTTCAAGTTACCAACACTTTTTCAATGATATCTTTGACAATGCTAGTTTTAATAGTCAGTTCAGTGATAATTTTGGTTACAGTGTAGGCTTGTCTTTAAACATCCCAATTTTTAATAGATTGCAAACAAAATCGAATGTAAATCGATCTGTTATCAACCAAAAAATAGGAGAACTGCGCTTAGAAGATCAAAAATTACAATTGAAGGAGACAATTGAAAGGGCATTTTTAGATGCTAAAGCGGCTGCTAAAACATTTGTTTCTGCACAAAAATCAGTGATAGCTCAAGACGAGGCATTTAAAAATGCACAAGAAAGATATAACTATGGAGCCATGACCTTATTTGATTTTGATCAGGTGAGAAACCGTCAAGTAAATGCGGAGTCTTCATTGATACGAGCTAAATACGACTATGTATTTAAAACCAAGGTGCTTCAATTTTATTACGGAGAACCGATTGTTGTTGATTAAGTTCGAACCAATAATACTACAATAAACCTCACTTCTTTTACTAGTGAGGTTTTTTTGTTATTAAATGTATCTTTGCCTAAAATTAAAGAAGCTTTGTCATTAATACTTAACATAGAAACGGCTACTAAAAATTGTTCAGTTAGCCTCTCTCAAAATGGAGAAGTTCTCGCTTTAAAAGAAGTGAATGATGGAAGTTATTCTCATGGCGAAAATTTACATGTTTTTATTGAAGAGGTACTTCTTGCTGCTCATTGTTCAATAGATGATTTAAAGGCCATCGCTGTAAGTATGGGGCCGGGTTCTTATACGGGTTTGCGTATTGGAGTTTCAACGGCTAAAGGGCTTTGTTTTAGTTTAGACAAACCATTGATTGCCATTCCAACGCTAACCTCCTTAGCGAATGCGATACAAGCAGATGCAGGCGTCATTGTACCCATGCTAGATGCAAGGCGTATGGAGGTTTATAGTGCTATTTACGACAACAACTATAATCAAATTAGAGAGATTCAAGCAGAAGTTATTGATAGCACCTCATTTGACACTTATTTAGAAGCGGGGGCTGTTTATTTTTTAGGAGATGGTGCTGCTAAATGCAAAGCCCTTATTCAACATAAAAATGCTATTTTTTTAGATGGATATTTTCCTTCAGCAAAGCAAATGGCGCAGCTATCGTATGCTAAATACAAAAAAAACGACATCGAAGATGTCGCTTATTTTGAACCTTTTTATTTAAAAGATTTTATGATAACAAAAGCAAAAAACTAAGCTTGCTTTTGAATTTCTACGGTATGAGGATATGGTATATCAATGCCTGCTGCATCTAGTGCTTCTTTAATTTGTTCGGTTAGGTTGAAATAAGTAGGCCAATAATCTTCATTTAAAACCCATGGTCTCACTATAAAATCTAAGGAGCTATCATTTAGAGTAGAAAGCGCAACAATCGGTATGGGTTCTTTTAATACTTTTGGGTGCGAGGTTATTATATTCATCAGCACCTCCTTGGTTTTCTTTATGTCAGAATCATATCCCACTCCAAAAACAAAATTAATCCGTCTAATAGGCTCTGTCGAATAATTAATGATCGTTCCGTTAGATAATGCTGCGTTGGGGATGATGATTTCTTTGCTATCTACAGAAGTTAGTTTGGTGGTAAAAATTTCAATTGCTTTTACAGCGCCTTCTTCACCTTGGGCTTTAATAAAGTCACCAACTTTTATGGGCTTGAAAATCATAATTAAAACGCCTCCGGCAAAATTGGCTAAGGATCCTTGAAGTGCCAAACCAACGGCCAATCCAGCGGCACCTAAAATGGCCACAAAGGAGGTAGCGGGTACTCCAAGTTGAGAAATTACAGTTACAAATAATAAGGCCTTTAGTGTCCAGCCTAAGAGGTTGCTCAAAAACTTTTGTAAGGTTTCTTCTATGCCTCTTTTAACCATTAATTTTCGGGCGTATTTTATAATAAATTTAATTGCCCACAAGCCCACAAGTAAGACTGCCAATGCCGTTAAAACCTTGGGCGAGTAATCTATAATAAGTGTGAGTAATTTATCAGCGTAAAAAGTTAAGTTATCCATTTGTTAGTTTTTGATTAAGATTAATAGTAGTGCAATAATCGCCGGAATAGATTGCACATAAAAGAGTTTTATTTTCTTAGTAGAGTAGGCTCCATAAATACCAGCAATAATAACACATGATAAGAAAAAAATTGCAATTTGAACAGAAAAAGTGGTGTTGATCATTGACCAGATTAAACCAGCTGCAATGAAGCCGTTATACAGTCCTTGATTGGCAGCCAATGCTTTAGATTGTTCTGCAAATTCTGACGTTAATCCAAACGCTTTTAAACCTTTGGGTTTTGTCCAGTAAAACATTTCTAAAACCATAAAGTAGGTATGTAAAATAGCAACCAGTGCCACAAAAATAAGTTGTAAAATATCCATTATATTTCTATTTTAAGTTGTGAAAGTGCCTGTTTAGTTTCCGATACGGGTAATTTACAAGTACCATCCACACAGACATAAATTGTAGTTTTATCAGCATTGAATTTATACTCGAGCAAAGGTAAATTACTCGCTGCGATACTACCAACAATAAGTTTGTTTGGTAGGTAGTGTTTATTGAGCTCTTTCAATCGCGTTTTTGCCTCTTTTCCAGAAATGGCAATTTCGTAAAAGCTGCCAATTTGGTTCATGTATAGTAATAACCAGTTAGAGGCGCCTGAACCATATTTTAATGCTTTGTCCTTTACGTTGTGTAACATTTGAGTTGCAGTTTGTGAATACTGCTTAACGCCGTAATAGTGCCCTAATAAAAACAAGTTTATAGCCATTATTGAATTTGATGACGGTATTACATTATCATCGGTATCAATTTTACGCGCTATTAAATCATCATCTTCGTTAGAAGTAAAATAAAAGAGACTGCTTGTTGGATCGTAAAAATGTTCAAAACAATAATCAGCTAACTGTTTTGCTATCGTTAACCATTGCTCATCGAGTGTGACCTGATACAAACTAATAAAAGCATCAATGGTGGTGGCATAATCTTCTAAATAGCCATTAATAGTGCTTTTGCCATTTTTAAAGTTTCTATTTAATCCGCCATCTGCTCTTAGTTGATTTTTTAGGATAAAATGACCGTTCTTTAACGCACTATCTAAAAAGCGAGAATCGTCAAAAGCGCGATAGGCATCGGTATAGCCTTTGAGCATTAACGCATTCCACGAAGTCAAGATTTTGTCATCCAATCGCGGGCGGTCTCTTTTGGCACGTTCCTTTAGTAAAACAGATTTCCAATTAGTCACTTTTTGAAATAAATCGGCATTGGAAATCCCGTGTTTATTACTTATTTCTTCGTTCGTCTTAGTGCGGTGTAAATTGTAATTCTCGTGTTCCCATTTCCAATCAGTACTAATATTATAATAATCGCTAAAAAGGTCAAAATCTGCTCCAATGAATGTTTTTAATTCGGTACTACTCCAAACATAAAACGCACCTTCTTCTAAGGCACCTTTTTCATTCTTACTATCAGCATCTAGTGACGTATAAAACGCACCGTTCTTATTGGTAAGTTCTCGTTCAATAAAGGCTGTAGTTTGGTAAACGACATCTTTGTAAAGTGGATTTTTGGTAGCGAGATAGGCATCGGCATATAAACTAACTAATTGACCATTGTCATAAAGCATTTTTTCAAAATGTGGAATGTGCCATTTGGCATCGACAGCATAGCGCGCAAAACCGCCGCCTACTTGATCGTAAATTCCACCCATAGCCATTTTGTCAAGGGTATTCGTTACGTAAGCCAAGATGTTGTTATTAGCTGTTTGCACCCCATAACGCAATAAAAACTGATAGTTGTTTGGCATCGGAAACTTCGGAGAACCGGTTGGGCCACCAAGGTCAAAATCCATATATTTTTCCCAATGTGTTACGGTGGTATCTAGCTCAGTTCTTGTAAAGCTTTTTTCGTTTTCATTTGAGGATATTAAATCGGAGTTAATTACGCCTTCGGTAAGTTTTGAAGCATATTCTTCCATTTTTTCAGGATGCTCTTGGTATACTTTTGATAGTTGGTTGAGGGCATCTATCCAATTTTCTTTTGGTAAGTAGGTTGTTCCCCATACGGGTCTTCCGTCGGGTAAAGCAACGCAATTTAATGGCCAGCCACCACTACCGGTCATTAGTTGAACGGCATTCATATAAATTTGATCTACATCTGGGCGTTCCTCTCTATCAATTTTTATATTGATAAAGTGCGCATTCATAATTTCAGCAACTTCAAGGTCTTCAAAACTTTCACGTTCCATTACATGGCACCAATGACAAGCGGCATAACCAATAGAAATAAGTAGTAGTTTGCCTTCTTTTTTTGCCTTTTCAAGCGTTTTTTTATTCCAAGGTTGCCAGTCTACCGGATTGTGGGCATGCTGTAATAAATAAGGGCTCGTTTCATTAATTAAGCCATTTGTATAGATGTGATTTGACATTTTTTCTTTTTTAGGCGAACAACTAGATAATAGCAAACAGGCAATCAAAAGAAATGAAACGCGGTAAACCATTCGTACAAATTTAAGAAATAAAAAAGCGTTTTAAGTGATGTCAAAACGCTTTAATTATGTAGAATATACAGAAGTAGTTATTTTACTTCAAATGTAATTTTTACGTTTACACGAAATTCTTGTACTTCGTCACCTTCAACAACGGCGCTTTGTGATTGTACAAAAACTGATTTAATGTGTTTTACACTTTTTGAAGCGTGTTTAACTGCTTTACGAGTGGCGTCTTCCCAACTTTTGTCAGAATTGGCCATTACCTCAATAACTTTCATTATTGCCATGACTATTTTGTTTTAAGATTAAAAAATTCAATGAACTGTAAAGATACAAAATAGTTCAGACCTTTTTATCCATTAATGGCAACCACTTCCTCTATTTTGTTCGGTAGTAATTGTTTTAAGGTTGCTTCAATTCCGTTTTTAAGTGTAATTGTAGATGAAGGGCAGCCGCTACAAGCGCCTTGCAATACAACATTTACTGTTTTACTTGCTACATGATACGATTGAAATAGGATGTTGCCGCCATCAGAAGTTACTGCGGGTTTAATATACTCATCTAAAATAGCAATGATTTCTTGTGAAACATCATCTAAATTTTCTACATCAATCGGTTCCAATTCAATAGCCTTATTTACGATAGGTTCAAAATTTTCAGTGATGACCGGTTTATTTTCCATGATATAGCTTTTCAAGAAATCACGTAATTCTGTAGTGATTTCAAACCATTCAATAGAGTTATCTTTTGTAATTGAAATATAGTTTTCAGAAATAAAAACTTCATTTACAAAAGGGAAATTGAAAAGCGCCTTGGCAAGTGGTACTTCGGTAGCATCTTCCACAGTTTTAATCTCAATATTTTGAGAAGTTAGCAGTTTATTCGTTACAAATTTCATCACAGCCGGATTTGGAGTGCTTTCTCCATAAACTTCAATAATTACTTTTTTGTTTTGGTTTTGAGTAAATATGGTCTGATGCGTGTTCAAATGGTTTTCTATAACGGTTTTAAGCTCGTCTTTTACATCATTCCATTCAACAATATTGTAGCGTTCTATCGCGATAAAGTTGGCAGTTACAAATACTTTTTTTACAAAAGGTAAATGAAAAAACTGCTGAATTAAACTCGAGTTTTTAACTTCTTCAATTGTGTTATACTCATAGCTGCCGTCGGTTAAAATGGTATTGGCCACAAACTTTATGATTGCCTCATTCGCTGTGTTTTCTATGGTAATATTAAATGTTTGCATCTGTTTTAAATTTGGTGCAAAGTTAGTGAAGATTGTATAAAAAAAGCCCACAAATGTGAGCTTTTGATTTACCAAACATAATTCTTTGTTTTGGCTTGCCTTTTAATGGCTTCAATGAGTGCTTTATCTAAACTTTTGCTATTGCTTTCTTTTCTTTTTTGAGCAACATATACATTTCTCTTGGTGTTTAATGTGTTGATTTCACGTTGAATTTCTAAGCGCTTTTTACTTTGTTGCGAGACATAGGCTTTTAGTTCTTCAGATGATTTACCTTGAAGTTGTTTTGGCAAACTTTTTTTATCGAGTTTTCCGTAACTAAAACCGGTTTCTTTTTCGGCATCAACTAAATCCCAAGAAGAATTTTTATAAACTCTCGAACTTTTACTTACTGCCCTTTTTACTACAACCACTTCATCTAAAGATTCGGCGTTACTATCTTGTTCTGCCTGTAAAGCCATTTTGTTTCTACCTTGATTTCCGTAGTAAATGTACGTGTCATTTAATTTTTTATTCAATTGAATGATGATGTCATCATAAGGAGAGGCAATATGTACTATGGCTTCATTCTGATCTATGGCCATATAATCACCATTGGTTTGTCTGGCACCATCTTGCCATTTACCATAGACGCCAGTTTGATAGTTTCCGCAAAAGATGGTGTTTATAACCACACCTTGTTCATTGGCTTGTGTAGCGGCATCTGTATAATTAATTTTACCCTGAGTAAAAGGTTCGTTACCAGCAATAAAAATGAGTTTTAAATCGGTTTTATTGGTTCCCCAATTCAATTGTTTTAAAGAGGTTTGTATCACTTGGCCACAAAATTCGTTACCGCCATTGGTTTTTAAGGAGAATAGCTTTTCAGAAATTTCATCAAGATCAGCACTAAATCCAATTACTTGACGGATATATCCTTCTTCAGAAGATAAATGGTCGTTGCCATATTCGTATAATGAAATCAATAGATCGGGGTTTTGATCTTCACATTTGGCATATGACAGTTCATTTACAATTTCCCACAACTGTGATTTGGCCTGATTGATTAAACCATCCATCGAATTACTAGTGTCTAATAATAAAGCAACTTTTATTGCATGCTTCTTAGTAGGGTTTTCAGTAGTTGCTGCCACACTTAAGGTGGTCATGGCAAGTAATAGAATGAGTAAGTGCTTGAAATTTTTCATAATTATTTTGTTTTTAATTTTAAGTAAAAGTAGCTGTGAAATGGGCCATAAAAAATTAGAAGTGCGTAAACCAGCCTTATCAATGAGTAAACGGGTCTTTTGAAAGAGTAAGCGGTTATTTGTAGGGGTTTTTAAGCTATAAAAAGGGTGTTTTTAACAGGGTGCTATTTTAGTAAGTAAATTTAAGTATGTAGATTTACCACGTTAATAATTACGATGAAAAGAAAACATCACATACTGATTGTATTTTTATTGTTTGCACTTGGTTTGAATGCACAAGTAGCAACCGAGAAGGGTATGCCTGTTAAAATTTATGCTGATAGAATTACAGATGAATCTGGAAAGCCATTACAAGGTATCCAAGTGCGCGTGAAGGGAAAAGGCCTTTCAACCATTACAGATGCCAATGGGGAGTTTTCTATCAATGCAAAAAATGGGGATATTATTGTATTGAGTTTAAACGGGGAGTTTATCAATTCCTATAGACTTGATGGAAGTATTTACTATGAAGTAGAAGATCAATCAGCACAAATAGAAGCAGAAAGAAAGGAGAGGTCGAGTGACTTAAGATCGGCTAAAAAAGCAAGTATAGGTAACGCAAAGCTGTTTCAAGTATTTATTGATTCTGCAACTAGTTATAAAAGAAGCACGCCCACTAAAAGTATTGATTATATAAGTACAGCTCTTGAAATTGCGAGTCAAACAAAAAACAAAACGCAGTTAGCTACATCGTATGGCCTTTTAGGTGATGTGTATATGAATTTAAAGCAATATGATTTGGCGGTAAGTAATTATAAGATCGCCGTTGAAAATGTGCCAAGTACCACTTTTCAATTACAATTGGCAAAGGCTTTTTTATTCAATTCAAACTATCAGCTTAGTGAGCATCAGTATAACGAAGTGTTGAAGAGTAGCACCGCTACTACGACTCAGAAACTTGAAGCTTATGAAGGATTGGGGACTGTTTTTGTCAAATTAAAGCAATATAACAAAGCATACAATCAATATCAAATTGCGCTGAATGTTGCTAAAAGACTCTCGAATGAGGAAAAAGTAGCCGATTTAAACGTTAAAATTTCTGAAGTTTTAGAAGCTCAGGGAAAAACGGATCGAGCCGAAGATTATTTATTGCAGTCTATTGTTAGCCCCAGCCAAAGTCCTAAAAAAGGCGTGATTGAAAGCAAACGAGCAGCTGATTTTTACAGTAGAAATAAAAACATTGATAAAGAAGTTCAACAACGTCAACAGACATTGAAAGGTTTGGAGGCTGCTGATTTAAAAGATGTGTTAGTTGAAGATGAAGGGGAAGTGCTTACGAAGCCAAAAGCAAAGCTTGATTTAGGAAATGCCTATTTAAAGCAGAATAAAACCAATGAAGCCATTACCTTGTTTGAAGAAAGTGCCGCAGAGGCTGAAAGTACAAATGATATAGAGACACAAAAAAACGCAGTGCAAAAATTATCTGAAGCTTATGTTACTTTGGGTAATGACGATAAGGCACTTAGCAACTATAAAAAATATGTTTCACTAGTTGATAAGGCGTATAAGCAAAAAGAAAATGAAATCAATGCTGTTGTTACATTAAACAGAGATTTGTCTGAAAAGCAAAACAGAATTTCAAGTTTAGAAAAAGACAGAGAACTTTCAGAGAGTAAAATACAATTATATCAAACAGAGAACAGACTAACCATTGAAAATGACAAGCGTCAACGCGTGATTATTTATGCCTTACTTACAGGTTTGTTATTGCTACTATTCTCATTGTTTTGGATGTTTAGAAGTAACAAACAACGCAGGTTGGCAAATAATTTATTGGCATTAAAATCATTGCGGACACAAATGAATCCTCATTTTATTTTTAATGCATTGAATTCTGTAAATAGTTTTATCGCACAAAATGATGAACGTACAGCCAATAGGTACTTAACCGATTTTTCAACGCTCATGCGCAGTGTTTTAGTGAATTCGGAGGAAGATTTTATACCGCTCGAAAAGGAATTGGAACTGTTAGCATTGTATTTAAAATTGGAGCATTCTCGTTTTCAAGATAAATTTGATTATGAGTTAAAAGTAGCAGATTCTATCGACCAAAGTCAATTTCAAATTCCGCCAATGTTACTACAACCATATATAGAAAATGCCGTATGGCACGGATTGCGATATAAAAAAGAAAAAGGGTTTTTAAAAGTAGTTGTTGCTCAAAAAGATAAAGAAACCCTTTTGATAGAAATTACAGATACTGGTATTGGAAGAAAAAAATCAAAAGTCTTAAAAACAGAATATCAAAAGAAGCAGCAATCTAAGGGAATGCAAAACATCAAACAGCGCATTGCAATCTTAAATGAAATGTATAAGGATAAAGTAGCTGTTTTTATTGAAGATTTGCATGATGATGGAACTGGAACTAAAGTAATGCTAACGCTAAAAAAGGACTAATGCAATTAAAAACCATCATAGTAGAAGATGAGCAAACAAGTAGAGAAATTCTAAAAAGTTATCTTTCAAAATACTGTCCAACTGTTGAAGTTGTAGGTGAGGCTGCCAATATTGATGAAGCGCTACTATTGATCAGAAATCACAAACTTGATTTGGTTTTTTTAGATGTAGAAATGCCTTATGGTACCGGTTTCGATTTACTAGATAAACTAGATCAGACAGATTTTGAAGTGGTGTTTGTGACGGCTTATGATCAATATGCTATAGATGCTTTAAACAGTCACGCGTCTTACTACTTATTGAAACCAATTTCAATAGACGATTTGATAAAATCAGTAGATTATGTGACTCAAATTAAAATAAAGGAGAATGCCCTTCAGAATACCGTTTTAGTTCCTAAAGTGAACATTACAGATACGAAAATAACAATTCCTACCCAAGATGGGTTTGAAGTGCTCCAAATGAAAGATATTGTGTATTGTAAAGCGGATGATAATTACACAGAATTGTTTTTAGTTTCTAATCAAAAAAAATTGGTAAGTAAAACTTTAAAGTATTTTGAAGATATCTTAAAAGAAAATGGGTTTGCGCGGATCCACAAATCGTTTTTGGTAAATGTATCTTATATTGCGTCGTATAAAAAAGGCAAAGGCGGTACCGTATATTTGTCTAATGGTAAAGAGTTAAGTGTTTCTGCTTCCAAAAAAGCTGAGTTACTGTCTTATTTTAAATAAAAGTTATTAAAATGTTGGCTGGATTAGACAGCATAGATTCTTCAAGGTATGATTATAAAAAAATTAAGAGGTAAAGAACCACAATTTGGTAGTGATTGTTTTATTGCTGAAAATGCTGTACTAATTGGTGATGTTCAAATGGGTAACCAATGTAGTATTTGGTATAATGCTGTTTTACGTGGTGATGTACACTATATAAAAATGGGCAATAAAGTAAATATACAAGATGGGGCCGTAGTGCATTGTACGTATCAAAAGAGTCCTACTACTATTGGTAACAATGTATCCGTAGGTCATAATGCAATTATTCACGGATGTACTATACATGACAATGTATTGGTGGGGATGGGCAGTATTATAATGGATGATTGCGTTGTAGAAAGCAATTCAATTATTGCTGCTGGAGCTGTAGTAACTAAAGGAACCAAAGTAGAGTCGGGGAGTATCTATGCTGGTGTTCCTGCTAAAAAAGTAAAGGATATTTCGAATGAGCTAATTGCTGGCGAAATAGATAGAATTGCTAACAACTATATAAAATATGCAAGCTGGTATCAGTAGTTTTATCATACGATTTGTTTTTATTGTTGGTTGTTTGTTCATTTTTAGTTGTAAAAAAGATTCCGATAGCATTCAATTGAAATTTTTAGATGAGTATGTAGTGCCCAATGATTTGTTAATTGATTCGACGGTAGTTGGCGGATTGTCTGGGATTGATTTTCACAACGGGACTTACTATTTGGTGTGCGATGACTCAAAAAACCCAAGATATTATGGTGCAACGATTGAACTAGCAAACTTTAAGTTTGATACGGTAAAATTCAAAGAAATGGTTGCGGTTGAACCGGATGATAACTTTTTAGATTTAGAATCGATTGTTATTGACCCGATAACAGAGGCTGTATTACTCGTTAGTGAAGGAAAAATAAAGGAAGGAAAAAATCCGATGTTCTTCTCTGTAAACCAACAAGGTCAGCGAATTGAAAACTTTGAGATTCCCAATTATTTTAAGGCAGATAGCAAACAAAAACCTAGAGATAATGGTGTTTTTGAAGGGCTGAGTGTTGGTTTTGAAAATAAAGGGTATTGGGTCGCTGCCGAATTACCTTTGGAAGCTGATGGCCCAAAACCTATCTGGGGAAAAACAATTGCGCCTGTAAGACTTACCTATTTTGATTCGAACAAAAAAGCAACAAAGCAAATAGCTTATTTATTAGATCAAATTGCAAAAAAACCATTGGGTAATTTTGCGGTAAACGGAGTGGTTGACGTATTGGGGTATTCAGCGAACACACTTTTTGTTATGGAACGAAGCTATTCAACTGGATATGGAAATCAAGGAAATGTAGTGAAAATATATAGTGTAGCTATCAGTGAAGCAAGCAATACGCTTGACATGTCTCAATTAAAAGCTGCAGATTATAAACCTGTAGTTAAGAAGCTACTGTTAAATTTTGAGGAACTAAGAACTGAACTAAGCAATAAGAGTGTTGATAATATAGAGGGAATCTGTTTCGGACCGCTATTGCCAAATGGGAATAGATCGCTCATCGTGGTGGCCGATAATAACTTTAGAGAGGATCAAATAAATCAGTTTATTTTACTGGAAATAATCGATTAAAAATCGAGGTGACTTACCGTATAAAGTTGCGGTAAACCTTTTACAATTTCAACTAATGTCTTTGTGTCAATATTACTGTGCAGTTGATGGCTGCCATCTAGTTCATTGCTGTTTAATAATTCATGTTGTTGTAATACCGCTTTGGTTTGTTTAGCGACTGCCTGGCCAGAATCAATAATCGTAACACCGGTACCCACAATCTTTTTAATTTTAGGAATCAAAAAAGGATAATGACTGCAACCTAATACCAGATAATCAATATTTTTTTCAAGCATTGGAATTAAATACTGTTGTAATAGTTGTTCCATTTCCGGTGTATCAATTTTCCCGGTTTCTATTAGTGGTACCAAACCTTCGCCGATTTGTTCGAGTACGGTAATTTGAGGTGCAATGGTATCTGAAGTTTTAGAAAATAATGCGCTTGAAAGAGTGCCCTTTGTAGCCAAAATACCGATGGTATTGGTAGTGGTTTGTAAGGCTGCGGGTTTAATGGCTGGTTCTATTCCTATAATAGGAATGTTATAGTGTTGACGTAGATAGGCAATGGCATTTGTGGTTGCAGTATTACAGGCGACCACAATTATTTTACATCCTTTTTCAATTAGCTTTTCTGTATTTTTAATACTGAAATGTAGTATTTCTTCTTTTGATTTTTGACCGTAAGGCGCATTTTTACTATCGGCTAAATAAATAGTATTTTCATAGGGTAATAGCGTGATAATTTCTTTCCAAATAGAAATACCACCAATTCCAGAATCAAATACGCCAATAGGTTGTGTGCTCATAAGAAAACAAAAATAAAAAAATCCCACATTCTGATAACGCTCAGAAGTGGGATTTAATTTGTGAAATAAGTAATTTTTAGATACCTAATTTCGCTTTAACAGCAGCCATTAAGTCTTTACCTTTAGATACAATTAAACCTGCTCCTGGAGAAGAATCGAATACATATTCATATCCTAATTCTGCAGCAACATCAGTGATTGCTTTCTTTACTTTGTCGCTAATTGGTTGGTACAAGTCTTGTTGTTTTTTAGCCAATTCTTGTTGTGCAGTTTGACCATACAATTGTAATTTATCTTGTAAACCTTTCACTTCAGCAGCACGCTTTTGATTCTCTGCATCTGTTTGCGTAGCAGCTTCGGTATCGTATTTTTGAAGCTTCGCTTGCAATGCATTACCTTGTGTTTTATACTCGGTATCGTAGGCTTGCGCTATTTTTTTCATTTCCTCCTGCATTTGCTTTGTTTCAGGCATTGCAGCAACTAGTTCCTGTGTGTTAATATGTGCTACTTTTGACTGTGCATTCGCTGTCATAAATCCTAAAAATAGTACACTTGCTAATAGTAGATTTTTAAATAATTTCATTTTTCTTTAGTATTAATATTAATTTTTGTTGTTTTATTTATTGTTTAATGGAATCTTTTGATTTTTCTGTTGTCTTTTTTAGTTTTTCTTCTCGTTCTTTTTTTCTTTTTTCAATTTCTTCTAGGCGTTTTTTGCGTTTTTCTTCAGCGGCTTTTTTTAGTTCAGCTCTTTTTTGAGCTCTCGCTTCATTTTGCGCTTTGATCCGGGCCCTTAGTGCTTCGTTTTTTGTAGCTTTATCTTCAGCCTTCTCTTTTGCTTCTTCTATTTTTTCAAGGTTATCAGCAATTCTTTCTTCTTTCCTTTCTTCAACAGCTTGTATACGTCTACCTTTTACAATTTTATTTAATACCAATTCACTGATGTCAAATTTGTTGTTACTATATAGCATGATTAAATCAGTTGATTTATCCAAAACCATATCGTATTGTTTCTGAACTGCTATTTCTTGAATAGCACTGTATACTTGATCTTGGACTGGTTTTACCATTTGCTTACGCAGTGCAAATAAATCACCGTTCGGTCCGAAATAGCCAGCTTGTAAATTGGTTAAATCCAGTTCTTTTATTTGTATGTCTTCTTCACGTTCATCAATCAAATCATTAGTAAGCAACGCTTTTTCATTACTCAAATCAACCTTCATTACTTCTATTTCACGTTTAAGTGCGTCTAATCGCTGCTGCCAAGTAATTACCTTCGTTTTTAATCGGTCTTGTGCATCGGTATACTCAGGTACGTTTTCTAAAATATACTCCATATCCACATAAGCAATTTTTTGAGGCTTTTGAGCCACAACTAAAGTGTTTACACTTAAAATTAGAATAAATAGAATGTTACGTATCATACTATAATGTGTATTTGAAAAAACCGTGCCAAAGTACTGATTATTTGCAAATGTACTAATTTAGTTAGAATTGTTGTCCAATAATAAAATGAACAGATTGTCCAGGTGTAAATTGATCGGTATCAAAACCTTTCGCAAAATCTATTCCTAATAATCCGAATGCTGGCATAAAAATACGTACCCCTGCACCTGCTGAGCGTCTCAACTTAAAGGGTTCAAAATCTCTAAAGCTGTTAGCAGTGTTACCTCCTTCTAAAAACCCAAGAACATAAATGGATGCTGATGGTTTTAGTGTTAAGGGGTATCTCAATTCAAATGAGATTTTATTGTACATAGCACTACCAACGGCGTTACCCGTATTTTGATCAATTGATAAACTAGAGTTTTCATACCCTCTTAGACCAACGGTTTGTCTTCCGTCAAATTGCCCTTGACCTAAACCGTCACCACCTAAATAAAAGCGTTCAAAAGGAGAAAGGCCTATTTCGTTATTGTATGCTCCTAAGAACCCGAATTCGGCACTTGATTGCAACACTAATTGGTGTCCTGGTTGACCTGTTAATGCGTTGTACCATTTTCCGCTAAAATTAATTTTATAAAATTCTAAGAATTTTATTTTTTCTTCTTCGGTTGAATCTGAGAAATCTTTTCCACTAAACATAGAGTATGGCGGAGTAAACTTAACACCGGCATTGAATGTTGAACCAGTTGTAGGGAATATTGGATTGGGTCCTGCTGAATTTCTTCCGAAATTCACGGCTAATGATAAATTGTGTGATATTCCGTTTGCAGTATTTAAGGTACTTAAAAAGAAATTGTCAAGTTTAAAACGTTGATAGCTTAAAGAAGTGGATAATGTAAAATAATCATCAGGCCATAATAAACGTTGACTCAGACCAATTGAGGCCCCTAGAATGTTTAGTTTTTGATCCTTATCAACATCTCTTGTCAATTGATTGTAGCTAAATTGACTAGAACTATAGATCGAGAAAGACAAGCCTCTAGGTCTTTTGCCCCCTAGCCAAGGTTCTGTAAACGAAAGGCTATACGTACTTGAAAAACGGCTAGCCTGAGCTCTTAACGCTACGCTTTGACCATCTCCTCTAGGTACGGGTTTGTATTCTGATCCGTTAAATAGGTTTTTTATTGAGAAGTTACTAAATGAAAGGCCTAAGGTTCCAATAAAGGCACCACCACCAAAACCACCTTGTAGTTCAATTTGACTGGCTCCTTTTTCTGCAATGCTATATTCAATATCAACCGTTTTATCACCGTAATTAGGTTGTACATCTGGAACGATGTTTTCTGCATCTATAAATCCTAATTGTCCAACCTCACGGATGGTACGAATAATGTTTTCTCTACTAAATAGTTGTCCTGGCCTCGTTCTAATTTCTCTAAACAATACATGGTCATTGGTTACTTCATTGCCTGTTAAGGTAACATTTCTGATATAGGCAGGGTCATCTTCTCTGATTCGAATTTCAATATCGATAGTGTCATTTTTCACACTGGTTTCAACGGGCGTAACTTGACTAAAGAGATAACCATTATTTAAATAGGTATTTGTAATGTCTTGTGAGTCTGGTGAGCCATCACCTTTTACACGTTCGTTTAATAATTTACTATCATAAATATCACCACGCTCTAAACGTAAAAATTCTTTTAAAATAGTGTCACTATATACGGTGTTTCCTAAAAACCGAATGTCACCGAAGTAATATCTATTACCTTCATTTAAGGTAATGTCTAAGTTAATGGTGTTGTCGTCATTCCAAGAGATAGAATCTTTTAGTATTTGTGCATCACGGTATCCTTTTTCACGATAGCTCTGAACTACGTTTTCTAAATCTTCAGTATATTTTTCTTGGATATATTTAGAGGGCTTGAAAAGATGCAACAGGTTTTTTTGCTTCGTTTTCTTCATTAACTTCTTTAAACGCTTCGCTTTGAAGGCTTCATTTCCGTGAAAACGTAAATTCTTAATTTTTATTTTATCTCCTTTGTCAATGACAACCAATGCTTTTTCAGTATTGTTATCGGTAGTATCAATTTTAGTGTCTATGGTAACTTTTGTTCTTAAAAAACCTTTGTCGACATACTTTTTAGCAATATAATTTTTAGTAGTTGTCAACAGGTTCTCAGTCAACATAGCACCTTTTTGAAATTCAGTTTCTTTCTGTAGTTCTTCCGCTTTGTTTTTCTTAACTCCTTGAATTGTTACTGCACTTAATTTAGATAATTCTTGAACTTCAAATTCTATATAAATAGTTTCTCCGTCTATTTGCGTAGCGTACACATCTACATTGCTAAAGAGCTTAGAATTCCATAATTTTTTAATGGCAGAGGATAACTTATCACCTGGAATTTTGATCTCTTGCCCTACAATTAATTCAGAAAACACAGTAATTGACTGGTCGCTAAATTGTTGATTCCCTTTAACAGATACACCACCAAGAATATAAGATTTGGTATTTTTAAACGTATCAGCATTTAAAGTAGTTTGTACTTTTTTAGGTATGGTATCTTGAGCTACGAGAGCAATAGAGTCATTCTGTATGGTTATTTCTTGAGCTTTAGCAAGAGATATTGCCAAAGTAAAACATAAAAATAGTAGGTTAATTTTCAGTTTGTTCATTCCTGTTTTCTAATTGTTCACTTGTTTTTCCGAAACGCCTTTCTCGGTTTTGATAATCTAAAATAGCTTCGAAAAAATGTTCTTTTCTAAAATCTGGCCAAAGAGTATCTGTAAAGTACAATTCAGCATAAGCAATTTGCCATAACAGGAAGTTGCTTATTCGTTTTTCACCACTGGTACGTATCAAAAAATCAACGTCGGGCAAAGTAAATGTATATAAATGATTATTTATAATTTTTTCATTAATTTCTTCACTCAAAAGCTCTTTATTAACAACTTTTTTAGATATTTTTTTGATAGCATTAACAATTTCTTCTCTAGAACCATAGCTCAAAGCTAATATTAATGTTAAGTGTGTGTTATCTTTTGTTTTATCAATAACCTCTAATAGTTGTTTGGTTGCTCTTGAAGGAAGGTTGTTAATGTTTCCTATACACTGAAGTTTTATATTGTTTTTTTGTAGTGTTTTAAGTTCGTCTTTTAATGAGCTTACTAATAAACTCATTAAAGTATCTACTTCTATTTTTGGGCGGTTCCAATTTTCGGTAGAAAAGGCATATAATGTAAGTACTTCAATATTTATTTCAGCTGCAGCTTCAATGGTTTCTCTTACCGCTTTAACACCGTTTTTATGACCAAATACTCGTGCCATTCCTTGTTTTTTGGCCCAACGACCATTGCCGTCCATAATTACTGCTACATGCTTTGGGGTATTGGCTGTATTTATTTTCGACTTTAGACTCATAAATTATTAAAAAACACCGGTATAGCAACCCGGTCTGCCAAAGGCATAAACTAAAGAGATGCCGGTAAACACATACCAGTCATTACTATTAGGGTTACCAAAAGATTGCGAGGGGATTGTATGATTGTTTCCATCTATACCGTCTTTGAAGGTATAGTGGAATGTGGTTTCAAAAGCGATTCCTACGTTTTCAGCTAATTTCATTTTATAACCAAGACCAAACGGAAGTACAAAACTTGTTTTTCTGCTTTCTAAATTATCGTCTTCTATAATATTATAGCTGCTGAATCCTGCTTGAACAATAATATAGGGTGTTTGGGTAAAACCCGATTTTGATAAACTGTATTTAAAAAAGCTAAATTCCATTCCCAAAGCGCCTTCTAAAGTGCGATTGTTAAAACTATAAGCAGCATTTGTAAAACTTACAGGTCTGTTTACTTTATCATTATTAGCCGAAATAGCCGAATAAGTTAAAGTACCTCGAAAAGTAATTCTAGGACTGTAATTAAACTTGGCAACACCACCAATAGCTAATTGATTGGGATTGATATAGGTTGTTGGACCCACATCCCCTATATAGTTACTACCACCAATAAACACGCCTGCTTCATATAGTTGAGCTGTGATTGAACTGGTTACAAATACAAATATGTAAATTAAAAACTGTTTTTTCATTTTAAAAAAGGGTTTGCAAATATAAATAAATCTATTTGTTTGGGTAGTTTTAAAAGGTCTTTTTTGTTTAACAGTAATTATTATAATTTATTGTGATAAAGCTGCTTAAGTTATAAGCGGTTTTACACTAGTTTCGTTTATCCTCTCCCCACAGTAGTTTTTCACGTAGTGTTTTTAAGAAAGTTTGTTCTTGTAATTGGATTGTTTTAATCGTAAAAGGCGCTCTTTTTATATGTACTTCCGTTTCATGGTCAATGGTGGCAATTCTTGAATCTAACGAAATTAATGCCTGTTTTTCTCTACCTGTTACTTTTAATTTAATATCAATATCATCAGGTATGACCAAGGGTCTTGCATTCAAATTATGCGGGGCAATAGGTGTTAAAACAAAACTTTTTGCTTGTGGATTGATGACTGGACCGCCACAACTTAACGAATATCCAGTAGAGCCGGTTGGTGTAGCTATAATAAGACCATCAGCCCAATACGATGTTAGATACTCATTGTCTAAATAAGTTTCTATGGTAATCATGGAGGTGGTATTTTTTCTTGCCACTGTTATTTCATTCAACGCAAAATTAAAAGCGTCTATTTCAGTATTTTTGGTTGAGGTTCTTACAGATAGCAAGGAGCGTTCTTTAATTGAAAAGTCTTTGTCAATCAACGCTTTTATAGAAACTTCTATTTGTTCTTTTTGAATAGTTGCTAAAAAACCCAACCTACCCAAATTAATTCCAACGATCGGAATGTTTGAATCTCTAATGTAGGTTACTGCTCTTAAAAAAGTACCATCACCACCTAAAGTAAACATTAAATCGAACGATTCATTTAAGTCTTCATACGATGAAAATGTAGGATACGTTTTTGACAATTGCAACGACTTATAAAATTTTTTCTCAAAAACAGCTTCAATGTTATATTGCTTAAAAATTTGTAGTAATAACACTACATGTTCTAAAGCGTCTGTTTTATCCTGACCGTATACACCAACTTTCATACCTTAAATGTTTAAATATTTTTGAAGGTAGTCAGAGCGCTCCTTTAAACTAATTAAATAGGCATCCTCTTGTAAGCCGGTCACAATAGTATATTCATATCTTCTAAAAGATTGAATGGTATTATTTAAATCGTGATCGTTTAATTTTATGGTAATTTCAACAGTATCGTTTTCAATTGAAGAAATAAAAGCGCCAAGTAGCTTGCCATTATTAGATTCAATTATTTGTGAAATCTCACTAAACGAATAGTCTTTTATAGCTTTAGAAACCACTAAGATAGCACCGGCTTCACTTAAAAAAGGGGTGCCGTTAAAAACACTCAAAATATCAGCCAATTCGTAATAGCCGATATATTTTTTAGCGTCACTAATTACAGGAATGATAGTTGTTTCATGCTTCGCAAACTCTTTTAATAATTCAAACCAATTGGTATTTTCGGTAGAAAAAAAAGGGCTAAATAAGTATTTAAAATCACTGATTTTACTTTCGCCTTCTTCCAGCGTTTGGATATCACTTTCTGAAATGGAACCTAAATAAATGTCATTTTCAACAATCGGTAAATGCGTAAATGTTAGGTGTTCAAAAAGTTTTTGAGCCTTTTCAATTGTATCGCTAGGCGATAAGGCTTTGACGTCTTTTGATATGTAATTTGATGTTTGCATATAATTTGCAAAATAACTAAAATAAAGTTACAAATGCACTATTTTTGCCAATACTAAATCTCGAAAAAGGAACAAGACAAATGACGAAGTTAAGTGTTAATGTCAATAAAATAGCTACACTGCGCAATTCTCGTGGTGGCAATACGCCAAATTTGGTGCAAGTAGCAATAGATATACAGGAATTTGGAGCAGAAGGAATTACCATTCACCCCAGACCCGATGAACGGCATATAAAATACCAAGATGCCTACGATTTAAAACCAATTATTACAACCGAATATAATATAGAAGGAAACCCAATTAAAGCGTTTGTTGATTTGGTCTTGGCGGTACAACCTACCCAAGTGACCTTAGTGCCTGATGCTGTAGACGCTATAACGTCAAATGCGGGGTGGGATACTATAACACATCAAAGCTTTTTAACAGAGGTGATTACTGAATTTAAACGAAACAACATTCGTACTTCCATTTTTATGGAAACCGATTTGTCTTTGATAAATGCAGCGGCAGAAACGGGAGCCGATAGAATTGAGTTGTACACTGAAGCGTTTGCCACACAGTATGCCTTGGGAAATAAAAAAGCAATAGATCCTTATATTGAAAGTGCAAAACTAGCTACTGAACTAAAAATGGGTATCAATGCTGGCCATGATTTAAGTTTGGATAATATTGCGTTTTTCGCAAAAAATATTCCGAATTTATTAGAGGTTTCTATCGGGCATGCTTTGGTAGCCGAATCGTTGTATTTAGGTCTGCAGAATGTAATTAATATGTATTTGTATAAAATGAACTAATGGAGTTGCTTTATTCAAAGATATTAGGAGAAGGGGAGCCCTTATTAATTCTTCACGGATTTTTAGGGATGAGCGACAATTGGAAAACATTGGGTACTCGTTTTGCTGAAAATTATGAAGTACATTTAATAGATCAACGCAATCACGGTCGTAGTTTTCACGAAGCTCAATTTGATTACGAAGTGTTGGCCAAAGACTTGTTAAATTACATCAATCACCATCAATTAGCTAAGGTAAATTTACTAGGTCATTCAATGGGAGGGAAGACGGCTATGTTGTTTGCTGTGAACTATCCAGAAAATGTTCATAAACTATTGGTGGCTGATATTGCACCTAAGTTTTATCCAAACCACCATCAAGATATTTTAAATGCACTGAATGCAGTTGATTTTTCTAAGCAAACGTCCAGAGCAGCAGTAGAGGAGGTGCTTAAGGAATACATACCTGAGTTGGGTATACGTCAGTTTTTATTGAAGAACGTCTATAGAAAAACGAAGGATGTTTTGGCTTTTCGGTTTAATTTGGATGCCTTAACAGCTAGTTATGATGAGGTTGGCGTGTCATTACCTTCATTGACTCAGTTTAATGGAGAAACGTTATTTTTACGTGGCGGAAACTCTGGGTATATCTCTGATAGTGATATGAACTTAATAACAGCACATTTTCCGAAAGCCGAGTTGGTAACTGTCAAAAATGCAGGACATTGGCTACAT
Source organism: uncultured Aureibaculum sp. (assembly GCA_963976855.1). Lineage (GTDB taxonomy): Bacteria > Bacteroidota > Bacteroidia > Flavobacteriales > Flavobacteriaceae > Aureibaculum. Next base: position 156,718 of record CAXBMA010000007.1, on the reverse strand, counting down.
GCCGAGAATCCAGACGATTTTTATAACTTTAGTGTCAGTTTTTTAGACAAATAGTATTTTGGCACAGTTATAGCAATTTAGTCCAATATAGAAAGATGAACAGAAATTTTCTCTTTTTTAAAAACCATAGATTATGAAAATTATACTAAAAATGTTACTAACGGCAATTGCTGTTGTAGTGCTGGCCCAAATTTTACCGGGCATTAATGTAGATGGGTACACTACGGCTATTATTGTTGCAGTAGTTTTGGCTTTATTGCGAATATTTGTAAAACCGATACTCGTTATTTTCACCTTGCCTATAACCATCCTTACGCTAGGTCTCTTTTTATTTGTAATCAATGCGATTATTATTTTACTAGCAGGAAAATTAATTGATGGCTTTGAGGTGGCGGGATTTTGGTATGCACTCCTATTTAGTTTGCTATTGTCATTTTTCCAATCAATTTTATATTCCTTTTTAAAAGAGAAAAAATAAAAGAAATTTCAATAATTTTTACAAAAGTCTGTAAATATTAGATTTTGAACAGTTTACATTTAAAAAAAATTACTAATTTTGCGCCCGCTTACGCCGTAAGTAAGTGCAATTGTCAAATTATAAAAATTCAAAAGAGTGAACATTACTAAAGAAAATATTGACGCATTAAATGCCGTAGTAAAAATTGATATTACGCAAGACGATTATCAAAGTAAAGTAACTGAAATTTTACAAGATTATCGTAAGAAAGCGAACATTCCTGGTTTTAGAAAAGGACATGTACCGATGAGCTTGGTTAAAAAGCAATATGAAAAACCAGTATTAATTGATGAGGTAAATAAGTTATTGCAAGACTCATTAAGTAAATTTTTAGTAGAAGAGAAATTGGATATTTTAGGAAATCCGTTACCTAAAATGCAAGAAGATTTTTCTTGGGATGCTGATCAGTTTTCGTTTGAGTTCGAATTGGGCTTAAGTCCAGAATTTGATGTGAATTTGCAGCCTAAAAAAGCCATTACGCAATATAAGATTGTTGCTGACAAAAAAATGTTAGATGATCAAGTAGTGAATATTCAAGAGCGTTATGGTAAAATAATAGCTCAAAAGGAAGTGATTGAAGGTGCGAGTGTTACTGGTACTTTTGTGAATGAAGAGAAAGAAATAGAAAAGAAATCTACATTTAAATTAACGGACGTTAAGGGGAAGCCAAACTTAAAAAAGTTTTTAGGAGCGAAGGCTGGTGATGTGATTACCTTAAAAACAAAAGGTTTGTTTAATGATGATCATTTATTACAAAATCATTTAGGGGTTGCTCATGAAGCAGCACACGGATTGGATATAGAAGTGACTTTTAATTTAGAAGAAACGACTACTACAGAACCTGCTGAATTGAATCAAGAATTGTTTGATAAATTATTTGGTAAAGATGTGGTCACTACTAAAAAGGACTTTTTAGCACGTTTGAAAGAAGATGCTGAAAAACAGTTTGAGCAACAAGCAGATCAGCAGTTATTAAATGCTGTTACTGAAAGCTTAATAGAAAATACAAAGTTCGACTTACCTGCAGAATTCTTACAGAAATGGCTAGCAGTTGCTGGTGAAAAACAATTGTCTGATGAGGAAGCGGCGGAAGAATTTAATCGTTCAGAAAAAGGATTGCGTTACCAATTAATTGAAGGTAAAATTAGCAAAGAGAATAATTTGCAAGTTACTTTTGAAGAATTAAAAGAATTTGCCAAAGGTTTTATTAAAAGTCAAATGGCACAATTTGGAAATGCCAATCCAGAAGAAAAGGAATTGGATGAAATTGCCGGTAGAATTTTAGGGAATCAAGATGAGGTTAAACGCTTGTCAGAGCAATTAGCGAGTCAAAAATTATTGACCTTCTTTAAAGAAAATGTAAAGTTAAAGGCGAAAGAAGTTTCGTTTGATGACTTTGTAAAAGAGGTTTATAAATAAGTAGATTTTATCACGCTGAAATTGATTCAGTATCTCAATAAAATAAAAACCCCGGAACAGTTGTTTCGGGGTTTTGTTATTTTTATAAAATTTGAAACTACCAGCCAAAAGTAATAGTAAGCTTTTAAAAACAGGGTTTCTTGTACTGTTGAATTGCAAGATTAAAAGGGTGCTTGTTTTTAATTTTAACGAACTAAAATACGTTAATAGATACTTGAGGTCATCTATCGTCATATTTCGTAATTTGTTAGTATATTTGTCGACAGATTACATTTAAAAACACAGATACATGAATTACGGAAAAGAATTTAAAAAATACGCTACCAAAGAACACGGTATTAGCAGTATGCATTACGACAAACTGATAAGTAGCGTAACTCCATATATTATTGAAGAACGACAGTTAAATGTAGCACAAATGGATGTGTTTTCACGTTTAATGATGGATCGTATTATCTTTTTAGGTACAGCGATTGATGATTATGTGGCCAATATTATTCAGGCTCAACTATTATTTTTAGAAAGTGTAGATGCTTCTAAAGATATTTCTATTTATATCAATTCGCCCGGTGGAGGTGTGTATGCTGGTTTGGGTATTTATGATACCATGCAGTTTATCAAACCAGACGTGGCAACTATTTGTACAGGTATGGCAGCGTCTATGGGTGCTGTGTTAATGTGTGCTGGGCAAAAAGGAAAACGCTCTGCTTTGCCACACTCTCGTGTGATGATACATCAACCTTTAGGAGGCGCGCAGGGACAAGCTTCTGATATCGAAATTACAGCACGTGAGATTTTAAAATTAAAAGACGAGTTGTATCAGATTATTGCAAACCATTCTGGACAAACTGTTGAAAAAGTCAACAATGATTCTGATAGAGATTATTGGATGACGGCACCTGAAGCAAAAAAATATGGGATGGTTGATGAAATTTTGACAAGAGAAAAATAAAATATTAGGTTGTTTTTTTAGTTTAATAGATGTCTATATACTAAAGGAATCAACCTAAAACTGATAAGAATGGCAAAGAAAGAAGAATTAGAATGTTCGTTTTGTGCACGTAAAAAGGCCGAAACAAACTTGTTGATAGCTGGTTTAGATGCACATATTTGTGATCGATGTATAGAGCAAGCACACGGTATTGTATTAGAAGAAATTAAAGAAACTGACGCAGAAGGACTTTCAGCAGAGTTGGTGTTGAAAAGACCACAAGAAATTAAAAGTTTTTTAGATGAGTATATCATTGGACAGCATCAAGCAAAAAAAGTGCTGTCGGTTGCTGTTTACAATCACTATAAACGTTTGTTGCAAACACCATCAAAGAAAAAGGATGATATTGAGATAGAAAAAAGTAATATCATGTTGGTGGGTGAAACAGGTACTGGTAAAACATTATTAGCACGTACCATTGCCAAAATGTTAAATGTACCTTTTGCTATTGTTGATGCAACTGTGTTGACAGAGGCAGGTTATGTAGGTGAAGATGTTGAGACTATTTTAACACGTTTGTTACAATCGGCAGATTATAACGTACAAAAAGCTGAAAAGGGAATTGTTTTTATTGATGAGATTGATAAAATAGCACGAAAAAGTGACAACCCTTCAATAACACGTGATGTTTCTGGTGAAGGCGTGCAACAGGCCCTTTTAAAATTATTAGAAGGTACGGTTGTAAATGTACCGCCAAAAGGAGGTAGAAAACATCCTGATCAAAAATTTGTTGAAGTGGATACGCGTAATATTTTATTTGTTGCTGGTGGTGCTTTTGATGGTATTGATCGTGTGATTAGCAAGCGTTTAAATATGCAGGCTGTTGGGTATAGTGCTTCAAAAAATGAAGAACGCGTAGATGAAGACAACCTATTGCAATACATCGTTCCAAAAGATTTAAAAGATTTTGGCTTAATACCAGAAATTATAGGCCGTTTGCCCGTGTTAACGTATATGAACCCGTTAGATGCTGATACCTTACGCGCCATTTTAACGGAGCCTAGAAATGCAATTATCAAACAATATGAAAAATTGTTTGAGATGGATGATATTGAGTTTACTATTGACGAAAAAGCCTTAAATTATATTGTTGGAAAAGCGGTTGAATACAAATTGGGTGCACGTGGTTTGCGTTCACTCTGTGAAGCGATTCTAACAGATGCTATGTTTGAATTACCAGGAAGTGATGCAAAGTCATTAAAGGTGACTGAAAAATATGCTAAAAGTAAATTATCACAATCTACATTGAGTAAGTTAAAGGCAGTTTCCTAACAATTTTTTCACCCCTCTTAAGGAGGGGTTTACACAACTTATCGGTCCGAAACTAAAAATAGTTGAGATCCAGTGAGTGGTAATAAATAATATTATATTTGTTCTAAATATCAATATTGAGTAACTACTATTTTTTGCATACATTAAAAGTGAAGAGGTGTGAAACTGACAAAGTCCTTTTTTCAACACCTAGCAATCACGAGTACATAATATGATCACTAAAAACACCATAGACAAAGTTTTTGAAACGGCTCGTGTAGAAGAAGTCATTGGTGATTTTGTGCAACTCAAAAAAGCGGGAAGTAACTATAAAGGATTGAGTCCGTTCACCGACGAAAAAACACCTTCATTTATGGTGTCTCCGGTGAAACAAATCTGGAAAGATTTTAGTACCGGTAAAGGCGGTAATGCCATTTCATTTTTAATGGAACACGAGCATTATTCGTATCCGGAGGCGATTCGTTTTCTAGCCAAAAAATACAACATAGAAATTGAAGAGACCGAACAGTCTGATGAGCAAAAGGAGCAGCAGAATGAGCGTGAAAGTATGTATGTAGTTTCTGAATTTGCCAGAAATTATTTTCATGATATTTTATTGAATACCCAAAAAGGTAAGGCCATTGGTTTGTCCTATTTTAAAGAACGCGGGTTTAATGATGAAACCATTGAGACGTTTGAATTGGGTTATGGCTTGGATGATTGGAGTGCCTTTACAGATACCGCCATTACAAAAGGCTATAAGCTAGAATTTTTAGAAAAAACAGGCTTGTCTATTGTCAAAGAAAACAAGCAATTTGACCGTTTCAGAGGGCGTGTTTTGTTTCCTATTCACAGTATGTCGGGTCGGGTTTTAGGTTTTGGCGGAAGAATTCTATCGAACGACAAAAAAGCGGCAAAATATTTAAATTCCCCTGAAAGTGAAATCTACCATAAGAGTAAAATTCTTTATGGAATTTACCATGCCAAACAATCTATTGCCAAAGAAGACAATTGTTACTTGGTAGAAGGTTATACCGATGTAATTTCGTTTCATCAAACCGGAATTAAAAATGTGGTTGCTTCGTCGGGTACGGCATTAACGGCAGATCAGATCCGATTGGTGAGTCGATTAACACAGAACATCACGGTGTTATTTGATGGTGATGCAGCCGGTATTAGAGCCTCTATTCGCGGAATTGACCTCATACTTGAACAGGGGATGAATGTGAAAGTGGTGGCCTTCCCAGAAGGGGAAGATCCCGACAGTTTTGCAAAGAATAATTCCTTGGAAGAATTACAGGAGTATTTGGATGAAAACGCAAAAGATTTCATCCAGTTTAAGGTGTCACTATTAATGGACGAGGCCAAGAATGATCCGGTTAAAAAGGCGGGATTGATTCGCGATATCGTGCTTAGTATTTCTAAAATACCCAATAATATTCAGCGGGAAATTTACGTGCAGGAATGTGCGCGAATTATGAGTATTTCAGAGAATGTGTTGTTCAATGAATTAGCACAATTGGCAAAGCGAGAGTTGCGTGATGCGTCTAATCGGCCTGCTCAAAATCAGTTAGACCCTTCTTTTGAAGTGGTAAAATCAAAACCACAAGTACTCAAAAAAGTAGATCAGCTGAATAGACTGGAAAAAAAGCTGATCGAAATCTTATTGTTGTACGGAAATACCGAAGTAGACTTCGTAGATTATGTCGAAGTGGAAGATGAAGAGGGGCACGTAAAAATAGTGAAAGAACATTACCAAAATACCGTTTCTAAAGAGATCTATTTGCATTTGCAAGACGATGAAATAGAGTTTAGTAACGATACGTTTAAAAAGATTTATTACGATGTAATTCATCAACTAAATCAAGAGAAAGGGGTCAATATAGATATGTTTGTCAATCATGAAAATAGTGAAGTAGGTAGCGCAGTGACTGATATTTTGATGGATGATGAAAAATATGTTTTAAGTGATTGGTTACGAAAAGAAATCTATGTAAAAGGAAAGGATAGAAATTTATCGAAGTTGGTAATGGATGCCATTTTAAATCTGCGTCGTATTTTAATAGAGCTTAAAATTAAAGAGTTGCTCGATGAGCAACAACCTGAAGATGATGCGCGAGCGATGTTAGAGCTTGTTGTAAACTACACTTCATTAAAAAAATTACTTTTTGAAAAGTTAAATCGAGTGGTTTAATTTTTCAACTCTTCAGGAATCTCACAAACAGGTATGGGGTCCATTTTGTGTTGGTTGGCCTTGTTACGCCACGTGTAGATCTCCATCACACGTTTGGCACTACCTTCAAAATCATTGGCTGTCTTACCTTGGCTGGTCATTAACATAGCCCATTCCAATTCGTCATAACTAGCCCCAATTTGATCTTCGTCTGTTCTAGAATCACCAAATAAGCCATCGGTAGGTTTTGCCACTAAAATAGATTCTGGCACATTTAAATATTTTCCTACTTTATAAACTTCAGATTTTAGTAAGTCAGCAATCGGACTCAAATCAACACCGCCATCACCGTATTTGGTATAAAAGCCCACGCCAAAATCTTCTACTTTATTTCCAGTGCCACAAACCAAATATCCGTGAATTCCTGCAAAATAATATAAGGTAGTCATACGCAAACGGGCCCTGGTATTCCCTAAAGACAAATCAATTTTAGCGGTATCGTCGCCATCTGTTGGTAACGTGTCTTTTAGAACATCAAAAGCGGCCGTTAAATCTACATTTACCGAGCTTATCTGATCATAACGTGCCTTTAATTGAGCAATGTGTTCTTGGGCACGGGTTACTTGATTTGCTCCTTGGTGTATGGGCATTTCTAAACACAATACAGGAAAACCTGTTTCTGCGCAAAGTGTTGAAGTTACCGCAGAATCAATTCCGCCCGATATGCCAATAACAAAACCGTTTACTTTGGCATTCGTAGCGTACTCTTTTAACCATTTTACGATATGTTTTGTGACTTTTTCTGTATGCATTGAGAAACAATTTAGTAGTTTTGTCGCGTTGTTATTTTAATTGTAATAACTACTGTCATTCTGAGCTTGTCGAAGAATCTTTTATTTTTTTAAAGATGGTTTGAACTCACTCAATATGGCATTCTAAGTTAGACTAATTTTTAGCTAAAAGTAGCAACACAACGAAAGTACTAAAAAATATAAAAAAATGTATAAATATAGTGTACTAATAGTATGTATCATTTTCTTAATTTCTTGTCAGAAAAAAGACAAGTTATCGGTTGATGTTTCTGATATTGACATGGAGCTGACGGTAAAACGCTTTGATGAGGCATTTTATACAAATCCAACTGAGGCGCTTCCGGAGTTAAAAAACGAGTATCCTTATTTGTTTCCAACACAAACACCCGATAGTATCTGGGTGGCAAAAATGAGCGATAAAGATGAGCAGTTGTTGTTTTCGGAGACGCAAAAGTTGTATAAAAATTTTGATGATGAAACGGAGCAATTAACGGAGCTGTTTAAGTATGTGAAATACTATTATCACAATTTTAAAGAGCCAACCGTGGTTACCTTATTATCGAATGTTGATTATGAAAACCGTGTGGTCTATGCCGATAGCCTCTTGTTCATTTCACTAGATGTTTTTTTAGGGAAAGAGAGTGTGATCTATCAGGATTTCCCCGAATATATAAGTCGAAATTTCACCGAGGACCATATTTCAGTGGCTGTTGCGGAAGCTTTAGCGAGACGAGAATTACCAAGAGCAAAAAGCAGAACGTTTGTTGCTAGAATTATTCAAGAAGGAAAATTGCTATATGTGATGGATGCTTTCTTACCTAAAGTAGAAGATGCTTATAAAATAGGATATACCAAAGAACAAATAGCCTGGGCAGATTTTAATGACGTCGATGTGTGGAAGTTTTTTGTTCAAAATGAGTTGCTATTTAGTACAGACCAAGAACTTTCAATGCGCTTTATTGATAATGCGCCATTCTCAAAGTTTTATTTGGCGAATGATAGCGAAAGTCCCGGTAAAATAGGAGCTTGGTTCGGCTGGCAAATTGTTAGAGCGTATATGAATAACAATGATGTGAGCTTGCAAGAAATGCTACAAACGAATAATGAGGATATTTTCAAAAAATCAAAATACAAACCAACAAAATAATAGATTGTTATTCTGAGCAGCGCGAAGAATCTCTATTTTACCAAATACCAAAAGCAATGGCAAAACATACTTCTGAAATAAAATTTACGGTAGAACTTGATGAAAACAAAATCCCTGAAAAGTTAACGTGGAACGCCCAAGATGGTGGTGTTGACAATGCAGATACGAAAGCTTTTATGATTTCGGTATGGGATCCTACTAAAAAGGAAACCTTAAAAATGGATTTATGGACAAAAGACATGCCATTAGAAGAAATGCAGCATTTCTTTCATCAGACCTTACTATCTATGTCTGATACTTTTTTTCGTGCTACTAATGATGAAAAAATGACGGCCACCATGCGCGATTTTTGTGCTTATTTTGCCGAAAAATTAGAATTGTTAAAGGAGTAAGCCTTGTTGTATTAACCTTTTAGTTCAGCATCATTAATCAGTTTTATGATGTGATTATAATCTTCTGAATTATTGACAAAATCTAAATCGGAAACATCAATGACCAAGGTGTTGAGGTTTTGTTCTGTCTTTATAAATCCAGTATAACCTTGGTGAATTTTTTCAAGGTAATCTCCCGCAATATTTTGCTCATAATCACGTCCTCTTTTTTGAATGTTTTCGAGTAACCGTGTGGTGTTCTGGTATAAATAGATATATAAATCAGGTTTGGTTATTTCCTTATACATAATGTCAAACATACGTCTGTACAAGGCATACTCTTCTTTAGCTAAGGTTATTTGAGCAAAAATCAATGATTTAAAAATATAATAATCAGAAACGATAAAGCTCTTAAATAGGTCAAACTGTGCTAAATCATCAGAAAGTTGGGAATAGCGATCGGCCAAAAAACTCATTTCCAAAGGAAATGCATACCTGTCTTTATCTTTGTAAAACATGGGCAAAAAAGGATTGTCAGCAAAACGTTCCAATACCAATTTGGCATTAAAATCGTCACCAATCATGGTGGCTAAGGTAGTTTTACCAGCGCCAATATTTCCTTCAATAGCGATGTAGTTGTATTTTTCTACTAATGAAATGGGGCGCTTTAGCAGTAAATCGGTTTTTTCAATCTCCGAAGAATCTGTACAGCGTTGTAAACAGATTAAAATCGTTTTTTTTGCAACCGGATGTTTTATGTTGGGAGCAATTTCGGTTAAGGGTACCATTACAAATTTACGTTCCAACATCCGTGGGTGTGGTACCTTTAAATTCTTGTAGAAAATAATTTCATCCTCAAAAAGCAATACGTCAATATCGATCACGCGAGCTGCATATTCAATAGATTCACTGCGTTGTCTGCCTAATTGTTGTTCTATTTCAAGTACATTTTCTAGCAGCTTTTCAGGATTCAAATTGGTGGCGACCTCTACACAAATATTAAAAAAATCATCACTTTCAAATCCCCATGATTTTGTTTTGTAAACAGAAGAAATTTTAACTACTCTACCTACTTTTTCGGCGATTAGATTACAAGCCTGTTGTAAATTTTCAAGTTTATTTCCTTGATTACTCCCTAAAGATAAATATGTGATACGTTGAATTTTCAACCGTTTAAAATTTTATAAATAACAGAAATAAAATAGTTAAAAAAGTACAGTACAGAGGTAATTGCCTTGTCTGCTCCTTAAAATTCTAATGAAGCCTTTTGAGGTGTTCATTAGAATTCTTCCTATTCGTTTCATGTGAGGAGTACAAAGAAACTAAAATCAATGGATAAAAGCGTATATTTGCCGCTTAAATTTATGAACATTTTAACTTGTTAATTGTAACTTTAGACAGTTAAATAGACTTATTAATAAAATAGAAGAGAATGACGTTTTTAAGAGAATTGTTGGCAGTAATACTAGGAGTTTTTATTGCGGGAGGGATTATGTTTTTGGTTTTTATGGCTTTTATTTCAGCTTCGGCTTCCGCATTTAGTGAAGATGCGAAGGTGTCGGTAAAAAGTAACTCAGTACTAGAATTAAATTTTGAAAATGCGATTACCGATGATTATAATGTAACCGATCCGTTTGCAGATATTTTTGGGGCAGGAGAAAATGATTTATTGGAGATGCATGAAATAATTAGTGCTATAGAAAATGCTAAAACAGATGCGAATATCAAAGGAATTAGTATCCATTCTTTAGATGTGAATGGTGGTATTGCTCAAATGCAAACGATCAGAGATAAATTAGTGGATTTTAAAGAGTCTGGAAAATTTATTGTGGCCTTTGCCGATTATTACACACAGAAGAATTATTATATGAGTTCTGTAGCAGATTCTATTTATATCAACCCCGTTGGTGAAGTTGACTTTAAAGGGTTGGCAAGTGAAATATTGTATTATAAAGACTTTCAGGATAAGTATGGTGTAAAAATGGAAGTTATTCGTCATGGAAAATACAAAAGTGCGGTAGAGCCTTTTTTAGCAAATAAAATGAGTGCTGCCAATAGAGAGCAAATGACTTCTTTTTTAAATTCTATTTGGAGTGAGCTGATAGCGGATATTGCAGAAAGTAGAAATAAAACGGTTGATGAAATTAATACAATTGCTGATAATTTGGCAGCTAGAAATCCGAAGTTGGCGATCCAGTCCAATATGATTGATGGTGAGTTGTATGCTGATGAATACGAAGAAAAATTAAAAGAATTGACCAATACCGATACAGCATCTAAATTGAATAAAGTATCGTTGCACGATTATATCAATTCGGGTAAAGGAAGGATACGATCTAGTGCAACTAATAAAATTGCGGTTATTTATGCACAAGGGGAGATTCGATATGGAACTGGTGATGAAAGCTATATTGGTCAGGAAAAGATTATTGAAGCCTTAAAAAAAGTGAGACAAGATAATAGCGTTAAAGCAATTGTGTTGCGTGTGAATTCTCCTGGAGGAAGCGCATTAGCCTCCGATTTAATTTGGAGAGAATTAGAATTGACCAAGAAAGAAAAACCACTCGTAGTATCTATGGGTAATTTAGCAGCATCTGGGGGTTATTACATCGCCTGTAACGCTGATAGAATTATTGCAGAACCCACCACTATTACTGGGTCAATAGGTGTCTTTGGTATGATTCCTAATATTAACAAGTTGGCTGAAAATATGGGTATCAATGCGGAACAAGTAGGTACCAATAGACAATCTTTAGGGTATAGTGCGTTTGAGCCAATGACCGATGCGTTTCATGATAATGTGAAGGAGAGTATTGTTGATGTGTATAATACGTTTATTGATCGAGTGGCTAAGGGGCGTAATATGACTACTGCGCAGGTGGATAGTATTGGGCAAGGTAGGGTCTGGACTGGGTCTGAAGCACTGCAAATCGGATTGGTAGATCAACTTGGTAATTTAAATGACGCTATTGCTGTGGCCGCGGAAATGGCAGATATAGAATCGTACAGAACAACCAATTATCCACGTTATAAAAATGAATTTGAAGATATCTTCAAACCTTTTTCGTTTTCTATGAAAGCCAAAGAAAATATGTTAAAAGAAGAATTGGGAATGGAAAATTATACTATTTATAAAAGCTTCAAGCAGTTTGCTGAATTAAAAGGGATACAAGCAAGAATGCCTTTTGTTATCGAAATTAAATAGTTATTGAATGATACGCTTCATTTCACTTCTGTATTTTGAGGCACTTTTTCCGGTAAATTCTTTAAACAACTTGTTGAAGTGGGAGAAGTTATTAAAACCACATTTGAAACAGATGTCGGTGACACTATGTTGACTTTCTGATAAAAGTTTTGTGGCGTGAACGACACGATATTCATTCACCAATTTAGTAAATGTTTTGCCTGTTGCTTTTTTAAAATACCTACAAAAAGCGGGTCCCGTCATACTCACCTTGTCAGCAATTTCATCTAACGAAATATGGTTTTGAAAATGACTGTTAATATGCTTGTAAATAATATCAATTTTAGCACTATCCTGAGGTTCTGTTTCAAAGGCAAAACCATCAGCATTTAGTAGGGTGTAGTCTTCTGATATCGCCAAATCATAGAGTATTTCTAAGAGTTTGGTGATTCTTTGAAACCCTTGGTAGTTTATTAAATTTTCAATCTTTGGGCCAACAATTTTTTTAGTCTCGACTTTATACAAAATTCCTTTTTTAGCTTTTTCAAATAGGGAGTTAAGTATGGTCATTTCGGGAATTTTGAAAAAAGGTTCCCCTAAAAAGTCAGGTTTAAATTGCACAACAGTTTCAGAGCCTTTAGCAGTCAACCTATCTGTAAAACCGTTATGAGGCAAATTGGAGCCTAAAAGGATGAGTTGGCTATTGTTAAAATATGACAAATGATTTCCAATATGTCGTTTGCCCTTTCCTTGATCAACATAGATTAATTCTAATTCTGGATGGAAATGCCAAAACGCTTGCCCAGTATCATTCATTTTTTTGGTATGCTGTTTGACATAAATTGAGCTCCCAAATTCTGGACTAACTTTTTTTAATAATGGTTTTTTTCCTAACATGATTAACTAGTATGCTGATGCAAAGTTAAAGTATATAGTTTATTTAACCTATAGTTGCTTACCAATTTTGTATGCTATTTTAACTATAATTTTAAAAAAGGTTGTTGTTGCTGTTAAATTAGCATATATATTGAGCAAAAGTGATGTTTTCTGTGAGGAATACTAACGATACATTTGTGGTGTATTTATTAATTAAGAAATAAATTATGAAAAAAGTAATTAAAACAAGTTTAGTACTCGTAGTCTCTTTAATGACTATGGTAAGTTATGGAAATGAGATTTCGCATAATGTAAACAATAAGGAAGTAAAAATTACAAATTTAACCTTCGAAAATGTCGAAAAAGGGTCAGTTTTACTTATTAAAGACAGTAATGGGTTGGTTTTGTATAAAGAATTTATCGAAGTTAATGGAGCTTATTCTAAGGGTTTTGATTTAACAGATTTACCTGATGGGAGTTATTACTTTGAATTGGATAAGAAACTCGAATTGTCTGTAATTCCATTTTATGTAATAATAGGTGTTGTAGATTTTGATATGGACAAACAAATAAAAATCTATAAGCCAAGGTTCTACGTTAAAGAGGGACATTTGTTTGTCAATAAATTATCTTTTAGTGAAGATGAGGTTATGGAAATTCAAATATATTCTGATACAGACGATTTAATATTTAAAGAAATCATTAAAAGAAAGTCGGGTGTATTAGGGAGAATTTATGATTTTTCGAATTCAGAAAAAGGAGAATATTCTGTGGTTACAAAAACAAAAGAAAAAAGGTTTGTAAATAGAATACAAATCTAATCGTACAATGGTCAGCAGTTTGTTTTGGTCATCGTTTAGTTTAGTTAGTATAAGTGGGCTTAGTTAGCCCACTTTTTTGTAGGTAACAAAGCTGTAATCGTACTTGTGTTTCTCGTCGGCTGAAAAATCTTCCCGAGCTGTTTCTTTCCAGATAGCGGTGTCTATTGTTGGAAAGTAAGCATCGGCATCCAATTCAGCGGCAACTAAGGTAAGATCTAATGAATCTGCCAGTGTGATGGCTTGCTTATAAATTTGTGCACCTCCTAAAATATAAGGATTGCTATCTTCCTTGGTGGCAGTTTCAATAGCTTCTTCAAGAGAACTAACAATGACACACCCTTCGGCTTGATAATTTTTGTTTCTAGTAATAATAATGTTTGTGCGATTTGGAAGCGGTTTCCCTAATGATTCAAAGGTTTTCCTTCCCATTATAACATGGTGGCCAGCCGTCACTTTTTTAAATCGTTTTAAATCGTTGGGCAGGTGCCAAATCAAATCGTTGTCTTTACCTAATTCGCCATTTTTACCAATGGCAGCAATAATAGTAATCATTAATGGTTTGTGCTTTTTTTTTCAGAATCTGGCAATTCATCATTTGGTGTGATCACACCCGTTTTTATTAAACTTTTTTCGAGCTGGTCTATTTTTTTAGTGTGCTTGGCAATTATTTTCTCGGTTTCAATACGTTCCCATTCTGTACCAAAAAAGCGATTGGTAATAAACACATTGACAAAATGAAGTATCCACAAAAACAACCAAATGGCAATGGCATATTTAAACCATTCACCAAACCGTTGTTCGCCAACTTTAAAAATAATATTTAAAACAATAAGGAAGACAGAACCCACCAAAAACAATAAAAAGTGAAAATACAGACGCTTTTTTTGTTTAATTCTTTTCCGAGCTTTTTCGTAAACTTCATGTTGTTCTGTAGATTCCAAGTAGTATTTATTTTAGTAAGGTAGCAATATGTAAATTACATATTTTTTAACCATTCTTTAATATAACCTGAAAAATCTTCAGTTTCTAACGCATTATTGACATCGTCTAAACTCAGTTGTTCACTGTCTAGTGTGTTCAAAATTGTTTGAATTGCGTTCAACCTATTCACATCATCGATTTTCTCAATTCTTTCGAGAATATTGTTTTTCAATTCTTCTTTTTTCATTTTTTTAAAATTTAAATACTCGTTTTTAATTATAACCTTAGTACACTATAGTGAGTCGTAAAAATATGACTTACGTAACAAAGTTACTATTATTATAACAATTTGGATTGTTAAAAAAAAGATAAATATTAATTTTAAGCTTGTGATTTTTTAGGAATTCATTTTTAGACACTGATATTGAGGTTAAATTCGTAAAAATGAACTCATTAAGCATTTTATTTTATGTTTTATTGAATTCTTAGTTAACTTTGAAGTGTCAATAAAAACGAAAGACATGGCTATTAAAAAACAGTATTTAAAAAGTAAACCTATTTGTAAAGTAACTTTCACGGTACCTGCAGAAAATGCAAATAGCGTTGCGGTAGTTGGAAGTTTTAACGATTGGAATACGAAAGTTTCGAAGTTAAGAAAATTGAAAAATGGTACTTTTAAAGGGACTATTGATTTAGAAAAAGGTCAATCATATGAGTTTAGATACCTAATTGATGAAGCCTATATCAATGATGAGCAAGCAGACAGTTATGTCTGGAATGCCTATGCTAGTGCGGATAATGCAGTATTAGAATTGTAATTTTCTAAACGGCAACGGCTCCTTTTATATGTGGATGCGGATTGTAATCAACCAACGTAAAATCTTCAAATTCAAAGTCGAAAATGCTTGTAATTTTTGGATTTATAATCATTTTTGGCAACGGTTTTAAATCACGTGAAAGTTGTAGCTCTAATTGTTCCATATGATTGCTATAGATATGTGCATCACCAAAAGTGTGTATAAAATCACCCGCTTCATAGCCACATACTTGTGCCATCATCATGGTGAACAAAGCGTAAGACGCGATATTGAAAGGAACGCCTAAAAAGATATCGGCACTGCGTTGATAGAGTTGGCAAGATAATTTTCCGTCGGCTACATAGAATTGGAAAAAAGCATGACAAGGAGGTAAGGCGGCC
Organism: uncultured Aureibaculum sp.; assembly: GCA_963976855.1. GTDB lineage: Bacteria > Bacteroidota > Bacteroidia > Flavobacteriales > Flavobacteriaceae > Aureibaculum. The sequence continues at coordinate 141,037 of CAXBMA010000007.1, read as the reverse complement.
TTACCATTGGCTACATTTTCAGAAAAGGAAACCGAATTGTCAGGAAGGACACTTGGGTTCCATGCCGAAACTAACATTCTGCGACTGTTCGGATTGTTTTTTAAGGTTGTAATTACTTCCTTTAGTTGATCAATATCATCGCTATTCCAGTTGCGCCATTGATGACCGTAAACAGGGCCCAAATCGCCATTTTCATCTGCCCAATCATTCCATATTCTCACCCCGTTTTCTTGTAAATACTTTATATTGGTATCTCCTTTTATAAACCATAACAATTCATAGATAATAGATTTCAAGTGTAGTTTCTTGGTGGTAACCATTGGAAATCCTTTACTTAAATCAAAACGCATTTGATGGCCGAATACACTTTTTGTACCGGTACCGGTACGATCTCCTTTTTCGTTACCGTTTTCTAAAACGTGGTTGACTAAATCTAAATACTGCTTCATTCTATCTGTTTTTACAAAAAAATAAAAGTAAAAAAAAGCTTCAAATCAAAATGAAATGAAGCTTTAAATTATATAAAAGTTATTAACTACCCAATAATCATTCCCGCAATAGTAGCGGAAATTAGTGAAGCTATAGACCCACCTATTAAGGCTTTCATTCCAAACTCTGATAAGACTTTACGTTGCCCAGGTGCTAACGACCCAATACCGCCAATTTGGATTCCGATAGAGGCGAAGTTGGCAAATCCACACAGCATATAAGTTGCCATAATAATCGATTTATTATAGGTTAAGTGCGTGGCATTTGCTACATTTTTTAAATCGGCCAATTGAATATAGCCAACAAACTCACTTGCCGCTAATTTAATCCCTAGCAGTTGCCCCATAAGCATCATATCTTCTTTTGCAACGCCTATCAACCACATCAAAGGAGCGAAAATAGTACCCAATATTGCTTCTAGTGAAAATTGAGCATAAGGCGTATTGGCAGCCATCCACGTATTCAATGTGGTAATGTCACCAATCCATCCGAAAATACCGTTAATCATAGCTATAAAAGCAACAAATACCAATAACATTGCGCCAACATTTACCGCTAGTTTAAGTCCTTCAGTAGTTCCGTTGGCTATGGCATCAAGAATGTTTGAACCAATTTTTTCAGATGATACATGTACATCTGTATTAATAGATTCCGTTTGTGGGTATAATATTTTAGAAATAACGATGGCACCCGGAGCGGCCATTACTGATGCCGCTAATAAATGCTTGGCATATACCAATCGCAACGCGGGATCATCCCCGCCTAAAAACCCAATATAAGCTGCTAAAACGGCTCCAGCAACGGTGGCCATACCTCCAATCATTACCAGCAGCATTTCAGACTTATTCATTTTTTCTAAATAGGCCTTGATTAGTAAAGGAGCTTCCGTTTGCCCTAAGAAAATATTTCCTGCAACAGACAAACTTTCCGCACCAGAAATCCCTAGTAGTTTTGTTAATAATAAAGCCATTAATTTTACTACGCGTTGTATGATGCCTAGGTAAAACAGTACCGATGTTAAAGCAGAAAAGAAAATGATTGTTGGGAGCACTTGAAAAGCAAAAATAAATCCATAAGAATTAATATCCATAACTCCACTAAATAGAAACTCACTTCCAGAACGAGTGAAGTCCAAAATTTTAACAAAAACTTGTCCTACCCCCTCAAATGTATTTTGGACAAAGGTTATTCTAAGTACACCTATAGCAATTACCAACTGAAAAGCCAATCCTATTCCTACGGTTTTCCACTTAATGGCCCTTCTGTTAGAGCTAAATAAAAAGGCAATGAATAACAAAGTTACCATACCAACAACTCCTCTCCACAATGAATTTATAGAGAACCCTTGGCTCTCAATAATAGTATCTTTTTGTTCTTTTTTCGCTATAAAGTTAGGATGTGATTCAGAAACGTAGATTAAAACTTCATTCCCATTTTTTAGTTTTATTTGATTTTCTGATTTTTCAACTATTTCGTAATAAACATCAATTACAGTAGGATCTTTTTGTTTAAAAGCTAGGAGGTTGTTGTTTTTAAGCCAATATCCACTAAAAGACATGTTTTTTAATATAGTTGTGTATTTACCATTGTCTTCTAAAGACAAGAATTCCTTACCCCTAATAAAATCTAAACTAGATGAAATACTATCAGGATAGTTTTCATATACAAGATGCTCAGACAGTTGCCAATAATTAATTTCAGAATAAGTTGGTTTTATCGAGTCTTTTATACTTTCCTGACTAGATATAGAATGTAAACTAAAAACAGCTAATAATAGCAGAAGTATATTTCGCATAATAGGGTAGGATTATTTTTTTTGACGTTTTGAAATTTCATCACGTAATTTTGCAGCCAGCTCATAATCTTCATTTGCTACAGCTTCATCTAGTTTGTTGTTTAACTCATTTAATGTCACATCGCTATACGATTTATCTTGTACCACATCCGTAATTAAGTCTTCGACTTCAATTTTTGAATCTTCGTAATTCTCTTCAGGTAATTCCTCTTTTGCTTTTAGGTAAATACCTGCTTTGTCTAAGATGTTTTCGTAGGTGAAAATGGGTGCATTAAAACGAGTGGCCAATGCAATGGCATCTGAGGTGCGCGCATCGATAATTTCTTCTATGCGATCGCGTTCACAAATAAGGCTTGAGTAAAAGACCCCATCTACCAGTTTATGAATGATTACTTGTTTTACTTTGATTTGAAAACGATCAGAAAACGTTTTAAAAAGATCATGCGTTAGCGGTCGTGGAGGTCTAATTTCTTTTTCTAAAGCAATGGCAATAGACTGTGCCTCAAAAGCTCCTATGATTATTGGTAAGGTTCTGTCTCCGTCAACTTCACTTAAAACCAAAGCGTAAGCTCCGCTTTGTGTTTGGCTATACGATATTCCTTTTATGTTAAGGCGTACTAAACTCATAAATTATCTGTAAAATATAAAAGCTGACTAATTAAGGACTTAAGTGCCCAAAATTAGACAGCCTTTAGAGGCACAATTTAATAAAATTTATGTGTTTTGTGCTTTAAACTCTTTTAATTTTTCAATTAATTGAGGTACAACTTCAAAAGCATCACCAACAATACCGTAATCTGCAGCCTTAAAGAAAGGCGCTTCAGGATCTGTATTGATCACTACTTTTACTTTTGATGAATTGATTCCTGCCAAGTGTTGAATAGCACCAGAAATACCAATAGCAATATATAAATTGGCAGCTACAGGTTTCCCTGTTTGCCCAACGTGTTCACTATGAGGTCTCCAACCTAAATCAGAAACGGGTTTAGAGCAGGCGGTTGCGGCTCCTAGTACACTTGCCAATTCTTCAATCATTCCCCAATTCTCAGGGCCTTTTAATCCTCTTCCACCAGAAACCACAATGTCGGCATCAGCAATAGTTACCGTGCCAGTAGCACTGTCAATGGATTTAGATGTTACTCCAAAATCAGCATCTGTTAATGCTGGAGAAAAGTCTTCTTCAGAAGCAGAAACACTATTTTCAACAAGACCAAATGAATTTTTTGATACTCCTAAAACAGCCGTTGCTGTTTTAATTTGAGTATGGTTGAACCCTTTACTAGAAAAAGCTTTGCGTTTTACCGTTAACGGAGCCGTAGCGCTAGGTAGGGCTACAACATTCGAGGCGTAACCAGCCTCTAGATTGGCTGCAACAAGTGGCGCCACATACAAGCCATTAGCGCTTGAATCAATTACGATAATCGTTGCGCTTTCTTTTTCAGCTGCTTGTTTGATAACGTCGGCATATGCTTTGGCATTAAATGCCTTTAATTTATCAGAAGAAACCTTGAGAATTTTTTCTCCACCATAAGCTGCCAATTCAGATGCATTGTCAGCATTTATAGTCAATGCAACTAGGTTAGTTCCTAGTTGTTCCGCAATTTTTTTTCCGTATGACACTGCTTCAAAAGCAGTTTTTTTAAATTTCCCTTCCGATGATTCGGCAAAAACTAAAACAGACATATATTTATTAGATTTTATAAGAATTTGTATTTATATCACTTTTGCTTCGTTATGAAGTAAGTCGACTAACTCACCTACATTTCCAGCATCAACTAATTTAACGGCGCCCTTAACAGGAGGTTTTTCAAAATTAGTAGAGATGGTAGTAGCCTCAAAATTGGTTGGCTCTATGACGTTTAAAGGTTTTTTTCGTGCCATCATAATCCCACGCATATTAGGAATCCTTAGATCGCTCTCTTCTACAATACCTTTTTGGCCACCAACAACTAAGGGTAGATTCGTAGCCAATGTTTCTTTACCGCCATCAATTTCACGAATTGCTGTTGCATTGGTTCCTTCAACTTCTAACGAAATACACGCAGTAACAAAATTAGCACCGATTAATGAAGCCAATATACCGGGTACCATTCCTCCGTTATAGTCAATAGATTCTTTACCAGCTAGCACTAAATCATAGCCACCCGTTTTAACCACTTCAGCGAGTTGTTTTGCAACAAAAAAACCATCGGTGGCTTCAGCATTGACACGTATCGCATCATCAGCACCAATAGCCAAAGCTTTCCTTAACGTAGGCTCCGTTGTAGCATTTCCAACATTAGCAACTGTTACTGTTGCTCCTTGTTTTTCTTTAAACCACATGGCACGCGTAAGTACAAATTCATCGTAGGGATTGATTACAAATTGTACACCATTTGTGTCAAATTTTGTGTTGTTATCCGTAAAATTAATTTTTGAAGTTGTATCAGGAACGTGACTTATACAAACTAATATTTTCATATTTTTAATATATTTTAGATATAAAAAGTTGTTCAATTAATTATTAGGTCAAAGTTAGCACTTTTTTTTCAATTTACTATGCATGCATAGTAAAAATATTTATTTTTGTTTCCTATTTAGTGCTTTGATTTTTCTATTTTTGCTACTTGTATTATAAATAAGATTAAATGAGAACAATTCAGTTTAGAGAAGCCATTTGTGAAGCCATGAGTGAAGAGATGCGCAGAGATGAAAGCATCTATTTAATGGGTGAGGAAGTTGCAGAATACAACGGTGCTTATAAGGCTTCTAAAGGAATGCTTGATGAGTTTGGAGCGAAGCGCGTTATTGACACCCCTATTGCGGAACTTGGTTTTGCTGGGATCGCTATTGGTTCAACAATGACAGGTAATAGACCGATTGTAGAATATATGACTTTTAATTTTTCATTGGTAGGGATTGACCAAATAATTAATAATGCTGCAAAAATCCGTCAAATGTCAGGTGGGCAATTTAAGTGTCCAATTGTATTTAGAGGGCCTACAGCTTCTGCTGGTCAATTGGGAGCAACACATTCACAAGCATTTGAAAATTGGTTTGCAAACACGCCCGGTTTAAAAGTAATTGTACCTTCCAATCCATACGATGCTAAAGGCTTATTGAAAGCGGCGATTAGAGATGATGATCCGGTAATCTTTATGGAATCAGAACAAATGTATGGAGATAAAGGTGAAGTGCCTGATGGAGAATATATATTGCCTATCGGTGTAGCCGACATTAAAAGAGAAGGTACAGACGTAACGATCGTTTCTTTTGGTAAAATTATAAAGGAAGCCTATAAAGCAGCCGATGAATTACAAAAAGAAAATATTTCAGTAGAAATTATTGACTTACGCACAGTAAGACCGATGGATCATGATGCCATACTTACTTCTGTAAAGAAAACGAACCGATTGGTTATTTTGGAAGAAGCTTGGCCTTTTGCCAGTGTTGCTTCTGAAATCACTTATCAAGTACAAGAAAATGCATTTGATTATTTAGATGCGCCGATTAAAAGAATTACTACAGCAGATACACCAGCGCCTTATTCTCCAGTGTTGTTGGAAGAGTGGTTGCCAAATGCAAATGATGTTATTAAAGCAGTGAAATCTGTGCTTTATGTAAAATAAATTGGCATCAAAATTGTTATATAGATTCCTTTCGAGTAAGTCTCAGAAAGGAATTTTTATTTTATAAAAAATAAATGAAGTATAAGTTTATATTAGTTGGATTGTTGTTGATTTTTTCAACAATTCTGTCGGCTCAAGTTAAAGTTAGTGGTGTTGTAATTGATGAGAACAATGAGCCCGTTCCTTTCGCAAATATCACATTTAAGGGCACAACCATAGGTACTGTTTCTGATGAAAACGGTAAGTTTTATATAGAATCTGATGAGACACATTTAGAATTAGAGGTTTCATTTTTAGGTTTTGAAAAGAAAGTTGTTCAACTCAAGGCAAGAAATTTCGATTTAAAAATTGTCTTAAAAGAGGATAGTGCAAGTTTAGATGAGGTAGTTATATACTCAGGAAAACAAAAAAAGAAAGGAAATCCCGCCATTGAAATTTTAAGAAAGGTCTGGGCAAAGAAACGTCAAAATGGAGTCTATCTTTACCCCAAGTACGAATATGATAAGTATGAGAAAATAGAGTTTGACCTTAATAATATTGACGAAAAACTAAAAAATAACCGACTTTTTAAAGGGATGGAATTTGTGTTTGATAAAGTAGATACTTCAAACATTACAGGAAAACCCTATTTGCCAATTTTCATCAACGAGGCGATGTACAAATCGTATGGTAAAAATGAACCTTCAAAAAAGTTTCGAGAAGAGCTGGTTGCGAATAAAAACTCAGGTTTCGAAAGTAATCAGCAATTAATAGAGTTTGTAAAACAATTGTATGTTGACTATAATATCTATGACAATTATTTGAAATTTTTTGATAAAAGTTTTACGAGTCCGCTTTCAAAAACGGGAGTCTCTGTATATAATTATGTGTTGGCAGATAGTGCTTTTATTGAGAATAAATGGTGTTATAATATTGTGTTTTATCCAAGAAGAAAAAATGAATTGACCTTTAAAGGTGATTTTTGGGTGAACGATACCACTTTTGCTGTAAAGCAAATTGAAATGAATGCCACAAAAAGTGCCAACATCAACTGGGTAAAAGAAATTTATATTGAACAGGAATTTGATGTGTTAAATGATTCTGTTTTTTTACTGAAAAGAGATCATATGATGTCTGATTTTGCCTTAAAGAAAAAGGACAAATCAAAAGGGGTTTATGGAAGAAGAACCACCTTGTTTAACAATTACGATTTTGAAACGGAACGCGATGATAAATTTTATGCGAACCGGGTAGATGCATATAAGGAGGAAATTTACAACAAGGAAGACGACTACTGGAAACAGAATCGTATGGAAAAGTTGAATGATGACGAAGAAGGTATTTATAAAATGCTAGACACCCTTAAGACAGTACGTAAATTTAAACAACTTTACAATTTGGGAGCTACCTTAGCTTCTGGGTATTGGGAAGCATTTGAGGGCTTTGACTACGGTCCGATCTTTTCAACTTTTGGAAGTAATGATGTAGAAGGCACGCGCGTAAGGGTAGGGGGAAGAACCTATTTTAATCAGAATGATACCTGGCGGCTTCAAGGATTCTTGGCTTATGGATTTAAGGATGATAAGTTTAAGTATGGTATTGGTGGCAAGTGGATGGTCAACAAAAAAAATAGAATTATAATTTCAGGAGGAAATAGGCGTGATGTTGAGCAAACAGGGGTGAGCTTAACAACAGCTAATGATGTGTTAAATAGGAGTTTTGCCTCTGCAGCCTTTTTTACAAGAGGGGAAAATTTTAGATTGACCAATTTAAATTTGACAAATGTCGCTTTAGATATTGAGCCCGTTCGTAACCTTAATTTCAGAATAGGGGCTACCTACAAAACCTTGCAATCGGCAGCACCTGATTTATTTGATGTGAATTATATTGATGAAAATGGTGTAGAACAATCTGTTGTAAAACAAACCGAGCTAGATTTGGCAATTAACTTTACGCCTGGTAGACAAAATGCTGGTTTTGGTGTTGAACGTATGGTAAGTAATGAAGGGCGTTATCCAACATTATATGCAAGTTATACCAAAGGCCTAAAAGGCTTTATAAATAGTGATTTTGATTACGATAAATTACAATTATACTATAGCCACAGAATTTTAATGGGAGGTTTTGGAAAATTAAAATACACGTTTGAAGCGGGAAAAACGTTTGGAAATGTACCATTAACTTTATTAGATGTTGTTCCGGGTAATCAAACACTCTTTACAGCAACTAGAACATTTGATTTGTTAGATTACTATGAGTTTGTAACTGATGAATATGCGTCATTACATTTAGAACATAACTTTAACGGACGGATTTTTTCAAGGTTACCACTGTTGCGGAAATTAAACTTACGTGAGATTATTGGAGCTAGGGCAATCATAGGTAATTTGTCGGATGGAAATATATCCATGAATAATTTTTTGAGTGCGGGTAATGCCGGAGCTCCCACAAAACCATATTACGAATACCATATAGGTGTTGATAATATATTCAAGATATTGCGTATCGACTTTGTGTTTAGAGGTAATTATCTAGATGTGCCTGGTGCTACTAAATTCGGAATAAAGGGCGGGATTGGATTTTATTTCTAAGAAAAACCTAATTTCTGAAAATCAACTTTCCTGTATAAAACGCTTCAACAGTAACAAGTGGGGGTCTATTGACGGAAATGATATTGCCAGAACTTCTTATTTCTCCTGTTAAACGCGCTGTTGGATGTATTACTAGATGGTTGATCCCTCTATGGAAAACATAAATATTTTGAGCGATTAAATGCTCACCTTCAAATTTTCCTTGACCAGAAGCAAAATTCACAGCTAAGTTTGTAGTTGTACCTCTCATGGTAAAATTAGATACATTATTCGTAATGACATTAATGGCTTGGTTTTCAATATTCAAATCGAAGTCACCCACATTGACATTAGTGATCAAATAGTCTTCAGAAATTAACGTCAGTGAATCGAAATAGATAGGTGTAGTATTAAAAACTTGATACTGTGATGCATTTCTAATTTCAGAAAGATTGGTAGCCGTTAATATAACCGTTGCGGGTTTAATATCACGTGCTAAACTGCAACCCGTAGTATTGCTTATAATTAATTGATCGTTTGTTATCGTGGTGGTAATGTTGTCAATTAGGTTTTCTCCGTATTCAATATGGATTGTATTCGTTGCTCCTTGACGGATTTCTAATACAATGTCTTCATGAAAAATAACTTTAGAAAAAGCTCCTAAGTTGTAGCTTAATTGCGTCTTTGAACCAGCCGTTTTCAGGCAGTCAGAAATAGCTTCTGAGTTACAACTCAAAACTAAAATAACTAATAAGCTATATAAAAAATATTTCATTACAATCTAATTCCAATTCCTAAATCTATTGACTCTGCTAAAAATAAATGTGCCTTTATAGTAGCTGAAGCGAACCACTTATTACCAAAGTGCCTTTTTACTCCAATGCGCTCATAATACCTTGTTTCGTATTTGTAAGGGTAATATACATAATACCCAAACTGAGTTATGATAGCGAAATTACCAACGTCTAATTCATGTCCAACTAATAAACTAACCCGTTTGTAATCTGCTGTTCCGTCTTCTGCAGGCCGCTCTGGAAAAGCAACGGCATTGTATTTAATTAGTTCTTTTAAAAATTTAGAGAAAAAAACCTCACTTCCAAACTGTAAAATACTCTTAGAATTTAATCGCTTATCAGCATAAACAGTGGCAACATAAAATGGAAATTGCTTGCCAACTACGTTGGTAGAGCTGTTTAAGCCACCACTTAACTGTAGGTTTAGCTTTAGCGGATATTTTTGTTGAGTCTCCACAACTTTAGAGGGTGTCAATGTATAGTCAATGGGGTTTTCATAATCAAAATTATAACTAATGCCTGTGTTAATAGAAAAGAGATTTAATCCAACATTAGGCGACTTAATCAGGCCATTTGAATAATGAGAAAGCATAAAGCCAATCGATGCGTCAAAGCCATTTAGTAGTTGCTTTCTTTTATAGTTGAACCCAATAGTAGTATTGGCCAATAAATGAGAGCCGAAGACGATATTCTTATTGTTGTTTTCTAAATCAAACGGATTTGTATTGTAGGCAATGCCTTGACCGAGTTTTAAATAGAGGAGGTTTTTTTTGGCGCGATTTCCAAAGTAAAAGGTGTAATTAACTTGTAGGGCATAGGTTTCGCCTAACATGGAATTTTTTAAATCTTGATAAATAAATGAATATCCATAATCAGGATAATTATACTTGACTAAATTAGAGTCTTTTGCAGTCGTTTTATGATATAAACTTAAAATAAAACCTTCAGGATGGCTAACTGCTAAATGTGAAATTTTCTGTTTGTGTTTCAGCACTTTACCGTATAAATAGTCTACCTGAACAGCAAAGTGTTTATTTTTCTCTTGTTGCGAATAGGCGTATAAATTCAGTCCTAAAAATAGTATAAAAACAAGTTTTTTCACACGATTGTTTTATACTAGAAATCAAAATACCAATTGAAGATATCCGTTTTTAAACCGATGGTAAACCAGGTGGTGTTTTGTTTGCTGAAATTAGCCGTTTCAGCAATTGGATCAAAATTTCGAAATGTCAAGCCTCCAAAAAATTGAAGGTTTGTTGTAGGATTCACGATATAGCCTCCTTGTAAATCACCAATAAAAATAGCAGTCTTATTACCTTGTAGTAAATCTACACCTGTATTGCCTGTTCTAGTATCATTCGATGTGTAGACATCTCCACCATAACCTGTTGAGCTATTCTCAAAATCAAACCCTTTTTTGCCCAATACAATTTTTGCATTTCCAAACCAACGTCCTTTTTTGTAGCGTGCAATACCTACGGCTTCCCAAAAATTACTTCCCCAAAGGTGGCCCAACGGTTGGTTAAAGTGCGCGTAGTTTAATGTGGGATTTTCGTGGGCATAGGTATATGGACGAGCCATATTAAACTCACCTTGCAGGTATAAATTTTCAATGTTAAAGGCGTTGTAATATTTGGCCCCTAATTGTAGTGCAAATTTATTACCCCAATAACCATCACCTCCAAAAAATTCCCCCACAGTTAGTTCGTCTAATACAAATTGAGAATAGGTAGTGATGTTATCTGTAAGTTTGTATTTTGCATTTAAACCAATAAGTGCATTACCAGCACCAGAACCTTTGGTAAATTCTACCGCGCGATAAAAAATGACCGGATTGAAAAAGTTTACATCAAAACCATCCTTGTTTTCGTTGTTGGTAACAACAGCCTCAAATAAACCAACATTCAGGCGTTTATTAACATTCCAGCTTAAATGATGCATCGCAACAAATTTTCTGGCACTTGCGCCATTAGAGATTACTTCAGGCCTCACATCGTCTAACCACATCCAAGTGTTTGAATATTTAATTTTCCAAAATTGTGTATTAATTTTTAAGAAAGGGTAGGGAGAAGCTACATCAGATAGCATAAAAGAACGATACCCGTCTCCAATAAAATTTTTACCATGTCCAAATTGGAAATTAAAAAATTGATTTGGGGTATATGATAAATAAGCTTCTGCTACCGGATAATCAAAGCCAGTATTTTTAAAATCTTTCCCTTTTCCTCTACCTGGAACCAAACCAAAAGAACTTGCTCCTGAAGGTTTATTGGCTCTGGCAAAATCATTGATATAATCGGCAAAACGACCTTGGCTTTCATAAAAAGACGCCGAAAAGTTAAACCCTTTGCCTAAACCACCTTGAACTTGAATGGCTCTTGTATTATTGTAGGTATAGTTAACATCAGAGTTGTCCTTTCCAATTTGCAAATCGAACATGGGGTTTATTGTAAACCAATAATCTTCTGTTTGTACTGTGAAAAAATGTTCATTCCACAGTTTTTTACCAGCTTTAGAGGTCTTGTTTTTAAACAATGGGGTTTTTAAGGCATCTAAATTCACATAGTTTGCCGCGTCAGTATACACATAGGGTTTTGAGGCCGTATGTGCGTTTTCTCCTTTATTGTAATAATAATCCAATTCTGCATATGCACTGTGGGTAAAGGGAATGTTTAATTGACTTTGATGTTCTGGAAAGGGAGTACTGTTAATAGCTGTGTTAATATCCTTTTTAGTGGTATTAGTAGTGGGAACAAGTACTATTTGCTGTTCTTGGGTAGCTTTCGGTACGGTTTGAGGTGCAGGTTGTGTGTCTAGTGGGATATGAATTGGCATTCCAAAACGCATGTCAATGGGTCTGCCGTTATAAGTTGCTGGCTGGGCTTTGGGTAAATTAGCAAAAACGCTTCTGGCTTCTTCTTCTAGTTCTTTATAAGCTGATCGTACGTAAAGTACTTCAAAAGCACCATCTTTTTTTACTAAAAAAACGATCGTTATTACTCCTTTATAATCGTCAATAATGACCTTTTCGGGAACTTTAAACCGATCTAAAACGTCTGCAGTTAGTTGCTGATTGAAACAATTCTCTAAGCTAGTGTCTTGTTGGTTTTCACAACCTTTATATACGGGATAGGTATCTTCTTGAGTAAAGGTTTGTTGAACTGTAAAGAGTGTTAGGACGAAAAGCAGTAACTTCTTCATATTTTAAATAACTTTTTGCAAAAGTAACATTAAATTTTTGCTACACTAGTATCTTTTAATTGATATTCATCGTGACTCTCTGGGCAAACTGCCATCCCATTTTCGTCAAATTTTAGGCGATGTCCATATTCACTAATCCACCCAATTTGTTTTGAAGGATTGCCAACAACTAAGGCATAGGGCTTGATTTCTTTTGTCACAACACTACCAGCCCCAATAAGTGCATATTCGCCAATATTATTACCACAGATAATAGTAGCGTTGGCACCAATACTGGCTCCTTTTTTTACGATAGTCTGCTTGTATTCATCTTTTCTGATTACGGCACTCCGAGGGTTAATGACATTGGTAAAAACCATGGAGGGGCCTAGAAAAACATCGTCTTCACAAATAACACCAGTATAAATTGAAACATTGTTCTGTACTTTTACATTATTTCCTAAAACAACATTGGGAGATACCACAACATTTTGACCAATATTACATTGATTGCCTATGGTGCTATTTGACATAATATGGCTAAAGTGCCAAATTTTTGTATTGTCTCCAATACTACAGTTTTGATCGATTACTGCTGTTTCGTGCGCAAAATAATTCGTTTCCATTTAATAGTTCTTTTTGGTTTGTTGTTTTTCAATCAAGGCTTTGGCAGACGAAGTACCAATTCTTGTCACGCCTAATTTAATCATTTTTAGTGCATCTTCATAGGTGCGCACGCCGCCAGCTGCTTTTGCTTGTAAAGGTGCCGCATTTGTAACAATAAGTTGCATAGCTTCTAACGTTGCGCCATTTGGTTTAGTATTGTTGGTTTTATAAAATCCAGTTGAAGATTTTACAAAAACGGTCTGTGCTTGCTTTTTATCAAAGTGAGTTAATACAACATCACGAATAAGTTGGGTAATAGCAACTATTTGATCATTGGTCAAAGCGGCTATTTCAATGATCCATTTAACAATTTTGTCATTGTTAATTGCGAGCTGTGTGCCTTTTCGAACTTCTTCTTTTACGAGTGCGAGTTCTTGGTTTAAAAATGCCGTATAATTGATTACAAAATCCAATTCATCAGCACCGTCATTGATTGCTTGTTGTGCCTCTTTTAATTTTTCTTGGATGGAAGGAGTTCCTTCGTGAAACCCAATAACGGTTCCAACACCTACGTTACTTTCCGATTGCAGAATCATTTTTTTAGCAAGTTGCACAAATCTTGGCCGGAGCATAACCAACTTAAAGTCATAGACTATGGCTTCTTCAATCAATGAACTAACCGTTTCTAGTGTAGCTTCGTCGGTAATAGCAGCTTGTTGGGCGGTTTTTAGATAGGTACTATCTAAATAATGGTGAATCTTTAACATGCGTTTAGAAATAGTTAACTAAAGTACCCAATATTAAATAAAAAATCCAGCCATTGGCCGGATTTAAATTTTTAGTGAACTTGGAATAAGATGGGTAATGTATATTTAACACCAACGGGTCTTTTGCGTTGCATTCCAGGTGTCATTAGTGGTAATTTTTCAATAATACGTACGGCTTCTTTTTCTAAATTTTTATGAGGTGCTCTCGCTTGAATGTCAACTACTGCTCCTGTTTTATCGATTTTGAACTGTACCCATATTTTTTGTTTTCCTTGCAGATTTAAGCCTTCAGCTAAACTGGTGTCAAATTTTCTATTTACAAATTGAGTAATCTGCTTTGTAAAGCATTTTTTAGAGGCCGCTTTGTCCAATCCCTCACAGCCTGGGAAAATGGGGGCGTCTTCAACAGTTATAAAAGGTAATTCATCTATTGGTTCATTATCAAGAGTATCTCCTCCAGGTAAATCATTAATTAGCTTTTCCAAATTAGGCTTGTTAGGAATGGGGTCAGGAAGAATAGTAGGTATTGGGGTGTCATCAGGTTTTACAATAAAAATTTCCGCAACTTTTTGTTGAGGTTTGGGTACGGTCTTCACTTTTCTTTCAATAGTAAAGAACTCATCAGAAACAAGTAAAGGTTCAGTGGTGTGAACAACCGCCTGTGGGCTTGCAGGTGTTTGCTTGACGGTTTCGAGTTCTAGTGCGCCATAAACAAAAAATAGGGCGAGTACCAATCCAAGTTGTAAAAACAGCATGGAACTTTTTTGTAACTTGTCAGTTGAGGGATGCTTTTTTGTGTTCATAATATTTAATTTAAGACGTTAAAATTATGTTAACAACAACAATAAGTATACCACAAAAAAATCCCAACCGAAAGGTTGGGATTTGATTTTACAGTAATAAAAAGAATGTCTTACTCTACCAATAAAGTAACTGGTAAGGTATATTTTACACCTACGGGTCTTCCTCTTTGTTTTCCAGGAATCATTTGAGGTAGTAAGTTTACTACTCTTATTGCTTCTTTTTCTAAACTAATATGTGGACCACGTGCTACCACATCCGTAATCATTCCTGTTTTGTCTATTTTAAACTGCACATAGACTTTCTTTTTACCAGAAGCTAAACCCAAATCTCCAGCTAAGGCCGGATTGTATTTTTCAGTCACAAGTTTGTTAATCGCTTCTTGTAAACATTGTTTTTTTTGAGTTTCTGAACCCTTGCAGCCAGGATAGGTAGGGGCTTCTTCAATGACTTCAAAAGGCACATCATCGGCGATAACTTCATCTTCTACAGCCTCTTCAATTTTATCAATTTCAACTGCTTCTACGGCATCACTTTGATCTATTTCTGTAGGATTCAAAACAGTTTCTAACAAATCAGTTTTGTCTTCCACAATATCAATTTTTTCAGGGATAGGTGGAGGAGGAGCCTGTGGTTTAATTATTTCTAATCGTTGGGTAATAGGAATATCTTCAATGAGTTCTTGTTGATTTTCTATTCCTGTAAGTTTATCTGTATTGCGAATTGGTATTTGGTATTCAAAAGTTAAATAAACAATTAGCAAAACAAGAACCAAACCTAGTTGGATAAACAAAACACTATAATTCTCTAATTTTACCTTTTCATTTTTTTTAGGTCCCATAGCGAAAAAATATTATAATTATATAAAATAAGCTAACAGACACAATACTCTTTTTTAGAATTTAAAAGATATTGATTTCATTCATTACGGTTTGATTTTACCGTAATTAAAATTCCTAGTTTGGTTATAAATAATCTATATTTTTGCTCTCATATGTCAATGAAGATTGTATTTAATTATCAGCAAATTTTATGCCAAAAAAAATCCCAACCGAAAGGCTGGGATTTGATTTTTATAGGATTAAAAAGGGTGACTTACTCTACCAATAAAGTGACTGGTAAGGTGTATTTTACACCTACTGGTCTTCCTCTTTGTTTTCCAGGAATCATTTTAGGCAGTAAATTTACTACTCTAATTGCTTCTTTTTCCAGCCTTGCATGAGGACCACGAGCCATTACATTTGTAATTGCACCTGTTTTGTCAATCTTAAACTGTACATATACTCTCTTTTTACCAGGATCTAAACCTAAATCACCTGCCAAACTTGTATTGTATTTTCTAGAAACGTGTTTTTGTATTTGTTCTTGTAAGCATTTCTTTTTTTCTGCCTTACTACCTTTACAGCCAGGATAAATAGGAGCGTCTTCAATAATGGCAAAAGGGACATCTTCAGCAACTGCTTCTTCTTCAACAACTTCAACAATCTCTTCTATTTCAACCGCTTCAGTTTCATCAGTTTCAGTACTTTCAAGCACTGTTTCTTCAACCTCTTTCTCATCTTCAACAACTTCAATTTTTTCTGGAGCTGGTGGTGGTGGTGGTGGTGGTTTAATTTGTTCTATACGTTCAGTAATAGGAATGTCTTCTATTTCTTCGTCGTAATTAGCATTACCAAGGTCGGCCAAACTTCTGTCAAAAGTTTTGTATTCAATACCAACATAAATAATTAGTAAAGCTAGCACTAACCCAAGTTGCATAAACAACTTACTGTAGTTTTCTAAATTTGATTTAGGATTTTTTTTAATTTCCATCTGAAAAGAGATTTA
This sequence comes from uncultured Aureibaculum sp., assembly GCA_963976855.1. Taxonomy (GTDB): domain Bacteria; phylum Bacteroidota; class Bacteroidia; order Flavobacteriales; family Flavobacteriaceae; genus Aureibaculum. The sequence continues at coordinate 124,621 of CAXBMA010000007.1, read as the reverse complement.
ATTGTTCGCTAATTTAATAAATAAATAATGATAAAAACAACTTTTTATTTAGAATTGACCCGCTGGTTAAACTTTATAAAAAAAATTGCCCCTAAAAATACTCCTAGGGAATTCGCTAATATATCATAAATATCAGCTGTTCTATAGGTCGTTAACATTCCTTGAATACCCTCAATAATTGTGCCGTAACTTATTAAAAGTAAAATAAGTATCGTTTTATGATGGCTTGTGTTCAAGGTGTTTTTAGTTGCAAAAAACCAGCTAATCGTGAGTGTGAAATAGGCCAAACAATGCCCTATTTTATCAGAGTTATTTATTTTAAAAGAAAGGGTTGGTATTTCTTTTAAAGAAATTAAACTAACAATTGCTATTGCTACGGTTATGGTAATTGCAATTAAATAGGCTTTATCCGCCAATAAGTTCTTTATATGCATCTGCACTTAACAATGAGTCGATTTCAGAAAGATTGTTGAGTTTAATTTTAATCATCCAGCCATTTCCATAAGGATCTGTATTAACAGTTTCTGGATTGTTTTCTAGATCTTCGTTAAATTCAATCACCTCACCTGATAATGGCATAAACAAATCTGAAACTGTCTTTACGGCTTCTACTGAGCCAAAAACTTCATCTTTGTCAACGGTATCGTCTACCGTGTCAACATCTACATAAACAATGTCTCCCAATTCTCCTTGGGCAAATGCGGTGATTCCAACGGTGGCAATATCACCGTCTATTTGAACCCACTCGTGATCTTTTGTGTACTTTAATTCTGAAGGAATGTTCATTATAATTTAATTTATTGGTGCGAATTTAATTGTTTTAATTTAATTTCCAATAGTATATCGCAAACTAATTCCCGCACTGACCGACTTTCTAGGAAAGGTGGTAGAAATCAAGAATTGAGAAGTGTTTTGGTCATAGAAAAAGGAAGCCTGCATGTTCTTATTTAAGGCATAATCGGCCACAAACTTAAACGACAGGAGTTTTTGACCTCCGGTAACTTGATTGTTATCAATATCGATAGAACGTATAACGGTAGCGTTATTGCGAATACCCAAATCTGCTTTTAAATTAATATCTCCTTTGAACGTATTGGTAATTTCACCAGTTTTCATTTTAAATCGCACATCTTTTAAGCGATATCCCAATCCTATTACATATTCTGTACCTCTAACTTCCATCAAGGTATTGTTGTTAAAGTTTAAATTTAGTGCTTTGTCTTTTCTTATTTCTGCCCTTAGTGAAAAGTCATTGCGCATTTTCATATCCACGCGAATAAGTGGCGAAAATGATTCTACAAGATTGACACCTGTAAATAATCGTTCTGGTTGTATATTTCCGTTAAGATCATTGGGGCCACCAAACAACAAATTATTACTAAAGCCAATGATTGAATAGGTGGCATTGTATTGATGTTCGAGTGTAAAACTTCTAAAATTTTCTTTAAACCAATCAAACTGCATCAACCCTTTGTAATTTAAGCGCCAATTAGGAATGGGGATATCTCTAAACGGACTCGTTTTAACAGATTTAGCATCATTACCAGAATAGGCAGCCAAAAATGCAGGAAGAAGTACCTCAGAGCTATTGGCTCCATATCCAAACGGATAAGCCGTTGCGTTAGGGTCTATTGGGAGTCCCGCTAGGCGCTGTGCAATAACAATGCGATTGTCTTTGAATTTTTGAAAAGTAGCATCACCATTTCCATCAAAAGCATTTTTTAGCATAAAATGACTAATGCTAAAATTACCGATTTCGTTAATTCCTAAATTAGGATCAAAGGCAATACCATCAACAACATCAATTTGCTGTGTTTGATTTTTTGTAAAGGTTCTATTTGCCGAAAGCTCAATATCGAAATTTTTAAAGGGCTTCACTTCGGCACTAATATCAATATTGTTAAAATGTGTTTTACTATACGTTTTACTAAAATAATCATCACCACTAGTTCTATTAATTAACCAATCATTTGCAATGGCAATCTCTCGAATATCACGTTGGCTTCCGAAGACAAACCCTAAAGTTGGAGCTAAGCTACCACTAAAGTTGTCTCTTCCTAAAAACCCAATTTCTGGTTGATATCCAGGTAAAATTGTACCATTTCTTTCCGTATAGGCAATTCTAATTTTTTTAACCGAGGTGACTACATCTACCAATCCTTGAAGAATTTTTCGACCGCCACCTGAATTATTTGCGTCGTTTTTTTGCTGTAGTACAGTGCTAGAATTGGTTAGTGTTGCGGTAGTGGGCTGATTATTTTTTGTTGTTTTTTTCTTTCTCTTTTTGGCCAAATTTAACAATCCGATTTTTTGATAAAATTTGGTCATATTTAAATCACCTGAGAGCGTATGTGTATTTGCATTCTGTATGGTGTTTCCAATTTGTTCTATATAGCTCTTAGAGGGTGCTTGCCAATCAAAATCGGCCGTATATTTATAGGTAGCACTTACAAAATCGAAAATCGGTATTTTGTTTAGTGGAATTTTGTAATTCGCATCAAAGGTTTGGTGGTAATTATTGGGTCTGCCTATTTGGAAGAAATTATTGAATATCGTAGTGTCATCAGAACCGTCAAACTCATCATAAATATAGTTGTTTAAGGCTCTAAAAGTAAATTGAAATGAGTTTGTTAAGTTATAGGCGATATTATAATCCCAATCAAACAAAAAGCGACGTTGGGTTAATTCAGGCAATGGCGGTAAATCATCTACCAACGATCTTGATTGTTGTTGGTTGTAACTTCTAATAATATTTGAGTTTACAGAAATAGACGATGGCAATAAATTGAAATTGATTTCACTTAAAAATTTCAAATAACTACCATTTTTTAAGAGTTTCCAATTTTTTAAGGGCTCTAGTGTAAAGGGTTTAAAATTATAGTTGTACGAGGCAGAGGCTCTCACATTTTGGTCTATAAAGCGTTCCACATTATAGTCTTTGTGAAAAGTTTCATTAAATGCGTATGAGACGGAGACATTTTCTATATCATAAAAGCGTTGTTTCTTTTCAGTATTGGTACGCTCTTTACGCACATTAATGAGGTTGATACTTTTTCGTTTTGTATAATCTCTTGAGTTTTCACTATTAGGGTTGCTATCTTTTGCATCTTCAAATAAGATGTCTTGATATTGCGGATCCCATTTGGGGTCTCTAAATTCTTCTGAAATACTATAGTTCAGTGGAATTTTTAAGCCTGTTTTTTTCGGAAGTAATTGTCCTAAATTAATATTGGCAACGACATCATATTGTTTAACATCTTCTTGACTTCGTTCATTTACGCGCTGTTCAATAGACCCAAAGCCATCAGAATTGGCTCTACCCGATACCGATATATCAGCAAAATCAGCAAAATTTGCATCGGCATTTACTACGGCCGCCCAACCTCCTTTATTATCAAAATCAGAAACGCGTAATTCATTAAACCACAATTCTGCAGATCGGTTAGCATTGGCATCATTTCGTACCCCCAACATTAAGGTTCTTATATTTGATAAATTAGGATTTCCTTTTACCCGTACACGGGCTTCCGGACTTGAAGCAATGCTCGGATAAATTTCATTGACTGCTGTGGTACGTTCTATGCGTAAACGCCCTAATTCTTTCAGTGCTGCGTCCAATTCATTTTTCCAAATACTATCAGCCGAGATTTCATTGGTTTCGGTAATTTTTAGTGGAATTTCTAATTGGTAAAAGTTGTCGTTTGTATCACTTCCTAAACGGAGAATTGCTGTCAAATCGTTATTGTTAGCATTTGGTTGGCCTGGAATACTTGCAGCGTGAACAAACATTTTAAGCGTGTTAAATACACGCATGTCAAAGGTTGTATTTTTATAGACCGCTCTTGTTTCACCTGGTTTTAATTCCTTAACACGTACTAATAATGATTGTTCATTTTGCTCTTGAATGGTAGTGCTTCCTTGTAAACGCTCTCTGGTTACACCTGGAGGTAGTACATAAGGAATAGGTAGTTTATTTTCATTCTCTTGAATATTTACAACTCCAACTTCAAAATTTCTGTTTTCTTCTTCGGTTAATTCGGGATCCGCTGGCAAGGGCTCTGTTAAAACTTTTGTATAGCGCCTCCAGTCACCTCTTACTAACTCAAGTTCGCCAAAACGAAGTACTACAGGTACTTTGAATTTCGTTAAGAACATCCGCATAAAACGAATGGAGTTGAACCCAGAAATACCATTAATTGGAGTACCTGTTGAAACAGGAATTCTGAACTGGTACCACACTGTTGTATTCTGCGACCCATTTGGTAAGTTTACTTGTACCTCTTTTCTATCTACAATATTATTTTCACCAACAACCAAATCGATTGGGTTTAAAGAAACTTTATACTGATAGTAACTCTCCACATCACTCATGGTTTGATCCCTATTTATATCTTCAATATCTGGGAAAGAAGTTGCAGATGTTGGAAATGATTCTGTTGAGTTATTAATGGTAGGTGAGTTGCCTTCGGTATTGTTGTATTTTTTGTAACGAGTCAAAATTGAAGCGTTTGCGTTATCTAGCTCGCTACCTCTAAAAAACGTGTAATTGTCATTTGCAGGATCCTGACCATTACCGTTAATGTCACCAAATTTAGCAAGTTCTTCAGCATCTGTAAATCCATCCAAGCCGACATCCTGATTTGGCCGGTCGGTATCATTCTCCGAAAAGGCATAAATAAGTGATTGATTAATGGGTACAAAGCCCCAATCCGTTTCATTCACATTGGCTCCAATAGCCGGAAAAGGTATTTTTACACCATCTTCGGGCAATCCATTTTCAAACATTCTTCGGTTATCATCTAAAATGTCTTCTGAAATATTTCCTAGATTGATATACAGTTCACCCCCTTTATCAGATTCAACTAAACTTGGCGGTCCACCTTCTTCAGGTGCAATGGAGTAATTTTGATACGGGTCCATTAACCAAAATTGTACATATTCTACATTTGCTTGTTGAAAATCGGTAGTGTTCAATGCGCGCATAACACCTGCCCATCGGTCTTCAGGATTGGTAAATCTACCCGTACCTGGGTCAATATTTTGAGTGTCAAAGTTATAGCTACCTCTTTCTTGTGGGTAATACGCAAGGTCAAATGTGTTTATAATATTTGTTTGGGTAATGTCAAGATCTAATTCAGGAAATAGTTCTTCATAACCTACCCGTCTCACTTCATCGCGAGATAATTCAGCATTATCAATATTATTGGGCTTTAAGGTAGAACCATAAAATAAGCGATCAATAGTATACCAAGCTAATTTTGCTCTTTTCTTGCCTGACTTTACGGGGCTTGTGTCAGCGGGGTTGTCATTTCCTCTAAAATCCAAACTTAGATCAACATCATTGGTAGGTGTGCTTGCTAAAAACCATTGTCTTGGAGAGCCAATGTCTAAGGGTATCTGAGAACCTTCAAAATCATCTACATACGATGCGGCCTCACCATTAAGATTGATTCCTTTTGGAGAACCAGGCAATAGATAAGCAGCTTCGGCACGTATCGAAAAATTTGAAGGAGCGTCAGTATCTATATTGGGTAAATTGTTAACCCATTTTGTGAATTTTGGAACTTCAGTTTCATAGTTTAAATTAAAACCAATAATGGTATTATTTACAGGCTCAGAACCAAACTGGGGTTTTTGTGTGAATGGACGTTCGTTTAAATTTAGAATGGTTCCTCCAATGGCAAAATTTTCCGAAAAAACATGTTGTACATCAACTCCCATAAATGAGCGTCGTTGTTGTGTAAAACCATTGTTGTTTTCGACTGAAACATCAATAGGAGCATTGGAAGAAATTAAGTTTGGGTTTATAATTTGAACAGAACCTATAGAATAGTCAACCACATAATCAACGCCTTCTAGTAATTCTCTTCCTCCTGTAGTAACGCGTACAGATCCCCTAGGAACATTGATAGCGCCTAACGGGATTCCGCTTCTGGATTCTGATTTAAAATACCCTTTTAGCGAATATTTATCTTTGTTTTGAAAGTCATTTTGAGCTTGAGACTTGGTATTGTTATACAGCTCATTAAAGACAAAAAGGTCGTCTGAAGCATCTAAAGCAGCATCTAAAGTGGCTCCAAATGGCTCAACTGTTGGAAAAATAACATAACCATTTTGTGAGTCAATAGTGATGCCTTCCACAAAGTCAAAGTAACCATCACCGCCGTCTAAGATATTATTGGTTCCATCTAGAATGTCCAATCTTAACAGATTTAATAAGGGTTGTTCACTAATGGCATCAGCAGTTCCTGAACCCGTTTGGGCATTCTGTAAAAAATTAATAGCAACGCCTGTTTGATCATCTTGATACAATACCTCTAACCTAAAACCATCTTGTTGTAATTGAAACGCACCGGGTAAACCATAGATGTTTTTCATCATTAAATCCCATATTGGTATGTTGGTGTCTATTATTTCACTACGCAATAATTTTACGGCTAAATTATCTGGCGCCGTAACACCATCACCGCTCAGTTCTCCAACACGAAAAACATTGGTGCCATTGTCTGGGTTGGTAAAACGATTGTCAGTATATTCATAAGCAACAGCCAAGATATCACTTTCTGCCAGTCGTCTATTCAGAGTAATAAACCCCAATTGCGGGTTCATAGTAAAATCAACTCCTAAGGTTAATTTTCTGGCATTTTCCAAAATAGAGTACCCACTACCTTGTTGTAAATTGGCGGATGAACCTTGTCCGATGGTGCTATTTACAGTAGAAATATCTCTAATGCCACTAGCTGCTGTTAATTGATCATTTAAATTATTTGCTTGATTTCGTGGGCCCGGTCCACCGTAGCTAGAAACATTTCCAGGACCAAAATTAGTAGCATCGGCTTCACCTAAATCTGCAAAAGCAACAATATTGCGTACATCTTCTGTTGTTGAATTTCTATTGGTCACCCAAACCTCAATTCGGGTAATATATTTAGAACTTTTTATGATTGGAAATTGAGATAGTGCATCATTATAATCATCTCTAAACTTTTGAGATAAAAAGAAATGTCGATTATCATCATATTCGCTAGCTCTAATTTCAAATTCATTTATTGTTGCGCCACCCTGAGCTGCCACCGAACGCGTTTGAGAACGTTGTTGTGAAAACACACCCGTCACCATTGTTTTACCAAATTGTAATTGTGCTTTAACACCAAAAAGGTTTTGCGCGCCTGTAATTAATGAGCTTTGAATAGGCATGCTTACATTTCCCACTTCAATTTTGCGAATAATATCATCTTCAGTAGGCGTGTATTCTAACTTTATCTGGTTTTGAAAATTAAAGGTAGACTGTGTGTCAAAAGCCGCATTTACCCGTAGGCGCTTACCAACTTTAGCATTCAAGCTAGCATTAATTTCTTGATCAAAATCAAAAGTAGTACTACTTCTATTGCGTTCTGAAAGTTGTGGGTTTTCTACTTTTTGATAGAGCACACCCATTTTAACGAGTACAGATCCTTGTGGGTTTACTTCTATGGTATTCCCTCCAAAAAGATTTTCAAAAAATTCAGACTTTACATAGTATTTGGGCAGTAAATCTCTTTGTGCTTCGGCAGCATTTTTATTTCTACCGCCAATAGCACTTATTTTTTCTTTAAAATAGAAGTGCATATCTTTTTGCAAGCGATACTCTTTATATTCTTCTTTCGTCATATAAAAAGGATGCTTGATGTAGTAATCGCCAATTTTTTCAACGAAAATATAATGTCCTTTTTCTGGATCATAAATAACCTCCATATTTTTAATTTCATTTAAAAATAGGCTCCCTTTTTGCGATTGACTAAAAGCATATGGTAAGGGGATGATGGTATCTGTTTTTGTTAGATTTATAGAATCTGTAGGTTTAACCACAACTTTTGTGGTATCTGCTTTTATTGGAGTAGGAGGTGGTGGCGTTTGCGACTGTGCTATTGTTGTTGCAAAGAACAATACCACAATTAGGAGCGCATTATATGTTTTAAGTGTTTTGAGTTTCAATTAATTACAAGTTTTTAAGTGCTTGTTTGATAATGTTTTCAAGACTTATACTTGGTGATTCCTGAATGATGTTTCGAACCATTTTGTCAACTTGCTTGCGCGAAAACCCAAGAACCTCTAAAGCAGATAACGCTTCTTCTTTGATAGTATTGTTAGAATTAACAGAATCTTCAGTCAATTCATATGTCTTTAAAATTTTGTCTTTTAAATCTACAATTACGCGTTGTGCTGTTTTTGCACCAATCCCTTTAACCGACTGTATTGTGGCCACATCTTCAGAAGCGATTGCTTGCTGAATTTGATCAGTGGTCATAGACGACAACATCGTTCTTGCTATGCTAGGTCCTACACCTGAGACCGAAATTAATAATTTGAAAATTTCACGTTCTGTTTTATCAGCGAAACCAAATAAGGTATGTGCATCTTCTCGAATAGACAAATGCGTATATAACATAACTGCTTCGCTATCTGGAATTTTTGAATACGTATTGAGTGATATGTGTAAAAAATAACCAACGCCATTACATTCAACAATGGCGTACGTAGGGTTCTTTTCAGTTAACTTTCCTCTTATGTGAGTGATCATTTAGCAGCAGGTTTAATCGTCAAAACTACATAAATTTTTTAACTAAAAAATTCATTTTAATCTCAACAAATACATTACAATAGTAATTTTACACCATACTTTTATTTTAGACCTTGTAGGTTACAATATTACGAAAACATATTTTAAATCTTCGCTTTTTCTTGAGCATCTATTACGGCTACTGCCGCCATATTAACCATCTCGTCAACACTAGAGCCTAATTGCAAAATATGAGCTGGTTTTTTCATACCCATCATAATCGGTCCTATAGATTCGGCTTCATACAATTCTTTCATCATTTTATAGGATATATTGGCGCTATCGAGATTTGGAAAAATTAAAACATTCACTTTTTTGTCGACCAATTTTGAAAATGGAAATTCCTTTTTTAACAATTCTGGGTTTAAGGCAAAATCAGCCTGCAGTTCACCATCTACAACAACACCAGGAAAGTACCTGTGAATATAGTTTATTGCTTCCGCTATTTTCGTTGAATTTTCTGAATGAGATGCGCCAAAATTTGAATAAGAGAGCATGGCTATATTTGGTTTGATACCAAACATTTTAGCCAGTGAAGCTGTAAGTTGCGAAATTTTAGCAAGATGTTTTGCGGTTGGATTGATATTGATTGTAGTATCAGCTAAAAACATGGGGCCTCTTTTTGTGAGCATCAAGTTTGATGCTGCCACACGCGTAACACCTTTCGCAGTTCCTATTAATTCTAACATCGGTTTTATAACAGAAGCATAGTTTCTAGAGTAACCAGTAATCAGCGCATCAGCTTCCCCTTCATTTACCAACATTGCCGCAAAATAATTACGTTCTCGCATCAACTTTTGGGCATCTAATAATTTAATGCCTTTACGTTGACGCGTGGTCCAATAACTTTTAGCAAAACGATTTTTTCGTTCAATTTCTTCGTCCGTTTTAGGATCTATGATTTCTATTTCAGTATCAAATCCAATTTCAGCTTTCAATCCTAATATGGTTTCTTTTCTCCCTAAGAGAATTGGGATACCAATACCTTCGTCGCTTACAATTTGAGCTGCTTTTAAAACATCTAAATGATCTGCTTCTGCGAAAACTACTTTTTTAGGATTTGCTTTGGCTCTGTTGTGTAGTAATCGTACTACTTTACTTCCAGTTCCTAAACGTTCCCTCAGTTCATCCTTATACTGATCCCAGTCTTCAATAGGTTCAGTAGCTACGCCAGAATCCATAGCGGCTTTTGCAATGGCTGGAGGGATTTCATAAATTAATCGAGGATCAAAAGGTTTGGGAATAATATATTCTTTTCCAAAAGTTAAATTCACTTCATCGTAAACGATGTTCACTTGTTCTGGTACAGGATGTTTTGCCAAATCGGCAAGAGCATGTACTGCGGCCATTTTCATCTCCTCATTGATTTTGGTAGCTCTAACATCTAAAGCACCTCTAAATATAAAAGGAAAGCCAAGTACATTGTTTACTTGATTCGGGTGGTCAGATCGACCGGTAGCCATAATAATATCTTTTCTTGTTTTGATGGCTAAATCATAGGCTATTTCTGGAATTGGATTGGCCATGGCAAATACAATTGGTTTGTTGGCCATTGACTTAACCATTTTAGCTGAGACGATATTTCCTTGGGAAAGCCCTATAAAAACATCAGCATTCACCATGGCTTCTTCTAAAGTATCTACGTTTCGTGCTGTAGCAAACTCAGCTTTTTGCGATGTAAGGTTGCCTCTATCTTTGCGGATGACACCTTTACTATCGGTCATAACTATATTTTCTAATTGAGCACCTAGTTTTAAATACATCCGGGTACAAGACACTGCCGCTGCACCGGCACCACTAACAACAATCTTTACTTTAGAAATGTCTTTTTCGGCTATTTCAACAGCATTTTTAAGCGCGGCAGCAGAAATAATTGCCGTACCATGTTGGTCATCATGCATCACCGGAATGTTCAACTCTTCTTTCAGTCGGCGTTCAATTTCGAAAGCTTCGGGTGCCTTAATATCTTCTAAGTTAATGCCGCCAAATGTAGGGGCAATGGCTTTAACGGTTTCAACAAATTTATCCACATCAGTGGCATCAACTTCAATATCGAAAACATCGATATCAGCAAAAATTTTAAAGAGCAAACCTTTACCTTCCATCACCGGTTTTGAAGCCTCTGGCCCAATATTACCCAAGCCTAAAACGGCTGTTCCATTGGAGATAACAGCCACTAAATTACCTTTAGAAGTGTATTTGTACACATCTTTTTTGTTTTTAGCAATTGCTAAGCAAGGTTCAGCTACCCCAGGTGAATAAGCCAAAGACAGATCGCGTTGAGTAGTGTATTTTTTGGTGGGTATTACCTCAATTTTTCCAGGCGTTGGTTTTGAATGGTAATCGAGCGCTTCTTGTTGTTGTTTGCTTATGCTCATAAAAGTTGTTTAGGGTTGAATTGGCAAAGTTAACAGTATTGTTTAAATAGAAGTGTTAATCTTTTAGAAATTGAATGTTCCGTGTTAAACCGGTAAATTTTGTGCGTTTTACCGCCGATTTTTTAAACACTTTTTTAAACACATCTTCCGTTATTTCCTCCCAATCTTTTTTGGTCATTGACAATAATTCGGGATGCGGATTAAATAGTGGTTCACTATGTACTTTTGAAAAACGATTCCACGGACAAACATCTTGACAGACATCGCAGCCAAACATCCAATCGTCCAGCTTCCCCTTAACCGAGGTGGGGATTTCATTTTTTAATTCAATAGTAAAATAAGAGATGCATTTGCTGCCGTCTACTTTATAAGGTTCAACAATGGCTTGAGTTGGGCAAGCGTCAATACAAGCAGTGCAGGTGCCACAATGATCTGTAACCGGATTGTCATATGCTAACACTACATCGAGGATGAGTTCGGCAATAAAATAAAATGACCCTACTTGTTGGGTTAGTAAATTACTGTGTTTGCCAATCCACCCTAAACCAGATTTTGCGGCCCACGCTTTTTCTAATACGGGTGCTGAATCTACAAAGGCTCTACCATTTACGTCGCCAATTTTTTCTTCAATAAAATGTACCAGTTCTTTGAGCTTGTCTTTAATTACAAAATGATAATCGTCACCATAAGCATACTTACTTAATTTAGGAGCGTTGATGTCTTGTTGGTTTTCTGAAGGGAAATAATTGTAAAGTAAGGAAATTACTGATTTGGAACCTTCCACCAGTTTTGTAGGATCTAGTCGTTTGTCAAAATGGTTCTCCATATACTGCATTTCACCATGTCTATTGTTCTTGAGCCATTTTTCTAGTCGTGGTGCTTCTTCTTCTAAAAATGCCGCTTGGCTGATTCCACAAGACAAAAAACCGAGGCGTTTGGCTTCGGTTTTGATAAGATCTGTAAAATGCTGTTTACTTTCCACAGCACTAAAATAAGATTATTTAACTCTTTGGCAGAATATTTTGATTAATATGGAAGAAATTATTTGGGTCATATTTGGTTTTTACGACTACTAATTGTTCGTAGTTGTCTTTATAGGAGGCCTTGATTCTTTCTTGTCCTTCTTCCATCATAAAGTTTACATAAGCTCCTCCCATTGCATAGGGTTTTAGTGCATCAAAGTAATTTTTACACCAATTAGTAACTTTCTCTGCGTTTGAAGGGTCTGGATCAACACCAACAATAACCTGTGCCCAACGTGCATCTCTATTTACCCAAGCAGTTTCATTAGCGTTAACATCATGGCAAGCACCATCAATGGGGTAAAAATGTGTAGTAGTGTGCATGGTTGGAATAGCAGAGCCAAATTCTATATTTTTTTCAATGGATTCTTCTGATAATTCTTTGATATAATGTGCGCGCCAATACCATTGTAGGCCTGGAGGGTAAAGGGCGTCGAACATTCCATTTAAGGCGGGCATTGGTATCTCGCTAACGAAATCTAGAATTGGTGTTCCAAACGCTCTAATGGGTTTGAACACTTCTTGGGCCTGTTCTATGGGGCCTGTATAATTCCAAACCACTCCACATACATTTTGATTCCATAAATGCTCAGGAAAAGGTGCTGCAGGAGGTACTGTTAAAAAAGCAAAAAAACCGTATAAATCATTGGAGGCATTTTTTGTAATGCTGTCATAAAATTTCATAGCATCTTTAGCTTGTTCTATAGGCCAAAACATAGGGCCTGCATATACATTTTTAATCGAAAGTAATTTAAATTTAAAAGAAACAACCACTCCAAAGTTACCACCACCACCCCTAAGTGCCCAGAATAAATCAGGGTATGAGTTCTTGTTAGCTGTAACCAATTCTCCAGAGGCTAAAACGACTTCACACTCTAATAAGTTATCAATTGTAAGTCCCCCCTTTCTGCTTAAATATCCCATTCCACCTCCAAGTGTAATACCACCAATGCCTGTTGTGCCAATAATACCGCTTGGTAAAGCTAATCCATATTCATGAGTCGCTTTGTCCACATCACTTAAAGTATTACCCGATTGTATTACGGCAGTTTTTGTGTTAGGATTAATATCAATTCCCTTCATTTCCGACAAATCAATTACTAAGCCATCATCTATAAGTGCTAAGCCAGCTCCATTGTGTCCACCACTTCTAATGGAAACTTCTATATGATGCTCACGTGCACAATTAACAGCATTTATAATATCTTGCGTGTTCTTACATTTAACAATGATTGCAGGTTTTTTATCTATCATGGCGTTGTAGATAGCGCGTGCTTCATTATAGTTGTCGTCTTGAGGTACTATAATGCTTCCTTGAATCGAATTTTTTAATTGTTTAATAGCTTCTTCCATAATTTCAATTTAATTTGGTTGGTTTAATTAGTGTAGTAAAAAATAGTTTTACACATAGCTAAATTACTGATTGTATGGATTTTAAATTCAACAGAAATCGCTCAAAAGCATTAAATTTTGATTCACTTTTTTAAAAGAACACTATAAAAGCTAAAATTCAAGCTATTTTTGAAGGAGCAACGCCATATTTTTCAGAGAAGCACTTTGAGAAGTAAGATGGGCTATCATAGCCAACTTGATAAGCAATTTCTGAAACTGATAATGTGTTTTTAGAAATTAATGCCAATGCCTTTCTTAACCTGATATCTCTTATGAAATGAACAGGAGAACGACCGCTAAGTTGTGTAATTTTTCGATAAATTTGAGGGCGACTCATTCCGAGTTGATTTACTAAAAAAGTAATATTAAGATTTTTGTTTGTTATGTTAGTCTGAATTATCTTAAAAAAAGAGGTTAAAAATGCTCCTTGTTTTTTGTCTAGATATCGAATTTCATTAGTTCTTACAGAATCTTGAAGTTCAGTTGGAATCTCTATCCTAGAGTCGAAAATAGTTTCATTTTTATTGGCAATTAAGTTTAGCTGTTGGCATCTATTTAATGCTTTTTCAAAAAAACCATGATGTTCGGTTAAAGGTTGACCTATCGTCAGGGCAATTTTAAATTCACTGGAGTCAATATTCTTTAAGAGTTCATCTTTTATTTTGATGGCTGCCTGAATAGCAAAATCACCACGATCAAAAATTGCTAGACTGGTGTCATCCCACATGTTGTTTATTTCATTTGCCCTAAAACTTTTAAAGACACTAGAAATTGATTTTCTCTGATTGCCAACATCAAGTAAGTTTTTAATATCATCACTATTTTTTGCTTTGGTAAGTCCTACGACATCGATCATCAATAGATACCGAAGCCCTTCATCTACCCTTCCATTTTGTTTAAGTACCAATCCCTGGTCTAACTTAGGGTTATTACCCATAAATAATTCATAAAACCCAGATTTAACTTCAGTCATATTGCAAGCTACATTGCCATGTGCTTCTCTATGTACTTGAGCGCAAGTCTCTTTAGATGGTCCTTCCATCAAGCAAAAAACAGTACCTAAATTTTCATTGACCCAAAATTGGAGATATTTAACACCGTACTTATTTTGAATAGTTTTATCGGCAACATGAGCTTGTTTTACTTCATCAATGGTGACTTGATCAAATATGTGAAAATCCATGTAAATTGGCATAGGTCAAGAGGTTTACTTTGCAAAATACAAAAAAATAATTTACTTACCTGTTAGACAGTGTAGTTAAGACTAAAACAAGCCCCCTTGAGTACCGCCTTTTAATTTTCCTAAATGTTTGTAGGCTAATTCAGTCACTTCCCTACCGCGTGGTGTTCGCATAATAAACCCTTGTTGTATTAAAAAAGGTTCATAGACTTCTTCTATGGTTTCAGAACTCTCTCCAACGGCAGTTGCAATGGTGGTGATTCCTACCGGCCCTCCTTTAAATTTATCGATGATGGTGACTAATATTTTATTGTCCATTTCATCCAAACCATGAGCATCCACATTCAATGCTTTTAGTGCAAACTTGGCAATTTCAATGCTAATTGTACCGTCGCCTTTTATTTGTGCAAAATCACGAACTCTACGCAATAAGGCATTTGCAATTCTTGGTGTGCCACGACTTCTACCTGCAATTTCGATAGCGGCCTCCATAGAGATGGGTACATTCAATATATGGGCACTTCGTTGAACAATAGTTGTAAGTAAATCAGTCTTGTAATAATGTAGTCTACAGCTAATGCCAAAACGAGCTCGCATCGGGGCTGTCAATAAACCAGAACGGGTAGTGGCACCTATTAAGGTAAAGGGTTCTAAATTAATTTGAACGGACCGTGCGTTGGGGCCCGATTCAATCATGATGTCAATTTTGTAATCTTCCATGGCCGAGTAGAGGTACTCTTCTACAATGGGGCTCAGTCGGTGGATTTCATCAATGAAAAGCACATCGCGTTCGCCTAAATTGGTAAGTAAACCAGCTAAATCACCTGGTTTGTCTAAAACGGGGCCAGAAGTGACTTTAATATTCGCATTTAATTCGTTTGATAAGATATGAGCGAGCGTAGTTTTCCCCAAGCCAGGAGGGCCATGAAATAAGGTGTGGTCTAGGGCTTCGTTACGTTGGTTAGCAGCCTCTACAAATATTTGTAGGTTTTCAATAGCTTGCTCTTGTCCTGTAAAATCATCAAAATTTAACGGACGTAATTTTTTCTCGATGTCTAATTCTTCGTGTGATAAATCTTCACTTGAAGGATTTAAATTTTCATTCATAAAAGCAAAGATAATTCAAAATAAAAAAGCATTCTCGTTTTTTTAAGAATGCTTTAATTATTGAAGTTTTTATAGCTTAAATTTTAACTTTAGCGGCTCTAATAATGGCACTTGGAAATCCTTCTTTAATTTCTTCTAAAGCCCTGTCAGCCTCAATCTTAGATTTGTAAGATCCTACCCAAACTTTCCAGTCGGGTGATTGAAATTTTAGTTCAGATTTAACATCAGGAAAAACAGTGCTAAATTTTTCTCTTACGTCCATGGCGCTTTTTTCAGAACCATAAAAGAGTTGTATTTTAAAACCGTCAATATATTCGAGTTGTTTGTTGAAGGCTAATTTTTGTGCAACCAATCTTTTGACACTTTCACTTGTTTCAATTTTTACAGTTCCTTCAATTTGTGCATGTCCTGTATGACTTAAAAAAAGTCCAAAAATTAAAAGTAGCATTAAATAGTTGTAAGTTAACTTTCTCATTATGAATAAAATTTAGGCAAATTTAAAATTTTGTTTTTATCAATTTACAAATCTCTGTTATTTAGAATTATTATAAATTACATTTAACGTTATTTTTAGATTTTGTAGGTAGTATATAAATAGTATTTTTGTCGAAATCTTTATGCTATGTTAAATTCTTGATTGGATTTAGATATAAAGAAAAAATCGTACCAAACAAGGACAGAAATATATTTTATAATATGAAAAGTGTGAATAAACACAATCCAGCCCTAAGATTATTCCTTTCAAGTCTTACATTTCTTTTAGTTTTTACTACACAGCTTTCTGCTCAAGAAATTGATTCACTTCAAGTTCGAACAGGTAAGAAAATATTCAATGCCAATTGTGCCTCTTGTCACAAGTTAGAGGGTAAATTAATTGGTCCTGAATTAGGTGGGGTTGAAGATAGACAGTCAAACGAATGGTTAAAGTCTTGGATTCGAGATAATGCGGCTTTAAGAGCGAGTGGTGATGCTGATGCAATCGCTATTTATGATGAGTATAACGGTTCAGTAATGACCGCTTTTCCGCAACTATCAGATGAGGATATCGATGCAATTTTAGCCTATACAACGCATGGAGATATCGACAAAAAAGTTGTTGTTGGCACTACGGAGGAAGTGACCACAGAAGCTCCATCTACTGCTTGGATGAGTTATATAGTGCTTTTGGTATTGTTAGTTTTAGCGCTATGGGTCTATCTAAAAAGTAAAAATGAATTTTTAAAGCTAGTAACAACAATCGCGTTGTTATTAGGTGCCGGATATTTTGGTTATCAAGGGATGATGAGTCTGGGGATTGATGAAGGATATCAACCCATTCAGCCAATTGCTTTTTCACATAAAATACATGCTGGCGATAATAAAATAGATTGTCAATATTGTCACTCTTCAGCCAAGCACAGTAAAACATCTGGTATCCCATCGGTAAACGTCTGTATGAATTGTCATAAGAGTATTTCTGAAGTTGCTCCAGAAACAGCAACAGCAGAACACTCTAAAGAGTTTTATGATGGTGAAATTCAAAAAATATACGATGCTATTGGTTGGGATAAAGAAGAGTTGGCTTATATAGAAAATTATGAGCAACAGCCAATTAAATGGGAGCGTATTCACAATTTGCCCGATTTTGCCTACTTTAATCATTCTCAACACGTAACTGTTGGTGGTGTTCAGTGTCAAAAATGTCACGGTCCAGTTGAAACTATGGAAGAAGTTTATCAATTTTCGCCATTAACAATGGGATGGTGTATTAGTTGTCATAAAGAAACAGAAATTGACTTAGAGGGCAATGAGTACTATGCTAAAATTCATGAAGAATTATCGAAAAAGTATGGTGTAGAAAAAGTGACCGTTGCACAAATGGGCGGTAAAGAATGCGGTAAATGTCACTATTAGAGTACTAATTGTGATCAACAAAAAAATAGAAATATAAGTTGTTGTTTCTGCTAAATTGGAACAAGAACTAAAAATTAATAACAGAATAAAGAATGGCATCAAACAAGAAATACTGGAAAAGTGTTGAAGAGCTAAACGAAAATAGCTCTATTGTTGAAAAGCTAAAACAAAACGAGTTTCCTGAAGATATTCCTACAGATCAGTTTCTTGGAGATAAAGAAACCTTAGAGACTTCGCAAACTTCTCGTAGAGACTTTTTGAAATATGTTGGTTTTACTACAGCAGCAGCTTCGCTTGCGGCTTGTGAAGGACCTGCAATAAAATCAATACCTTATGTAATTAAGCCTAATGATATGGTGCCTGGTGTGCCAGATTATTATGCGACCTCTATGTCTGATAGTTATGATTTTGCCAGTGTATTGGTGAAAGTTCGTGAAGGACGACCTATAAAAATAGAGCCAAATAAATTGGCCAAAGCCAACGGCGATACGAATGCAAGAGTTCAAGCTTCTGTTTTGAACTTGTATGATGAAAATAGATTGAAAGGACCAAAAGCCAATCAAGCTGATACCGATTGGGCAACTTTTGATCAAGAGGTAGGTTCTAAATTGAATGCGCTTAAAGAAAGTGGCGAATCAATAGTGTTCCTTACCGGAACCTTAGCGAGTCCAACTACACATAAATTAATACAAGATTTTATTACTGTTTATCCAACAGCGTCACATATCGCGTATGATGCAATATCAGAATCGGCTGCCTTAGATGCTTTTGAAGCAATGTATGGCGAAAGAGCCTTACCTGATTATGACTTTAGCAATGCTAAAGTTATTGTTTCTGTTGGCGCCGACTTTTTAGGAGATTGGCAAGGAGGTAATTTTGAAGTTGGTTATTCTAAAAGTAGAGTGCCTAAGAAAGGTAAAATGTCACGTCATATTCAATTTGAATCGAACTTGACATTAACAGGAGCTAATGCTGATAAACGCTATATGGTAAAGCCATCAGAGCAAGCGTTAGTATTAACAAGCATTTACAATGCACTTGTTACTGGTACAGCACCCGCTGATGCCGCCATTGCGAAAACGGTATCACAATTAAAAGCTGCTGGGTCTCAAGGAGTAGTGGTTACTGGTATTCATGATAAAAATGCACAATTGGTTGCCTTGGCAATTAACAATGTACTTAAAAGTGAATTATTAAATGTAGCTTCTCCTAGATATGTTAGAAGTGGAAGTGATGCAAAAGTGACTCAGTTATTAAATGATATGAAAGCAGGTAACGTAGGTGCATTGATTACCTATAATACAAACCCTGCCTATACCTTATATAATAGCGCTGAATTTTCAGAAGCGTTGAAAAAAGTAAAGCTTTCAGTTGCTTTTGCGATGAAAGAAGATGAAACGGCTGCACAGGCACAATATATTGCTGCAACACCTCACTATTTAGAGTCTTGGGGAGATATTAGTGTAAAGAAAGGTCACTATGGCTTGATGCAACCAACAATTAAACCATTGTTTGATACCCGTCAATTTCAAGATAGTCTATTGAAGTGGAGTGGTAGTAGTCAATCATTTTACGATTATTTAAAAGCAAATTGGAGTACAGCTGTACTTGGTGGGACTTCTTGGAATCAAGCGTTGCATGATGGTACCTACGCAGTAAATACTGCTGCAACAGAAGTTGTCGCAAATGAAGTCAATATTGCTGCTGCTGTTTCAGCATTGGCAAATACAACATCAGCTGATTTAGAATTGGCTTTATATACCAAAACAGGATTGGGTAGTGGACAAATGGCAAATAACCCTTGGTTACAAGAGTTGCCAGACCCTATTACAAGAACTTCTTGGGACAATTACATTGTGATGTCTAGATTAGACGCTGAGGCAAATGGAATTGAAAATTACACTGTTTCTAATGGTGCTTTGGATGGTGATGTTGTTAATATTACAGTGAATGGAGTTACTATAGAAAATGTACCGGTATATATCCAACCAGGTCAAGCGCCAGGTTCTATTGGATTGGCTTTGGGTTACGGTAGAAAGATAGGAGTTAGTGAAAACATGCAAATTGGTTTCAACGCCTATCCGTTATATCAAAACTTTAATACACATCAATCTGTTAGCATTGAAAAAGTGGCTGGCCGTCACGGTTTCGCATGTATTCAATTGCAACATACTTTAATGGGTAGAGATGAAATTATTAGAGAAACTACCTTAGATGATTTTGTTAATAAATCAAAAAAAGATTGGAATCCTGCACCGCATGTGCAAATGGATCATCAAAATGTAGCTTTAGAGAAAGTTGATTTATGGGAGAAATTTGACGATTCAATTGGCCCTAAATTTAACTTGTCTATTGATTTAGCTGGCTGTACAGGTTGTGGAGCATGTGTTGTGGCCTGTCATGCAGAAAACAATGTACCCGTAGTTGGTAAAGATGAAATAAGAAAAAGTAGAGATATGCACTGGTTGCGTATTGATAGATATTACAGTTCAGATATGACTGTTGAGAGAGGAAAAGAAGAAGGTATTTTTGGTACTGGAAAATTCTTTAATGCACAAACGCATCCTTCTGACAATCCTGATGTAACTTTTCAACCAGTAATGTGTCAGCATTGTAACCATGCGCCTTGTGAAACTGTTTGTCCGGTAGCGGCAACATCTCATGGTCGTCAAGGTCAAAATCAAATGGCTTATAACCGTTGTATTGGTACCCGTTATTGTGCCAATAACTGTCCGTATAAAGTACGTAGATTTAACTGGTTTAAGTATTTTGATAACGATGAGTTTGACTATAACATGAATAGTGATTTAGGGAAAATGGTGTTGAATCCAGATGTTGTTGTGCGTTCGCGTGGAGTGATGGAAAAATGTTCAATGTGTATTCAAATGACACAAGCTACCATCCTTAAAGCAAAACGTGAAGGAAGACCGGTTGAGACGGATGAGTTTCAAGTTGCATGTGCAAATGCATGTAGTACCGGAGCTATGCAGTTTGGAGATATCAATAATAAAGAAAGTACAGTATCACATTTAAAAGAAGATGATAGAACATTCCACTTATTAGATTTTGTGGGCACACAACCAAATGTTTTTTATCAATTAGATGTTAGAAATACGAACGAAGCATAATAATAATTAAGAATAAGATATATTATGGGTCATTACGAAGCACCTATTAGAGAAGCCATTATTACAGGTAATAAAACCTACCATGACATTACTGTTGATGTAGCTGCTCCTATTGAAGGTAAAGCCAATAAAAATTGGTGGATAGCCTTTATTATTGCATTAGTAGCTTTCCTTTGGGGAATTGGTGCTATAGCGTATACTATTGGAACAGGTATTGGTGTTTGGGGTTTAAATAATAGAATAAACTGGGCTTGGGATATTACTAACTTTGTATGGTGGGTAGGTATCGGTCATGCCGGTACATTAATTTCTGCGGTATTATTATTATTCCGTCAAAAATGGAGAATGGGTATCAACCGTTCTGCAGAAGCGATGACCATATTTGCGGTAGTACAAGCGGGTATGTTCCCACTGATCCACATGGGTCGAATTTGGGATGGTTTCTATACTTTACCAATTCCGAATCAATTAGGGTCTCTTTGGGTGAATTTTAACTCACCATTATTATGGGATGTATTTGCAATTTCAACGTATTTATCGGTATCATTGGTTTTCTGGTGGACAGGATTATTACCAGATTTTGCGATGATTCGCGATAGAGCGACAAAACCTTTCCAAAAGAAAATATATAGTTTATTAAGCTTCGGTTGGAGTGGTAAAGCCAAAGATTGGCAGCGTTTTGAAGAAGTTTCTTTAGTGTTAGCTGGTTTAGCAACACCTTTAGTACTTTCTGTACATACCATTGTATCGTTTGACTTCGCAACTTCTGTGATCCCAGGATGGCATAGTACTGTCTATCCTCCATACTTTGTGGCGGGTGCAGTATTCTCAGGATTTGCCATGGTACAAACGCTCTTATTGATTATGCGTAAAGTGAGTAACCTCGAGTATTATATTACCAGAGTTCACGTTGAAAATATGAACAAGGTAATCCTCGTAACTGGAGGTATTGTTACCGTAGCTTATCTATCAGAATTGTTTGTGGGTTGGTATACAGGAAGTAGTTATGAAGACTTTGTGTACTTATCTGTGGGAGCTGCAACAGGACCTTATTGGTGGGCATTTTGGTCATTGATTATTTGTAACTCGATAATTCCTCAATTGTTTTGGTTCAAAAAAATTAGAACACATTATGTTTGGACGTTTGTTATCTCTATATTTATTAATATAGGTATGTGGTTCGAACGTTTTGATATTATAGTAATAAACTTAAGTAGAGGTCACTTGCCTTCGTCTTGGACACAGTTTTCACCTACTTTTGTCGATATCGGTATTTTTATAGGGACACTAGGATTTTTCTTTGTATTGTTTTTATTATATGCTAGAACTTTCCCAGTGATTGCTCAAGCAGAGGTAAAATCAATCTTAAAGTCATCAGGGGATAACTATAAAAGAGCAAGAGCTACAGGAGAAGCATTACCAAAGGCAAAGCCAGTAGTTGTAGCAGCTGAAAAAGTTACAGTTAGTAGTGATGCAAAAGAAGAACAAACAAACAGTTTACTTTCAAGCTTAGGAACTTTTGATGCGAGTACGCAAAAAGCAGACGATTTAAAGAAAGTAAAAGGGATTGGACCAGTAATGGAAAAGACACTAAATCAAATAGGTATTTATACCTTTGATCAGGTTAGTAAAATGACTAATAAAGAATATGACTTGTTAGATTCAATAACGGGTTCTTTCCCTGGAAGAGCTGAGAGAGATGATTGGGCAGGTCAAGCTAAAAAACTTAAATCGTAATTATGAGTTCAAAAGTAATACACGCTTTATATAATGACGATGATGTATTGATGCAAGCTGTCAAAGACGTTCGTGCTGCTCATCATCATATAGAAGAAGTTTATACTCCGTTTCCAGTGCATGGGCTAGATAAAGCCATGGGCTTAGCCCCTACACGTATGGCGATAACCTCTTTTATGTATGGTTTACTCGGATTGGGATTTGCAATTTGGTTTCTTAACTTAATTATGATTCAAGATTGGCCTCAGAATATTGGTGGTAAGCCTAGTTTCAGTTTTGCAGAAAACAGTCCAGCATTTATACCAATTATGTTTGAAATGACCGTGTTTTTTGCAGCGCATTTAATGGTGATCACTTTTTATATGCGTAGTAAAATATGGCCGTTTAGAAAAGCTGAAAATCCGGATCCTAGAACTACAGATGATCATTTTTTAATGGAAGTTGCAGTTGATGGAAACGAAGAGAATTTAACAAGTTTGTTAAAGAGTACAGGAGCAATTGAAATTAACGTAAAAGAAAAGCATTAATATTTAACTATGAAAAGCTTTATAAAAATACTAACGGTAGTTGTTTTAGTGGTTATCTTGGCATCTTGTCAAGATAAAACGAAAAGGCAATTACAGTACATGGCAGACACAGATATGTATAGTCCTGTGAGTTATGAGACCTATGCAGCAGACACTATTTTTAAAAATGGTATGTCGGCACAGTTACCAGTTGAAGGTACGATAGCAAGAGGTAATGTTCCTTACGATTATGAATTTTCTGAAGCAGGTTATCAATTAGCAAAAGACTCTTTAAAATCTCCGTTATGGGAAAAGGCTCCGATGGATTCAATTTACAGAGTCTCTGATGCGACCTTAGAACGCGGGAAATATTTGTATGGTATTTATTGTGTTGCTTGTCATGGTACGAAAGGTGACGGACAAGGACCATTAGTACAAAATGAAAAATTTTTAGGAATTCCTAGTTATAAAGATAGAGTTATCACAGAAGGAAGTATTTACCATGTAATTATGTATGGTAGAAATTTAATGGGGTCGCATGCATCTCAATTAAGTGCAACAGAACGCTGGGAAGTAGTTCACTATGTTGAACAATTAAGAAATGATTTATTAAAATAAACGAGTTTAACGTTTACACGGAATATTATAGATATGTACACATTTTCAAGTAAATTAAAGACCTTCACTTTTGTTCTGATGATTATCGGGGCATTGGGAATTGCGTATGGGTTTTTTACTGCACCAAAAACTACCGAAGACATAAAAGAAATGCTTCATAACGCAGAAGATACGCATGGTGCTACTGCTACACATGAAGTAACTGCTACTGAACACGAATCAGACGATTCAGAAGCGGTAACGTCTCATGTAGAAAATGATGAACATAATGAAGCCGAAAACAATGAAACGATTCATGAAGATGAGGCTTCACATGAAGCAACAGCTGCAAAAGAACATGCTACCGAAGAAACGCATGTAGTAGCAGATACACATGCTCAAGAAGGCAATGATGAAGCACACGGTATGTCAGAAGAGGCCCATTTAGAACATGCGTTGACACAAGCTAAAAATAGACCATGGGCGGCCGTATATATAGCCTTGATTTTCTTTTTATTATTAACAGTGTGTGCATTTGTATTCTATTGTATACAACGTGCTGCAACTGCAGGATGGTCTCCCGTTTTATATAGAGTAATGGAAGGAGTTTCAGCTTATATATTACCTGGATCAATTCTCATAATACTTTTTCTAATTGCGTCTGCAATGCATAGTAATCACATGTTCGCATGGATGTTTACCAGTATTGACCCAACAGCTGAAAATTATGATTTTGCGATGGAGACAAAAGATTGGTGGCTAAACGTACCGGGCTTTTTGACTAGAGCAGTTATTTATGTTTTAATCTGGATTGGATTTAGACACTTTATCGTAAAAAATTCGAGAGCCCAAGATACCGCAACCGATTTAAAACCATACAAGAGAAACTTTACACTTTCAGTAGTGTTTTTAGTAGTATTCTTGGTTTCTGAATTGTTTATGGCATTTGATTGGTTAATGTCAATTGACCATCACTGGTTTAGTCAGTTATATTCATTCTATGTATTTGCTAGTATGTTTGTTTCTGGTATTACAGTAATTACTTTCGTCACTATTTATTTAAGATCAAGAGGGTTTTTACCAATGGTTAATGATAGCCATATTCATGATTTGGCAAAGTACATGTTTGCGTTCAGTATTTTTTGGACCTACCTTTTCTTTGCTCAGTTTATGTTACAATGGTATGCGAATATCCCTGAGGAAACGGCTTATTTTTACCCACGATTGATTGGAACCTATCAACCATTATTTATTTGGATGATCGTTATGAATTTTGCATTTCCAATATTGGTGTTAATGAACAGTGATTACAAGAGAGTGCCATGGTTCGTTATATTGGCTGGTTTGATTGTATTAGCAGGTCATTATTTAGATGTGTTTATTATGGTTTATCCGGGAACAGTAGGTAACAATTGGCATTTTGGAATTCCGGAAATAGGTTCGGTATTGTTCTTTGCTGGATTGTTTATGTATGTTGTATTTAATGCGCTTACAAAAGCACCGTTACATGCAAAAGGCGAACCACTGATGAAAGAAAGTGAAATTTATCATTACTAAAAAGAAATTATCAAGTATAACAAATGAAGGCATTATTTTATATTATCATTTTTGTAGCGTTGGTAGTTGCTTGTTGGCAACTAGTTAAAATATTAGGCTTAACAAAAACTGAAGACACAACGGCTACACCTAAAGAAAATAATATTAACGGATGGTTGATGTTAGGTTTATTGGGGTTCATTAACGGTCTAATGTTGTACACATTGTATGGCGCTAAAGACGTATTATTACCTCAATTATCAGCGTCAGCAGAAGGATATCATATTGATATATTGTTTAAGGTATCTATGACAATGATTCTGGTAGTGCAATTTATTTTGCAGGCTATCATTTTTTATTTTTCATTTAAATACAGAGGCTTAAAAGATACCAAAGCGCTTTTCTTTGCTGATAGTCATAAATTGGAAATGTGGTGGACAATCACACCGGCAATTGTATTGACCTTCATGATTATTTACGGTTTGTGGACTTGGAATAAAGTAATGGATGCATCAGAAGCCGACAATCCATTAATTATTGAATTATACGCAAAACAGTTTCAGTGGGAAGCACGTTATGCGGGAGAAGATAATACTTTGGGAGCAGCGAATGTTCGTTTTATAAAAGGAATAAATACCATGGGTGTGGATATGGATGATAAAAATTCAGCAGATGACATTCCGTTGGTGGCAGATCCAACTTCCTTTGTAAAAGAATTACACTTACCGAAAGGAAGAAAGGTAATTTTCAAGTTGCGTTCTCAAGATGTATTGCATTCGGCTTATATGCCGCATTTTAGAGCACAAATGAACTGTGTGCCTGGTATGATCACTCAAATTGCATATACGCCAACAGTAACAACGGCTGAAATGCGTGAGTACCCCGATACAAAATCGAAATTTGAACACATTAATGAATTGCGAAGAGAGCTAGGTAAAGATGAGGTAGAATTCGATTATTTATTATTGTGTAATAAAATTTGTGGTAATTCACATTACAATATGCAATTAAAAATTGTTGTAGAAGAGGAAGCTGATTTTGAGAATTGGTTAGCTACACAAAAAACATTTTCCCAAAACTAAATAAGCAAAAAATAAAAATTTAGAATATGTCAGATCACCATCATAAAGAAACCTTTGTAACGAAGTATATCTTTAGTCAAGATCATAAAATGATTGCTAAGCAGTATTTGATTACTGGTATGATAATGGGGACTATCGGTATTTTCATGTCGATGCTATTCCGTTTACAATTAGCATACCCTGAGGAGTCGTTTAGTATTATTGAAGCTTTTTTAGGAAGAGGTGGAGAAGGAGGCGTAATGACGCCAGACATGTATTTGTCATTAGTTACAATTCACGGTACAATCATGGTATTTTTTGTACTAACAGCAGGGTTGAGTGGTACTTTTAGTAACCTACTTATTCCATTGCAAATTGGAGCACGTGATATGGCCTCAGGCTTTTTGAATATGGTTTCATACTGGTTGTTTTTTCTATCTAGTGTGATTATGGTAATTTCACTTTTTGTTGAAACAGGACCAGCATCTGCTGGGTGGACTATCTATCCTCCGTTAAGTGCGTTGCCACAAGCTATTTCTGGTTCAGGAATGGGGATGACACTATGGTTAATATCAATGGCTATTTTTATTGCTTCATCATTAATGGGGTCATTAAATTACATAGTTACTGTATTGAACTTGCGTACGAAAGGAATGAAAATGACAAGATTGCCATTGACTATATGGTCTTTCTTTGTAACCGCTATTATTGGTGTTGTTTCGTTTCCAGTATTATTATCTGCAGCCTTACTTTTAATCTTTGATCGAAGTTTTGGTACGTCATTTTTCTTATCCGATATTTTTATAGCCGGCGAAGTATTACATTATAAAGGAGGGTCACCAATTTTATTTGAACACTTGTTCTGGTTTTTAGGTCATCCGGAGGTATATATTGTGATTTTACCAGCAATGGGAATTGTATCTGAAGTACTAGCTACAAATTCGCGTAAACCTATCTTTGGTTATCGTGCGATGATTGCCTCTATTATAGCAATTGCCTTTTTATCAACCATTGTTTGGGGACACCATATGTTCGTTACAGGAATGAATCCGTTCTTAGGTTCTGTATTTACGTTTACAACCTTATTAATTGCGATTCCATCAGCGGTAAAAGCGTTTAACTGGATAACAACTATATGGAAAGGAAATATACAACTCAATGCAGCAACACTTTTTTCTATTGGTTTTGTTTCTACATTCGTAACTGGAGGTTTAACAGGAATAATCTTAGGAGATAGTGCCTTAGATATTAATGTGCATGATACGATGTTTGTAGTAGCACACTTTCACTTAGTAATGGGTGTTTCAGCTATTTTTGGAATGTTTGCCGGAGTTTATCACTGGTTTCCTAAAATGTATGGTAAAATGCTCAATAAAGATTTAGGCTATTTACACTTTTGGTTTTCTGCAATAGCAGCCTACGGGGTATTCTTCCCGATGCACTTTACCGGACTAGCAGGTTTACCACGTAGATATTACAACAATACGGCGTTTCCAATTTTTGATGATTTATTACATATCAATCAGGTAATTACTGTATTTGCTATCATTGGTGGTTTTGCACAATTGTTCTTCTTTGCGAATTTTTTCTTTAGTATGAAAAAAGGACAAAAAGCACCTAAAAATCCATGGAGAGCAAATACACTTGAATGGACAGCTCCAGTAGAACATATGCATGGTAACTGGCCAGGAGAAATTCCTCATGTTGAACGTTGGGCTTATGATTATAGTAAAACTGATGCCAATGGTGAACTTTGGGGAGGTGTAGATTTCACACCTCAAAATGTACCAATTAGAGAAGGAGAAGAAGAGTTTTAACTCACTCATAATATAAATAGAATACAACAGCCTCATTTTTTGAGGCTGTTTTTGTTATATTTGATTCGAAAAAAAATTTCATGCGAGCCCTAAAAAACACCCTTAAACTACTGGCCATTTTAATAGTACTCTTTCTAATTACTGCCTTTTTATTTACTAGAAGTCTAAAGCCCAAATACAGCGGCACACTGAAAATTCAAAATTTACAAGAAGAAGTTACTGTGTTTTATGATGATTATGGCATTCCACATATTTATGCGCAAAATGAACTAGACGCCAGAAGAGCCTTTGGTTATGTGCATGCGCAAGACCGTTTGTGGCAAATGGAATTGATTCGAAGAATTGCCCCAGGGAGATTGTCTGAGCTTTTTGGTGAAAAGTTGATTGGTAATGATAAGTTTTTCGCAAGTTTGGGTATTGAGGAGGCGGCAGAAGAAACAATTAAAAATTTAGATACCACCAGCGCAGCGTATAAATTAACACTCGCTTATTTAGATGGTATCAATCAGTTTATAAAAGAGGGGCCAACGCCTGTTGAGTTTTACCTTGTTGGTGCCGAAAAGGAATCCTTTACATTGAAAGATGTCTATAATGTTTTTGGTTATATGTCTTTCAGTTTTGCCATTGCGCACAAAACAGATCCAATGCTTACTGAAATGAAGCAAAAATTGGGTGCCGCTTATTTAGATGAATTGAATATACCAACCGAAGGAAAGGCACTAATCAAAACCGAGAAAAATCCGATGCTTGAAAGTCGACTTGCTCAAGCCGTTACCGAAATTTATGACGCACTACCCATTTCACCATTTATTGGAAGTAATAGTTGGGTAATTGGTCCTGATAAAACGAAAAATGGGAAGGTGATTTTTGCAAACGATCCACACATTGCCTATGCACAACCTTCTGTTTGGTATGAATCGCATATTAGTACACCAAACTATGAATTGTATGCCTATAACTTGGCATTAACACCATTTCCATTACTGGGACACAATAAAAAATATGCCTATGGGCTCACGATGTTTGCCAATGATGATATCGACTTCTATTTTGAAGAGAATAATCCAACGAATGAAAATCAATACAATACGCCCGAAGGTTATGAAGCGTATCAAGTTCGTAATAAAACAGTGAAGGTAAAAGATGGTGAAACAATTTCTTACGATTTAAAAATAAGTAAGCATGGCCCGATAATGAATGATGCTATAGATCATATTAATGACCAACGCCCCATTGCCATGGATTGGGTTTATACAAAACTAAATAACAAATTATTAGACGTGTCCTATACCATGTCGCATGCCAATTCATTACGAGAATTTAAAAAAGCTGCCGAAATGATTCACGCACCAGGGTTAAATGTAATGTACGGTGATGCGGAAGACAATATCGCTTGGTTTGCCTCTGGAAAATTGTATAAGTTTATCAATAAGGTAGACCGTAAATTTATTATGAATGGCAATAGTACTGATGACCAAAGAGAATACCTCGATTTCGAAGACAATCCGCAGGCCATCAATCCTTCCTCACATTATGTGTATTCAGCAAATAATCAGCCAGACTCTATCGCTGGTATGTTGTACCCAGGTTACTATCAACCGGAAGATAGGGCCAAACGCATTGTAAGCCTATTAGAGGCTAAAAATGACTTTACCAAGCAAGATGTAATGGAAATGATTAATGATGTGACCAGTGCAGTTACGCCTGCTGTAGTGAGCGATGCAGTAGAAAGTTTGAGTACAGACGATTTTACAGATAATGAAAATACCGCTCTTCAGTTGTTTACGTCCTGGGATGGTAATTATAAGCTCAAGAGTGTAGCGCCTACTATTTATAACCGTTTTTTATATGAATTTTTAGCATATACCTATAGAGATGAAATGGGGGATCTATTTCAATTGTTTTTAAATAATCAAGTGCAAAAAAAGACCACTCCGGCACAAATGGCAAGAGATTCATCAGTTTGGTGGGATGATATTACAACCAAAGATATTATTGAAACCAAAAAAGAAATCGTTACGAAATCATTTAAAAATGCCGTTTCGTTTTTAGAAAATCAACTAGGGAGTACGGTTGAAGATTGGACTTGGGATAAAGTTCATACTATAGAGCACAATCATCCAATGGGACAGGTATCTGCTTTGCGCAGTTATTTTAACGTAGGCCCTTATCCTATTAATGGCGGTAAAGAGGTAATTAATAATCTGTCATTTAATTTAGACAGTACCGGCTATTATAAGGTAACTTCTGGGCCTTCTACGCGAAGAGTGATTGACTTTTCGGATGTGGAAAGCAGTATGAGTATATTGCCAACAGGGCAATCGGGAAATCCGTTTAGTGACCATTACAAAGACCAAGCTCAAAAATATGTTGACGGTGAATTTGTACCGATGTTATTAAACAAAGAAACGATTGAAAAATCGAAAAACAAGTTAGTTTTAAAACCTAAGAAATAATTTTACAACAAGATTTAGTTAAGTTATGAAGAAAAGAATCATTATTGTTTTTGCACTTTTTTTAATTTTTAGTTGTTCTAAAAATAGCGATAACAACGATCCCGTCATACAAGAACCTGTAACAAAAGAGTTGACCATTTTCTTTATTAACGACCAACACGGACAACTCGATAACTTTTCGAAAATGAAACATATAATTGACTTAGAACGACAAAACACAAATGTGATTGTTGCTTGCAGTGGTGATATGTTTTCAGGAAATCCAATTGTAGATAATTATTTAGAGAAAGGCTATCCTATGATAGACATGATGAATAAAATTGGTTTTGATGTGTCAGTACTAGGTAATCATGAGTTTGATTATGGTGAAGCTGTATTAACAGATCGAATGAATCAAGCTAATTTTGATTGGGTATGTGCCAATGTTGATATGGGAAATTCTGGTGTTCCTGAACCAAAAAATTATAGTACCATTAGTATAGACGATTTAAAAGTTACTTTTTTAGGCTTGGTAGAGACGAATGGAAAAGATGGGGCAACCATTCCTTCCACACATCCATGGCGAGTTAAAAATCTTGAATTTGAAAGGCCAGAAAATGCAATAGGGCAGTATGCCAATATTAAAGAAGAAGAAAATGCCGACCTCTATATTGCATTAACGCACATTGGGCATCAAGCTTCCGGTCAGACCCTCAGTGATGATAAAATTGCGCGAGAATATCCTTATTTTGACTTAATAATTGGAGGTCATTCACATCAAGAAATTAATACGGTAGTCAATAATATTCCAATTTTTCAATCGGGATCGTATCTTAACAATCTAGGACAAATAAAACTAGTTATTAAGGATAAAGAAGTGCAATCTTTTGAATTTGAACTGATAGATCTCAACAAATATTCAGAATTCGATGCTGGCTTAAAAGCAGATATAGACGAATACAATGACCTCCCTTATTTAAAAGACGTTATAGGGTATTCACATGTCTTTCATTCGAAATCAAAAGTAGGATGTTTTTATACAGATGCTTTAAAAGAGGTGATGAATGTTGACGTTACTTTTCAAAATACGGGCGGTGTGCGTACAACTTTAAATGAAGGAGATATTACAAAAAGAGAAATATTTGAGATTTCCCCCTTCAACAATGGTACGGTAATTTATGAAATGACCGTATTAGAAATCGCCAATTTTTTAAAAGAATCGGGATCGGGTTTTTATTTTTCGGGAATCGAAATTGAGCAAAATGGGAATACCATTCAAATCAAAGATTTAAATGGAAACCTAATGGCTGATACGACTGTTTTAAAGCTGGGTATCAACGATTATATACCTGCCGTTTATGATAATTTATTTCCTACAGAAGGCACTATACAACCATTGACTGCTGCTGAAAGTTTAATTAATTACCTTGAATATTTCAACAATCAGGTAAACTACCCAAATTGCAATCACTATTTTAGGTTTCAATAACAGTGATCCGTACTAAAATATGAACAGACGCCACTGATTTAAAAGGAAAGCATTATTTTAGGTATGCTATTGATGGTAGTATAGTTAAAATCATCGACTTAGGTTGTATTTTTTTTTAGTACATTTAATACTTTATTTAATTGCTAATCAAAACCAACCTTCATTATGAAATTTAATCCAACTACAATTGTTGTTGTTATTGCTTTAGTCTTAAGTACTTTAAGTCTATCAGCACAAGAAAACACGGATAAAGAAGTAGATTCTACTAAAAAAGCAACGAAAGAATTGCCGTTAGAACCAGAACGAAAAGTATCCTTTACAACCAAGCAAGGTACTTGGATCTCTGTAGATGTTCATCCTGACGGTAAAACAATAGTATTTGATATGATGGGTGATATTTATAGCATGCCTATAACAGGAGGTAAGGCTACGCGTGTTACTGAAGGTATGCCATATGATGTACACCCACGATATAGTCCGGACGGAAAATCCATCGTATACATTTCTGATAAAAGCGGGTCTGACAATATTTGGACCATGGATTTGGCAACTAAAAAAGACAAACAGTTAACCAAAGATAAAAACAAAGATTATACGTCGGCTGTATGGAGTCCAGATGGCGATTATATTGTTGGTACTGGTGGTAGAAGAAATATAAAGCCCTATATCTATCACAAAGATGGAGGCGCCGGAGCCCAATTAATAAAAGAACCGAAAAACAGAAAGTTTATTGACCCAGCATTTAGTGCAGACGGTAGGTATGTTTATTTTTCAGCACGAAATGGTGCTTGGAATTACAATGCACAGTTACCTCAGTATCAAATTATGAGTTTTGACAGAGAAGACGGTGATACAGAAACAATAACTTCACGCTATGGGTCCGCTTTTACACCTACGTTTTCTAAAGATGGCAACTGGATGGTTTATGGAAGTCGTTTTGAAGATGAAACGGGTCTTGTAATTCGCAATTTAGTCTCTGGTGATGAACGATGGTTGGCTTATCCGGTGCAACGTGATGAGCAAGAATCTATTGCGCCATTAGGGGTATTGCCTGCAATGTCATTTACTCCTGATAGTCAGAATCTAATTGCTTCGTATGGAGGTAAGATTTACTCCATCTCTATTTCAAACAACAGCGCCACTGAAATCCCCTTCGAAGTAGACATATCCTTAGATATGGGACCTATGGTTTCCTTTAAATATCCTATTGATGATTCTGAAAAGGCATTTGTAACTCAAATTAGAGATGGAGTGCCATCTCCCGATGGAACCAAATTGGTTTTTACCGCATTAAATAGGCTCTATCTAATGGATTTACCTAATGGAACACCTAAAAGATTAACAACTAATAATTTTACCGAAGCTCAGCCAGCATGGTCACCAGACGGCAAATTTGTGGCGTTTACCACTTGGAAACGCGGCGGAGGTCATTTATACAAAGTAAATATTAGCGGAAAAACAAGAATTACTCAACTTACCAATACGCTTGGTATTTACAACACGCCGGCTTGGTCTTATAATTCTGATAGAATTGTCTTTATCAGAGGAAGTGCACAAGTATATGATGACGCCATCGGCATGAATGAAAGAAGAGCCATGGATGAGCTAGCATGGGTTTCTTCAAATGGTGGAAATACCACTGTTATTGATAAGTCTAAGGGGAGAAATATCCCACATTTCACTAAAATAAACGACCGGATTTATTTAAATCACAGAAGTAAAGGATTGATTTCAATACGCTGGGATGGTACGGATGAGAAAGAGCATTTAAAGCTCACAGGGATTACTACATTCGGTTCTTCTGATGTATTTGGTGAAGGGCATGAGCATGGTGCATTACCGAGTTCGGAGGATGGTTCTAGAGAAAACAATACAGCCTCAAGACCAAGTGAAGTTCGAATTTCACCTGATGGAACACATGCCTTAGCGAAAATAAATAATGATATTTATACCGTTATTATTCCTCAAATTGGTGCAACACCAACCATCGGATTGGCAAAAGCTGACAAAGCGAGTTTTCCAGCACGTAAACTTACGATAATGGGTGGAGAGTTTCCTGCTTGGTCTTCCAACAGTAAAAAAGTACACTGGTCTTTAGGGGCAAGTCATTTTATCTACGATTTGGAAAAAGGAAAAGCCTTTGCAGATAGTTTAGTAGTCGCCAAAGAACTAGAAAAGACAGTAAAGGAAAAAGATAGTACCGCCACTAAAGAGGATAAGAAAAAGAAAGTTCCAACATTTGAAGCCGATGAACTGAAAATAAAGGTGCCGTATCAGAGAGCCATACCCAAAGGCAAGGTTTTATTAAAAGGAGGTCGAATAATTACAATGAAAGGAGATGTCGTTATTGAAAATGGCGATGTGCTCATCGAAAATAATCGTATTAAAAGCGTGGGAGCTTCGGGCAGTTTTACAGTACCTGCTGACGCTAAAGTAATTGTTGTTTCAGGTAAGACAATTACGCCCGGATTTGTTGATACACATGCACATATGTGGCCTAACTGGGGAATACATAAAAACCAAGTTTGGATATATTCGGCAAATCTAGCCTATGGGGTTACAACTACTAGAGATCCACAAACGGCAACGACAGATGTGTTGACCTATGCGGATATGGTAGATGCCGGAATGATTCATGGTCCTCGTGTGTATAGTACAGGGCCAGGTGTTGGTTACTGGGGCTACAATATTGAAAGCTTAGATCATGCAAAAGATGTCTTAAAACAGTATAGCGAGTACTACAATACGAAAAGTATAAAAATGTATTTGGTGGGGAATCGTCAGCAACGTCAATGGGTAATTATGGCGGCTAAAGAACTTAAATTGATGCCAACTACCGAAGGGGGCTTGGATTTCAAACACAATATGGTCAATTTAATTGATGGGTTTCCTGGGCATGAACATTCATTACCGATCTATCCAATTTATAAAGATGTGGTACAATCAATTGCAGAATCTAAAATGGCGGTAACTCCAACGTTATTGGTGTCTTATGGCGGGCCTTGGGCTGAGAATTATTATTATTCTAGAGAACAACCCTACAACGATGCCAAACTGCAATACTTCACACCTTATGTTGAACTAGCACAAAAGTCTAGAAGAAGACCGGGATGGTTTATGGATGAAGAACATGTGTTTAAAAAGCATGCTGAATTTATGAAAGATTTAGTAGAGGCTGGTGGTCTTGCAGGTATCGGTAGTCATGGTCAATTACAAGGCTTAGGATATCATTGGGAACTTTGGTCTGTAGCTAGTGGAGGAATGAAAAATTTAGATGCCCTAAAAGTGGCAACGATTCAAGGTGCAGAAGCATTAGGCCTTGATGGTGATATTGGGAGTATTGAAGTAGGGAAAGTTGCGGATATTTTAATTATGGATAAAAACCCATTAGAAAACTTAAGAAACACAAATACTTTAACGCATGTGGTTAAAAACGGTGTGGTATACGATGCAACTAATTTAGATGAAATAGCACCAAAGGCTAAAAAAGCGGATACTTTTCATTGGCAAACTAAAAAACCAGGCAAGTTACCTGGTATTAAAGAATAGTTAGAAGGTAAAGTATTTATTTAAATGGATCGGATTTTTGTATTCATATACTTAAACCAAAGTGGAGGTATGAGTGCGAGTAACATCATACCTGGGTAGCCCGTTGGCATTTGTGGACTTTCAGGGAGTGATTTTAATACTTGGTAAGGTTTGCTTCCATTGTAATGATGATCTGAATGTCTAGATAAATTGAACAACATTAATTTACCAATAATATGGTCAGAATTCCATGAATGGATATGTCTTACTTTTTCATAGCGTCCTGATTCATTTTGTTTTCGAAGCAATCCGTAGTGCTCAATATAATTAACGGTTTCTAATAATAGAATACCAATCATAGCTGCTAAAATAAATGCGAATAGAACAAACAGACCATAAAAAAGTAAAATAGCGCCAACTACTAAAATATTAGCGATGCTGTAAACGACCATTTTGTTATGAAGATTTAACGGATTTTTTCCTTCGGAGTTAAGGCGTTTGTTTTCTAATTGCCAAGCCTGTTTGTAACTACTAAAATGTGAGCGAAACCAGAAAGCGTAAAGTGTTTCATTTTTTCTGGCTGTAGCAGAATCCATAGGGGTTGCTACATTTAAATGATGCCCGCCGTTATGATACGGCAAAAAATGTGTGTTTAATGATGTTAACAGTAAAATTTCACCAAAAAATTGTTCTATTTTATGGTGTCGATGCCCTAGTTCATGACCAACATTAATACCAAAAACACCACACATGAGTCCCATTGCAGAAATTCTACCAAGGTATGATACCGTTGAAAGTTGAGGCTCTTGAATTGCTGTAAAAAAATACAGAAGTGTTATGAGTTGAACAGGAACAATTAGGTATAAAATCCAACTGTATAATTTATTTTCTTTTTCGAATTGAGCCGTTTCTTTATCAAAATTCTCACCATCGGCTTTAAAAAATAATTCTAAAAAAGGAACCATTCCAAAAAAAATAAATGCCGGTAAAAATGTTAGAATTTCATAACTGTTAAATGCATAAAAAACGCTTATAGGAAGCAGATAAACTAAAAAGTATTTAATTCTTTTGACCATTTGTATACGGATATTGTGTGTAAATTACGAAAAATCATTTTTAATTATGATATTAAAAAATAATTCCGAATATTTGTACCAAACAATGAACAACAACTTTTTAAATATCGTTATTATTTCTATCAATGTGATTCAGTCACATCGATAAGGAACGGTATCTAAAATTAAAATATATAATTTAAAACCTTCCTAAATTCAGGAAGGTTTTTTTAGTTTACAACGTCATGCAAAACGCAATCATTATTATAATTCTAGTCATTATCATTTCAGTATTGATTTGATATAGGATTTGTATTGATTACAAAAAAAGCCTGTATCACATCTGATACAGGCTTTTTTTATGTGATAAAAAGAAGTGTGAGTATAGTAATAATTAAATTTTTAATCAACTGTAATTCAGAAGGATAAGCAACAATACCCGTAAATGAATTTAACCCAATATCAATATAGGAAAATGCTAGAGAATCGTAATGATTTATTTTCGAAGAATAAAATGCAAATTAATTAATGGAATTAAATAAATATAGTAAAACAGTTACACAAGACCCAACCCAACCGGCAGCACAAGCAATGTTGCACGGAATTGGATTGACACGGGAAGATTTTAACAAACCAATGATTGGAATAGCCAGTACTGGGTATGAAGGAAATCCTTGTAATATGCACTTGAATGATTTAGCCAAATTGGTAAAAGAAGGAACCAAAAATGAAGCTATAATTGGTCTAATATTCAATACGATTGGAGTGAGTGATGGTATTTCAATGGGAACTCCAGGGATGCGTTATTCATTGCCATCTCGTGATATTATTGCAGACTCCATGGAAACAGTGGTTCAAGCAATGAGCTATGACGGTTTGGTTACTGTGGTGGGTTGTGATAAGAATATGCCCGGTGCTTTAATGGCCATGATACGTCTAGATAGACCATCCATATTAGTTTATGGTGGCACCATAGATTCAGGATGTCACAATGGAAAGAAATTAGATGTGGTTTCTGCTTTTGAAGCATGGGGAAGTAAGGTGGCAGGAACGATGGACGAAGAAGAGTTTCAATGTGTAGTGCAAAAAGCAATACCCGGAGCAGGAGCCTGTGGAGGTATGTATACTGCCAATACCATGGCTTCGGCTATCGAAGCTTTAGGAATGGCCTTACCATACAATTCTTCCAACCCTGCAACAGGTGAAGCTAAAAAGCTAGAAGCGATAAAAGCAGGAGAAGCAATGCGCAACTTGTTGGAAAAAGATATCAAACCGTCAGATATTATTACACGTAAATCGTTGGAGAATGCGGTTCGTTTGGTGACAATTTTAGGAGGGTCTACAAATGCAGTCTTACACTTTTTGGCGATTGCTAGAGCGGCTCAAATAGATTTTACACTAGCGGATTTTCAAAAAATAAGTGATAACACACCCTTTTTAGCAGATTTAAAACCCAGTGGAAAATACCTAATGGAAGATGTGCATGCGGTAGGTGGTATTCCGGCAGTACTTAAATACTTGCTTAAAAAAGGAATGTTACACGGTGAATGTTTAACGGTTACAGGAAAAAGTCTTGCAGAGAACTTATTAGATGTTGCTGATTTAAAAGAAGGGCAAGATGTCATTAAATCCATCGAAGAACCGATTAAAATTTCAGGACACTTAAGAATGTTGTATGGCAACTTAGCTAAAGAAGGAAGTGTAGCGAAAATAACAGGAAAAGAAGGGTTAAAATTTTCAGGAAAAGCAAAAGTATTTGAAGGTGAATACGAAGCCAATGACGGTATTAGAGCCGGTAAAGTAGTAAAAGGAGATGTGGTGGTTATTCGTTATGAAGGGCCAAAAGGAGGGCCAGGAATGCCAGAAATGTTGAAGCCAACTGCGGCGATTATGGGAGCCGGTTTAGGAAAAGAGGTGGCCTTAATTACCGATGGAAGATTTTCTGGAGGGACACATGGTTTTGTAGTGGGTCATATTACACCAGAAGCTCAAGAGGGAGGCGTCATAGCCTTAGTAGAAAACGGGGATATAATTACCATCGATGCCGAAACAAACACCATAATTGTAGAAGTTACTGATAAAGAGTTGGAGAGAAGAAAGCAACTGTGGAAAGCACCAAACTTAAAATTTGAGCGCGGTGTATTGTACAAATATGCAAAAACTGTTTCGTCAGCATCTCTTGGTTGCGTAACGGATGAATTTTAGCATTTAGAACTTTAATAAAAAGAAACAATAATATATGGAGACACAAACACAAGTGGAAACAAAATCGATAACGGCAGAGACAACACATATTTCTGGTGCTGAAGCGGTTATAAAGTGTTTATTAGAGGAAGGAGTAAATTTAATTTACGGCTATCCCGGTGGTGCAATTATGCCAATTTATGATGAATTGTACAAGTATCAAGATAAATTACAACATGTATTGACGCGTCATGAGCAGGGTGCTACGCATTCGGCGCAAGGATTTGCAAGAGTTACTGGTAAAGTAGGAGTTGCTATGGCAACATCTGGTCCTGGTGCTACCAATTTAGTAACGGGTATTGCAGACGCACAAATTGATTCAACACCTATGGTGTGTATAACTGGGCAAGTGGGGAGTCACCTATTGGGGTCTGACGCTTTTCAAGAGACAGATATTATTGGAATCTCAACTCCAGTTACAAAATGGAATTATCAGGTTACAAAAGCTTCAGAAATTCCTGAAGTCATAGCCAAGGCATTTTATATTGCACGTTCTGGTCGTCCAGGACCAGTGCTTATTGATATTACAAAAGATGCTCAATTTGAAACCTTTGATTTCACCTATAAAAAATGTACTTCAATTAGGAGTTATCGACCGGTGCCGAAGATTGATACAAACCAGATAAATCAAGCTGCTAAAATAATAAACACTGCAAAAAAACCAATGATCGTTTTTGGGCAAGGTGTTATTTTGGGAGAAGCCGAAAAAGAATTTAAAGCCTTTATTGAAAAATCAGGAATTCCTTCAGCTTGGACCATCTTAGGTTTGTCTGCCTTACCAACAGAGCATCCATTAAATGTAGGGATGGTAGGAATGCACGGAAATTACGGGCCTAACAAACTCACAAACGAATGTGATGTATTGATTGCCGTTGGAATGCGTTTTGATGACCGAGTAACAGGTAATCTAGAAACTTATGCGAAGCAAGCGAAGGTTATTCACTTTGAAATAGATCCAGCCGAAGTTGATAAAAATGTAAAAACAACAGTTGCCGTATTAGGTAATGTGAAGGAGACTTTGGCAGAAATTTTACCATCGATTACTCAAAATTCACATCCAAATTGGATAGAAGAATTTAGAAAATGCGATGTGATAGAATATGATAAAGTCATAAAAAATGATTTATATCCTGAAAAGGAAGGCCTGACAATGGGAGAGGTGTTAAAAGAAATTAATAATGTGTCAAAAGGAGATGCAGTCATTGTTTCCGATGTTGGTCAACATCAAATGATAGCCTGTAGATATGCTAAATTCAATCAAACGAAAAGTAATATTACTTCAGGTGGTCTTGGTACTATGGGCTTTGCATTACCAGCCGCAATTGGCGCCAAAATGGGTGCTCCTGAAAGAGATGTCGTTGCTATAATTGGTGATGGGGGGTATCAAATGACCATTCAAGAGCTAGGAACTATTTTTCAAACCAAAGTACCTGTTAAAATAGTGGTGTTAAACAATGATTTTTTGGGGATGGTTCGTCAATGGCAACAACTTTTCTTTGATAAAAGATATGCATCGACAGAATTGGTAAACCCAGATTTTGTAGCGATCGCCAAAGGCTATCATATAGCGGCACAGAAAGTAACGAAGAGAGCAGATTTAGGAAAAGCCGTACAAGAGATGATGGATTCAAAAGAGGCATATTTTTTAGAAGTTAGTGTAGAGAAAGAAGACAATGTGTTTCCTATGATTCCAACAGGAGCTTCAGTTTCAGATATTAGATTAAGTTAGAAATTATGGAAGAATTAAAAACATTTACTATTTCAATATATACAGAAAACAATATTGGTTTACTGAATAGAGTTTCTGCAATATTTTTGAAAAGGCATATAAACATAGAGAGTTTAACAACCTCTAAATCAGAGATTGATGATGTCAATCGCTTTATTATTGTGGTGAATATTACAGAAGGCCAAGCGCGAAAAATTATTGGTCAAATAGAAAAACAGATAGAAGTAATTAGAGCTTTTTATCATACGGAGGATGAAATAATCCACCAAGAATCGGCTCTGTTTAAGATTTCTACTAAACATTTATTCGATGAAGAAATTCAGAATAGATTGAAGTTTAGAAGAGCAAATATAGTGACGGTAACAGAAGATTTTTTTGTGATAGAAGCTTCTGGCTTAAAAGAGGAAATCGACAAGTTGTATGATAAGTTAAAACCATATGGCTTAATGCAGTTTGTACGCTCTGGTCGAATCGCAATTACGCGCCCAAAAATGGCAATTTCAGAATTATTACAAGAATATAATTATTAAAAAGATAACAAATTAGAAATGACAAATTATTTTAATACCCTCTCATTGAGAGATCAATTAACTGAATTAGGAAAATGTAGATTTATGGAATCTTCAGAATTTGAAGATGGTGTAACTATTTTAAAAAATAAAAAAATTGTAATTGTAGGTTGTGGGGCTCAAGGCCTTAACCAAGGCTTGAATATGAGAGATTCGGGTCTTGATATTTCATACGCACTGCGTGAAAAAGCCATTGCAGAACAACGCCAATCTTATAAAAATGCTACAGAAAACAATTTTACTGTTGGCACTTATAAAGAGTTAATTCCTACAGCAGATTTAGTGTTAAATCTAACTCCAGATAAACAGCATACGAGTGCTGTAAATGCGGTAATGCCATTGATGAAAAAAGGAGCGACCTTGTCTTACTCACATGGTTTTAATATTGTAGAAGAAGGGATGCAAATCCGCAAAGACTTAACAGTAATTATGGTAGCGCCTAAATGTCCAGGATCAGAAGTTAGAGAAGAATATAAAAGAGGTTTTGGTGTACCTACACTAATCGCTGTACATCCTGAAAATGATCCAGAAAATAAAGGGTTGGCGCAAGCAAAAGCATATGCGGTAGCTACTGGAGGTCATAAAGCAGGTGTATTGCAGTCCTCTTTTGTTGCTGAGGTAAAATCTGATTTAATGGGTGAACAAACCATTTTATGTGGCGTATTGCAAACAGGAGCTATTTTATCATTTGATAAAATGGTAGAAAAGGGAATTGAGCCAGGTTATGCTGCTAAATTAATTCAGTATGGTTGGG
Organism: uncultured Aureibaculum sp.; assembly: GCA_963976855.1. GTDB lineage: Bacteria > Bacteroidota > Bacteroidia > Flavobacteriales > Flavobacteriaceae > Aureibaculum. Next base: position 82,865 of record CAXBMA010000007.1, on the reverse strand, counting down.
AAACCATTACGGAAGCGCTAAAACATGGAGGTATTACCAACATGATGGATCGACTTTCAAATCCGGCCAAGATAAAAGCATTTGAAATTTCAGAGGAATTGAAGGATATCATGAGGCCCTTGTTTGAAAAGCATATGGATGATATCATGTCTGGACATTTTTCAAAAACAATGATGGAAGATTGGGCCAATGATGACAAAAACTTACTAAGCTGGAGGGCAGCGACAGGAGAAACTGCTTTTGAAAAAACAACCATTACTTCACAAGAAATTTCAGAACAAGAATATTTTGACCACGGTGTGTTGTTGGTTGCCTTTGTAAGAGCAGGTGTTGAATTGGCATTCGAAACAATGACGGCCTCTGGTATAATTGAAGAGTCTGCTTATTACGAATCATTACACGAAACACCATTGATTGCAAATACCATTGCACGTAAAAAATTATTCGAAATGAATCGTGTTATCTCTGATACGGCTGAATACGGCTGTTATTTATTCGATCATGCCTGTAAGCCTTTGTTAAAAGACTTTATGGAAACGGTAGAAACAACTATTATTGGAAAAGCATTCAGTGATGATACTAGCGTAGATAACCAACAATTAATTGCTGTAAACGCCGAAATTAGAAATCATAAAGTAGAAAAAGTAGGAGCAAAATTAAGAGCTTCAATGACTGCAATGAAACAGCTGTAGGGTTTGGTAAAAAACGAATATGAAGATTAAAACAACATATATTCCACAATTGGTTGAAGTCAGGAAAGCTGTAACTACATTGAAAGATGTAGTTACAGTGACTCCTTTAATGCCAAATTTGAATTATTCTAAAATTTTTGACGCAACTATTCTTTTAAAAAGAGAAGATTTACAACAAGTGCGTTCTTATAAAATTAGAGGTGCTTATAATAAAATCAGCTCTTTAACAACTGAACAAAGAATTAACGGAATTGTATGTGCAAGTGCAGGAAATCATGCGCAAGGAGTGGCTTATGCCTGCTCAAAATTAAAAATCTACGGCACTATTTTTATGCCAGTACCTACGCCAAAACAAAAAGTAGAACAAGTGAAAATGTTTGGCGGTGCGTATGTAGATATCCAATTGGTTGGTGATACTTTTGACGATTCAAATACGGCGGCAACCACTTTTTGTAATAACCAATCAAAAACATTTGTACATCCGTTTAATGATAAAAAAATTATTGAAGGTCAAGCAACTGTAGGATTGGAAATTTTAGAACAAAGCAATCAACCTATTGACTATGTATTTGTTCCTGTTGGTGGTGGCGGACTGGCATCAGGACTCTCAAGTGTGTTTAAATTATTATCTCCAAACACAAAAATAATTGGCGTAGAACCCGAAGGGGCGCCCTCAATGAAAGCAGCTTTTGAGAAAAATGAAGTGGTTAAATTAGAGAAGATTGAAAAATTTATAGACGGCGCAGCGGTACAACAAGTTGGCGATTTAACTTTTAAGATTTGTAGAGAAAACCTACATGATATGATTACTGTGCCAGAAGGCAAAGTGTGTCAAACCATTTTAGATCTATACAATAAAGATGCAATCGTAGTAGAGCCCGCTGGAGCCTTAACATTAACGGCCTTGCACTATTATGCTGATGAAATTAAAGGAAAGAATGTGGTGTGTGTAATTAGTGGTAGCAATAATGATATTACGCGTACGGCAGAAATAAAAGAACGTGCTTTATTACATGCCGATTTAAAGCATTATTTTATTATACGTTTTCCTCAACGAGCCGGAGCATTAAAAGAATTCGTTGCAAATATTTTGGGTCCTACCGATGATATTACACATTTTGAATTCTCTAAAAAATCAAGTCGCGAAAATGCACCCGCGGTGGTTGGAATAGAATTAAAAAGTAAAGCCGATTTTGAACCGTTAGTGCAACGTATGAAAGCACACAATTTTTTTGGTGACTATTTAAATAATAAACCAGATTTATTTCAATTTTTAGTCTAAATAAACGAACTTTGTGTAAGTGATAGCAGCATAGTTGAGGCTTAAATTTGAAATAAAATACAGTAATGAAAACAACAATCCAAATACCAGAAAGGTTTCAATTAGAATCTCCTTTACATCAAGATACCTACCTAATAAATAATGAGCTAGTAAAGTGGACAGGGCCTAAGGCAGACGTTTATTCACCAATTCATACTGTTAATGCTAATGGCGAATATTCAAAGACGTTTTTAGGAACGGTGCCTGATCTAGATGAGAAAGCAGCGCTTAATGCGCTAGATGCGGCATGCGTGGCCTACGGTAAAGGGCAAGGTATTTGGCCGACGATGAAGGTTGAAGATCGTATTAAATGTATGGAAACCTTTGTTGAGAAAATGAAAACAAAGAAAGCCGAAGTAGTGAAGTATTTGGTTTGGGAAATTTGTAAAACTACTGCTGACGCCGAGAAAGAATTTGACCGAACAATAGATTATATCTACGATACTATTGAAGATTATAAAAATATGGATCGTGATAGCGCACGTTTTGAAAAGAACGCTGGTATTCACGCACATATTCGTCGTGGCCCACTTGGAGTGGTGCTATGCTTAGGGCCATACAATTACCCTTTAAATGAGGCTTTTTGCTTGTTGATTCCTGCATTAATTATGGGGAATACCACCGTATTTAAACCGGCTAAGCACGGCGTATTGTTAATCTCACCTTTGCTAGAAGTGTTTAAGGAGAGTTTTCCAAAAGGTGTTGTAAACGTTATTTATGGAAGAGGTAGAATAGTAGCAACTCCAATTATGAAAACAGGGAAGGTTGATGTACTCGCTTTGATTGGGCATAGTACTTCGGCAAATGCTTTACAGCACCTACATCCAAAATCAAATAGACTGCGATTGGTATTAGGTTTAGAAGCCAAAAATCCGGCTATTATTTTACCAGATGCTGATATTGATTTGGCAGTAGATGAGTGTATTTCTGGAACCCTATCATTTAATGGTCAACGCTGTACGGCATTGAAAATAGTGTATGTACATGAGGATATTGCCGCCGAGTTTAATGAAAAATATTGTGCAAAGGTAGATGCGCTGAAGTTTGGAAACCCTTGGGAGAATGGGGTGCAATTAACACCGTTGCCAGAGCCTGGGAAAGTTGAATATATCCAAGGACTTATTAAAGATGCAATTGATAAAGGAGCGCAGATTTTGAATAAAAAAGGAGGCGAGGTAACAGATAGTTTTATTTTTCCCGCGGTAGTCTATCCAGTGACTAAAGAGATGCAGGTATATGAAGAAGAACAATTTGGACCCATAGTGCCAATTAGAACTTTCACCAATGTTGATGAGCCATTAGATGATATTGCAGATTCTAACTATGGGCAACAAGTGAGTCTTTTTGGTAAGGATGTGAATCAATTATCAACATTAATTGATACCTTGGTTAATTTGGTGTGTAGAGTTAATTTAAATAGTTCTTGCCAAAGAGGACCTGATGTTTTTCCGTTTACCGGAAGAAAAGACTCTGCAGTAGGAACACTTAGTGTGCATGATGCACTGCGATCATTTTCTATAAGAACCTTTATTGCCTCTAAAGATAACCCGTATAATAATGAGATTTTGGAGAATTTATTGAAATCAAAAAAATCAAATTTCGTGAGTACTGATTATATCCTTTAAAAATAGATAGTAAGTGTTTGATATTTTGAAATTTAATTGTAGGTTTGTTTAATGATTACAACAAAAAATAAAATACGTTTCGCAATACCCGGTCAGTTGCCGGTGCGCTGTCGCCGTCGCTAGTCTTTAGCAGTCAGTTACTCAATTACGTAATTTTTTATTTTTTAATCTTGTATAAATCAGTCCTCATAATATTCTTTCAAAATTTAGTTATTAATAATAATAGCAAGTTTGATGTGCGCCGTATTTTCCCCCGTCGCCCGTAAGGGTGTACTTTAATTATTGAACTTAGGTGTGTCCGGTTCTTGTTTTCAAAATTATAATCCAACAACAATAAATCAAACATTGAAATCATAAGACGATATGATACTTAATAAATTAAATTCAAACCAATGAAAATTGTTATTGCCGATAAAACACATAGTGTTTATGCAGAAATTATCTGTAAAACAATCGAAGATGCTGCACAGGTTAGGGGAACAGGTATTGCCAAGAGAAAACCAGAATATATTATTACTAAAATGCAAAATGGCAATGCCGTAATTGCATTAGATGGTGACACCTTTGCTGGGTTTTGCTATATAGAACAGTGGGGGCATGGTAAATTCGTTGCCAATTCAGGACTCATTGTACATCCAGATTTTAGAGATCAAGGACTGGCTAAAAAGATAAAAGCAAAAGTATTTGAACACTCCAGAACTAAGTTTCCTGATGCCAAAGTATTCAGTATTACTACTGGTCTTGCAGTAATGAAAATGAATAGTGATTTGGGCTATAAACCAGTTACATTTTCAGAGTTAACAGACGACCAATCTTTTTGGAACGGTTGTCAGACGTGTAAAAATTATGATGTATTACAACGTACAGAACAGAAAATGTGTTTGTGTACTGGCATGTTATATGACCCGAAAAAAGCAGAGGGGAAACAACAGGTGAAACCAAAGGTATTTCAACGATTGAAACATATAAAGGAAGCCATGTTTTTAAAAAAAGATAAGAAATGAAGAAATTAGTAATAGCCTATAGTGGAGGTTTAGACACATCGTATTGTGCAGTAAGCCTATCAAAAGATTATGAAGTGCATGCCGTTAGTGTAAATACTGGAGGGTTTTCTTCAGAAGAAATAGTAACTATAAAGTCGAATGCCTATAAAATGGGAGTGACTTCATATGTAAATATAGACGCCATTGCTACTTTTTACAACAAAGTAGTTAAGTATCTAATATTTGGAAATGTGTTGAAAAATAATAGCTACCCCTTGTCGGTAAGTGCTGAGCGAATTATACAAGCCATTGAAATTGTTGAGTACGCTAAAAGTATTAATGCAAAGTATATAGCACATGGCAGTACGGGCGCCGGAAATGATCAAGTGCGTTTTGATATGATTTTTCAAACCTTAGCTCCAGAAATTGAAATTATTACACCAATTAGAGATCAAAAATTAACCAGACAAGAGGAGATTGATTATTTAAAAAGCAATGGTATTGATATGTCTTGGGAAAAGGCTAAATACTCGGTGAATAAAGGGCTTTGGGGAACAAGTGTAGGTGGAGAAGAAACATTGACTTCAGAAAAGCCATTGCCAGATACTGCGTATCCTTCACAGTTGCAAAAAGAAGGTGAGGAAAAGGTGCAATTAACCTTTGCCAAAGGGGAATTGATTGCAGTAAACGGTAAGAAAAATTCACCAGAAAAGAACATTGAGTTTTTGAATACTTTAGCTTCCGCATATGCAATAGGTAGAGATATTCATGTCGGTGATACGATTGTTGGTATTAAAGGGCGTGTTGGGTTTGAAGCAGCAGCAGCATTAATTACAATTAAGGCACATCACTTATTAGAAAAACATACCTTGACCAAATGGCAATTACAACACAAAGAATATTTAGCTAGTTTCTATGGTATGCATTTACATGAAGGTCAGTATTTAGATCCTGTAATGCGCAATATCGAGGCTTTTTTAGAAAGTAGTCAGGCTTGTGTTTCTGGTGATGTAATGGTGAGTTTAAAACCGTATCATTTTATGTTAGATGGGATTGTTTCAAAACATGATTTAATGAATGCTAAGTTTGGAAGCTACGGAGAAATCAATAAGGGTTGGACAGCTGATGAAGCAAAAGGATTTATTAAAATTGTAGGCAATCAAAATAAAATTTTCCAACAAGTAAATTCAGAATTATGATAGAGGTAGGGATTATTGGAGGAGCAGGATACACCGCAGGTGAATTAATCAGATTGTTATTAAATCATACTAAAACAACTATCAATTTTATATTTAGCACTTCCAATGCTGGAAACAAAATAAGTAAAGTACATCAAGATTTGATAGGTTCAACAGATCTAGAATTTACCGCCAAAATAAATCCAGAAGTAGATGTATTGTTTTTGTGTTTAGGACACGGAAACTCAAAAATATTTTTAGAAAAAAATCAGTTTTCTAATCAAACAAAAATCATTGATTTGAGCAATGATTTTAGACTTGAACCCGATGCCGTTTTTTCAGGAAAGTCCTTCGTGTATGGATTGCCTGAGTTACAAAAAAACGCAATTAAAAAAGCAAATTATATTGCCAATCCTGGCTGTTTTGCCACCACCATTCAATTGGCATTATTGCCGTTAGCAGAAAATAAATTACTTAAAGATGAGGTGCATGTAAATGCAGTAACTGGGGCAACTGGGGCAGGAACAGCATTGTCTGGTAGTACGCATTTTACCTGGCGTGATAATAATTTCTCGCATTACAAGGCATTTACTCATCAGCATTTAGGTGAGATCAATCAAACAATGAAACAGTTACAACCCAATTTTAATAATGAAATTAATTTTGTGCCGAATCGCGGGAATTTCTCAAGGGGGATTTTTGCTACTGTGTATACGGCATATGAAGGAACTTTGGAAGCGGCAAAGTCTATGTATAAAAGCTATTATGAAAATGCAGCCTTCACTATTGTATCTGACGAAGAGATCCATTTAAAACAAGTGGTGAACACCAATAAATGCATCCTTCATTTACATAAACATCAGAACAAATTATTAATCACAAGTATAACCGATAATTTATTAAAAGGGGCATCCGGACAAGCCATACAAAATATGAATCTCATGTTTGGTTATTCAGAAACAGAAGGCTTACAATTAAAGGCGAATTATTTTTAATAATAGCGTATTTTAAAGAAGATGAAGAATCGAAAAAAACGAAAATCAACACTATGAGGATTGCCATTATAGGAACGGGAAATTTAGGAAAATCCATCGCGAAAGGATTGATAAGCAACAACGCAATTACCAGCTTGTATTTAACCAAGCGAAATTTAGATTCGATTTCAGAATTTGAAGGGTATAAGCATGTCACGCTTACCGTGGATAATATCGAGGCCGTTCAAAAATCAGATATATTAATCTTTGCTGTACAACCGGCACATTTTGAAACTATTTTAAAAGATGTAGTGCCGTATTTGACTGAAAAGCATGTGTTGATTTCAACAATTACAGGATTCACAATTTCAAAGATAGAAGAAGTAGTGGGTAAAGAGCAGTTTATTATTAGAGCGATGCCAAATACAGCCATTGCTGTAGGTAAATCAATGACGTGTCTTTGCTGTAATATACAAGGGGCGAAACGCATTAAAATTGCTGAAGCAATCTTTAATCGATTAGGGCATTCGTTAAGTATTCCTGAATCTCAAATGCAGGCCGCTACAGTAGTGTGTGCAAGTGGAATTGCTTTTTGGATGCGATTGATAAGAGCAACAACACAAGCTGCCATACAGTTAGGTTTTGATGCGAAAGAAGCACAAGAATTGGCTATGTATACTAGTGAAGGAGCTGCCAATTTGTTAATTACCAACGGAAACCACCCTGAAGAGGAGATAGATAGAGTAACAACTCCTCAAGGTTGTACGATACAAGGGCTTAATGAAATGGAGCATAAAGGCTTGAGCTCTTCCTTAATTCAAGGAATGGTAGCATCTTTCAATAAAATAAGTACGATTAAAGAAGAACAGTTATGAGTTTATTTAATGTATATCCATTGTTTGATATTACTCCAGTAAGAGCAAATGATGTGTATGTTTACGATGATAAAGGTGTTGAGTATTTAGACCTTTATGGAGGTCATGCCGTTATTTCAATCGGGCATTCACATCCTAAATACGTAACCGCAATTACAAATCAAGTAGAAAAGTTAGGCTTTTATAGTAATGCCATCCAAAATCCGCTACAAGTGAAGCTTGCAGCACAATTAACAAAATTGTCAAATTGTGAAGACTATCAGTTGTTTTTGTGTAATTCTGGTGCTGAAGCGAATGAAAATGCTTTAAAATTAGCCTCCTTTCATACGGGTAAAAAGAAAATATTAGCCTTTAGAAATTCATTTCACGGACGTACTTCTGCAGCAGTAGCAGCAACTGACAATCCGAAAATCAATGCGCCATTGAATACACAACAAGAGGTGGATTTTGTAGCCTTGGGTGACTTAGATGCTGTTGAGCATGTATTGAAACAAAACCATACCTGTGCCGTGATTGTGGAGGTCATTCAAGGCGTAGGAGGGTTGGATGAAAGTACGACTGAATTTTATCAAGGACTTGAAAAATTATGTAAACAGTACAACACCCTTTTTATTGCTGATGAAGTACAAAGTGGTTTTGGAAGAACCGGTGATTTTTTTGCCTTTCAAAAGCATCAAATTACACCCGATATTATTTCCATGGCTAAGGGTATGGGTAACGGCTTTCCAATTGGAGGCATTTTAATTCATCAAAGTATTCAAGCTTCGTATGGTTTGTTGGGAACTACCTTTGGAGGAAATCATTTGGCATGTGCCGCTTCTTTGGCGGTTCTAGAAGTATTGGAAACTGAATCTTTACTGCAAAATACCAAAGATATTTCCACTTATTTTATCCAAAAAGCAGCGAAAATACCGCAACTTAAAACAGTGAAAGGACGCGGTTTGATGTTGGGATTGGAATTTGATTTTCCATTAGCTGATTTACGAAAGAAACTCATTCATGAGCATAAAATATTTACAGGAAGTGCAAACAATCCGAATTTAATTAGAATCCTTCCACCCCTAACAGTACAAAGAGTACATATTGATGCTTTCTTTAAAGCTTTGGAAAAAGAATTATAACATGAAAAAATACACCCATATAAAAGATATTTCAAATCTTCAAGAAACGATTAAGGAAGCCATTTTATTGAAAATGAACCCTTTCGAATTTTCTGAATTAGGAAAGAATAAAACACTGGTAATGTTGTTTTTTAATGCAAGTCTACGCACGCGTTTGAGTACCGAAAAAGCAGCTCGAAATTTAGGGATGCACGTTATGGTATTGAATGTAAACGATGCTTGGCAATTGGAATTTGAAGATGGAACCATCATGAATACCAATACCTCTGAACATATTAAAGAAGCGGCGCAAGTTATTTCGCAATATGCTGATGTTATTGCGGTAAGAGCATTTCCAAGTTTAACAGATAAAAAAAAGGATGAATCAGAGTTTATTCTGAGTAGTTTTGTGAAATATGCAACGGTACCTATTATAAATATGGAAAGTGCCACCGCACATCCATTACAAGCCTTAGCAGATGCGATTACCATTACAGAGTTGGTTAGCACTCCAAGACCCAAAGTAGTATTATCATGGGCACCACACCCCAAGGCTTTACCGCAAGCTGTGGCCAATTCTTTTGTGGAAATGATGCAGGAGATGAATGTCGATTTAACAATTACCCATCCAAAAGGCTACGAATTGAATCCGGAAATTGTAAAAGACACACCTATTCAATACGATCAAGATGCGGCTCTAGATGCTGCTGATTTTGTGTATGTGAAGAATTGGAGTAGTTATGAAAACTATGGAGAAATTTTAAGTCAGGATAAGAATTGGATGATGACACAAGCCAAGTTAGGAAAGGCTAAATTTATGCATTGCTTACCCGTAAGACGGAATGTTGTTGTAGAAGATGCGGTTTTAGATAGTGACAGCGCTATAGTAATGCAACAAGCCAATAATAGAACATTTGCCGCACAAATTGTGTTGAAAAATATTTTGGAAAACAACGCGAAAAAATGAAAACACTTAAAGTAGTAAAAATAGGTGGAAATATTATCGATAATGCTTCGGCATTGGATGTGTTTTTGGCGGATTTTGCAGCGCTTGAATCTCCTAAAATATTGATTCACGGAGGTGGAAAATTGGCAACAAAACTTGCTGCTGATATGGGGGTTGAGGTGAAAATGAATGAAGGAAGACGGATTACAGATGAAGAAACCCTGAACATTATCACCATGGTCTATGCTGGGAAAATTAATAAGACCCTAGTAGCAAAATTACAAGCAAATCGATGCAATGCAATGGGGTTTACTGGAGCCGATGGAAATACAATTGTTTCTAACAAACGGCCCGTAAAAACGGTGGATTACGGATTTGTAGGAGACGTTATTAAAGTCAATACAAGCGCCTTAGAATTGCTTATAGATGCGAATATAACACCAGTATTTTGTGCCATAACTCATGATGAAAACGGCCAGTTATTAAATACCAATGCAGATACTGTTGCATCAGAGCTGGCTATCAGTTTTGCTCATTTATTTCAGACAGAATTGTATTACTGTTTTGAGAAAAATGGTGTTTTACAAGATGTGGATGATGACGATTCTGTAATACAAAAAATCAATACCAAAACCTATCAAAGTTTAATTGATCAAGGGGTTATTTCTGATGGGATGCTACCTAAACTAAATAATTGTTTTCACGCCATTTCAAATGAGGTACAAAAAGTATGTATTGGTAAGCCAGCAATGCTTTTTGATAAGCAAACTAATTTTACAACCATAACAAAATGATTCAGCAATTAACAAATGAAGCCATTGAACTCTTAAAAAGGCTTATTGAAACAGAGTCGTTTTCAGAAGAAGAAGATCAAACGGCATTACAGATCGTCCAGTGGTTTAAGCAGTACCAAATTCCTTATAAAAGAAATTCAAATAATGTTTGGGCCACCAATAAATATTTTGATGAATCCAAACCCACTTTGCTGTTGAACTCACATCATGATACGGTAAAACCCAATAATGGATATACCAAAGATCCGTTTAAGGCGATTGTAGAAAATGGGAAGTTGTACGGATTGGGAAGTAATGATGCGGGGGGGTGTTTGGTTTCTTTAATGGCAACATTCACCTATTTTTATGCAAAGGAACATTTAAATTACAATTTGGTAGTAGTGGCCTCAGCAGAAGAGGAGAGTAGTGGAGAAAATGGTTTGAATAGTATGCTTGCGATACTTCCTAAAATAGATGTGGCCATCGTTGGTGAGCCTACTTTAATGAATTTGGCTGTTGCCGAAAAGGGATTGGTGGTGTTTGATGCGATCGTAAAAGGAACGCCGAGTCATGCCGCTCATCCAAATGACGACAATGCCATTTACAACACGATCAATGTGTTGCAATGGTTTCAAAAATATCAATTTAAGAAAGTATCGACGGCATTGGGTGAAGTTAAAATGACAGTAACACAAATCAATGCGGGTAAACAACACAATGCCGTGCCTGCTGATGTGAGGTTGGTGGTAGACGTTCGGGTAAATGATAGATACTCAAATACTGATATTGTTGATATTTTACAAAGAGAAGCGCCTTGTGATAGTATTATTCCGAGAAGCACAAAACTAAATTCATCGTCGATTCCTGTGAATCATCCGTTGGTCGTTGCAGGTATTGAAATTGGAAGAACCACCTATGGCTCACCTACCTTATCAGATCAAGCTTGTTTAACTTGTCCATCGCTTAAATTGGGGCCTGGAGATAGTACACGCTCACATTCAGCTGATGAATTTATTTATCTCAATGAAATTGAAGAAGGCATTAAAATATACATTGAATTATTAAAAAAAGTACTGTAGAATGTCAGATCGAGTGCGGTCGAGACCTAATGAACCTCTCGAATGCGCTTGAAGCGACAACAAAACATGAAGCATATGAAACTCTGGGACAAAGGCATTACAATTGATAAAAAAATAGAACAATTCACCGTAGGGAACGATCGGGAAATTGACATTCATATTGCGAAGTATGATGTGCAGGCTTCATTAGCACATGCTAAAATGCTGCATAAAATAGGGATTTTAACTGCAGATGACTTGCAGCAATTGGAGGAAGGATTGGAAGTGTTGGCTCAACAAATTTCAGCGGGCACCTTTGTAATTGAAGCGCAATTTGAAGATGTACATTCTAAGATTGAATTTGAACTCACAAAGGTTTATGGGGAAGTTGGTAAAAAGATCCATACAGCACGCTCTAGAAACGATCAAGTGTTGGTGGCTTTACAGTTATTTTACAAGGATAGTCTGCAGGAAATTCAGCATAAAACCAAAAACTTTTTTGATACCCTTTTGAATTTAGCCGAAAAACATAAGGAAAGCTTATTGCCTGGATATACACACCTACAAGTAGCCATGCCTTCGTCGTTTGGTTTGTGGTTTTCTGCCTATGCTGAGGTGTTGATTGATGATGTGTATTTAATAAACGCCGCATTGAAAACAGTAGATCAAAATCCGTTAGGCTCTGCAGCAGGTTATGGCAGTTCGTTCCCCATTGATAGAGAATTCACCACCCAAGAATTAGGGTTTTCAACCTTGAAATACAATGTGGTTGCGGCGCAAATGAGCCGTGGAAAAAGCGAACGCACCATTTCACTTGCTTTAGGAAGCCTGTGTAATACCTTTGCACGTTTTGCCATGGATATCTGTTTGTATAACAGTCAGAATTTTGGATTTATCGTTTTTCCCGATGCATTGACTACCGGAAGTAGTATCATGCCTCACAAGAAAAATCCAGATGTCTTTGAACTCATTCGCGGTAAGAGTAATAAAATACAAGCACTACATACGGAAATGGTATTAATTACTAATAATTTGCCTAGTGGGTACCATAGAGATTATCAATTGTTAAAAGAAAATATGATAGCTGCTATTGAAGACGTAAAAGACCTATTAGATATATTTACTTATGCCATTCAACAAGTAGAAGTGAAAAATATTGATTTAAATGATTCGAAGTATCAATACCTATTTACAGTAGACAATATGAATACCTTGGTTGAAAAAGGGATGAGTTTTAGAGAGGCGTATCAACACATAGGAAAAGAAGTGCAAGACGGAACGTATACACCAGATACTTCAAAAAAACATACGCACAGTGGTAGTATTGGAAACCTGTGTTTAGATAAAATCAAAGAGAAATTTCCTCAATCTATTTTTTAGCTTGCCTTTATTGTAAAAAACAACTAAATTCGTTCAAGTATTCTTCCTTTGAAGAAATAATATCTTGTAAATCAATTCATATGAAAAGAATTTCTGTTGTCCTTTTTTTAATTCTAATAAGCTGTAATACGCAGCAGAAAGCGAGTAAAGCACTTACCGAACAAGAGCGCTGGCAACAGCATGCGGAAAATACGGAAATTATAAGAGATGATTTTGGAGTGCCTCATATTTATGGTAAAACAGATGCAGATGCTGTTTTTGGATTGCTATATGCACAATGTGAAGACGATTTCAATCGTGTAGAACGCAATTATATTTGGGCTATCGGTCGACTTGCTGAAGTAGAAGGTGAAGCGTCTTTGTATAGTGATTTACGGGCAAATCTTTATATGACCAAAGAAGAAGCTATTAAAAATTTTAATAATAGTCCCAAATGGCTCCAAGAGTTGTGCATCGCTTTTGCTGATGGAGTAAATTACTATCTCCACAAAAACCCAGATGTTACACCTAAATTATTAACCCATTTTGAACCGTGGATGCCAATGTTTTTTAGTGAAGGATCCATTGGTGGTGATATTGAAAGTGTATCTACCAAAAAAATTAAAGCCTTTTATGATAAAGAAAACGATACTAAAGTAGCAGTTAATGATGGTTTGCTCAGATTGAAAGATGATGAGCCAAGAGGGTCTAATGGTTTTGCTATTTCTGGTGATAAAACAAAGTCTGGTAAGGCTATGTTGCTTATTAATCCACACACGTCATTCTTTTTTCGTGGTGAAGTGCATATGGTTAGCGAAGAAGGGTTGAATGCCTATGGTGCCGTTACTTGGGGGCAATTTTTTGTCTATCAAGGATTTAATGAAAAAACAGGGTGGATGCATACCTCAACAGGAACGGATATTATAGATGAGTTTGAAGAAACCATTGTTAAAGATGGCTCAAAAACAGCTTATAAATATGGTGAAGAGCTTCGTCCTGTAGATTCTATAAACGTCACTTTAAAATATAAAGCTGCAACAGGTTTTGAAGAAAAATCATTTATGGCTTACCGAACACATCATGGCCCAATTACGCATGCAAATGATGATAAATGGGTTTCAACTGCGTTAATGTGGAGTCCGATCAAAGCGTTGGAGCAGTCTTTTACACGTACAAAAAAATCGAATCATGAAGAGTTTTATAACATGATGGATATTAGAACCAACTCTTCAAACAATACAGTATATGCTGATGCAGATGGAACCATAGCTTATTATCATGGAAACTTCATACCAAAGCGAAATGAAAAGTTTGATTATAGCCAACCCGTTGATGGGAGCAATCCAGAAACCGATTGGGATGGATTACATCCTTTGAAGGATAATATATTGGTATTGAACCCTCCAAATGGCTGGATACAAAACTGCAACTCTACACCATTTACAAGTGCAGCTGAGTTTAGCCCAAAGCGAGAGGATTATCCAAATTATATGAGCTCATTTCCCGAAAATTTTAGAGGAATTCATGCCATTCCGTTATTGACAAAAGCTGATAATTTAACACTAGATTCCTTAATTGAATTGGCATATGATACCTATTTACCCGGAGCAGATTTGCTAATTAGTGGTTTATTGGATGCTTCAACAAAGGCTACAGTGGGTACACAAGAAGCGAAAGATGCAATCGCTTTATTAAAAAAATGGGATTTTAGAGTATCGGAAACCTCTGTTGGAATGACCTTGACCCAGTTTTATTTAAACGCTTATTATAAATCAGGGAAAATTCCTACAATGACAGGAAATAAAAGAATAACGTTATTAGGAAGATTTGACTATATGAGTAAGACGTCTACTCCTGAAGAGCGTATGGAAATATTTCAAATCGCTTTAAATAATTTAAAGGCAGATTTTGGTTCGTGGCAAACACCTTGGGGAGAATTTAATCGCTACCAACGAAACGATGGTGAAATTTTTCAAAAATTTGATGATGATAAACCAAGCCTTGCTGTTGGTATGGCTTCGAGTAGTTGGGGTGCCTTGGCGTCTTTCGGTACCAGATTCGGAGAGGATACCAAACGTCAATATGGCGTGGCTGGGAATAGTTTTGTTGCCGTGGTTGAATTTGGAGAAAAGGTAAAAGCCAAAAGTATGTTGGCTGGAGGGCAGAGTGGTGATCCTGATTCGCCTCATTTTGATGACCAGGCACAACGTTATGCAGATGGGCAATTTAAAGAAGTGGCTTATTATAAAGATGATGTAGAGAAAAGAGCTAAAAAAAGATACCATCCTGGTGATAAAGAGTAGTAGGTATCATTTTAATAAAAAAAGAGCATTTTTTTAAAATGCTCTTTCACCATCAGCTACTACTTAACTCTTAATTCAAATAACTTATTAAATAATTGTTGATTGCCCAATATGAATGTTTTGAAAATTCATATTAGTGTCTTCTGGGTAGTATATAAAATCTTCTATAAAATCACCCACTTTATTGGTTGTTACATTTTGGTATTCTGAATTTAAATCAGGCGTGGTAATCTTTAATTTTAACGATTTTTCTACGCCTCTTCTAATCAATGCAGCTTCTTCAAACAATTCAAAGTGCTCTAAGAGCATGGCAGCCGACAAAATAGAAGCAATAGGGTTCGCAATGCCTTTCCCTTTGGCTTGCGGATACGACCCGTGAATGGGCTCAAATAGCGCATATTTATCACCTATAGAAGCAGAGGCTAATAAGCCAATAGAACCGCCTATAACACTGGCTTCATCGGAAATAATATCACCAAACATATTCTCAGTTAGAATAACGTCAAATTGACTTGGGTTTAAAATTAGTTGCATGGCCGCATTGTCTACAAAAAGAAAATCTAAGGCCACATCTTTATATGATTTTCCAATTTTAGTAACTACTTTTCGCCATAACCTCGAGCTTTCAAGTACATTTGCTTTATCTACCAAGGTTAATTTTTTCTTTCTCTTTTGAGCAGCCTTAAATGCTAAGTGTGTAATGCGTTCTATTTCAAATTCGCTGTATTCACATAAATCGGAAGCCGTTTTTCCGTCATCACTTAATTTTTTCTCACCAAAATATATTCCACCCGTTAACTCTCTATAGATACTAATGTCTGTTCCTTCAATAATTTCTTTTTTCAAAGGAGATTTTTCAAGAAGCTCATTATATGCTTTTACAGGACGGATATTAGTGTATAATCCCAATGATTTACGCAGTTTTAATAATCCTTGTTCTGGTCGTACTTTTGCAGAAGGATCATTATCATATTTAGGATCTCCAATAGCTCCAAAAAGTACGGCATCCGTTTCAGAACAAATCTTTAGCGTAGCTTCTGGTAATGGGTCGCCTGTTTTGTCAATCGCAATGGCACCTACCAACGCATCCTTAAAAATAAAGGTGTGATCAAACTCATGCGCCACGGCTTTCAATACTTTTTTTGCCTGCTCTGTCACCTCTGGACCAATTCCGTCACCCGATAATACTGCTATATTTAGTTTCATTTTTTGTAATTCTTAGAATTGATGTTGTTGTTCAAATTGTTCTATCTTGTCCTTATTGCTTAATAAATAATCAATGTCGTCATAACCATTAATCAAACACAATTTTTTATAAGGGTCTACTTCAAATTGTTCGGTTTCCTCAATGTTTTCAATACTTATTTGCTGATTTTCTAAATCAACAGTTAGTTTCGTATTTGGATTTTCTGTAATTGCATTCATTAATTTAGAAAGAAATGCTGCTGAAACTTGAATGGGTAATAGGCCATTGTTAAAAGCATTTCCTTTAAATATGTCTGCAAAAAAACTGCTAATAATTACTTTAAAACCATACCCGTCTAAGGCCCAAGCGGCGTGTTCGCGACTCGATCCACAGCCAAAGTTATTACCAGCAACGAGTATGCTTCCGTTATAGCGCTTATCGTTCAATACAAACTTTTCATTGATGCTACCATCTTTATTATATCGCCAGTCTCTAAATACATTATCTCCAAACCCTTCTTTGTCTGTAGCTTTTAAAAAGCGTGCAGGAATAATTTGATCTGTATCAATATTTTCTGTTGGTAACGGAACTGCTGTTGATATTAATTTTTTAAATTTTTCCATGTTCTAAACCAATTCTAATTCTTCAATTTCTTCTAACACATTTACAATTTTACCGGCTACGGCCGTTGCAGCAGCAACCAAAGGGCTCGCTAAAATTGTACGGGCTCCTTGCCCTTGTCTCCCTTCAAAGTTTCTGTTAGAGGTAGATACACAATACTCGCCTTCGGGGATTTTATCATCATTCATTGCTAAGCATGCCGAGCAACCAGGTTGGCGTAATTTAAATCCTGCAGTTTCAAAAATAGTATCCAAACCTTCTTCAAGAATTTGTTTAGCTACTTGTTGTGAACCAGGAACCAACCAAGCGTTTACATTACTCGCTTTTTGTTTTCCTTTGATATAGCTGGCGGCAATTCTAAAATCTTCAATTCTAGAATTGGTACAGCTTCCTAAAAACACATAGTTAATAGGCGTGTTCAATAAAGTTTCCCCTTTTTTAAAATTCATATAGGCCAACGATTTTTCAAATGAAGCATCGTTCAATTCAGGGATGTTTTCTGAAATTTTAATTCCCATTCCAGGATTTGTACCATAGGTAATAATGGGTTCAATGTCGGCAGCATCAAGTGTGTATTCTAAGTCGAAAACGGCATCGTCATCCGTTTTTAGCGTTTTCCAATGGGCTACTTTTTGATCAAAGTCGGCTCCTTTTGGTGCGAATTTCCGATTTTTTATATAGTCAAAGGTTGTTTGGTCAGGGGCAATCATTCCACCTCTAGCTCCCATTTCAATACTCATATTGCAAATGGTCATTCTACCTTCCATTGACATTTCTTCAAATACATTTCCAGCATATTCACAAAAATAACCGGTACCTGAGTTGGTGCCTAACTTAGCAATAATGTACAGAATTACATCTTTTGGTAATACCCCTTTTTTGAGTTTACCATGAACATTAACGCGTAATTTTTTAGGTTTAGCCATTAAGAGACATTGACTTGCAAAAACTTGTGCCACTTGACTAGTTCCAATACCGAAAGCGATGGTTCCAAAAGCCCCATGTGTAGACGTGTGACTATCACCACAAACCATGGTCATTCCCGGTTGGGTAATTCCGAGCTCAGGGCCAATAACATGTACTATACCATTGTATTGATGCCCCAATCCGTAGAGTTCAATATTATTTTTTTTACAGTTCTCAGTTAATTGCTTCAACTGGTTCCTAGAAAGTAAATCTTTTACTGGTAAATGCTGATCTGTTGTTGGAGTATTATGGTCTGCCGTAGCTACGATTTGTTGCGGACGCAACACAGGAATGTTTCTTTTTTCTAGTTCGTTAAATGCTTGCGGACTCGTAACCTCATGAATTAAATGCTTATCAATATAGATAATTTGCGGACCATTTTTGACCGTATCAACCACATGACTATCCCAAACTTTATCAAATAATGTTTTACTCATTTTTATGCAAAAATTGAATTTCCTATTTTACTTGATTTGATAATTGTATGGATATCAGAATCAATAATTTCTTTTTTTCTATCGGCAAAACTTAAAAAAGTAGCATATACTTTATCAAGTTGTAATTTGGTTAGTTCATACCCAATGTTTTTTGCTCTATAGGCCAAGGCTGCCCTTCCACTTCGAGCGGTTAAAACAATTGCAGAATCATTGACACCTACATCCTTCGGATTGATAATTTCATAAGTTTCACGATTTTTAATCACGCCGTCTTGATGAATGCCCGAACTATGTGCGAAAGCATTGGCGCCAACAATCGCTTTGTTTGGCTGAACTAGCATACCCATACTTTCTGATACTAATTGACTCGTGTCATTTAAAAGTTGTGTATTTATACTTGTATCTAAGTTTAAATAGGGGTGCTGTTTTAAAATCATTACTACCTCTTCTAAAGCAGTGTTACCAGCGCGCTCTCCAATACCATTGATGGTACACTCTATTTGTCGTGCTCCGTTAATAACCCCCGCAATTGAATTTGCCGTGGCCAAACCAAGATCGTTGTGGCAATGACAAGATAAAATGGCTCTGTCAATACCGCGTACATTTTCCTTGAGGTATTTCATTTTAGCACCATACTCTTCGGGTAAACAATAACCGGTAGTATCCGGTATATTGAGTACCGTAGCACCGGCTTTAATAACTGCTTCACATACGCGGGCTAGAAATTCATTATCTGTTCTTCCCGCATCTTCTGCGTAAAATTCTACGTCTTCAACAAACGTTTTTGCGTACTTCACGGCGCCTACAGCACGTTCAATGATTTCTTCTCTAGTGGCTTTGAATTTGTGTACTATATGTGAATCTGAAGTGCCAATACCCGTGTGAATTCTAGGCATTTTTGCGTATCTCAGTGCTTCGGCTGCCACTTCAATATCTTTTTTAACAGATCTTGTTAAGCCGCAAACCGTAGCATTTTTTACAATTTTAGAAATTTCAACAACAGAGTTGAAATCACCCGGACTAGATATTGGAAAACCTGCCTCTATTACATTTACACCCAACTCATCGAGTCGTTCCGCAATTACCAATTTTTGTTGCGTATCTAGTTTACACCCAGGAACTTGCTCTCCGTCTCTTAGGGTAGTGTCAAATATTTGTACTATATTTTTATCCATTATTTACGAATATATTTCTTTATTCTTATACGAATTTATATTTTGGTTTGCTGAAAGCATGACGCATGGCTTGAATTTTTACAACGTTTAAAGCTGTTTTGAGGAGTTTAAATAGTTGTGATACAATAGGTTAATATCTTAATTCATACAATGATTAATACGCAAAAAGATAATTTATTTGTTTTAGTCAAATCACTTTCTAAATCTGAAAAAAGACAATTCAAATTGTATGTTGGTAGATTGGGAGTAAATACGGACTCAAAATTTTTAGCACTGTTCAATTTAATGGATAAGTTGCCAAAATATGACGAGGATGTAATTTTAAAAACCAAAATTGTTAAAAAGGCCCAATTATCAAATTTAAAGGCGCACTTATATAAGCAAATACTGATTAGTCTTCGACTAAATCCATCGCATCAAAATATTAGAATTCAAATTAGAGAACAACTTGATTTCGCAACAATTTTATATCATAAAGGACTATACAAGCAAAGTTTAAAAATCTTAGATAAAGCCAAAATTTTAGCTATCGATAACGAAGAAAAAAATATAGCATATGAAATTGTTGAACTAGAAAAGATAATTGAATCACAATACATTACACGTAGTATTAGTACGCGGGCAGATGAATTAGCAATCCAGGCCAAAAACTTGAGTATGGAGAATGTGATTGCTAGTAAGTTATCAAATTTATCATTGCAGCTGTACGGTCTTTTATTAAAGACGGGCTATGTTAAAAATGATGATGAGTATAAGGTTATCACCAAATATTTTAAGGATAGAATGCCAAAATACAAGATAAAGAATCTCGGATTTAGAGAAAAACTTTGGTTGTATAAGTCACATTTATGGTATAGTTTTTTAGTGCAAGATTTTTCATCAAGTTATAAATACTCAAAAAAATGGGTTGATTTATTTTATGACAACGAAGCGATGATAAAATTGAATCCTGTTTTCTTTTTAAAAGGAAATCATTACCTATTAGAGTCACTCTTTTTTGCAAGACATTATCGAAAGTTTAAAAAATCATTGAAGCAATTAGAGGCCATTGTAGAAACCGTAGATTTCCCAAAAGATGACAATATAGAGGTGTTGCGTTTTTTATATATCAATAATAATAAGTTTAATTTACATTTTATTGAGGGTTCATTTGAAAAAGGGATCCCTTTGGTTGCTGAAGTGATAAGTGGCATAAAATTGTATAATGATAGAATTGATGAACATCATATTATGCTGTTTTATTATAAAATAGCAAGTTTATATTTCGGTGCTGGCGATAATAAAAAATGTATTGAATATCTCGAAAAAATTATTGGAAATAGGAATTTGAAAATGCGCGAAGATTTGATGTGTTTTGCGCGAATTTTAAGTTTGTTGGCTCATTATGAATCCGGATTAGACTACCATTTAGATATCCAACTGAAAAGCACCTATAAATTTCTAATCAAAATGGATGATCTGCATGAGGTACAAAAAGATATCATTGCTTTTTTACGTGGTTTGGGTACCATTTATCCACATCAATTAAAGGCAGAATTTGTTAAATTATATAAGAAATTAAAGGCCTATGAAGATGATCCATATGAACGCCGGTCCTTTTTATACTTAGATATTTTGTCTTGGCTTGAATGTAAAATAGAAAACAAGCCGATTGCAACAATTATTCAAGAAAAGTTTAAAAAGTTAAAACATTAATTTATTGGCAAGCTTTCCAAATAGGGTCATCTTCGGGTAACGGACTTTCTATTGAAATCTTTTCTTTACTCACCGGATGAATAAAGGCTACTTTTTTAGCATGTAGATGAATCCCACTATTTTTATTACTTCTGTCGAAACCATATTTTAAATCGCCTTTAATTGGTGAGCCAATACTGGCTAGTTGAGCGCGAATTTGATGGTGTCTTCCTGTTTCAAGGTTAACCTCGAGTAAAAAATAGCGATCTAAAGTTTTGATTGTCTTATAGTGTAAAATCGCCTTTTTGCTGCCTTCAATTTCTTTATTAAAAACAGTTGATTTGTTGTTTTTTGGGTTCTTTTTTAAGAAATTAATGAGGGTGTCTTCGGCTTTTTCGGGCTTCTTCTTTACAACGGCCCAATAGGTTTTATCTAATTGCTTGTCGCGAAGCATTTTATTTAAACGTTCTAGTGCTTTAGAAGTTCTGGCAAAAATAATAGCACCACTCGTTGGGCGATCCAACCTGTGAACAACACCGAGATAAACGGCTCCTGGTTTGTTGTATTTTTTTTTAATGTATTCTTTAACAATGTCACTCAAAGGCTTGTCGCCCGTTTTATCTCCTTGAGTAATATCACCAACCTTTTTATTTATAATGATAATATGATTATCTTCATATAAAACGGCAAGGTTAGAAGCATTCGAAGCCATTATAAATTTTTATTAATCCCGTCAATAAAGTCGAGTAATTCATCTTGCCCCGATTTTGTAGTTGCAGAAGTCACAAAATACTGTGGCATTTCTTCCCAAGTCTTTAAGAGTTCATTTTGGTAGTTTATTAAATTCTGATTGACTTTAGAACTGTTTAGTTTGTCAGACTTAGTGAAAATAATACAAAAAGGAATTCCGTTTTCACCTAGAAACTGCATAAATTCTAAATCTATTTTTTGAGGCTCATGCCTGGAGTCAACCAATACAAAAGTACAGACTAATTGTTCTCTTTGAAGAAAATAGGTGGTAATAAATTGTTGGAAAATCTGTCTTTTACTCTTTGAGATTTGCGCATATCCATAGCCTGGTAAATCAACTAAAAACCAATTCTTATTGATGATAAAATGATTTATAAGTTGTGTCTTCCCTGGTTTTCCGGATGTTTTTGCCAAGCTTTTACGATCAACAAGCATATTGATTAAGGAAGACTTTCCCACATTTGATCTCCCGATAAAAGCGTATTCGGGTAATGAATCTTTAGGGCATTTGTCTACATCAGTATTGCTAATAACAAATTCAGCCGATTTGATTTTCATTCGTTAGAGATTTTCTTTTTCCAACCATTCTTCTAAGAGTAGATTAAAAGTGTCGGGATGCTCCATCATAGGTGCATGTCCACATTTATCAATCCAATAAAGACTTGAGTTAGGTAGTAGTTTGTGAAATTCTTCAGCAACATCTGGTGGGGTAACAGAATCGTTTTTCCCCCAAATTAAAGCCGCTGGCATTTTCATATGGGGTAAGTCATCGGCCATATTGTGCCTGATGGCACTTTTGGCAATAGACAAGGTTCTGATTAACTTATTTCTATCATTTACAGAGTCGTAAACGTCATCAACAATTTCTTTAGTGGCAATTTTTGGGTCGTAGAAAACATCTTCTGCCTTTTTCTTGATGTATTCGTAATCGCCTCTTTTGGGATAACTTTCTCCCATGGCACTTTCATAAAGTCCAGAGCTCCCTGTAAGTATCAACCCTTTGACGTTCTTAGGATTGTGTTTGGTGTAATACAATGCAATATGACCTCCCAATGAGTTGCCTAATAAAATGTATTCTTTCAGTCCCTTATGATTGACAAATGACTTTACGAATTTTGATAAATTCTTGACATTTGTTTTAAGGATGGGTAGCGAATAAATTGGGAGTTCAGGCATTAAAACCTGATATCCCTTTTTAGAAAAATAATCAAAGACACCATCAAAATTACTCAAATTACCCATTAATCCGTGCAATATGATTATAGGAATTCCCTCTCCAGATTCTAAGTAATTGAAGTTGCCTTCTCTTTTGAAATTATCTCCCATTAATTGGTTTTGGTTTTAACAAGTTACAAAAGTAACTATTTTGGTTCAAAGTACAGTTTTTCTTCAATATTCTCCAATATTTTTTTTGCAAAGAAAGGTGCTACTGTTTAAAAATCTGCTAATCAATACAATAAATCCCGGTTTAGAAAGTTATCAACAAAGTGGTAAAATATGGGAGAAAGTGGTAAAAATCTGTATATTTGTCATTAAAATCTTGTTTAACAAATAGCTAAGTGGTAAATCTAATAGGCACATACGAATGTAAGGCAGACGTCAAAGGACGTTTGATGATGCCTACGTCTGTAAAAAAGCAGCTATCCGCAGTTTTGCAAGATGGGTTTGTATTGAAGCGTGCTGTATTTCAGCCTTGTCTTGAATTATATCCAATGGGAGAATGGAATTTACTGATGCAAAAGGTGAACAAGCTGAATCGTTTTGTGAAAAAGAACAATGATTTTATTAGACGTTTTACGGCAGGGGTAAAAGTGGTTGAATTGGATGCGTCAGGAAGATTACTAATACCAAAAGATCTGCATTTATTTGCTGGAATTTCTAAAGAAGTGGTCTTGTCTTCTGCGGTAAACATTATTGAAATTTGGGATAAACAACGTTACGAAAATGCAATTGATGAAGCGGCAATTGATTTTGCTGAACTCACTGAAGATGTAATGGGTAACGATAATATGATGGATGATGAGTTATCATGATCCAGTTTTGCTCTTTGAAAGTATTGATGGTTTAGAAATCAATCCAGACGGAATTTATGTTGACGTAACCTTTGGTGGTGGCGGACATTCACGTGAGATTTTAAAGCGATTGGGGTCAAAAGGCAAATTGTTTGCTTTTGATCAAGATACCGATGCTTTGGAAAATGCTATTGATGACAGTCGGTTTGTATTGATTAATGAGAATTTCAGGTTCTTAACACGATATCTAAAATTCTACGGGGTTACTGAAGTCGATGGTGTTTTGGCAGACCTGGGTGTTTCTTCGCATCAATTTGACGTAGCTGAAAGAGGTTTTTCAACACGGTTTGATGCTGATTTAGATATGCGTATGAATCAGGGAAGAAAAGTTTCTGCTTATCATGTGATAAATAAATATGAAGAAGAGCACTTGGCAACAGTATTGTTTTCATATGGTGAATTGCGAAATGCTAGAGCTATAGCTAAGCAGATTGTGAATGCTAGAAAAGAAACATGGATTCAGACGAGCTTTCAGCTAAAAACTATTTTGAAACAGTTTTTGCCCGCTAGTAAAGAACATAAAATATTGGCTCAAATATTCCAAGCCGTACGTATTGAAGTTAATGAAGAGTTAGAGGCTCTAAAAGAATTTTTAATACAGGCAAAAGAGGTGTTGAAGGTTGGGGGAAAGTTGAGTGTGATTTCATATCACTCATTAGAAGATCGGTTGGTGAAGCGCTTTATGCGAAGTGGACTCTTTGAAGGTGAGCCTGAAAAAGATTTCTATGGAAATTTTGAAGTGCCTTTTAAAAAAGGAAAACTAATCATTCCATCGGCAAAAGAGATTAAAGAAAATAATAGAGCGAGAAGTGCAAAATTAAGGGTAGCTGCGAAATTATTATGACAAAAGTAAAAGCAAAACAACGAGTTTACGATGTGTTAAAAGGAAAGTTTTTAGTGGATGAAGATGCCCCTAAAAACTGGAGGTTGCTCATTTTTTTAACGGTACTGGCCCTCGTAATGATTGCAAGTGCACACAGTATTGATAAGAAAGTTCAAAAAATCGCACAACTCAATAAACAAAAAAGAGAATTAAGATCACAATTTTTAGCAACCAGATCAGAATTAATGAAGCTAAAAATGGAATCATCAATTACAAAAAGGATGGAAGAAAAGGGGTTGTTTATATCCCAGAGTCCACCTCAAAAAATTAAAGTAAAAAAGTAAATCAATTGGCAATTCAAAAAAAGAACATATTAAACAAACTGTATTTGTTAACTGCCTTTATGTTCTTATTTGCGCTGGCGATACTGTACAAACTAATTGATATTCAGTTTGTTGACGGCAATTTCTACAGAGAGAAGGCAAGTGAGGGAACTGTAGAGAATTTTGAGATTCCAGCAAATAGAGGGAATGTGTATACGGTAGATGGTAGTTTATTGGCAACATCAGCATCGAAATTTGATATTAGAATGGATGTGGTAACTGTTTCAAATGAAAATTTTGAAAAAGGCATTCGAGGATTGAGCAAATCTCTTTCTAAAATGTTGGGTAAGTCAGAAAGTTATTATGAAAGTTATATCCGAAAAGCGAAAAAGAATAATAACAGGTATTTATTTATCACGCGTAACCTAAGCTATACACAATATCAGGAAATTAAAAAGTTTCCAATTTTTAATCTTGGCACGTATAAAGGAGGGTTAATTGTTGAACAACGTACTGTAAGAGAACATCCCATTGGGAAAATTGCCGAACGCTATATAGGTTATGATGACTATCGTGGGCGCGTTGGTATCGAAGGGAATTTTCATGATTTATTGAAAGGTAGAAATGGAAAACGTCTCAAGCAGAAAATTGCTAAAGGGCAGTGGAAGCCGTTGAATGACAATAACGAAGTTGAGCCTATTGACGGTAAGGATCTGTACACAACGATAGATTTGAACATCCAAGATATTGCGCATCACGCCTTGCTTGAGCAATTGGAAAAATACCAGGCAGACCATGGAAGTGTGGTGGTAATGGAAACGGAAACGGGAGAGGTAAAGGCAATTTCCAATTTAGGACGAAATGTTGAAGGTAAATATTACGAGCGTTTAAATTATGCAGTGGGTGAGTCTCATGAGCCGGGTTCTACCTTTAAGTTGATGAGTATGATGGTTGCTTTAGAAGATAAAGTTGTGGATACGGGTGATGTTATTGATACCGAAAACGGAAAGCTAAAGATTTACGATAGAACGGTGAGAGATTCTCATAAAGATGGGTATGGTAAAATATCAGCGGCACGAGCGTTTGAAGTTTCGTCAAATGTGGGGCTGGTAAAAATCATTGAGGATAACTACAAAAACAATCCCATAAAATTCATAGAAGGTTTACGCCGTATCGGTGTTGAAAATAAATTAAACATTCCTATAAAAGGGGAAGGCATACCAACCTTGCCTACTCCAGAAAATAAAAGCCAATGGTATGGAACATCACTGGCATGGATGACTCACGGGTATGGAGTGCATATAACGCCATTACAAACCCTCGCTTTGTACAATGCTGTAGCAAACAATGGTAAAATGGTGAAGCCTCGTTTTATCAAAGAAGTTCGTTCACAAGGAAGACTTATTGAAAGATTTGAAAAGGAAGTGATCAATGAGAAAATATGCTCTCAAGAAACAATCGATAAATTAAAGGTAATGATGGAAAATGTTGTGAAACGCGGAACGGCAGAAAACATCTATGATAAAAATTATTCAATGGCTGGTAAAACAGGGACTTGCCAAACAGAATATTGGACAGGCAAAACTCAGTATATAGCTTCCTTTGTGGGTTATTTTCCTGCTAAAAATCCCAAATATTCATGCATTGTAGTTATTCATAAACCAGACAAAAAAATTGGCTATTACGGAAATGTAGTCGCGGCACCAGTATTTAAAAAAATCGCTCAAAAAATTTATACAGATACTCCTTTGATTGACGAAGTAAGCAAATCAAATTTTGCTTTTGCTGATGTAGAACAGAATTATAAGAAGTACATCGAGCTAGAAAACACGCAACACGCTACAGTGCCTAATGTGAAGGATATGTCTGGAATGGATGCCATTGCATTACTCGAAAATTTAGGATTTAGAGTGGAGTCGGATGGCGTTGGAATTGTTAAGTGGCAATCTATAAAATCAGGAAAGAAAATAGAGAAGGGGTCGATCATAAAATTAAATCTATCATAATAGAATTCGTTGAAAAATTTAAAAGACATATTATATAAAGTAGCTGTTGAAGCCGTCTATGGAAGTACCGATAGATTTATCAATACGATTGCTTTTGATTCACGTAACATAACTGAAAATGGTTTGTTCGTTGCTATCAAAGGTACACTAACTGATGGGCATGCTTTTATAGAGGATGTAATACGTAAAGGAGCAAAAGTTATTATTTGTCAGCACATACCCTCGAGTAAAATAGAAGGTGTTACTTATGTTGTTGTAAATAATACCAATACTGCATTGGCTATAATTGCTGCTAATTTTTATGATAATCCGTCTAAGAAATTAAAACTGGTTGGTATTACGGGTACCAATGGCAAAACAACGATTGCCTCGTTGTTATATAGCTTATTTACAAAAGCAGGTTACAAGTCGGGTCTTTTGTCAACAGTCAAAGTAATGGTTGATACGAAAGCGTTTCCAGCAACTCATACTACGCCAGATTCTATAACGATTAACCGCTTTTTAGATCAGATGGTAAGTGCAGGAGTAGCCTACTGTTTTATGGAGGTAAGTTCACACGGAATTG
Organism: uncultured Aureibaculum sp.; assembly: GCA_963976855.1. Classification (GTDB taxonomy): domain Bacteria; phylum Bacteroidota; class Bacteroidia; order Flavobacteriales; family Flavobacteriaceae; genus Aureibaculum. Next base: position 55,080 of record CAXBMA010000007.1, on the reverse strand, counting down.
ACCAAAAAAGGTCGGAAGGATTGCACTTTTCAGGAGGAATATTTACCAACTTATCTCATGACCATCTCGACTATCACAATACGTTTGCTTCTTACAGAGATGTTAAAAAATCATTTTTTGATGCCTTACCGAAATCGGCTTTTGCACTAGTAAACATAGACGATAAAAACGGAGGTGTAATGCTGCAAAACACCAAAGCAAAAAAAGTAACCTACGCCTTAAAAACCATCGCAGATTATAAAGCGAAGATTTTGGAAAATCAATTTAACGGTTTGTTGCTGACTATTAATAACCATGAGGTTTGGGCCAAGCTCATCGGGAATTTCAACGCCTATAATTTATTAGCGATTTACGCTACGGCCGATTTGTTGGGTGTAGAGACGTTGGAAAACTTACGCTTGATTAGTGAATTGGAAAGTGTAAGTGGTCGTTTTCAATATACCATCTCTAAAGGTGGGATTACAGCAATTGTTGATTATGCGCATACGCCAGATGCTTTGAAAAATGTTTTGGAAACAATCAATGCTATACGAACGCTCAATGAAAAAGTGATTACAGTTGTTGGTTGTGGTGGTGATAGGGATAAGTCAAAACGCCCGAAAATGGCTCACATTGCATCAGAATTGTCGAATCAGGCAATTTTCACTTCAGACAATCCAAGAACTGAAGATCCACAATCTATTATTTCGGATATGGAAACAGGAGTGGCTCCACAGAATTTTAAAAAAACACTGTCAATTGTCGACAGAAAACAAGCGGTTAAAACGGCTGTTCAACTTGCAGAGAAAGGAGATATTTTATTGATAGCAGGTAAAGGACATGAATCATATCAAGAGGTAAACGGAGTCAAAACAGACTTTGACGATTATAAAATTGTAACAACACTATTCAAGGAATTAGAAAAATAAGTACACCAAACACCTATGTTATATTATTTATTTGAATTTTTAGAGAAACAATACGATCTAGTAGGAGCGGGATTATTTAAATACATCTCGTTTAGATCTGCGTTGGCTTTTGTTTTCTCATTGTTGATTTCAACCATTTTCGGAAGAAGAATTATAGATAAGTTAAGCCGTATGCAAATAGGTGAATCTGTAAGAGATCTTGGTCTGAAAGGGCAAAAGGAAAAAACAGGTACACCAACAATGGGGGGTATTATCATCATTCTTGCTACGGTATTGCCTGTGCTGTTGGTTGCCCGGCTCGAAAATGTTTATATAATTATTCTATTGGTTACAACTCTATGGATGGGTTTAATAGGCTTTGTAGATGATTATATAAAAGTTTTTAAAAATGATAAAGACGGACTCAAAGGGAGATTCAAAATTTTAGGACAAGTAAGCTTAGGGATTTTTGTTGGTTGTATGTTATACTTTTCTCCGTCGGTGGTGGTGAAACAAAAAAATCCGGCAGCAATTGTGCAAACAGAATTGCAAACTACCAACGTTTCAGAGTTATTTGGAAAAGAGCAAAAATCATTAAAAACAACCATCCCTTTTGTTAAAAATAATGAGTTCGATTATTCGGTATTTGTGAGATGGATGGGTGAAGACTATGAAAAGTATAGTTGGATCGTTTTTGTGTTGATTGTGGTGTTTATTATAACGGGTGTTTCAAATGGCGCAAACCTTACCGATGGTATTGATGGGCTTGCAGCAGGTTCTTCGGCAATAATAGTTACAGCTTTGGGTGTTTTTGCTTGGATTTCTGGAAACATCATTTTCGCCAATTATTTAAATGTAATGTACATACCCTATTCGGGTGAAATGACCATTTTCATAAGTGCATTTGTAGGAGGGTTGATCGGATTTCTATGGTACAATACCTATCCAGCACAAGTTTTCATGGGGGATACAGGTAGTTTAACTATTGGGGGAATCATTGCGGTTTTAGCAATTTCGGTAAGAAAGGAATTTCTCTTGCCCATATTGGCAGGAATCTTCTTTGCAGAGACTTTGTCAGTAATGATGCAGGTAAGTTATTTTAAATACACACGTAAAAAGTATGGTGAAGGCCGGCGAATATTTTTGATGTCGCCATTGCATCATCATTTTCAAAAGAAAGGATATCACGAAAGTAAAATTGTTGCAAGATTTTGGATTATCGGAATCATGCTAGCGGTACTGTCTATTATAACACTAAAGGTGAGGTAAAATGCAAAAGATTGTGGTTTTGGGTGGTGGTGAAAGCGGCGTAGGAACAGCCATGCTGGCAAAACAACAGGGGTATGACGTTTTTGTTTCTGATAAAGGAACAATTGCAAAAAAATATAAAGAAGTTCTTTTACATAATAATATAGTTTTCGAAGAGGGTAAACATACAGAGAAAGCCATTTTTGATGCTGATGTGGTGATGAAAAGTCCGGGCATTCCAGATAAGGTTGAGTTGGTTCAAAGCCTTATTAAAAAAGGGGTTCCTGTAATTTCAGAAATAGAATTTGCGAGTAAGTATACAAATGCAACGATTGTAGGTGTTACAGGTAGTAATGGTAAAACCACCACTGCTTTATGGACGTTTAGCATTTTGAAAAACTCAAAATTGAACGTCGGTGTAGCGGGTAATGTTGGAGATAGTTTTGCGCTGCAGGTGGCTGAAGAGAAATATCAGAATTATGTGTTGGAGCTCAGTAGTTTTCAATTAGATGGTATTGTAAGTTTTGCGCCTCACATCGCAATTATTACAAACATATCACCTGACCATTTAGACAGGTATAATTACAGCTATGAGAACTATATCGATTCTAAGTTTAGAATCACCATGAACCAAACCGAAAACGACTATTTGATATATGATGCAGACGATGTAGCGATATCAAATTGGTTAGAAAAAAATAAAACAAAAGCAACATTGTTGCCATTTTCAATGAAAAGAAAAGTGCAAAAAGGGGCATATAGAGATAATAACAACATAATAATTCAAACCGATTCAAATAAATTCACAATGAGTATAACAGAGTTAGCATTACAGGGAGGGCATAACACTAAAAATGCAATGGCGTCAGGCATGGTTGCACAATTATTGAATGTGCGAAATGAAACGCTTAGAGAAAGTTTAGAAAACTTTGAAAGTGTAGAGCACAGACTAGAATCAGTTTTAAAAATTAATGGTGTTGAGTATATAAATGACTCAAAAGCGACCAACGTAAATGCCACATTCTATGCCCTGGAAAGTATGAAGTCTGACACTATTTGGATCGTTGGTGGTGTAGATAAAGGAAATGATTATACCGATTTGTTGCCGCTTGTTCATGAGAAAGTAAAGGCTATTATTTGTTTGGGCGTAGACAATCGAAAGATTTATGAAGCCTTTAATAATGTAGTTGATTTTATGATTGAAACACAAGGGGCCGAAGAGGCGGTGAAAGTAGCGTATAAGTTGGCGAAAAAGGGTGATACGGTACTGTTGTCACCAGCATGTGCTAGCTTCGATTTATTCGAAAATTATGAAGATAGAGGGAGACAATTTAAAGCAGCTGTAAGATTATTGTAAATGACAAAAATCCTTAAAAATATCAAGGGTGACAAAACCATTTGGGCGATTATTGCTTTGTTGGCAATATTCTCCTTCCTTCCTGTTTACAGCGCGAGTACAAATCTAGTTTATGTTGTTGAAAACGGCACAACACTAGGGCATCTGTTAAAACATGCTATGTTACTTGTGTTGGGTTTTGTTATTATTTATGCTACCCATAAAATTCCCTATCGCTATTTTAGTGGTTTGTCAGTTTTGTTAATTCCTGTTGTTATTGTGCTTCTTATTTATACACTAATGCAGGGAAAAACAATTAGTGGAGTAAATGCAAGTAGATGGATTCGTATTCCTTTTGTTGGAATCGGTTTTCAAACATCTACGCTGGCTGGAGTAGTTGTTATGATGTATGTTGCGCGCTATTTAGCTAAAAATAAGGATAAGCTAATTACCTTTAAAGAGAGTATCGTACAGCTTTGGTTGCCTGTGGCGGTAATGTTAATGTTAATTTTACCAGCAAATTTTTCAACAACAGCCATAATTTTCACTACTGTGTTAATGCTCACTTTTTTAGGTGGATATCCATTAAAATATTTGCTTTCCATGTTGGGAGTAGGGATATTGCTTTTTTCCATTTTCTTATTAACGGCTAAGGCGTTTCCAGATACCTTTAAAAATAGTAGAATCAATACTTGGGTGAGCCGAATTGAGAATTTTGCCGAGCCTAATAGCGAAACAAATTACCAAGCTGATAAAGCGAAAATAGCTATTGCTTCTGGCGAAATAAGAGGGAAAGGCCCGGGTAAGAGTGTGCAGAAGAACTTTTTACCTCAGTCGTCTTCGGATTTTATTTATGCCATTATTGTCGAAGAATTTGGCTTGGTTGGGGCCTTGTTTTTAATGATACTTTATCTCGGTTTGCTTTTTAGAATTGTTATAGTAGCAACAAAAACAGAAACCATTTTCGGCACCTTGTTGGTCTTGGGAGTGGGTATTCCTATCATATTTCAGGCACTTATTAATATGGCAGTGGCTGTAGGGTTATTTCCAGTTACAGGTCAGCCTTTACCGCTAATTAGCGTTGGGGGAACTTCTATTTGGATGACTTGTTTTGCCATTGGTATTGTATTAAGTGTGAGTGCCAAAAGAGATGAAGATATATTGAAGAGTAAGAAAATTGACGATGATAACCCTTTAAAAATACTGCATGAAGCCATCGGTTAACATATTAATTAGTGGTGGAGGAACGGGAGGACATATTTATCCCGCGATTGCGATTGCAAATGAGTTAAAACAGCGAAATCCAACGGCGAAATTTTTATTTGTGGGTGCTCATGATCGGATGGAAATGGAAAAAGTACCACAAGCGGGCTATGAAATTAAAGGACTCTGGATTTCTGGTATTCAACGAAAGTTGACGCTGAAAAACCTATCCTTTCCTTTTAAACTAATGAGTAGTTTAATTACTGCAAATAAAATTATTAAACAATTTAAACCCAATGTGGTTATTGGTACTGGTGGTTTTGCTTCTGGTCCAACACTAGAAATGGCGAGCAGAAAAAGGATACCCATTGTAGTACAAGAACAAAATTCCTATCCGGGAATTACAAATAAATTATTGGCAAAAAAAGCGGCTAAAATATGTGTTGCTTATGATGGATTGGAACGTTTTTTTCCTAAAGCAAAAATTGTAAAAACAGGGAATCCCGTTCGCAAAGATCTATTAAATATAGTAAATGATAGAACTGAAGCACAACGTGTTTTTAAATTAGATGCGTCGCAAAAAACGGTATTGGTTCTTGGTGGAAGTTTAGGGGCGAGAGCCATTAATCAGTTGATTGAAAAACAATTACACTGGTTTGAGGTTAATAATGTTCAGCTTATTTGGCAAACGGGTAAACTCTATTATGATGACTATAAGAACTATCATAAAAACACAATACAAGTGCATGCTTTTTTGAATGAAATGAATTTGGCCTATGCTGCGGCAGATATTATTATTAGTAGAGCAGGAGCAAGTTCAATTTCAGAATTGTGCATAGTAGGTAAACCCGTAGTCTTTATTCCTTCTCCAAATGTTGCAGAAGATCATCAGACTAAAAATGCAATGGCCGTAGTCTCAAAAAACGCAGCTATTTTATGTAAAGAAAGTGAACTGGGAAATTTTGGGGAAGTACTGGAAAATTTAGTTAAAAACGAAGAGCAGCAAAAGGAGTTGAGTAAAAATATTAAGCAATTGGCTTTGCCAAATGCAACAGCCGATATTGTAAATGAAATAGAAAAATTAATAAAGTGAATTTAAAGGAGGTACATCGTATTTATTTTGTGGGTATAGGCGGCATTGGAATGAGCGCCTTAGCAAGGTATTTCCATAAAAACAATGTTTGCATTTCTGGCTATGACAAAGCAGAATCGTCTATTACAAAAGCGCTACAAAATATGGGTATTTCGATATCTTTTGATGCTGCTGTTGAGTACATTCCTGAGGCATTTTTGAACAAGGAAAATACGATCGTAATTTATACCCCTGCTATTTCTCAAGAGAATATGCAACTTAACTATTTTATAGAGCATGGATTTAAAATTTTCAAACGCGCTGAAATTTTAGGCGAGATTACAAAAAATACATTTTGCTTTGCAGTGGCAGGAACGCATGGCAAAACTACAACGTCAACAATTTTAGGACATATTTTAAAGGAAACAGGTGTAAATGCCACCTCGTTTTTAGGAGGTATTGCAGAAAATTACAATTCAAATTTAATTCTTGGTGGCGATGAAATTAGTGTGGTTGAGGCTGATGAATTTGACCGTTCCTTTTTAAGATTAGCTCCAAATATTGCGTGTATCACTTCAATGGATGCAGATCATTTAGATATTTATGGTGCGGCAGATGCTTTAGAAGCATCATTTAATGATTTTGCGAATAAAGTGAGCGATACCCTTTTTATAAAAAAGGGATTGCCATTAAAAGGAATCACTTATGGTATTGAAGAAGGAGCCGATTATGATGCGCAAAACATTTCCATTACCAATGGAACCTACTTTTTTGATGTAAAGACACCGAAAGAGATTATTAAAAATATACAACTGAATATTTCAGGAAGACACAATGTGCTAAATACTGTGGTTGCTCTGGCAATGGCTCATAACTATGGAGTTCCGCTCCAATCTATTGCCAGAGCTTTAATAACGTTTAAAGGAATTAAGCGTCGTTTTAACTTTAAAATTAAGACTGATAAACTGGTTTTAATTGATGATTATGCACACCATCCTACCGAGATAAATGCTGTTGCTGATGCGGTTAAGGAATTATATCCTACAAAAAAAATTACTGCCATTTTTCAGCCACATTTATTTAGTAGAACACAAGATTTTGTAAACGATTTTGCTGAGAGCCTGGCAAAATTTGACCAATTAATGTTGCTAGAGATATATCCAGCTAGAGAAAAGCCAATTGAAGGTGTTTCGTCTAGCTGGTTATTGAGCAAAATTAATTTAGACGATAAAAAGGTAATAACCAAAGAACAACTATTAATAGAAATAGCGCAAATGAATATCGAAGTGTTGGTGATGATTGGTGCAGGAGATATTGGTGAACTTGTAGACCCGGTTGGTAAAATTTTAGAAAGTAAATGAGATGAAGAAGTATATTAATCACATAAAAGCGATTCTATTTATTGCCTTAGTAGTATTTCTTTTTGGCTTTACATCTCATAGAAATAAGCTTAAAAAGATCAATAAAATTGACGTGAGTTTTACCAATGGAGACAACCTTTTTATAACTTATGAAATGGTTAATAAATTGTTAATACAAAATTATGGTCAACTTAAAAGTCAGCCAAAAGAAAACATAATTTTGAGGAGTTTGGAACAGACACTACAATCAAATGAAATGATTGAGGATGCTGATGTTTTTTTAACTGTAGATGGAAAGTTAGGTGCCTCTATAAAACAACGAACACCAATTGCACGCGTAAATGATGAAGGGGTGGCGTATTATATTGACAGTAAGGGAGAAAGAATGCCATTGTCAGTAAATTATTCTGCTAGAGTTCCACTTTTGAGTGGAGTGAATGCAAAGGATACGAAAGATGCATATATGCTTGCCAAAATGATTTATAAAAATCCTTTTTTGCAAAAGCAAATCATCGGAATTGAACAAGACTCGAAAAAAGAATTTGTTCTAAGGACGAGAATTGGCAATCATCAGATAGAATTAGGAACGTTAAATGAGGTTGAAAAGAAATTTAAGAAGTTAGAGGCTTTTTATCAGAAAGTAATAAAAGATAAAACATTAGACAAATACCAAACCATAAACTTGAAATTTAAAAATCAAGTTGTGTGCACAAAAAAGTAAATTATGGAACACGAAAATATAGCAGTTGGTTTAGATATCGGGACTACAAAAATTGTTGCCATGATTGGTAAAACCAATGAGTATGGCAAAATTGAAATGCTAGGAATGGGTAAAGCCAAAAGCTTGGGTGTACATAGAGGCGTAGTTAATAATATCACGCAAACCATTCAATCTATTCAACAAGCAGTTGAAGAAGCCGAAAGTGTTTCCAATCATAAAATCACAGAGGTGGTAGTGGGTATTGCGGGTCAGCATATCAGAAGTTTACATCATAGCGATTATATTACCCGGCCAAATTCTGAAAAGGTAATTGACGAAGCTGATATAGAACAGTTAATAAATCAGGTTCATAAGTTAGTGATGCTTCCTGGTGAAGAAATTATTCATGTGTTGCCACAAGATTATAAGGTTGACGGTCAGGCCGAAATTAAAAAACCAATAGGAATGTATGGCGGTAGATTGGAAGCTAATTTTCATGTTGTTGTTGGTCAAGTATCCTCGATACGCAACGTAGGAAGGTGTATTAAAAGTGCAGGTTTAGAGCTGTCAAGTATTACGTTAGAACCACTCGCTTCTGCCGATGCTGTTTTAAGTCAGGAAGAAAAAGAAGCTGGTGTGGCATTAATTGATATAGGTGGTGGTACTACCGATTTGGCCATTTTTAAAGATGGAATTATTCGTCATACGGCAGTGATACCATTTGGAGGAAATGTGATTACTGAAGATATTAAAGAAGGGTGTTCTATCATAGAAAAACAAGCCGAATTACTCAAAACAAAGTTTGGTTCAGCTTGGCCAGGAGAAAATAAAGAGAATGAAATTGTTTCAATTCCTGGTTTACGTGGAAGAGAACCAAAAGAGATAACGCTAAAAAACCTATCTAAAATAATTCATGCAAGAGTAGTAGAAATTATAGAGCAAGTTTATTTAGAAATCAAGAATTATGGTCATGAAGAGACCAAGAAAAAATTAATTGCTGGAATTGTATTAACTGGAGGAGGTGCAGAGTTAAAACACATCAAACAGTTAGTGGAGTATATAACTGGTATGGACACGAGAATAGGGTATCCTAATGAGCATTTGTCTGGTAGTTCAGATGTTGAAATGTCAAGTCCTTCTTTTGCTACGGCGGTAGGGCTTTTAATGAAGGGCCTAAATCAAAAGAGTAGAGAACTAAGAAAGGAAGCAAGTGCGGAGTCTGAAAAAGGTTCAGATGAGTTCAAAAAACCAAACCCAAAGTCGACAATTGATCGAAAATCAATTTTTGAAAAATGGGCAGATAAGTTTAGAGAATTTTTAGATAACGCCGAATAGAGCTGAAAGAGAAAGGCAAGGTGCTACCTTGTGAATCAGCTGCTAGTTGAAGTGATTGATTAAAGTGAATGTTAAGTATTGTTGAAATATAGATAAGTAAAATTATAAGAATCCCAAAAAAATAAAAATTATGAGTACAGAGTTTGAAAACCTTTCATTCGACTTACCGAAAAATCAGTCTAACGTCATAAAAGTCATCGGTGTTGGTGGTGGTGGTAGTAATGCCGTAAACCATATGTATCAAAAAGGTATTACTGGTGTTGATTTTGTGGTGTGTAACACAGATGCGCAAGCCTTGCAAAATAGTCCTGTTGCTACTAAAATTCAATTAGGAGTTTCTTTGACTGAAGGATTGGGTGCTGGTGCAAACCCTGATGTGGGTGAACAAGCCGCTATGGAGAGTATGGAAGATATTAAAGCCATGCTCACACCACGATCTAAAATGGTATTTATTACTGTTGGTATGGGTGGTGGAACAGGTACTGGGGCTGCACCTGTAATTGCAAAGATTGCAAAAGAAATGGATTTGCTTACTGTTGGGATTGTAACCATACCATTTGCTTTTGAAGGAAAAATGCGAAATGAACAAGCGCAACGAGGGATTGAAAAATTACGTGAACATATCGACTCATTAGTAGTCATTAACAACAATAAATTAAGAGAAGTATACGGAAATTTAGGCTTTAAAGCGGGGTTCTCAAAAGCTGATGAGGTATTGTCAACGGCTGCTTCTGGTATCGCCGAAGTAATTACGCATCACTATACGCAAAACATCGATTTAAAAGATGCGAAAACGGTCTTGTCAAATAGTGGAACTGCAATCATGGGTTCTGCAACAGCTAGTGGATCGAATAGGGCTCAAGAAGCTATAACAAACGCTTTAGATTCTCCATTATTAAACGATAATAGAATTATGGGGGCTAAAAACGTATTGTTATTAATCGTTTCAGGAACTGCTGAAATTACCATTGATGAAATTGGTGAGATTAATGATTATATACAAAGTGAGGCTAAAAGTAATGTTGATATTATTATGGGTGTTGGCGAAGATGATACCTTAGGTGAGGCCATTGCTGTTACTGTTATTGCTACGGGATTTAACATCGAACAGCAGCTCGAAATAAGCTCTACGGAGTCAAAAAAAATTGTTCACGACTTGGTAGACGATAGGGCAAAGTTAAATGCAATTAATTCCCCGGAACTAACAACCGTTCCCGAAAAAAAAGTGATTAAACATACGCTTGAAGAAGCTCCTGAAGAACAAGTGTTTGAAGGTGGGTTAATTCCAACTACTGATTTGATAAGAAACATTGATGTGGTGTATGAGCAGATTGATTATAGCGATATTGATGATTTTATCATCACTCCCGTGACAACAGTAACATCGAATCAAGAGACTACAAAAGAAGAAGATGATGAAAGTCAAATAACATTGACATTCGACTTGCCTTTGACCCCAAAAGTAAAGCTGGAAGAGAAAGAGGAAGTTACAAGACACGAATTAATTGCTAAAATTGATGAAATCAATGTAGTAGAACCACTTGAGGTTAAAGCAGTTCAAACTGAAGATGGAAAAATAAAATATGGTCTAGAAGATTTTATGGTCGATGAAAAGGTTGGGAAAAAAGAGACCATCGATAGAAAAAATGATGATGATGAATTAAAATTTGGGATGCGGGTTGATGCTAAAAAAGCCCCGTCAAATCGTGCTGATGATGACTCTGAAATGTCTCCATTGAATTTGACGATTGCTGAATTGGAGAAAAAAGCAGATGATAGACGACAAAAAATGAAAGAATTCAACTATAAGTTCGTCAACAGGATGAATAAAAATATAGATGAAATTGAGAACCAACCAGCTTATAAGAGAATGGGTGTTGATTTAAAAGAGGTTGAACCTTCGTCGGAAGTGTCTACAAATCAATCTAGAACTTCTATTGATACCGATGATAATAACGATATCCAATTGCGGTCAAACAATTCATTCTTACATGATAACGTTGATTAATTACCTTTAGTTTTTGTTTGTTTAAAACCCAAATTTGTGTTGAACAAGTTTGGGTTTTTAAATTCTATTTTATACCCAATGTATGTGGGCTACTAATAGTTCTTTTACTATCTTTGTGAACCTTAAAAAATAAAAAATGAGCTTACAGTTAAACGTAATGACCAAGATGAAAGAGGCGATGAAATCGAAGGATAAAGTTGCCTTAGAATCACTTAGGGCTATTAAGTCGGCCATTCTACTCATGCAGACGGAAAATGGGGCTAGTGAAGACTTAACGGAAGAGCAAGAGTTAAAATTATTACAGAAATTAGTAAAACAACGTAAGGATAGTGCTGCCATTTATATAGAGCAGCAACGTGAAGATTTGGCACAACCAGAATTGGATCAAGCGGTGGTTATTGAACAATTTTTACCAGAGCAACTGACTGATGAGGAAATTGAAGAAGTGGTGCTTGCAACGATTGATTCGGTTGGTGCTGAAGGAATGAAAGATATGGGTAAGGTAATGGGTATTGTATCTCAAAAATTAGCAGGAACAGCCGATGGAAAAACGATAGCGGTTCTTGTAAAGAAAAACTTGGCTTAAAAACTAAGTAAATTTGGCCCCGTGGCGCAATTGAATAGCGCATCAGATTTCGGCTCTGAGGGTTGGGGGTTTGAATCCCTCCGGGGTCACGAATAAATAAAAAAACCAAGAAGAAATCAAGTTCACTTGAATTTCTAATCTTGGTTTTTTTATTTTCAAAGCGGAGCTTTGAGGGAAAAGCGAACATTGTGAGCTAATCCTGTTATTTTCAAAGCGGAGGGTTGAGGGAAAAGCGAACACTGTGAGGTTATCCTTTTACTTTCAAATTGGAACCTTGAAGGTTCAGCATTTGTAAAATACAATTTCCAATTTTTTATTCCTAAATATTTCAAAATCTGTTTATTAAAAATTAACATTACATTAGAATAAGCCGTATTTGTATAGATTGTTTTCTGCTAAAATATGTCAAATTTTAAATGAGATAAATGTAAAACTCTAAATTTAGTCAGAGAATAAATTATTGAAAAATAGCATGTTATAAAGAATATTTTGCTATATTTGAGATAGAAGATTGCTAGTTTTCGGTAAAATTTAGGGATAAATTGCATGGATTAGTACAAGGTTGGCTCATTTTTTGTACTGATTAAATAGAGTAGTTATTAATTACTTACTTTTTTGGCAGAAAGTAAAAAAAATGCGGCTTATGTTTGAATTATTAAATATTTGGGTAAAAGGAAATGATTTAGCTGATATAGCTTTGAATCAAAGAGAGCTTAATGAGTTTCAAAGAGGTTTAATCGTTCGTTACTTCACATTTTACAAACGGCTGTCAGAATTAGATAAAAGACGTTTTGAACACCGCGTAAAGAAATTTATAGACAATCATAATTTTATTGGTAGAGAAGGAGTGGTAATTACCGAAAGGATGAAATTGCTAATATCGTCTACTGCTGTTATGTTAACTTTTGGGATGCGCCGCTATTTGTATTCTGAATTTGATAATATTATTATCTATCCAAAAAACTACTTTTCAAAAATTACCAAAAGAAGACATAAAGGAGAAACAAATCCGCGTTACAGAACCATTGTATTCTCTTGGGATGATTTTATGGAAGGAATTAAAGTGGAAGATGATAACCTGAATTTAGGACTTCATGAACTCACACATGCCTTACATTTCACTGCCTTAAAAAGGAAAAACTTTTCTTCTATAAATTTTATTAATAAGTTTAATAATTTATTAGAGATTTTAAAAGATTTGGAACTTCAGCGTAAAGTTGTAAAATCGGGTTATATCAGATCTTATGGTTTTAAAAATCAATATGAGTTCTTATCGGTTTTAGTCGAGCACTTTTTTGAAACTCCAGAAGAGTTTAGTGAAAAATTGCCTGAAATCTACAAAATTGTAAGTCAGATGCTCAACTTAGATACTGCAGAGTTTGCTCAAAAACCTGCCTTGTTTAAGAGTATTGTGGTTTAATAACTAGGGCCTAAACAGCAAAATAATTCCTCCAATTACAGTTGCTATTAGTACAAAGCGTCTATAATTTAAGTTTGAAATCAATTTTACGATAGCTACACCTACAAAAAAGCCAAGAAGCACTGCAGGAACTAGCGCTAGATTTAGCATCAGTGTTCGAGTTGTTACCGTTTCCCAAACAAAAAAGTGAAAAGGAAGCTTAAATAGATTTACAATAAAATACAACCATGCAGCGGTACCAATAAATTCATTCTTCGGAAAGCGCATCGCTAAAAAATAGACATTTACTATGGGGCCTGCTAAATTACCTATCATGGTGGCGAAACCCGCTAAGAACCCCGTAGCATTAGCAACCAAACGATTATTAGGGATTGTTGTAGACTTTTTACTTTCTAAGTAAAACAGAATTGCCACACAACCGATAATAATAAAGGCCATTAGCTTTTTGAATATAAACTCAGAGACACTACCACCAATCCAAACTCCAACCAAGACACCAATAAGCATTAATGGTAATAGTTTTTTTATATATTTCCATTGCGCATGCCGATTGTAATAGGTAACCGCTAGAATGTCAGCAGTAATGAGCATTGGTAACAATATGCCTGTTGACGTTTTTTCTCCAAATACAAAGGCAAGGATCACTACAATTACAACGCCAAAACCTTTTATACCAGCTTTTGCTAGGCCCAGTATAAATACTGCAAAATATATAGCAATCCATTGTATGGAAGATAGATTGTATGATTGTAGAATTTCTAAATAAGTCACTAGCGACTAATCAAATTTATATTTTTTATAAAAAAGCAGTATCATTCGGTTGCCAAAGTTCTATTTTATTACCGTCAAGATCAACAATCCAACCAAACTTTCCATATTCATATTCTTCAATTTTATCAATAACCGTGACACCCTCTTTTTTTAAGGTTGCTAAAAGTTCAACTAAGTTTTCAACCCGATAGTTAAACATAAAGTCTTTCTTAGAAGGGGCAAAGTAATCGGTATCTTTTGTAAAAGGACTCCATTGAGTACTACAGTCATTCCCTTCTTTATCTTTCCACCAAAAGGTACAACCCCAGTCGTCCGTATTAAATCCCAAATGCTTTTGATACCAGTTTTTAGTTGTTTTTGGGTCTTCAGTTTTAAAAAACACGCCTCCAATACCTGTTACTCTTTTTTTCATGATGCATTAGTTTTATTTTTTATGAAATTTATTTTATTTCTTAAGGTTGCTTTCATAGATTGTAATCCATTGATCCACCGTCATTTTTGTTGCCAATTCTGCGATTAAATTGAACGGAATCTCTTCAAATTTTTTAAATCGGATACAGCTTTTTCCCATATCTAATTTTCTTGTACAGTGTTTGGGGTATTCGTCAACGAACCAATCTAACAGCTCTTTATTTGCGTAAATACCCATATGATATAAATTGATAGAATGCTTTTGTGAGGCAAAGCTCATAAAAGGTAGGGGTTCTTTGGGCGTACAGTGATATCCGTCTGGATACAGACTATGCGGTACGTAATACCCAATCATTCCATATTGGATGCCCTCTTCAAAACCTTCAGGTAAGTTTTCTGAAATTACCTTTCGGAGTTGTTCAATTGCAGACTTTCTATCTTCAGGTATTTGGCTAATGTAGTCATTGACATTCGTTGCTTTGTATTGCATACTGAATTTTGGTTAAGATGGTTTTTTGGATAAAATGAGTGATGAGATTAGTGAAATGATGAGTCCAACCATAAATACAGTCATAAACATTAGTGAAAAATTCATAATAGGATTCGAAAACAGCTCTTTTTCGTCTTCCATTTGCGCTAATTTAGATTGAAGTTCAGCTCCCGACAAGGTTTTACTTACTTGCTCAACAGAATAATTGTAATATTCTGTCATAAAATCAGGATCGATATATTCTACATATACAACATTATAAAGACCAAAGGTCACTGATGCAAATGAGGTAATTAACAGACCAATTAGTAAGCTTTTTCCAAAAGAAACCAATCCACCATTTTTTTGATCTCTAAAATGCTTAACTCCAAAATAGACAAATAATAAGGATACTACGATACTGGCATAGCCATAGATTTCTTGTGTTTTAAAATCTAGGTTCTTTAATGCCAGTGAACTAATTAGAAACAAAACACAGATGCTTAAAGCACTCCATATTCCATAGCGTAAAACTGTATTTTTCATTTTTTAAAATTTTAGATGCTACAAAGCTACCCTTTGAGAATCGAATTTTATTCATACTAAAGTACCAAAATTCTACTACTTTAGTCTTAAAATCATTAAAATGGGAGTAATTGGAGTTCTTTAGATATTCGTATTGCTTGTGTTCTTCGTTTGGCATTTAACTTCACAAGTAGGTTAGAAACATGTGTTTTAACAGTGCTTTCAGATACAAATAGTTTAGTGGCAATCTCTTGATTGGATAATCCTTTCGCAATTTCGCACAGCACTTCATATTCACGATTGCTGATATTTAATTCTTTTAATTGTTTTTGATTTACTTCTTTTTGAACGGGTACATTTTTGTTAGTACTTTTTTTGTTAATATAAATTCCGATAAAAAAGAAAATCAAGGCAATGCTAGCAATAATTAATTCTATGGAGGTGTCGCCTGAAAGATAGGTGTACTTACTTATTTTAAAAAGTATTAAAAGAGCGAAAATTAAAAGGCCAAAAACAATAACAGTGCGTTTCATGATAGCAAGTTAGCAAAATTTATCTTTGATTTTATCTACGATTGTTTGGGCTAATTTTTGATTGCTTTCTAAAGTCCAACCAGCTACATGTGGCGAGAGCAGCACATTTTCGGACTTAATTAAATAGTTAAAAGCTTCGGGTAGTGAATTATCCGTAAATAAATTTTCAAAAGACGACTTCTCATATTCTAAAACATCCAATCCGGCACCTAAAATTTTTCCAGATTTTAATGCGTTAACTAAATCGGCTGTAACCACACTTTTACCTCTAGCTGTATTGATGAGCCAAAATGGTTTTTTAAAGGCATTGATGAAATTGGTGTTTACCATTTGAAGGGTTAATGCTGTCTCAGGTGTATGGAGGCTCAATATATCCGATTTGTCTTGTATCTCTTCCAAGCTTACTTGTTTGGCGTTTTCGTCGCTTAGGTGTGCTTTAATGTCGTAACAGAGCACTTCCACATCAAATCCTTTTAATTTTTTTGCGAATGCCTTTCCCATATTACCATAGCCAATGAGCCCAATGGTCTTTCCGTCCAATTCAATACCTCTATTGGCCTCACGTTGCCATTTACCAAGGCGAATTTCACGATCCCCTTTATTTAATTTATTAAAAAGGGATAAAAGCATTCCCAAGGCGTGTTCACCAACGGCATTCCTGTTGCCTTCTGGTGCAGCTATGAGTTGAATGCCTTTGGTTTCTGCATAAGTAACATCGATGTTTTCAAGACCCGCACCAACACGACCAATAAATTTTAAATGAGTTGCTTTGTCTAAAAAATGGCTATCTATTGCAAATCGACTGCGGATAATAAAACCGTCGTATTGATGAATACGTTCGGCTATTTTTTCTCTAGGTGATGTATAATCTTCATCACATATAAATCCCAAGTTTTCCAAGCCTTTTTGTAGTAATGGATGGTTGGTATCTAATAAAAGGACTTTCATAGTTTGTTGTAAAATAAAACACCCAAAGTTATTAAAACTTTGGGTGTTTTTGATTTTTATTTATGGATTCTTAACTAGACAGTAACCACATTTGTTTTACCGTTCAATGTCTCAGCGCCTTTTAATAATTTGACTCCGCTATCGTTTTGCCTAGTTATTGTGTGCTTTGCTTAACCGTTCAATGCTTCAGCACTATTTGAAAATTTGACTCTGCTATCGCTCCGTCTAACCGTTCAATGCTTCAGTACTATTTGAAAATTTGACTCTGCTATCGCTCCGTCTAACCGTTCAATGCTTCAGCACTATTTGAAAATTTGACTCTGCTATCGCTCCGTCTAATTGTTCAATGCTTCAGCACTATTTGAAAATTTGACTCTGCTATCACTCCGTCTAATTGTTCAATGCTTCAGCACCTCCAACAATTTCTAAAATTTCGTTGGTAATAGCTGCTTGACGTGCTTTGTTATATTTTAATAATAAGTCATCACGTAAATCAGTAGCATTATCGGTTGCTTTGTGCATCGCTGTCATACGTGCACCGTGTTCAGAAGCAAAAGAATCTCTTATAGATTTATACAATTGTGTTTTTAGGGACTTAGGAATTAAGCCAAGAACAATTTCCTCTTTTGAAGGTTCAAAAATATAATCTAAATTGACGTTTGCATCCGTATCTGCAGGTACAATAGGTAAAAATTGTTCCAAGGTAGTAATTTGCGTAGCCGCATTTTTAAACCTGTTGTACACAATTTCAATTTTATCATAGGCTCCTTCAGCAAATAATTGCATCAATTCTTCGGCAACTTCAGCAACATTGTTAAAAGTTAGCTCCTCATATAAATCACTTCTATTAGCAATCACAGTATTCTCTTTTGATAATAAGTCGTTTCCTTTTTTACCAATTGCAAATACATCAACTTGTTTGCCTTTATACGTGGTTTTAATAGTATCAATTGCTTTTTTAGTAACAGACGAATTGAATGCGCCGCACAAACCTCTATTAGAGGTGATTACTACTAATAAAACGGTGTTAACTTCTCTTTGAACAGCATAAGAACCACCAGATTCACCATCTAATGTAGCACTTAGGTTGTTTAATAATTCAGTCAATTTATTTGAATACGGGCGCATAGCAACGATAGCGTCTTGGGCTTTTTTCAATTTAGCAGCAGATACCATTTTCATGGCACTAGTAATCTGCATCGTTGAACCGATTGACGTTATTCTGTTACGTATTTCTTTTAAGTTTGCCATATTTTCTTCTATGTCATTCCGCACTTGATGCGGAATCTATTTAATAGATTTTCAAATTATGAGATTCCTACTTTGGCAGGAATGACAATTATATATTAAGCGTATTTAGCAGAAATTTCTTTAGCTGCACTTTCTATAGTCGCAATAACTTCGTCAGTTAATTTACCAGCTTTTAGAGTGTCTAAAGTATCTCTGTGTTTTGCATTCAAATAGCCTAAAAAGTCTTTTTCAAATTCTTTTACTTTTTCTACAGGTACAGCTCTTAATAGATTTTTAGAACCTGCATAAATAATAGCTACTTGATCTTCAACGGTAAACGGATCGTTTTGAGCTTGTTTTAAAATCTCAACGTTGCGTTTTCCTTTTTCAATTACATTCATAGTAGCAGCATCTAAATCAGAACCAAACTTAGCAAAAGCTTCTAGTTCACGATATTGCGCTTGATCTAATTTCAAAGTTCCAGCTACTTTTTTCATAGATTTAATCTGTGCGTTACCACCCACACGTGATACCGAAATACCTACGTTAATTGCAGGACGAACACCCGAGTTGAATAAATCTGATTCTAAGAAAATTTGCCCATCCGTAATAGAAATTACGTTTGTTGGGATATAGGCAGATACATCACCCGCTTGTGTTTCAATAATTGGTAAAGCGGTTAAAGAACCACCCCCTTTTATTTTCCCAACCAACGAGTCAGGGATATCATTCATTTGAGCTGCAATAGTATCGTTATTAATTACTTTTGCCGAACGCTCTAATAATCTTGAGTGTAAATAGAATACATCACCAGGGTAAGCCTCACGTCCTGGAGGTCTTCTTAATAATAAAGACACCTCACGGTAAGCTACCGCTTGTTTTGATAAGTCATCATAAATAATCAATGCTGGTCTACCAGTATCTCTAAAATACTCACCAATAGCTGCTCCTGCAAAAGGGGCATATACTTGCATTGCTGCAGCATCTGAAGCATTAGCGGCAACGATAGTTGTATAAGCTAAAGCTCCTTTTTCTTCTAACATATTTGCAATACCCGCCACTGTAGATCCTTTTTGACCAATAGCAACATATATACAATAAACAGGCTCACCTGCGTCGTAAAATTCTTTTTGATTTAAAATGGTATCAATAGCAACAGTAGACTTACCTGTTTGACGGTCACCAATGATTAATTCACGTTGACCTCTACCTACAGGGATCATGGCGTCAATCGATTTAATTCCCGTTTGCAATGGCTCAGTAACAGGCTCACGATAAATTACCCCTGGTGCTTTACGCTCTAGTGGCATTTCAAACGTTTCACCGCTAATTGGTCCTTTACCATCAATAGGTTCGCCTAATGTATTAACAACACGTCCAACGATACCTTCACCAACTCTTAGGGAAGCAATACGTTCAGTACGTTTAACAGTAGATCCTTCTTTGATAACTGATGAATGACCAAGTAGTACTACACCTACATTGTCTTCTTCGAGGTTTAATACAATACCTTCAAGGCCATCTTCAAATTCTACTAATTCACCATATCCCACATTCGCTAAACCGTAAACACGTGCAATACCGTCACCTACTTGTAATACTGTTCCAACTTCGTCAAGAGATGCTTTTCCTTCGAAACCTGAAAGTTGTTGCTTTAAGATAGCTGATACTTCAGCTGGTTTTATTGTTGCCATTTTATTGATTTATTCTATTTTATAATTTTGGTACGTATAAGTTATCGTCAAACTGTCTACGTAAATTGTTCATTTTACCTGAAATACTAGCGTCAAATTGTTTGTCACCAACACGCAATATAAATCCACCTATAATAGACGGGTCAATTATGTTTTCGAGGGTCACTTTGTTTCCAACAATTTCTTTAACTTTTGCTAATACTTTTTCTTTTACTTCATCAGTTAAAGGAACAGCTGATGTAACTAATGCTGTTTGCGTTCCTTTGTGAAAGTCATAAATGATGGTATATTGTTTTGCAATATCGTGTAATATTCCCAATCGTTTATTTTCTTGTAATTGGTTGATTAAACCTTTAGAAATATTCGTAACAGATGGGCCAAAAATAGCCAATAAGGTTTGTTTTTTAACTTCCGACTTAATAACAGGGCTGTCTATTGCAATTTGCAAATCTTTAGCGCCGTCAATAGTAGATGCAATTAACTGCATGTCATTATTAACTTCTTCTGCCTGATTTGTTTCTATCGCTAGATTTAAAACTGCTTTGGCGTATCGTATGGCTGCTCTTGTTCCTTTCATTTGTTAATCAATCTAAATGATTAATTTAATTCAATTTCGCCCAACATTTTTTCTACAAGTTGTGCTTGTTTATCTTTTCCAGACAATTCATTTCTTACAACTTTCTCTGCAATATCAATAGACAATTCGGCTACTTGATTTTTTAATTCAGTAATCGCTGCCAATTTTTCATTCTGAATGGTCGCTTTGGCTTGTTCTATTAATTTTGTTCCTTGTTCTTTGGCTTCGTTTCTAGCTTCAGTAATCATTGAATCTTTAATTTCACGAGCATCTTTTAACATGGCATCTCTTTCAGCGCGTGCTTCTTTTAAAATCTTTTCGTTATCAGATTTTAAACTTTGCATTTCTAAACGAGCTCTATCAGCTTCTTCTAAGGCACTTTTAATAGACTCTTCTCTATCGGTTACAGCTCCTAAAATTGGTTTCCAAGCAAACTTTCTTAGAATAATTAAAAGGAATAAAAACGTTAATGCTGTCCAAAATACAAGACCAAACCCAGGTGTTACTAAATCCATTATTAAAATATTTTTATAATTAATTTTAAATTAAAAATAAAAGTGTAACCAACCGTTACACTTTTATTGTTTTTACTTAAGGAATGATACAACTACTGCGAATAATGCTACCGCCTCAACGAAGGCTGCAAGAATTAAGGCAGAAGATTGAATCTTACCGTGCATTTCTGGTTGACGTGCCATAGCTTCCATAGCTGACCCACCAATTTTACCAATACCCACACCAGCTCCAATTGCTGCTAAACCAGCTCCAATTGCTGCGATTGATCCGAAATCAATACCTTCCGTGGCTTGTAATAATGCTAAACTCATAGTTTGAAATATTTAAAAATTAATTAATGATGTTCTTCTTCTGTTGCCATTCCAAAATAAAGGGCTGACAATACTGTAAATATATATGCTTGAATTGCTGTAACAATAATTTCTATCACCCATATAAATAATGAAAAGGCTACTGAAACTGGTGCTACGGCAATCGACTTAAATACGAAAATTAAAGACATAAGTGCTAATACAATAATATGTCCGGCGGTAATATTTGCAAATAAACGAATCATTAATGAGATTGGTTTTACAAACATTCCGATAATTTCAATGGGCATTAAAAATATTTTCATTGGTATAGGTACACCTGGCATCCAAAAGATATGTTTCCAATAGTTCGCATTTCCACTAATCGTTGTGATAATAAATGTGAACATGGCCAGTGTAAATGTAAAAGCGATGTTACCACTTAGATTGGCTCCATTTAAAATTGGAATCAACCCAAATATATTGTTAATCCAAATAAAGAAAAAGATGGTTAATAAAAAAGGCATATACCTTTTGTATTTATGTTCACCAATCATTGGTTTCCCTATTTCATCTCGTACAAAAACAACCAATGGTTCTATAAAACCAGCAAGACCTTTGGGTACGTTGTTCTCTGATTTTTTATAGCTTCTCGCAGTGGTAATGAAAATTAGCAATAAAACCAATACAGATACCCACATCATGAATACATTACGTGTTATCGAAAAATTCAAAGGTTTTTTTGCGTTAGTAGGGTGCTGTTCAGCATCAAAAGAAACAGCTGTAGCTCCTTCATCTAGCTGATAAATTTTTTCATGAAGATTTACAAATCTACCACCGTCTTTTTCAACAATATAGGTGCCCGAAGTGTCATGATGAAATTCTGAAGATAGAAATGTTGTGAAACCATTTTCTGTCCATAAAATTACGGGTAGTGGTATAGAGACAGCATGACCATTCCAATCCCATAAGTGAAACCCATGTGCATCTTGAACGTGATGCATAATCATTTCTTTAGGATCGAATTTATCGCCTTCAGTTTCTTTAGCTTCGTCTGTGTTCGTAGCAAATCCTTTAAAAGAAATAAGTATAAACAGTCCTAATAAAAATGTTCTAAAGGTATTGATGTGCATTGCCTATTAAATTATAAATATATGTCTCTAAAAATTCGGTGCAAATGTACATACATTATCTTAAATGGCAAAACTAAATTTGACGATTATTTTACGTGAAAATTTGGTTTTATTTAAAGCCTGTTAGATTACTTTTTTTGCAAAAAATAATTAAGGGTATAGACCTCAAAAATTAGGAATAGAAAATAAGGGATAAAAAAGTTAAAAACATCTGGTTTTTTGTTCTCAAAAGCACTTAATAAGAGCGGTAATAAGAAAATAATGGCGAGGATCATTTTTAAAAATGTAGCGACCATGAAGATATTGAAAATTGCAGTTTGACCATTAGACTCTTTGTAATTAACAATGGTGTACAGCACTAGTGTAATGAGAAAAAGGAACGCATAAATTTGCCAAATATTGAAAAAGAAAGCTTGTTCAACAAAATAATAGGTGATATAACTATGTACGCCGTATAACAGTACAGTAAACAAAACAAGTTGTAGTAAAAAGGACAACTGCCTTTTTTTAAATAGCGCGTTCATTCATTAATCTTTTGAGGAGGATATAATTCGTCTTATTACAAAAACAATAGCCATAATAACAGAGACGAGTGCTAGCGTAATTGTAAAGGCGTTGTATGTATTGGGATAGGTAGCATCTAATTTGACACCGATGTATGAACCTACACCAATTATAACAAACATTTGTATGGCTATGCCAGAAAATTTGGCGTAATTGTTAAGCTGTTTTTTCGGCTTTTGGTAGCTCATTTTTTAGTGCTTTTACAGAGCCTTTCATATTACATGATGCGTTAAAAGTTGCGCCTGGCTCAACAGAAAGCTTGTCTAGAACTACTTCTCCTGAGATATTTGCCGTTGCTTTTAAAGATAATAATTGATCTACAGAAAGGGTTCCTGAAAACTTACCTTCAATATCAGCGTTTGTACATTCTATAGTGCCATTTACCGATCCTTCTCTTCCAATCACGACTCTTCCAACAGTTTTGATTGTGCCTTGTACATTGCCATCTATTCTAAAGTCACCTTCAGATTTAATATCGCCAACAAAAGAAGTGTTTTTTCCAATAATATTTCTTTCTAACACTTGGTTTGGACCTGTTTTTTTTTCAGAAAACATAATTTTTAATTTTTAAGTTTAACTCCATTTTTTTTAGGGGGAGTAATTAAATCTTCTTTTCTTTAGCGTTTATTTTTTTATTCGTATCGGGTAGTGGCTCCTTATTAATACTGCCCAAAATTTCAATGGCGTGTTTGCCTTCTTCTGTATTGGGATAACTTAAAGCTACATAATCTAATGCCTTTTTAAAAGCATCAACTCCTGCTGTTTGTTTTAAGGCATAGGCCTTTAATAATTCAAATTTAGGGACTATTGGTAAATCTTCAAACTGTTTTATGGCTTTTTCCGACTTTAATAATACCTCTTCATAATGCTGAAAATCAAATCTACAATAAATAGCATTGTAAATATCTTCAGGGCTTTCTTTTTTGTTGTCAAATGAAAGAACTTCATCCGGATTTAATATTATTGCTGAATATCTAGAATCTGGATAATTAGTAACGACTTGATTCTTGTATTTATTGCTTTTTTCTACATCAAAATTTGCATAGATTTTATACAGGTGATAATTTATAGGTAAAATCAAGTTTTCACTGGGCTGTAAAGTCAGTAATTTTTCCAAACGTTCGGCGGCAAGTTGATATTCATTAAACTGTTCATTATATATGAGTCCCAATTTATAATAGGCATCATTACGCTCAATTGCAATGCTGTCTATAATGGCTTGCTCTGTAGGAACCTGATCTAAATAATAGGATAAATCATATTTCTTAGATTCATCAATAGTTTTTACAGTTGCTAATGGATTGGTGCCTGTATTTTGAATTGAGCTGGGCTGCTTATCAGAAAGCCTCCAGTTATCTTCTAAATTTCGATTACCCCATATTTTCCGAAATTCTTGTTCGCCAAAACCAGCAACTTGTACATTGTAAAAATAGAAAGAGCCTCCGGTATCATCCGCTGAGCTCACATCGTTTAAGTTGCCAAACCCTGAGTTGAGTGCGCGCTCTTCTTCCTTGCGTTTGGCTTCTTCGTCTGCAGCTTTTAGGATATCGATATAGCTTTGGTAAAATTCAACTTGCTCAGCTTTACTCATGGCGGCAATCGTCAGTATGCTGTCGTTTATTTGCGCTATATTTTCATATAAAATAACGTCATCTAAACGTTTGCGTTTGCGAATTAATCGACGAATGCGTTTGGTGTTTTCATTTTCGGTAATTTGTAAAACACTATCATAATAGGAGCCTGCCAATTTAAATTGTGCTTTGTCAAATTCGAGATTTCCCAAAGCTTCATAAGTAAGTTCTTGTTGGAAAGGTTTTGCGTCTTTCACTCGTAACGACCTATTTAAATTTGCAATGGCGCTTTGTATACTGTCATTTTGAGCTTCAATCAATGCTTTTTGATAATACAATTCATCAAGGTAAGGGCGGTTGTCTCTATCTTTAATAAGATTGGTCAATG
Organism: uncultured Aureibaculum sp.; assembly: GCA_963976855.1. Lineage (GTDB taxonomy): Bacteria > Bacteroidota > Bacteroidia > Flavobacteriales > Flavobacteriaceae > Aureibaculum. The sequence continues at coordinate 30,304 of CAXBMA010000007.1, read as the reverse complement.
TTTTTAGCATTAATTGGGTGCTATCTGACTTGCCATAATTTTTAGCTCTGTCAATTTGAGCATGTATTTTATAGCGATAAGGCGCTTTTTTAAAGTTTATTAATTGTTCAAAAGCAATATTAGAAGAATCGATCTTATTTTGATTCCTATATAACTGTCCTAAAATAAACAAGTTACGAGCTTTTTGTTTTGGGTTGACGGAGAAAAATACAGCACTGTCTAAGCTTTTTATAACTAGGTCTGTACTGTCAATCGCTTCGTATGCCATGGCTTTGGCGATGTAGGCATTTTCAATAGTACTTAATGGGGCCGTATCGTCTTTCAATAAAATGTTTAGTGTTTCGAACGCTAATTTTTCATTTTGTAGTTTTATTAAGGTTTTTGCCTGCCAAATTTTTGTTTCATCACGTAAGTCCAATTCGGTGTAATTGCCTAAAATAAAATTGAAAGCTTCTAAGGCAGGAACGAAACGCTGTGAATAATAACGTGTTTTCCCCAACAATAAATAGGCATCGTCAATTTGATTGTTTCGCTCTGCACCATCAATGTCCATAGAGTGTTTTTGGATGGCTTTAATGGCTTTTTGTTCTGCCTTTTCAAAACCTTGTAAAGATTCTTCTTCAACTTCAGTTTTTACGGTACCAGGGAGTTGTGGTAGCGCAATTTCGGCTTCCTCAATCTTTAGCGGTTCAATAGGTAATAATTCCCAAAAATTATCATTGTAATTGTCGTCTATTTCTTGCTTGGCTTGGTCGTAAGCTACTTGGCCATTGTACAATACATTGTATTTGGTAGAAACGGAGTGGAAGCTGCGATTTAGGAACGCATTTTTCTTAGCAGAACAGCTATGAAGTAGCAATAAAATACTGCCGAAAAATAAACCAAATTTAAACGCTTTTTGCAAAATGATATTTTGTATAATCTTTTAACTTAAAATGACGTTTTTTATTGTCAAATAAGGTGGTAAAAGTACAAATAAAATAAAGAAAATTATATTAGCCGTAAACTTTGTATTCAGGATACTCTTTTGCGATTGTTTCTTCCATTTTTGATGGAATGATTTTTATGCTGATATAAATAAAGATACCTATCAATACAAAAAGAATTGAAATCAATAATTGCAAAGTGTATGTAAGGTGAATGCTATAATTGGTTGAAAGGTATAATTGTATGGGAATTTGTGCAAAATAAGTGAGGCCACCCAATGATAACAGTGAATTTTGAAACAACCACTTTTTACCTGTCAACTTATATCTTTTTTTTATTGCTACTGATTTTGTAATTACGAAGATTACAGGGATTATAAAAATAAGCGCAAGCCCAATAGTAATTAAGGTTTTAGTGTTTGCAGTACTGTTAAAAAGAGAAAATACAATGCCGATGAGCAAAAAAGTGAGTATTATTTTTGGCAGTTTAAAGTAGGATTTGAAGAAGTGCCAAATTAATTTCCAATATCGTTTTCGAAGTGCCTTTTGTTTCTTTTCAATCACATCGCCAAAGCCCATGATCCCAAATTTTTTATAGGCTGATTTTCTGGCTTGTTCAAACGTCAACTTCGAATTTTCTTTCCAAATCTGTTCGATGTCATTAGCTAAATGATCAACCAATTCGGTTTGTAAATCATACCATTCTACATGATGTTTTTTTGTGAAGGCATAAAGTTCTTGTATTTGTTCTCTGGTTAATTCCATAACTAAGCCAATTTAGGTTTTACAATGGTTTGCATTGTTTTGATGAAATCTTCCAGTTCGGCTAATTTGGTTACTGTTTCTTTAGTACCTTGTTCGGTCAATTTATAATATTTGCGCAGCCTGTTGCCAATGTTAGCAATTTCAACATCTAATAAGCCTTCGGCTTCTAATTTGTGTAGTGCGGGATAGAGTGCGCCTTCTGTAATTTTGAGTTCTCCTTTAGTGAGTTCTCTTACTTTTTGAGTAATTTCATAACCATACATCTTATCATGCTCTTCAAGTAATTTTAGAATGATGGTCTGTAAGGAACCTTTGTATAGTTTTTGATTTGCCATATAGCAAAGATACATAATTTACTTATGCATAAGTAAATTATGTATCTTTTTGTATTAAATTTATTAGTGATTTTAATATTTATCGCACAGGAAGACATTTGTGGAAAACACCCCCTAAAGTCCCCTCAAGGGGACAATAGTTCTATTTTGCATTAATAGTTGTCCCCTTGAGGGGACTTTACGGGAGTCCTTAAACTGCAAAGTAACTCTCTAATTCTTTAAGAGTCTCCGTAGAAGTATTGATGTCTTTAACAATAACACCTTTATCTAATACAACAATGCGTTCGCAAACTTCGGTGACATGGCTTAAATCATGACTAGAAACCAATACCGTCACATCGTTTTCTTCCGCTAAGGCTTTTAACATTTTTTTTAACCGAATTTGTGTAGTTGGGTCTAAGTTGGCAAAAGGTTCATCTAATATTACCACTTCCGGATTTCCCATTAAAGCAGCTACAATACCCGCCTTTTTTTGATTTCCTTTTGAAAGGTCCCGTAAGTATTTTTTCTTGCCAATGATTTCATCGTTAAAAAGCTCTTCAAATTGTTGTAAAAAGGTATCTACATCTGCCGTGTTCATACCCCGTAAGTCACCTATAAAATAGAAGTACTCTTCTGGAGTTAGATAGCTAATTAAAAAACTTTCATCAATAAAAGAGCCTGTAAAGGTTTTCCAATCTTCACTTTCGTTGACAATAATATTGTTGTTTTTAATGGTGCCTGTGGTTGGTCTAATAAGATCCAATAAAATATTGAAAAAGGTCGTTTTTCCAGCGCCGTTATTACCCACCAAACCAAAGCTTTGTCCTTTGGGGATGTCTAAAGACTCTATGTTTAAAACTTCTGCTTGGCCGTATTTTTTTGTAATATTTGATGATACTATCATAGTTGTTTTGTGTTAAAGTTGTTGATTAGGATTTTTGCTCAAATGCATGAATCGTTGCATACTTATCTTTTAAGTACTTTTTTTCTATCAAATCCATAAAGTAATTTTTAAATAAAAGGCAGATAACCCCAGTTGTCGCAACAGCAATTAATCCTGCATTTTGACCAATAAGCGTGTTGAATCCCCAATAAAGTAAAATAGGCAAGATCATGAGTGGAATGATAATTAAAAATTGAGTGGCACTTGTGCCTTGCATATTGGAAAATCCACTTTTATTCAAATCAATTCTTTTTCTGTTAAAAGAGCCCGCATAGAGTAAGAATAATGAATTGAAGCCAATGTTAAATATAGCTCCTGCTGTGATCATTAAAAAGATGTCAATTCCGTAATACAAATACGGCATACTTAAAAGGTATAAAATTGTGGTCATGGCAACCATTAAAAACCATTTGCTCTCTAAAAACTTTCGGTATCTAATGTTTTGACTCATTAATAGTTTGTAATGAGAGCTATCCCAAGCGGGTATAAACTGACCATAGTTAATGGTAAACCCTCCAGTTACAAACAATGCTGCAAATAATAAGAAGGCGGGCATTTTTTCTCTGTAAATTGGATTGTCAAAGAAAATTAATCCGTAAAACAAGAAAAGAAAAGACATTAAAAAGACTGTTTTTGTCCGTTTATTTCTCCAGATAAGTCGGATATCATTTTTTATAAAAGGAGCAACGTCTCCCAGCCTATTCGCCCATGATAAATCTACAGAATTGGCTTCTTTAGTTTTAGTAGCTACGGCATCGTCTAAATATACTTTTGTTCGTAGCTGTAGGTAGTTGATGTAATATAAGATACCTGCAATTATCAATGGGATTACGGCCAATAAAGGATTGGCAACTATAGCGTCAAAAAGCTGTTGGCTATATACCGTGACATCGAAAAGTTGAAATTTTTGAGCGGCAACTAAACCCGCCGTTAGTAGTGCAATTGCCCAAAAGGCAATATTGCTTTTATTAATTAAAAAGTTTAGAAAATTAACGACTTGAATGATAAAAAAGATGGCGAAAAACCAACCTAAAATTCCGTTTGAATTATATCCTTCTTTTACTAATACGATAGAGAATGGAATATAGAAAAATAGCGACATAAAGTTGAAAAACGAAAAGGCCGACTTTCCTAAAACATAATGAACCAACTTGCTTTTCTTAATAGGTAAAATAAGTAATGGTTTGATGTTCATTACAGGTAATTTTTGCATTAGGTATCTAAAAATTAAATCACCTAAAATGGCAAAAGCCAGAAATGAGTTTACCAGTTGTAATGGATCTTGATCTGGAAACTCTTTCTTTAAAATATAATAGCCTCCAATACCAATTGATAAAAAGGAAATAATAAAATACAGAGCAAAGAATACCATTAAAATTTTTAATGCAAGACCTTTACCCCAATATGATGAACGGAAATATTGTTTCCATTCTAGTTTTAGAAAGTGTAAAATCATGTTGAGTTGTTTTAGTATATGTATTAAAAAGAGAAAATTTGTTACAAAGAAAATTAAAAAGCCTTATAAATTAGAGTAATCTATAAGGCTTTAAATTAAGGTGTAGTTTAACGTTTAACCACATTTTGAAGACCCGCAATCTTTACAAGTTAAGCAGCCTTCTTGATAAATTAAATTTTTAGAGTTACAGCTGTCACAAGATTGTCCCTTTACTTCAGTGCCATCTTCTACATAGCGTTTTAGTGCGCGTACAACACCATTTTTCCAGGTGTTTATTGATTCGTTGTCTAATTGCAAACTATGAATAAGTTCTACAATTTTGTCAATTGGCATTCCGTGGCGTAAAGTCCCTGAAAATAATTTTGCATAATTCCAGAATTCTGGATTGAATTTATGCGATAGCCCTTCAATGGTTGTTTTGTAACCTCTTTTATTTTTATATTGAAAATCATAACGTGAAACTCCGTCGTCATTTTTACTTTTAATAATCAATCCTTTTTCTGCCCAACGGGGAATTAAAATGCCGTCTTCATCATCAGCTAAACCTGTAAAAACTTCATACGGTTTTCCGTCTACTAAGCCAATAAAGGCAATCCATTTCTCTTTATTATTTTGAAAACGAACTACGTCTGCCTCGAGGGTTTGTGGGCGTTTTACAGGAAAAGAAGTTAGAATTTTTTGGTTTTCCTCTTTCTTTTCATCATTTGAAATTAAGACTCCAGATCGAGAACCATCTCTATATACAGTTACACCTTTACAGCCAGACTCCCATGCCTTTAAGTATAAATCACCAACCAACTCTTCATTAACGTCATTCGGTAAATTAATGGTAACGCTAATAGAGTGGTCTACCCATTTTTGAACAGCTCCTTGCATTTCTACTTTGCTAAGCCAGTCAACATCATTAGAGGTTGCTTTATAATATGGCGACTGTTGTATTAATTCATCCAATTCTTTTTGTTCGAAATTTTTGGAAGAATCTATGCCGTTAACCTCCATCCATTGTTTAAAACGATGATGAAAAACTACATATTCTTCCCAAGAATCACCAATTTCGTCAACAAAATCTACGCGTGTGTCTTTATCATTCGGATTTACTTTTTTTCTACGTTTATAGACGGGCATAAAAACAGGTTCAATGCCTGATGAAGTTTGGGTCATTAAACTTGTTGTTCCTGTCGGTGCAATAGTGAGTAGCGCAATATTTCTACGACCATACTCTAGCATTTCATAATACAATTTGCTGTCAGCCTCTTTTAAACGCAAAATAAATGGATTGTTTTTTTCGCGTTCGGCATCAAAAATTGCAAACGCACCGCGCTCTTTGGCTAAATTTACGGAGGCACGGTAGGTTTCTATTCCAAGTGTTTTATGTACCTGTACCGAAAACGCATTTCCTTCTTTACTTCCATATCTAATTCCCAAGGCTGCAAGCATATCGCCTTCAGCAGTAATGCCAATTCCTGTTCTTCTACCTTCTTTGGCTTTTTCACGGATGTTTAACCAAAGATTTCTCTCAGTAGCTTTTACATCATCAAGTTCTGGGTCATCAGCTATCTTAGCTAAAATAACATCAATTTTTTCCAGCTCTAAATCAATAATATCGTCCATCATTCGTTGAGCAATGGCAATGTGTTTTTGAAATAAATCAAAATTAAAAGCTGCTTCTTTTGTAAAGGGGTGTTCTACATATGAAAATAAATTTATTGCTAGTAAACGACACGAATCATAAGGGCATAATGGGATTTCTCCGCAGGGATTTGTAGAGACTGTTTTATAGCCCAAATCAGCGTAACAATCAGGTATAGATTCATTAATTATAGTGTCCCAAAATAAAATACCTGGTTCTGCAGATTTCCACGCATTGTGTACTATTTTTTTCCAAAGTTTAGTAGCTTCAATAGTTTTGGTATAGACCGGATTTTTACTAAAGACCGGATACTGCTGCGTATAATTTTTCCCTTCTTTTACCGCTTTCATAAAACCATCGTCAATTCTTACCGAGACATTAGCGCCTGTAACTTTTCCTTGTTCTAATTTCGCATCAATAAAATCCTCTGAATCGGGATGGTTAATAGAAACCGATAACATTAATGCACCACGACGACCATCTTGAGCTACTTCTCTTGTAGAGTTTGAATAACGTTCCATGAAGGGAACGATTCCTGTAGATGTTAATGCGGAGTTTTTTACCGGTGATCCTTTAGGGCGAATATGCGATAAATCATGTCCTACACCTCCACGTCGTTTCATCAGTTGTACTTGCTCTTGATCAATTTTCATGATTCCACCATACGAATCCGATTCTCCGTTGTTACCAATAACAAAACAGTTGGAAAGTGAAGCAATTTGATATGGATTTCCAATTCCCGCCATTGGACTTCCTTGAGGAACGATATACTTGAAATCTTTTATAACTTCAAAAATTTCGTTTTCCGTTAAGGGATTGGTGTATTTTTGTTCTATTCTAGCAATTTCTTTTGCAATTCTAGTGTGCATATCATTAGGCGTAGATTCGTAGATTTTGCCTTCAGAATCTTTTAAAGCGTACTTGTTTATCCATACGCTTGCGGCTAATTCATCATTTTTAAAATATGTTAACGAAGCTTTTAAGGCTTCTTCCCGAGAAAATGTTTTTTGAGGTGTGATTATTGTTTCTGTTTTCATTTTAGCACTATGAGTTAAGTTGTTTATACGACGAAGCTAAATTAGTGTAAATAAACAACTTTCAATATGACCTAAATCATAAAGTTCACAGAAAAATAATGTAAATTATTGATAATCAAATATGTAAATTTTATCAACACAAAAAAGTTAACAAATTTTTTAAATATTTATGAGCGGTTTAATAAATGAATGTTCCAAATTCGCTTTTAATTGTCAGCTTTTTGGAAACTGAAGTTTCTACGTGTCCAACAATTTTTGCATTGACATTAAAACTTTTAGAAATTGCAATTATAGCTTGTGCAATTTCTGGAGACACATACAATTCCATTCTATGACCACAGTTAAATACTTGATACATTTCTTTCCAATCAGTATTTGATTGTTCTTGTATCAATTTAAATAATGGCGGAATTGGAAAAAGGTTGTCTTTAACGATATGTAAGTTGTCTATAAAATGTAAAATTTTGGTCTGTGCGCCACCAGAACAATGAATCATTCCGTGAATTGTTTCAGCATTAAATTTTGATAGAATTTCCTTAATAATAGGCGCATAGGTTCTTGTTGGAGACAGCACTAATTTACCAGCATCAATTGGAGCGTTTTCAACTTTGTCAGTCAACTTTGTATTCCCCGAATAGACTAATTCAGAAGGTACCGCAGCATCAAAACTTTCTGGGTACTTTTCAGCCAAGTATTTATGAAATACATCATGACGGGCTGAGGTTAATCCGTTAGAACCCATTCCACCATTATATTCAGTTTCATAAGTTGCCTGCCCAAAAGATTCCAAACCAACAATAACATCGCCCGATTTTATATTTGCATTGTCAATAACATCACTGCGTTTCATACGTGCAGTTACAGTCGAGTCTACAATAATAGTTCTTACCAAATCGCCCACATCAGCGGTTTCACCTCCAGTAGAATGAATGGTTACACCAAACTTTTTTAAATCTTCAATCAATTCTTCTGTACCGTTTATAATAGCAGAGAGCACTTCTCCGGGGATTTTACTTTTGTTTCTACCAATTGTAGATGACAATAAAATATTGTCTGTTGCTCCCACACAAAGTAAATCATCAATATTCATGATCAGTGCGTCTTGTGCAATACCTTTCCAAACAGAAATATCACCTGTTTCTTTCCAATACATATAGGCTAAAGATGATTTAGTACCTGCGCCATCGGCATGCATTATCAAGCAATACGCTTCATCATTGGTTAAATAATCGGGTACAATTTTACAGAAGGCTTTAGGGAAAAGTCCTTTGTCTATATTTTTAATAGCGTTATGAACGTCTTCTTTGGCTGCGGATACGCCACGTAAGTTATAACGATTGTCAGTTGAGTTGCTCATAAAATTATTTTGACAGATATACTCTCTTTTTATTATAATCGATAATGGCTTTGCTTTTTTCTAAAATATCAGCGCCAATAATTCCGTTTACGGGCTTTGCATCTTGTTTGATTAAGGCATTGTTTATATGTGCTAAATCTAACAGTACTAATGTTATTTTTTTTAATTTAAATTCGCCAATTTTCAACGTATTCTTTTTTGATAGTTGAGTGTCAATTTCTGTTGGGCCGGCACCTGCCGCTTTGTGTTCAGGAGCTTCGGTAGTTAAACCAAAGGTTGCTATCTCATCAAAACCAACACAAGAGTTGGATGCTCCAGTATCGACAATAAAACGACCTTTTGTACCATTTATCGATGCTTTGATTTCAAAATGATTCGTCTTTGTCTTTTTTAACTTTACCGAGTAATATCCTTTTTTTGCTAAAGCTCTTTTTAATCCCATAACTTATATAACCGACTTAAATTGGTCTAAAAAGCGAACGTCATTTTCAAAAAGCATACGGATATCTGGTATTTGATAAAGTAACATTGCTATTCTTTCAATGCCCATGCCAAAAGCAAAGCCACTGTATTTTTCAGGATCTATTTTACAATTTTGTAAAACATTGGGGTCTACCATTCCACATCCCATAATCTCTAACCAGCCCGTACCTTTTGTTATTTTATAATCTGTTTCTGTTTTAAGTCCCCAATAAATATCTACTTCGGCACTAGGCTCAGTAAATGGAAAATAAGAAGGGCGTAAACGTATTTTAGATTTCCCAAACATTTCCTTAGTAAAATACAACAAGGTTTGTTTTAAGTCGGCAAAAGAAACGTCAGTATCTATATACAGGCCTTCCACTTGATGGAAAATACAATGTGAGCGTGCAGAAATATCTTCATTTCTAAATACCCTTCCCGGAGAGATGGTACGTATCGGAGGATTGTTGTTTTCCATATAGCGAACTTGTACCGATGAGGTGTGGGTGCGCAATAACATATCTGGATTTTTTTCAATGAAAAAAGTATCTTGCATATCACGTGCAGGATGGTATTCAGGTAAATTTAACGCCGTAAAGTTATGCCAATCATCTTCAATTTCAGGTCCTTCAGAAACCGTAAAACCAATCCGAGAAAATACTTCAGTAATTTGATTTCTAACAATTGATATTGGGTGACGAGCACCGAGTTCAATAGGTTCAGAAGGTCGTGTTAAGTCACCGTAAAGTGCTTTTGTCTCCTGATTGCCTTCAAGAACCGTAGTTAATTCTTGTACTTTTTCTGTTGCCGCGTTTCGTAAATTATTAAGGGCTTGACCAACATCTTTTTTTAAAGAATTGTCTACGTTTTTAAACTCTGCAAATAATTCTTTTAATAATCCTTTACTCCCTAGGTACTTAATTCTAAAAATCTCAATTTCTTCTTTCGAGGTAGCTTTAAAGGCTTTTACATCACCAATAAGTTCTTTAACTTTATCTAACATTTAAAAATCAAATTAGTTGGCAAATTTACGTTTTTTTGTTTACAAATGTGCTGGTTTTTATAAGATGCTGTTTTAGTGATGAAATGTCTGAATTCAAACGTTTTACTCATGCTAGTTAGATTGGGTAAATAAATTTCCATTTTAAATTATTTTATTATGAATTTGTCTACATTTGCATTCATAATTTGTTAAAAAACACTTGAAATAACGATATTAAATTATGGAATCGAAAATTAACGCCTTTATAGATTACGTTAAAAAGCGTAATGAGAATGAGCCAGAATTCTTACAAGCTGTTCATGAAGTAGCAGAAACTGTAATACCTTTTATAGAGCAAAATCCAAAATATCAAGGAAAAAAATTATTAGAACGTATGGTTGAGCCAGAACGTACCCTATTATTTAGAGTGCCTTGGCTTGATGATAATGGAGAAATACAAGTAAATAGAGGGTATCGAGTAGAGTTTAATTCAGCTATTGGTCCCTATAAAGGGGGCTTGCGATTTCACCCTTCTGTGAATCTGAGTATTTTGAAATTTTTAGGTTTCGAGCAGGTTTTTAAAAACTCACTAACTACCTTACCAATGGGTGGTGGAAAAGGAGGTTCAGATTTTGATCCTAAAGGTAAATCTGACAATGAAGTGATGAAGTTTTGTCAATCATTTATGACTGAATTATCCCGTCACATAGGTGCAAATACCGATGTGCCTGCTGGTGATATTGGTGTAGGTGGTAGAGAAATAGGATTTATGTTTGGTCAGTATAAGCGTCTTAGAAATGAATTTACTGGAGTGCTTACGGGTAAAGGACCATCTTGGGGAGGCTCTTTAATTAGACCAGAAGCTACAGGTTATGGGAATGTGTATTTTGCTGAAAATATGCTTAAGACGAAAGGCGATTCCTTTAAAGGGAAGACGGTTGCCATTTCTGGATCAGGAAACGTGGCGCAATATGCAGCTGAAAAAGCTACAGAATTGGGTGCAAAAATAGTAACCATGTCAGATTCTTCAGGCTATATTTATGATGCTGATGGAATTGATGCTGAGAAGTTAGCTTTTGTAATGGAAATAAAGAATGTACATAGAGCTAGAATTGACGCGTATGTAGAAAAATACCCTTCGGCAAAATTTATAAAAGGAGAACGACCTTGGGCCGTAAAGGTTGATGTTGCTTTACCGTGTGCAACTCAAAATGAGTTGGATGGCGATGAAGCCAGAACATTGGTTAACAATGGTTGTATTTGTGTTTCTGAAGGGGCAAATATGCCTTCTACACCAGAAGCCATTGAAGTATTTCAAAAAGCAAAAATATTATTTGCTCCAGGAAAAGCGTCGAATGCAGGTGGTGTTGCTACCTCTGGCTTGGAAATGAGTCAAAACTCATTGCGTCTAAATTGGAGTAGGGAAGAGGTAAATGCTAAACTACACGGCATTATGAATAGTATTCACGAAGCTTGTGTTACTTATGGAACACAAGATGGTGGTTATGTTGATTATGTAAGAGGCGCTAATGTAGCTGGTTTTGTTAAGGTTGCAGACGCTATGTTAGACCAAGGAGTGGTTTAATTTTAGGAGTAGTCACTAAGTAAATAACAATTAAAATATATTTAAAGCGCACAATTTAGTGCGCTTTTCTTTTTTGTATTTTTGAGTATGGAACTATTGCCGCCGTACAGAAAAATTATCCACGTTGATATGGATGCCTTTTACGCATCGGTAGCGCAATTAGACGACCCTAGTTTACGCGGAAAAGCGATTGCTGTTGGTGGAGGTGGAGAAAGAGGAGTGGTGTCAGCAGCAAGTTATGAAGCGCGCAAGTTTGGTGTGCGTTCAGCAATGAGTGGCGTGTTGGCTAGAAAAAAATGCCCTCATCTAATTTTTGTGAAACCCAATTTTCCCAGATATACGGCAATTTCAAAAGAGATTCGGAGCATATTTTATGAATATACTGATTTGGTTGAGCCCTTATCTTTAGATGAGGCGTATTTGGATGTTACTGAGAATAAAAAGGGGCATCCGTCAGCTAGCTTACTGGCCGAAGAGATTCGTCAGAAAATTTATGATACTGTGGGTTTAAGAGCTTCTGCAGGCATATCTATCAATAAGTTTATAGCGAAGGTAGCTTCAGACATTAATAAACCTAATGGACAAAAGACCATTGCCCCAGAGGAGGTGATCCCTTTTTTAGAAGCGCTAGATATCACTAAGTTTTATGGAATTGGAAAAGTAACCGCCGCTAAAATGTACAACCTAGGTGTTTTTACAGGAAAAGATTTAAAGGAGAAGACGGAAGAATTTTTAACAACGCATTTTAAAAAATCTGGGAGTCATTACTATAAAATAGTTAGAGGAATTCACACGAGTAAGGTTAAGCCAGATAGAATTCGTAAATCGATTGCTGCCGAACGTACTTTTTTTGACAATCTTACTTCTGAAATCTATATGCTTGAAAAGCTAGATGCAATCGCTGAGGAGTTAGAAAAACGGTTAAAAAAATCGAAAATAGCAGGAAAAACGGTAACTTTAAAAATAAAATACAGTGATTTTACGATGCAGACACGTAGTAAAACATTGGCGTATTTTATAACAGACAAGGCACTCTTGTTAGAAACTGTAAAGGAGTTGTTGTATCAAGAAAAATTAATAAACTCTGTCCGTTTATTGGGTATTTCGGTAACTAATCTCAATATTAATACTAAGAAAAAAGAAAAGGTTATTGATGTGCAATTAAAACTAGATTTTTAAATGTAAGTTTGGAATGCTTTTTGCAATCTAATTACTAAATAAATTCGTTCGTTATGAGAAATATAATATACTTTTTGGGCGTTTTCGGTTTTTTGATTTTCAGTTGTGGCACACAGCAAAAAACAGTCGCAGATGCAGGTCAACAAGAGGAACCTGTGAGAATTGCTAATGATAGTTTAGAATATGAAATAATTATATTAGATATTGGTTTTAATAATTATTTAAATTCTATTGCAAAACCGATGGGGTTTTATTCTCAAAATTATCTTGAAACAAGAAACCTAGTGTATGTTTATGAATGGAATAATCGGGCTCGAAACCCAAGTGTTTATAATTCCAATATTTATGAAAATATAATTGACTACCAACCCGGTGTTGATTATGGGTTAGAAGTCAATTATAAATTGTTTAATTATTTTCAGTTCGCACAGCGAAAATACAATATGCGACTTGGAAGTTTTAGGGTTCAGTAATTAGAAAGTAAAACGTTGCGGACCGCCACGTCTAATTTCTTCATTAGAACTCATTTCAAACTTATCAAAGTTTTCTCGAAAAGCAGTGGCTAACTTAAAGGCCATTTTATAATAGGCTTCATCATTATTCCATGTAGATCTTGGACTTAATACCTTGGTTGGTACACCAGGACATTCTCTAGGTTGTGCAACGCCAAAAACAGAGTGGATATGATAATCTTCATAGCAATAAGGGCCTAAATCACCATTCAAAGCTGCATTGATCATCGCTCGGGTGTATTTTAGTTTCATTCGTGTTCCTACACCATAGGGTCCGCCAGTCCATCCTGTATTAATGAGCCAAACATTTACATTGGCTTCTTTCATTTTTTTACTTAACATCTCTGCATACTTAGCAGGATGTAATGGCATAAACGGGGCGCCAAAACACGCTGAGAAAGAAGGTTGAGGTTCGGTAACACCGGCTTCTGTACCTGCAACTTTGGCCGTATATCCAGAAATAAAATGATAGGCAGCTTGATTCGGTAGTAATCTTGAAATTGGAGGCAATACTCCAAAAGCATCTGCCGTTAAGAAAAATATGTTTTTAGGATTCTTGGCCAATGAAGGCTCTTGAATATTATTGATATGATCTATAGGGTAGCTAACACGTGTGTTTTGTGTAATGGAAGTGTCGGCAAAATCAATTTCATTGGTTCCTTCTTTAAAAACAACATTCTCTAGAAGAGCTCCAGATTTAATTGCATTAAAAATATCAGGTTCGTTTTCTTCGGAAAGGTTGATTACTTTGGCGTAACAACCACCTTCAAAGTTAAAAATGGTATTGTCTTTAGTCCAGCCATGTTCATCATCGCCAATTAATTTTCGATTAGGGTCAGCCGACAGTGTTGTTTTACCTGTACCAGATAATCCAAAGAAAATGGCGGTTTCGCCATCATCGCCTACATTGGCAGAACAGTGCATTGGTAAGGTATCTTTAAAAACGGGTAAAATAAAATTAAGAGCTGAAAAAATCCCTTTCTTTATTTCTCCTGTATAACCTGTTCCTCCAATTAAAGCTATTTTTCTCGTAAAATCTAAAATGGCGAAATTGTGTTGACGTGTACCATCTACTGCAGCATCAGCCATAAAACTAGGTGCATTGATAATTGTCCATTCTGGTGTAAAATCTTTCAATTCCTCCTCAGTAGGTCTTAGAAACATATTGTGAGCAAACATGTTTGACCAAGGCAATTCGTTAATAACCCGTATGTTTAAACGATACCGTTCATCTGCACAGGCATACGTATCTCTAACATAAATTTCTTTTCCAGAAAGGTAGTCAGTTACTTTGTTACATAATTTTTCAAATTTATCAGCATCAAAAGGGATGTTAATAGAACTCCACCAAACTTTATCTTTAGTGATTTCGTCTTTAACAATAAATCGATCTTTCGGTGACCTTCCAGTAAATTCGCCAGTGTTAACGGCTAAAGCACCATTATTGGCTAATTTTCCAAACTCTTTTTCTAAAGAGATTTCAGTTAAGGTTTCAGGTGATAAATTCCAATGAATTTTGGCATTTTTTATGCCGTAGTTTTCTAAAGTAGTTTTCATGGATTTAGCAATTTTCTCCATTAGTTGTGTTAATTATAATTAGGCTGCAAAAATAAACATTATTTTACAACGAAAACGTTTGAAATCAAGTTTTTTTAATAATTTTCTTGTTTTGGTTTCCTTAAAAAAGAGATGAGCATTACGATCCATCCACCAATAAAAAGCAATCCGCCTAAAGGCGTAATAAACCATATTGATTTGGGATCAACACCACCAATGGTGATGGCGTAGATAGACCCAGAAAAGAATAAAATTCCAATAAAAAACAACCAACTAATTTGTTTTTTTACGCGGTTAGAAAACCCTATGTAGGTATTAGTGAATAGCAGTACAAGTACGTGGTACATTTGGTAGCGTACAGCTGTTTCAAAGCTCTTTAAATCGTCAACACCAAGTTTTTCTTTTAAGGCATGTGCACCAAAGGCGCCGAGTATAATAGTGATAATTCCGAGTACGGCGGTTAATGTTAAATTCTTATCCATTTGAAGTTATTTTGGATCAAAAATAACACAATGTTATTGTTTAAAATAGTATATTTAATGAAAATTGGAGATATGGAAAATTCTCTTAAACGGCTTAAAATTGTACTAATTTCAAGTTTTATTCATGAAATTCATTTGGCAAAAGCGAAATTGGAAAATGAAGGGATTCGAAGTTTTATAGTTGGTGAAAACTTAAATTCTACCATAGGTACCGCATTTGTTGAAGGATATAAGCTACAAGTTGATATTGCTGATTTTGAAAAAGCACGTACTATTTTAAGTTTAGGAAAAACTTAAAGTATTTATAGGTAAATAACTCCTCAAATTTTATACATTCGTTCCTGTAATTTACAATTTAATAATGAGAAAAGTCTTAGTTATAGGTGCTGGTCGTTCAGCATCATCTTTAATCCATTATCTGTTAGAGAAATCATCAAAAGAGCACTTGCAAATTATTGTTGGTGATGTATCGAAAGAAGTAGCCGAACAACGAATCGGTAAACATGCGAATGGCATAGCGATTCAATTAGACGTGTTTGACACTTCGGCGAGACAAGAGGCAGTGAAGAATGCAGATATTGTTGTTTCTATGCTACCCGCTCGTTTTCATATCGAAGTTGCAAAAGACTGCGTTCAACAAGGTAAAAACATGGTTACAGCATCTTATATCTCGGAAGAAATGCAGGCATTGGATGCCGAGGTGAAGGCAAAAGGATTGGTTTTTATGAATGAGATAGGTGTAGACCCCGGAATAGACCATATGAGTGCCATGCAAGTAATTGATAGCATTCGTGAAAAAGGAGGAAAACTCTTGTTGTTTGAGTCGTTTACCGGAGGATTGGTGGCGCCAGAAAGTGATACCAACCTTTGGAATTATAAGTTTACATGGAACCCTAGAAATGTGGTATTGGCAGGACAAGGTGGTGCGGCAAAATTTATTCAAGAGGGGACCTACAAGTACATTCCATATCACAAACTATTTAGAAGAACAGAATTTTTAAATATTAATGGGAGTGGTAAATTTGAAGCCTATGCCAACAGAGACTCTTTAAAATATAGAAGCATTTATGGCCTAGATGATATACCTACTATGTATAGAGGGACGATCCGAAAAATTGGCTTTTCAAGAGCGTGGAATGTCTTCGTGCAATTGGGTATGACTGACGATACTTATATTATAGAGAACTCCGAAGTTATGAGTTATCGCGACTTTACCAACTTATTTTTAGCCTACAGTCCAAGTGATTCTGTGGAGTTGAAATTGCGTTCTTATTTAAAAATAGAACAAGATGATGTTATGTGGGAAAAACTGTTGGAACTAGATATCTTTAATGCAGCGAAGAAAGTGGGGTTGAAAAATGCCACACCTGCGCAGATTCTACAAAAGATTTTAACAGATAGCTGGACTTTAGAAGCTCATGATAAAGATATGATCGTGATGCAGCATAAGTTTGGATATGAACATGAAGGCAAGAAAAAACAAATAGAAAGTAGTTTAGTTGTTATTGGTGATGATCAAACTTTTACAGCGATGTCAAAAACAGTAGGGCTTCCAGTTGCGATTGCGACACTTAAAATTTTAAATGGAGAAATTACAATTCCAGGAGTTCAAATGCCGATAAACAAGGAGGTATACGAGCCTATTTTAAGAGAGTTAAATGATTATGGGATTCATTTTACAGAAAGAGAAGTGCCTTATTTGGGATACAATCCAGAAATGATTTAATTACATTTTTAGATAAAAAGGGCTTACCAAATCGATATACTCTTGTGTGTATTGATGGCGTGCTAATTCAATAATTAATGTACGCGTTTCAATGTTAGTTTGTCGGTGTGAAAATTCTAATAAACTACGTTTTATAACAGTAGTTGGAGATCCTTGCACCCTACAGCTTCGTGCAAGAAATAAGTTGGCTTGATGTGCTAAGGTTATAAAGTTGGTTTCCTCTTTATAAGGTATGATCACCGAGAATGTCCCGTTTTTTGAAAGTAATTTTGAAACCGCATCAATTAATTCTTTAAAGGAAAGAGATGAGGTGAATCGCGCTTTATTGCGGGCGTCATTTTCAGTTTCAAAGGTGTCGGAATAATAAGGAGGATTACTTATAATTAAATCGTAGGTATCATCAACTTCTTCTGTAAATTCCTGTAAAGAAGCATGGTAACAAAAAAGGCGGTCTGCCCAGTCTGAATTTTCAAAATTTTCTACTGCCTGTACGTGGGCGTTTTCATCAATCTCTAGGGCATCAATTAATTCAGCATCACTGCGCTGTGCTAATTGCAATGCTAAAACGCCGGTTCCAGTGCCGATATCTAAAATTGAGTTTGGCGTATTTTTTAGAGAAACCCATGCGCCCAACAAAACAGCATCTGTGCCAATTTTCATGGCGCATTGGTCTTGACAGACAGTGAACTCTTTAAACTTAAAAGGCAATTTGCTCATGGTGTGTTTTTGAACAGCGTGAAGAATCTTTCAACTACCTAAAATATGGATGATTTATCCTAAATACATTTCAATCAAACCATTCGGTGCTTCAATAAGGATGCTTTTGTTTTTACGGTCAACTTTTTTAATGAAATCATCAATCATTGGAATGAATAATTGAACGCTTCCATTTTCAACTTCAAATAGGGGTTGCGCAGAGCTATCATTGATGCCGGTAATAGTACCTACGGCTCCATAATTAACATCTTTCATAGAAAAACCTATAACTTCATGGTAATAGAATTTATTACCTTCTAATTTGGGCAGGAGGTCTAAGGGTAAGTACACATCGCATTTTAAAATACCATCTGCATCGGATTCACTGTTTACTCCTTCAAACTTTACGCGTAGTTGATTTCCTTTTTGCAATAAACTCCTTTCAATAAAAAACGGAACTAGGTTATTTCCTAAATCAATAAAAATGGCATTCAGATCAGTGTATAGCTCTGGCTCATCGGTATCTAATTTGATGATCAATTCACCTCTAAAGCTATACTTCGTTACTACTTTACCTAAATAAAAACAATCTTTTTTTTGCATTTTAACAATTTCAAAAAGGAGTGATACTAAATAAAAAACCTGACAATGTTCTTGTCAGGTTCAATTTATAATAAAAAAAGTAATTGTTATTCTTCTTCGTTAGAAACTTCTGTATCGGCAGCAGCCTCAACAGTTTCCTCAGCAGCTTCTTCAGCAACCGGAGCAGCTTCTTCAACAGCTACAGCCTTACGAGCCTCATTTACTTCTTTTTCTGCTTCCAACATTTTGGCTTTTGCATCAGCTTCCGCTTTTGCTAAATCATCTGATTTGGCAGTAACTTTTCCTGTTTTTTCCTCCAACCAAGCATTGAATTTTTCTTCAGCTTGCTCTTCGGTAAGTGCACCTTTACGTACACCACCAGCTAAATGATTTTTTAATAAAGCACCTTTGTAAGATAAAATCGCTTTCGCGGTATCTGTAGGTTGTGCTCCATTTTGTAACCATTTCACTGCGCCATCAACATCTAAATCAATAGTTGCGGGGTTTGTGTTTGGGTTGTAAGTTCCCAATTTTTCTAAAAGTCTACCATCTCTTTTTACACGTGAATCCGCTGCAACGATCCAATAAAATGGTTTTCCTTTTTTTCCGTGTCTTTGTAATCTAATTTTTACTGACATAATTTGTTAAATTTTAAGGTACGCGACCTTGATTATTAATAATCTTAATATCTCGTATTAAGTGGGCGCAAAGATAAAAAGTTTTTTTAATATAAAAGGGTAATACTGTATTATTTATAACCTCCGTTAAATCTAATATTTTTACAGTCCTAATTTGTTGTAAAAAATACAGATATTTGTGTAAAATATTTATCAAATGAATGTTCTCGGTATTATTCCTGCACGCTATGGTTCAACTCGATTAGAAGGGAAACCTTTGATAGATTTGTGTGGAAAACCGATGATTCAACATGTGTATGAGCAAGCCAAAAAAGCCCTAGACTATGTGGTAGTGGCTACAGATGATGCGCGTATTGTAAAAGTAGTAAATGATTTTGGTGGAAATGTAGTGTTAACATCGCCAGATCACAATACAGGAACAAATAGATGTTTAGAGGCTTATACTGTTTTCACAAAACAACATAAGTTAATGTTTGATGTAGTTGTAAATATTCAAGGAGATGAGCCTTTGTTAGACCCCGAGCAAATTAGGTTGTTGACTTCGTGTTTTGCCAATGACAAAACAGAGATGGCTACCTTGGTTATTCCCGTAAAGGAAAGTGATACAACATTTAAAGAAAGTGGTGTTTTTGTGGTTCTTGATAGATTTAAAAACGCCTTGTATTTTAGTCGCTCAGTCATTCCTTTTGTGAGGGATTCAAAGATTTCACTATGGCAAAAAAAGCATGTTTTTTACAAGCATATTGGGATGTATGCTTTTAAACCTGAAAGCTTAGTTGAATTTGCAAGTTTGGCTCAAACTGCATTGGAAGTGGCTGAATCATTAGAGCAAAACAGGTGGTTAGAAAATGGAAAAAAAATAAAAGTTGCAATCACCGAAATAGAAACTATTGGCGTTGATACGCCAGAAGATGTAGCGCGCGTTAGGGAGATAATTAACAGGAAGAAATAATTAGTTTTTATTGAGTCCAAACCGTACACCGTGCCACCAACAAAGCGGACCTAATAGAAAATATGCAAAACCAGGCAGTCCATAACTGATACCTAAATTTAGCTTTGCAATAATTACAGAAAGAATTCCAACGATAACAAAGATCCCAAAATGGCGAAAATAGTAACGCATTTCAGCTTTGTTAGAAAGGTCTAATTTAGTTCTAGAAGCATAAAAGTACATCAATGAGATAAATAGAAAAACCAAGGTAAACCCCAAACTATATAGTTGAAATAATTCTGACAATTCTTGTGATGACTTGATAATTCCTTTGCCTACTGTTAAGTTTGATAAAAACTTTAATGGATAGACAAAGAATAAAATTACAAATAGTAGCGCCATGTTTAGGGCAATTATCCAATTGTCTATCTTCTCAATTCTTCTAAAAAAGTTATAATGTACTTTCCAAATAAGTATCAATCCTAAAAAACTAACAGCGAAACTAAAAAAGCCGATTAAATTTTCTTTTAAAACTTCAAAACTTTCAGGTACATCTAATGATACCACTACTAATGTGGCGGCAAATGCAAAGATGGAGTCACTAATAGATTCTAATCTACTTTTAGATTGTCTTAATATCATAGAATTATAAAATTAGTGTTTTTTATAAGAAACCAAAATACAAATTTATCTCACTGTTGATAAAAAGAATTTATTTAGTTCTTTAAAAGTGGTTAAATAGTTACTTTTAAAGTCTCTAAAACCTTCGTTAATGTACCTTATATTTGATACCGAAACAACTGGCTTACCCAAAAGTTGGAATGCACCAATTACCGATACGGATAATTGGCCTCGCTGTATTCAAATAGCATGGCAATTGCATGATAAGTATGGTGTGTTGATTGAACATCAAGATTTTTTAATCAAACCAGAAGGCTTTAATATACCCTACGACGCGGAACAAATTCACGGTATTTCTACACAGCTCGCTGAAAAAAAAGGGGAAGATTTACAGACGGTTCTTGAATTATTTAATCAAGCCTTGGCTAAAACAGACTATGTTGTAGGTCAGAATGTAGGGTTTGATTTGAATATCATGGGAAGTGAGTTTTATCGAAAAAACACCAAATCTAAACTCAATGACCTCCCCATATTAGATACCTGTACCGAAGCGACGGCGAAATTATGTCAATTGCCAGGAGGTAGAGGTGGAAGGTTTAAGTTACCTACACTAACAGAGTTACATCAGTATTTATTTAACACGCCTTTTGGAGAGGCGCATAATGCTACAGCCGATGTTGAAGCAACTACCCGTTGCTTTTTTGAATTAATACGTAAACGTGTTTTTACAAAGGAAGAGCTAGATGTACATGCTGATTATTTTGAAGAATTCAATGCAAAGAACCCTCAAATAATTGATTTGATAGGCTTAAAGCATGTCAATTTAAAAAAGGAGAGTAAAAAACTTAAGAAAAATGTTCAAGACGGGGCAGATAGACAGCTAAGTGATAAAGCCACCGTTGATTTAACCAACGCACAATTTTCGCATTTACACAATCATTCACAATTTTCCATATTACAATCTACGTCAAGTGTTGCTAATTTAGTTCAAGCAGCTATTGAATATAAAATGCCAGCAGTTGCCTTAACTGATACAGGGAATATGATGGGAGCCTTCAATTTTGTTAAAGAAATTTTGAAGCACAACAAGAATGCTGAACAACCAATGAAGCCAATTGTTGGATGTGAATTTAATGTATGTGAAGACCATCAAAATAAATCGGTCAAAGACAATGGTTATCAAATAATACTCTTGGCTAAAAATAAAAAGGGGTACTACAATTTGGCTAAAATGGCATCAATAGCTTATATAGATGGGTTTTATTATGTACCGAGAATCGACAAGAAAATCATTGAGCAATACAAAGAGGATATTATTGTTTTAAGCGGAAATATGTATGGTGAGATACCTAGTAAAATACTGAATATAGGTGAGCACCAGGCCGAAGAGGCCTTGCTTTGGTGGAAACAAACATTTAAAGACGATTTTTATTTAGAATTAAACGATCATAAACAAGAAAATGAGCAGCATGTAAATACCACCTTGCTCAAGTTTGCAAAAGAACACATGGTCAAATTAGTCGCAACCAATAACACCTTCTATATTGATAGAGAGCATGCGGTATCACATGATATTTTATTATGTGTAAAAGACGGTGAAAAACAAGCAACTCCTAAAGGTAGAGGTAGAGGGTTTCGATATGGTTTGGAGAATGAGGAATACTATTTCAAGAGTCAGGAAGAAATGAAAACCTTATTTCAACACATTCCTGAAGCCATTACCAATATTCAAGAAATTGTAGATAAAATTGAAATTTATGCCTTAGCACGCGATGTGTTATTACCTAAATTTGAGATACCAGAACAGTTTGTTGATGTTAAAGACAGTGAAGATGGCGGGGTACGCGGAGAGAATGCCTATTTAAAACACCTAACTTTTGAAGGAGCCAAAGGGCGTTACGGTGAGTTGGATACAGAAACAATAGAACGTTTAGATTTTGAATTGAGTGTCATTGAAAACACAGGATATCCCGGATACTTTTTAATTGTACAAGACTTTATTACAAAAGCACGGGAAATGGATGTTTCGGTAGGGCCTGGTCGTGGTTCTGCTGCAGGATCGGCAGTAGCCTATTGCTTGGGTATTACCAATATTGACCCTATTAAATACGACTTACTTTTTGAGCGTTTTTTAAATCCTGATCGTGTATCATTACCAGATATTGATATTGATTTTGATGATGAAGGACGTCAGAAAGTAATTGATTATGTAATTGATAAATATGGTGCCAATCAAGTTGCTCAAATTATTACGTATGGTACCATGGCGGCAAAATCATCTATTCGTGATACTTCCAGGGTACTCGATTTGCCATTGCATGATGCAGATAGAATAGCCAAATTAATCCCCAATACTAAGTTAAAAACCATTTTTGGCGAAGATGAAAAAAGCATCTCCAAAATTAAAGAATTACGAAAAGATGAGATATTAAATGTTAATGAACTACGCAATTTAGCTGAAGGTGAAGGCCCTGAAGCTTTAATGATACGTCAGGCTGTTGCCTTAGAAGGTTCGTTGCGAAACACCGGGACACACGCCTGTGGGGTGATAATAACCCCAGAGGATATTACCAATTTAATTCCTGTAGCAACAGCTAAAGATTCTGATTTATATGTTACGCAATTTGATAACTACGTCGTTGAAGATGCCGGCTTATTAAAAATGGACTTCTTAGGATTAAAGACATTAACTTTAATTAAAGACACCATTAAAATTGTAAAGGCGTTACACAATGTTGATCTGGATCCAGATGCTTTTCCGCTTGATGATACCAAGACCTATGAACTTTTCCAACGTGGTGAAACCGTAGGTATTTTTCAGTATGAATCCTTGGGTATGCAAAAGCATATGAAATCGTTAAAACCTACTGAATTTGCCGATTTAATTGCCATGAATGCCTTGTATAGACCGGGTCCGATGGAATATATTCCGTTGTTTATACAGCGGAAGCACGGTATTGAGGCGATTGAATATGACCTCCCAGAAATGGAGGAATATTTAAAAGAAACCTATGGTGTTACGGTTTATCAAGAGCAAGTAATGCTACTATCGCAAAAGTTAGCAGGTTTTACAAAAGGGAAGGCTGATGTATTGCGTAAAGCGATGGGAAAAAAAATATTTTCCTTACTGGAAGAACTCAAACCTGAGTTTATTGAAGGTGGTAAAAAGAACGGACATCCTGAAGAGATATTAGAAAAAGTCTGGAAAGATTGGGAAGCTTTTGCTGCGTATGCTTTTAATAAATCGCACTCTACGTGTTATGCCTATATTGCCTATCAAACAGCCTATTTAAAAGCCCATTATCCGGCCGAATATATGGCTGCTGTACTATCTAATAACATGAATGATATCAAATCGGTATCCTTCTTTATGGATGAATGCAAGCGAGCGGGTATTGAGGTGTTAAGTCCAGACATTAATGAATCATTTTACAAATTTGCAGTAAATAAACAAGGTGCTGTTCGTTTTGGAATGGGAGCCATAAAAGGAGTGGGGGCAAATGCTGTGGCGGCTATTGTTGCTGAACGCAAGGAGAACGGACCCTATAAGTCAATTTTTGATCTAGCGAAGCGAGTTGATTTAAGATCTGCGAATAAAAAAGCCTTTGATGGATTGATTTTAGCTGGAGCCTTTGATTCATTTACCGAAACAAGCAGAGCGCAATATTTTGAATTGGATGAGCGGGGCGTGACTTTTATAGAGCGTGCTATTCGTTATGGTAATAAATTTCAAGAAAATAAAAACTCGGCACAGATTTCAATGTTTGGAGAAACGTCAGAAGTTCAGTTTGAAGAACCTACCATTCCGGACTGTGAGCCTTGGGGTGTTATGGAGAAATTAGCCAAGGAAAAGGAAGTGATAGGAATTTATATTTCTGGGCATCCGCTTGACGATTATAAAACAGAAATGAAATATTTCTGCAACGCACCCATTGGAGCCTTTGCAAATACCGCTGATCTAATAAATAAAGACATGAATATTGGAGGTATCGTTACAGACGTGCAACACCGTATTTCCAAAAATGGAAAAGGGTGGGCGGCCTTTACGATTGAAGATTATTCAGATTCACAAGAGTTTAGAATGTTTGGTGAAGATTACTTAAAATTTAAACATTTTTTAATCCCCAACTCCTTTTTGTACATTCGAATTTCAGTACGTCCTGGATGGCGCGAAGGAGATATTCGAGTACAATTCAATCAAGTGCAACTGCTGCAAGATGTTTTGGAAGCCCTGGCAAAAAAAATAACCTTACGATTGGATATTAACGAATTAAATGAACGCAGAATTCAAGCCTTAGAAGGAATAGTTAAAGAACACAAAGGAGAAGATGTTCTTAATTTTGTGGTGTATGATGTAGAAGATAAAATGCAATTGCGCATGCCTAGCAGAGGGTCTAAAGTGAAAATTTCTCAAGATTTATTAAACGTATTAGACAGTCAAAAGTTAAATTATAAATTGAATTGATGAATAAAGAATTCATTAAAGAACTAATTGACAAACCTAATTCAGGCTACGGTAAAGTTTTTGCAATCAGCATTCAACTGCTCATTGTAATCGCTATAATTACGTTTTCTGTTGAAACGATTCCCGATTTGGCACCTGGCACACGGCAATTGCTTAAGATTGTTGAAATAGTTTGTGTGATTGTATTTAGTGTAGAATACCTTTTAAGGCTATATGTTTCTGAAAAGAAGCTGCGTTTTGTTTTTAGTTTTTTCGGACTGGTTGATCTATTCGCCATATTGCCATTTTATTTAAGTTTTGGCGTTGATCTACGTGCTTTACGTGCCTTGCGTTTTTTAAGGCTTTTTAGCATTTTAAAAATGGTACGTTATAACCGAGCGATCAAACATTTTTCAAGGTCTGTTATGTATGCTAAGGAAGAGATCCAGCTTTTTATTTTTGTGACCTTAATTTTAATTTACCTTTCTGCAGTTGGAATCTACTATTTTGAAAATGCTGCACAGCCAGAAGTTTTTTCCTCTATTTTTGATAGTTTGTGGTGGGCGGTAATAACATTGACGACTGTAGGTTATGGAGATGTGTATCCAATTACCGTAGGAGGAAAGATGTTTACCTTTGTTATTTTGTTAATTGGTTTGGGTATCGTTGCTATTCCAACAGGTATTATCTCTTCGGCATTGACCAAATCTATAGATGAGAAAAAACAAAATTATTGAATACGTTCCTAATTAGGTGATTTCCATATTCATTCCTCTGAGCCTAGAGAAAGATTCAAGGTTTTGGAAGAAATATGCAAAGGCTTATTATTGGTTCAGAAACTCAGCTAATAAACGATGAAAGTGATGTACACCTTTTTCTCGTGTTGGCGAGAAGCGCCCCGCTTTATAAAAGGATGAACGAACTCCTTTTTGAACATTTTCTACTACAAATTCATCTTCTCGTTCTACTTTTTCTATAGCGCTACCAGCGCCTTTATCTAATTTACTTTCATCATAGATATATGAAATAAAGGAAACTTTGGTTTTATTTATAGCTATTGGCTTTATAATATTTATAGACAATCCCCAAGGATAAAAATTAAACATCATGTTTGGGAAAACCCAATAATAATAGGCCGCAACATTTTTACCATAATCAGGATGACCTTCAGGCAACTCAAAAACTTCTGTAGCTTTATTTGTGTAGCCAATTTGAAGCGTGCAGTGCTTGTAAACTTCCGTTTTATAATTGCCATAATCGAGTACCTTGCTCAATCCTTCATGAACAAACGGGATATGAAACCCTTCAAGATAGTTGTCGCAATACAAAGCCCAATTGGCATGTACTAAATAATCTTTAGAGAGCGATTCATTTAAATAGAATTCATCTAAAGGTAGAAAACCGATTCGTTCATTCATTTTATCGAGTACTTGACTAAAATCAAAATCAGCATTCAGCCCAACAAATAAAAAAGGTCCCCATTTTTTTAAATCGAATTTGTGTAAATTATCACAAGGTCTCGGGAAATTTTCTGCATCATTAAATTCTGGCATGTGCTCAAATTCACCGTTAAGTGAAAATCGACGACCATGATACGTACAGGTTAATTTTTTAGACTTACCAGGGTTTAGTGCTACCAAATTACCTCTATGAGTACATACATTTGTTAGGCAGCTAATCTCATCATTTTCGTTTTTTGTGAGTAACATGGGCTCTGTTAAAAAATGGTCTAACAGTACAAAAGGGTGAACAGATTGTGGCAGTTTTACCAAATTTTCATCACCAATCCATTGCCAAGATTTTAAAAAAACCTTTTCTTTAATGGCTTCAAAAATAGCAGTATCCTTATAAAATGAAGCAGGTAAAGTTTCCGCTTTAGCGATATCGGGATGGATTTTAAATTGATGTGGCATGTGCAATAAAATTGTATCTTTAATTATACTTTAAATGTAAGTAATTAATATTTAACTCTTTAAATTAATGAATCCTAAATCACAAAAAATCGGTTTAATTACAACTACGTCATTGGTGGTTGGTAATATGATAGGTGTGGGTATTTTTGTTTTACCAGCTGCCCTAACTTCCTATGGTAGTATTAGCCTGTTAGGTTGGGTATTTACTGCAATTGGTGCCTTGATATTGGCAAAAATATTTAGCAATTTTAGCAGCATAATTGTCAATAAAAGTGGCGGGCCTTATACGTATGCCAAAGAGGGATTTGGTGATTTTATCGGTTTTTTAGTAGCATGGGGGTATTGGATTTCCTGTTGGGTGAGTAATGGAGCAATTGCTATCGCTATAGTAGGAGCTTTGAGTTTCTTTTTTCCAGAGTTAAAAAGTAATTCTGTTCTTCAAGTGAGTATTGGATTGTTATTAATATGGATATTTACCTATGTTAATTCTAGAGGAGTCAAAGCTTCAGGAAGGGTTCAAGTAGTCACCACGGTATTAAAAATACTGCCTTTAATTTTTGTGATATTGGTGGGCGCTTTCTATTTTAAGATAGATAATTTCCCTGCCTTTAATTTAACTGGAAATAGCAATTTTGCAACTTTTCCGGTTGTAGCTACCTTAACGCTATATGCATTTCTAGGGATTGAATGTGCTACTATTCCTGCTGAAAACGTAGAAAATCCTGAAAAGACAGTACCCAAAGCTACCATGCTTGGTGCTATTTTTACTACCGTAATTTATATAATGAGCACTGTTGTATTATTTGGAATTTTACCTATGGATACCTTGCAAAATACGGCAGCGCCATTTGCGGAAGCTGCCAAATTAATTGCAGGAGAGTCCGGAGGTTATTTTGTGGCAATTGGAGTGATTATTTCAGGAATCGGTGTTTTAAACGGATGGATTCTTATCATGTCGCAAGTGCCGATGGCAGCGGCGAGAGATACGTTATTTCCTCGGGTATTTAAACGAGAAAATAAAAACGGAGCCCCTATCATAGGCTTAATCATAGGAAGTTTACTTTCAAGTATTGTGATGCTTATGAATTTTAGCGAAGGACTCGTTGATCAGTTTAAATTTATAGTTGAGATTTCTGTTTTCTCAAATTTAATTCCTTACCTATTTGTATCCGCCGCCTATGTTTTAGTGATTATTGATAAAAAATTGCACGCAAATAATTGGGTTAAGACACTATTATTAGGAGGATTGGGTATTGCCTTTTCGCTCTGGGCACTTTATGGCTCAGGAAGAGATACTGTTTTTTATGGCTTTTTATTATTAATGTTAGGGCTTCCATTTTATTTGTTAATGCGATGGAATAAACGCAACGATTAGATGAAGACCACACAGCACACAGAATACTTAAAATTACAATCGGTTTTTATAAAGCCTGTAAAAAATGCATTTGTTTCTGATATTCATATTAGTGAACAATGGAAGGATTTAAACTACTTATCGCGACCCGATTTTGATCTTTCTATAGAAGAGTATGATCATTTCGAGACTATTTTTAAAAATAATAAGATTGAGGTGCATCATTTTCCCTTTAATGAAAAAGTTTCCATTGATTCAATTTATTGTAGAGATGCGGCCATCGCAACAGATTTCGGATTGATACTTTGCAATATGGGAAAGACAGGCAGAGTAAATGAGCCAGAAGCGCAATTGTTGGAATATACGCGTCAAAACATAAAGATATTAGGACAAATACAAGCGCCAGGAACTTTAGAAGGAGGTGATGTTGCTTGGTTAGATAAACACACATTGGCGGTAGGCCATACGTACAGAACCAATGAAGAAGGAATCAAACAATTAAAACAATTGTTAGAACCGAAAGGAGTTGAGGTAATTGTGGTTGCCTTACCTCATTATAGAGGAAAAGAAGATGTGTTTCACTTAATGTCTATATTAAGTCCGGTCGACCAAGATTTAGCAGTGGTTTATTCGCCGCTAATGCCTATCAAATTTAGGAATGAACTCCTCGATAGAGGGTTTGGATTGGTAGAAGTTCCAGAAGAAGAGTTTGAGTCTATGGGCTGTAATGTCTTAGCAATAGCCCCCAGAAAATGTATCATGGTCAATGGCAATCCGAAAACAGAGAAAGCCTTATTAGATGCAGGCTGTGAGGTATTTAGTTATAAAGGAGATCATATTAGTGTTAAAGGTGGTGGTGGCCCTACCTGTTTGACACGCCCTCTATTACGAGAATATTAAAAATAAAAAAGCCCATCATTTGATGGGCTTTTCTTTAAAAAATCGAACTCAATATATTTATAAAACTTTTACGTTTACTGCGTTTAATCCTTTTTTACCTTCCTGTAAATCAAATTCAACTTCATCGCCTTCGCGAACTTCATCGATTAATCCAGAAATGTGAACGAAATGTTCTTTGTTTGAACCTTCTTCGGTTATGAATCCAAATCCTTTTGAATCATTGAAGAATTTTACTGTTCCTTTACTCATTTTAATTATAATTTATTATTAATTACTTAATAGTAGTCAATAAGCGTGCCAAGAAATGAAAATCTACTCCGATTGTCATTTTTTGATTTAGCTTCGCCAAACCTACCATTTTCCGTCTACGAGGGTATGACGAAATAATAAAACACCCCTAAAGTCCCCTCAAGGGGACATTTATCCAAACATACTTTTAGTATTGTCCCCTCGAGGGGACTTTAGGGGTGTAAAATAGAAATGTTCAATCGAAAAAGGTCTTAATTTTCGAATCGATAATGCCCAATAATCTTAAACTTAAACAAGCAATCTTCGATTACTTGTCCGGCACCAATATTATGTACAATTAAATTGCGTTTGCCGTCGTTTGATTTTTTATCGACTACAATGCCAATATGGGTAATAGCACCACCAAGATTCCAGGCAATAACGTCACCAGGTTTATAATCTTCTGCGTTTTTTGTAATTGCCAATTCCGCTCCTTTTCGTTTAAAATAGGTCATTAAATTGGGTACTCTTCTGTGGTCGATATTGCGGTCGGTTGATTTTAATCCCCATAATTTTGGGTATTTACTAAAATTCGCCTTCATATCTTCATGAATTTCTTTTTGTAAATCAAGCCCCACTTTTCTGTAGGCTCTAATAATTACATCTGTACAGACACCTATGCCGATGGGTACATCTCCATTAGGGTACGGAATTGAAAAATAGGTAGGATCATAGACAACCTGTTGTTCCGTCAAGCCAATAGCGGCGTCATTGAGATTTAGGTTGCCCGTAAGAGTTTGACTAAAACTGCTATGAAACCAGATTGCAAATATTAGTATAATTAACTTTTTCATATTGTTAAATTTTGTGTTTTTGTTATTCCGTGTTTGATACGAAAAGACGGTATTAGGAAAACACCCCTCAAGTCCCCTCAAGGGGACATTTCTATAAACATACTTTTAATATTGCCCCTTTGAGGGAAATTTAGAGGCGTAATTAATTTTGCGAGTTGGGTTATTTTATTTTCACCTAACACCTAACACCTAACACCTAACACCTAACACCTAACACCTAACACCTA